>DASXZH010000090.1:0-154006 GCA_036502005.1 Fimbriimonadaceae bacterium
CCGCTCGGAACGGATTCCGCATACGGCCAGAAAAACGTTACCCAGAGGGTTGACGTTACCTTCTTGATTAAATATACGCTTGAGGGACATACGCCCAAGCAACTGACGGACAAATGGCAACCCGTGCACTTCACCCTGGCCCCCTGGCCAACCTATCGCTAATAGTCCGATCACTACAAAGGCTCCTTCCCGATTCGTGAAGGAGCCCATTATTGCGGCCAGTTTGTGAGAAGAGTGCTAAACCCCCATCGCATTACGAAGCCGCTGCCAGACTGAGAATTCTGGAGTGCTTGACCCTTTCGACGTACCTTTTCTCTTTTGAGACTTTTCGTCTGGATCGACGCGCTCCCACGTCTTTTCGCTATATTCAATTCCATCGTTGTCCAATGAGTCGAGTTGCCATGCGTCCTTATCGGTGAGTTCGTATGATATCCCTTCCTCATATTTGTCACGTTTCTTTTCGAGCTGTGTAATGTCTGCTTCAAGTGGTCTTAGTTCTCCACAAAGTTTGGCAAGCGCGACATACTGCTCTTTTCCTCGAACTTCTGCTCTAGCATCATCTTGCAATGCAACGAGCCGCGCCTGAGCTGCTCGATGGTATCCGTTTGTCAAGTAGCGGGCGACATAGTAGCCGACGATTGGGACGACGACCAGGAGTGAAATCCAAAGGATTCCCGCTGGATCTCCAGCGTGGCTTCTGGTGGTTGTCGTTTCGGTAATCGCCTTAATCAGCCCTTGTCGATCCACGTTCGACTCGATGAGCATCGTTACGGCGCTTCCGGCCACCAAGAGACCACCGAACGTGCCAACCACCGCGACGCGAAGACTTCGACTGGAAACCTTTGCATGGTACATGAAGCCACCCACAAGCGACGCCAGAGGCTTAAGCATCAGCCCCATAGCGAATACAAGGGCCATGCCAATTCCTGCAAAAGCCAAAGTCTTAAGAGGTTCGCTCGAAAAGCTTTGCGTGTCAATAAAGTCAGTCAGGAATCCAAGTAAGATTCCAAGCACCGCACCTCCTCCGATTGTTACCGCAAGTGTTTCCTTTCGGTCTCGTTCAGGCTGAGGAGGCTCGGGGTAGATGATATTCTTTTGGCCGGCGATAGATTCTTTAGACCGTGGGGCATCATCGGGAAACGTCAGCTGCCATCCTTCCTTGATCGTCAGCCCCAGAACCGCCGCTAAAGCCGCCGCATCCGCGGAGAGTTCGTTGAAACGTTTCTTAAGGGGCGACAGCGTCACCTCAAGCGCTTCGACAATTTTTTCATAGATAGGGTTCAGCCGTTCATGTTCGCCCATTAACTGAACGTAAGCTTTATCACAGTTCTCGTCGGCGGCAATCGAGTTCAATATACAGAGCCGCTTGATGTACGGCTCCGTGTCCCCGCCATCAACGATAACTTCGGCTAGATCGAGGGCGGCCCTTGGATCGTGAGCAAATAGTGGCGGAGTTACGACTCTCTTTCGAGGCTTGGGATTGCCCTCATTATCTTCCTTGAAGGGAAGATAATGAGCGTTGTTCTTGATAGCACGCTTCATTACTTCGCCTCCGAGGAAAAGGGATGAAGGTCATCGCTATCGTCGAGGCCGCGTACGACGCCGCGTTCCGGTAGAAGAGGCTTTAGCCAATCACTCCATTGAAAACGGGATTCAGGATGAACGCCAATGATAACTAGTTTTTGTAACGGGCTCTTGGCAATGTTAGCGATGGATCGCTTCATGTTGGACAGCACCGCTGTGCTCTGGTCTTCGACGCCGCCATCGGTAAACACCCACGCTTCTTCATTTCGTGTTTGGGTGTTTTCGGCGAGGCGCTTAAGAACGAGTTCTGTTCTCGTAAATGGAACGAGAAGTTCTTTGGCAGGATGGATGAGCTTGGATGCTACCTTGGCATTGAACTGGGAACGGCTATGTATTGGCGGCCCTTCGTATACGGGCTCAACCGTATGGCCAAAGATGTAAATGTTGAGCTTAGCTGAATCTGGAAGTTCCCTTTGCGCTTTGTACGCGTGGTCCGTATAGGCGAGAAGAAGCGTTTCTTCTTGGTCACTTACATCCAGATACTCCGAGAAGCTACTACGAGCAGAATTTCTTTGCTTGGAGCACGATAGGTTAACAAGTGCCCAGAGAAGGGCAAGGACGACGATGATGGCGATGACAACGTGTAGCTGCGTAACTTTAACCTGAGCGGCTTGGTGGTCTTTCTCTTCCTTAGGGCCGTCGCTGATTTCGGAATGACGTATCATTTATTTCTCCTTGATTTTTGGGGAGTGCTTACTCCAAATGCCACCTCGAACACACTTTGCGGCAGTGACTTCGAAGACCTTTCTTTGGCTTCTAAGAATGCCGTGAGTTGTGTTACCGTAATGCGGCGGCAGCGCCCAATGACGATGGATTGGAGTTCCCCGAGATCCATGAGCCGGTACACCTTAGCGCGGGAAAGTGAAATGAGTTCACAGACCTCCTCGACCGTATAGGCGAGCTTTTCATGCTTGAGCAAACCGTTCATACCGCTATGGTTTGCTATTTAGGAGCTCGCAACTTTGCGCATTTAGAAATGTTTAGACCGGGCTAAACATTTGCGCGGATGCGGCACCATTTGTGCCCTTTGCCGCCGCATCCTATGATCGCTCAAGGCCTCGTGTGGACCTACGCCCGTTTGGGCCGTTTCATGCGTGAAGCGGTTTGGCGTAGGTCCAGGTCGGGGCCTAATGTTACAGATCAACTCTTTCTTTTCACTGGGACAGATCGTTGCCACAGCTACCGCTTTGGAACAACTGTCCATGGACGATATGTATGCGGCGCTTCGGCGCCACGCACGCAGGGACTGGGGCGACGTTTGCTCTGACGACCAAGCCGCCAACGACGAGGCGGTAATCAACGAGGGACGCATCCTCTCCGTATATCACGGCGGCGATGGCGTCCGGTTCTGGATCATTACCGAATGGGATAGGTCCATAACGACTATTCTCCTTCCTTCCGATTACTGAGCAGCTCAGAAATTCCGGCGGGTCACACATCGTGATCCGCTTTTTTCGGTGAATACTGAAGCGCTATTTAGCCCCTCCTAAATTTTATGGCATAGCTGGAGGAGCGCGACTCCATAGGGGGAACCATGAACTTGACCACCGCCCACGATAAGGCGATGTTCAAGGAGAAAGCAACTTTGACAACCTATCTAAAGCTTGGGCAAACCGTAATCACCCGCGCCGCCCAGGAAAAGCTTCATGCAGCCGACGTAAGCGCATCCCTACGGAGACATGAGCGTGGCGATTGGGGCGATGTAAGCTCCGAAGACCGAAAGGCAAACGATTGGAGCCTTGAAAATGGAGAACGGATATTATCCGGCTATCGAGACCGCAATGGCACGAAGTTTTGGATCATTACCGAACGTGATCGCTCAGCTACCACCGTGCTTCTGCCGGAAGACTATTAGGATCGACGACTCCAACGGCCCCACTTACACGGCAGGGGCCAACTCCTCTATCCTACTGGCTTCAGCCGTCGCCAGTTTGATAGGCGGTGTGATCACTCTTTCAATGGCCCCCCGCAAGAGGTCCTGGGCTGGCGTTAATGGCCTTGTATAGTTCACTTCGGTTACACCCACGGCTGCATGCCCAACATGCTCTTTAAGCGTCGTTGCAGAGACTTCCGGCATAAGCTTTTCAATCCAGTTGATATGCGTAAGACGGCAGTCATGAGGACTCATCGAGTCCGGAAGCTTGGCATCTTTTATAATGGTTCGCCAGGTGGCATAAACGAGCTTCTTTTGACGTGGCTTATTCTCCATTGCCGATGCCCAGATCACCTGATCTGGCTTCATTTCGGCTGTAATCTCAAGAAGTGCTTTCTTAAGCGTAGGACACATCACGGCAAGCCGCTTCTTATCGCCCTTTGGAAGACCCATGTATTGGCCGCCATCCTTCTTTAGCTTTACAGCACGGTCAATATAGATTAGGTCCTGATCGAACAGGAGTTGCTCTTTTGTTAGCGCCATCTGCTCAGAAAGCCTGAGCCCACCAAGTAAGAAGACCGCGAGCATCGCTCGCTTTTCCGGCATAAGGTCATCGGCCGCGAGGGCTGCTATTGCTTCCTTGGGAGTAAGCGCGACCGCGTCTCTCGGAGTAGCACTCTTGAGGTCGAGACGAAATGGATTAGCATGCGTCATCGGCACGTGGGAGTAAGGATTAATCGCCTGATTGAAAACCCGAACAAGGTTGGCCTTAATGGCATGGACGGTGGCTTCTCCTACGCCTTGATCACGAAGGTAGCGATAGTACGCCCGCACAGTTAGGGGATTGATCTTCGTCAGAGGAGTCTTGCCCAAAACCGGTCGTACATACTTGTTAAACCTGCCCAGCCGGGTGGCGATAGTTTTTTCGTCGAGGCTCTCCGGCCAATCGTTTTCCACGAGCCAGTCAAACCACAATGCAAGTGTTTGCTCAGAACGCTGGTTGGCGGCTTCGACTCGCGCACCATGGCGTAACTCTTGGAGAAAGGACTTGCCTTCAGACTTGTTTGGGAACAGTCTGGAGATACGCTGCTTTCTCCCTAGCTCATCGGCAAATGAGAACTGAACCCGCCATTTACCTTTATGTCTGCCGCTCAGAATCTCGCGGCACGAGCCATCTTTGTTGTCTGATCTCGAAGCCATGAACTCACTTTACAAGAAGTGAAGGGGCACATTTGAGAGACCAATTGAGAGACTTTAGGCCAGACTAAACATTTGAGAGACTTTGAAAGAGAGGTTTTAGGTTCAAAATCTGGTCGGGGCGACACGATTCGAACGTGCGACCTCTTCCACCCCATGGAAGCGCGCTACCAAACTGCGCCACGCCCCGACGACAGAAGAGGATACCCCGTGGCTTGCCTGAACGTTATTATTTGATCTGAGTTAGCCTCAAACTTAAAGCAGTCCTGCCTTATCCTCTTATTTTCTTCTTCAACCGAAAAAGCGGCCGGGTCAAGTGCCAGAAAAGCAACGGCAACGTATTTCCTACGAGCATAATGGTGTAGCGTAGATGAATCACGCCGACATCCTAAAAAGAAACAACGTTCGAGTGACTGGCCAAGGCAGCCAAGTTATGCTCTTCGCCCATGGCTTTGGATGCGACCAAAACATGTGGCGATTCATAACTCCCGCCTTTGAGGCCGAATACAAAGTTGTCGTTTTTGATTATGTAGGGGCTGGGAAGTCCGACCTTATCGCATACGACGCGACAAAGTACGCGACACTGGCCGGCTATGCGCAGGATTTAATTGAAGTCTGCGATGCCCTCTCTGAAAAGAACATCATATTCGTGGGTCACTCGGTCAGTTCAATGATCGGGATCCTCGCCGCGCGCGAACGGCCCGATTTGTTCGAAAGGCTCATTTTGGTCGGTCCATCACCGTGTTATATCAACAAAGAGGGATATACGGGAGGATTTGAATCTGAGGACATAGAAGGCCTTCTTCAGATGATGGACAAGAACTATATCGGATGGGCGAGTTTCCTCGCGCCCGTTGTAATGGGCAACCCGTCAAATACCGTCCTAACCGAAGAGCTTCAGGAAAGCTTTTGCTCGACCGATCCGGTTCTTGCCAGGCGCTTCGCGCGGGCTACTTTCCTTTCCGACAATCGCGCTGATCTTGAAGGCTTTGATAAGCCGTGTCTAATCCTGCAATGTGCGGAAGACATGATCGCGCCCACTGCCGTAGGAGAGTTTGTTCACCAAAGGCTGCCTGCCAGTCAACTCGTGTTCATGAAGGCAACTGGGCATTGCCCCCACATGAGCCACCCCGAGGAGACGATCGAACTCATCTCGTCTTATTTAAGGTCTAGTGCCTGAAAAAGATCTTCTGGACCGACTTCCCGCCGCGTTAGTGATTTTCACGGACGACGGGTTAATCACGTATGTGAACGCTACGTTCACATCCAATTTTGGCTACGAAGCGGATGAAGTTGTTGGGCGGCATTTTGAGATCCTGCTCACAAAACCGAGCCAGATCTTTTATCAAACTCACCTTTTTCCCCTTCTTAAAATGCAGGGCAATCTGCGGGAGGTATATCTGCTGGCCGCGCATAAGAATCGGGCTCCGCTGCCTCTTCTTATCAATGCAACCCGGACTCTCCAGGAAGAAAGTTATCAAAATGAATGCCTTCTTTTATCAATGCATAGGCGGGACGAATATGAGGAAGAAATCCTTCAGGCGAAGCGGCTAGCGGAAGCGGCCAACCAGGAAAAGGAGTTGGCGTTAGAGGCCTTAACCAAAGCCCATAAAACTCTGCAATGCCAACAGGAAGAACTTAAGGAAAGGAACGAAGAACTCGAAAGACTTAAGCAAACGCTTGAGTCTCGCGTTAGAGAACGCACGGCCGAATTAGAAGAAAGCGTTCAAGAATTGCAGCGCATAAGCTATTCGATGGCTCACGACCTTCGAACGCCTATCAGGGGAGTTTTGGCAGTAAGCAGCTTGCTGCTACAGGAGTTTGGAGAAAATATAACTGCGGAGCAGATGGATCTGCTTAGCGCCCAACGAAAGCACGCGCTCAAACTTACATCCCTCATCAGCGACCTGCTTATCTTTTATCGCTTGCGAAGCAGACGGCTCGCCAAGGAGGAGTTTGATATTTCGGAGATGGCGCGATCGGTAATCGAGCTCTTGAAGAGCCCGTCCGATACTCACAATTTTCAGATAGCCGATGGCATTAGGGTAACGGCCGACCCCGATCTGGCGGACATCGTTCTTGAAAAGCTTTTCCAGAATGCCATCTTGTACTCTCCAAGCGGAGGGCCAATCCGCTTTGGTTACTGCGAAGTGGACTCTCGGCAGTTGTTGTGTATTTCGGACGAGGGGATCGGACTTGAAGATAAGTATGCCGAGCGCGTCTTGGAGCCTTTGGAAAGGCTGCATAGGGACGAAGAATTTCCGGGCAATGGGATGGGGTTGGCCATCGCGGCGCGCATTATCGCCAAGCATGCCGGGGCACTCTTTTTAAAGGGAAATACCGATAAGGGCACAACGGTGTTCTTCAGTTTTCAGGAGTGATTGGCAGTTGCCTGGCGAAATCCCGATCGGCTCAAATAATCTCCAAGTAATCCCCATCCGGCAAAGCGGGGAAAGGAGCATGCGGCTCCGCCTGATACCAAAACGCGACCGAAGCGATGTCATCCTGCAATGGCAGATAGCGCCCGCCGGAGCGCCAGCCCAAAGCCTGAATCGTTACTCGCAGGTCTTGAGTGAAACGGATCGGGTCCACGATATGCCAGCGGTACATTCCGAAGCGCTGCTGAACCTTGTAGTGCCCATCGCCGCGCAGAACCTGCGATAGGCCCGCATAAGGCGTGCAGAACTCCTGGTATTCCGTTCGCTCAACCCCATTTGCGTCTTTAAGTTTCACATCGAAGTCGTAGGAGCCGCAGAAGTAGTCTTCGGTGCCGGTGCCGCAGATGGTCGGAAACTCGTCGTCGCCATCCATAAAGAACTTTATTTCGCCTTCGCCCCACCAGCCGTTGTTGTTCACGCCCCATGCCAGGTAAGTGCCAACGTAGTGGCCTTGTCCCTGAACCCCGTCGAGGATGGTGTACATCTCCCTATAAGGCAAAGGATTCACCCGTCGAAACTGAGCATGGAAATAGGCTGCGTCGGGTGGCACTTCGGTTAGGGCGTAGTTGATTTGGTAGTAGAGGGTCATGTCCTCGCCGCGGTTTTCCATGGTAATGCGGCAGCTCTTTCGGAACGGCATTTGCCAATAGCAGTTGAAGGCGCTGCCGGGGTTTACGCAAACAGCGAGCGACGAGAGCGGCGCGTACTGGCCCCAGCCGCAGGCAAAGAAGTCGCCAACCGGGCATTCCACCGAAGGCGCTTCTTCATCGTCCCAGTAGAAACGGATAATGGAGTCTCGCCAGGTTCCGGCTGGGGTCATCCATATCTGTTGAATGGCGCCGGGACCCTGGATATTGGCTAGCTCGAAGGTGTCTCCCTTCAAGATCTTAACATTTGGCGAGATCTTCCAGCCGCGGCCCAGATCGCGGGCGCATGAAGCGCCGGTGCCCTCGGTGGCCATGCCCCCCTTTCCTTTTTCGCCTTTAAAGTTCTCTGGGCTGATTGATCTTGTTTTAGCGGCGGAAAGCCGGTAAAGGTTGCCCATATGGAGATCTAGGCCGTTGAACTGATTCATGGAAGGATTATGAGTTGATTTTGATTGGCGGCGATATTAAGTTTTTAAGGTGCGTTTCTAAGGGGGTATTGGCAAGTATTGACAGTCAATACAGGTTCAAAAATAGTTTTCTTCAATAAAATTTGAGGCTCGCGGGAGGCGGGGAACTCTTTCTTTTTCGTCTTTTACGATGGTGGTTTTGACGTCGACGAGCTCGATGACTTCGCCTTTTACGACGGCTTGCCTAGTGGTCGTTATGGTTTTGGTGGAACCCGATTTTAAGACTTCTCCATTAACCGCGCGAGCTTGCGCGTTGGCGTATTGCATGATGGCCTGGTTTATGGCTAGCTGTTGGAGTTTGAAGAAGGCGACTATGTAGGCGTTGTTCTGGTTTTTTTCTAGTTGGCCGGTTTGGTGTTTGTTGACGAGGTTTACGTAGCGCTGGTAGGTTTCGGCCGATAGTCCGGCGAGGAGGAAGGCTGCTTTGGGCTTTACGCCCTGGGCGACGCTGGCGAGGATGTGGCCTGCTTTATCCGGAGTGAGGGCGAGCGGCTTGCCGCCCTTCGCGCCGGCTCTGGCCGGCGGCGGGAGTTGGCTTGTCCAACGAACAGGTGTAAAGATTTCTACTTCTTCTTGGATCACGTGAAGAGAGACGGGGAAGGCGCTGTTAATGTAAAGAGGTTTTTTAAGCCCGGATTTATTACGGTGAGAGCGGCTACTCCTTTGCTACAACGGTGTCGTACAGACCGTAGTGGGTGAGCCCTTCGTGGCTTTCGATGCCGGTGTATCGTAGGGATGCGTCTTCGTAGCGACGGAACGCGAAAACGGCCTGGTTCATCTGCTCCGTATTGAATATTTTAAGTTGCACCAGGAGATGAAAATCCTCAATGCTCAGACCGGTGACGGCAACAAAGAGTTCGGGCTCAAGTTTACTGATCACGTCCTGAAGGGTGTTTTCTCGAAAATCAGTCAGGTACATGAACGCCGGAATGCGAGTGGCAAACTTGATAAGCTTTTCCTGGACCATCTTGCGCTTTGATTTAAGGTCCTTCTCCTCATCGGAAAGTTGCTTTTTCTCTTTGGCCGTTAGTTTGCCATTCTTAGCCTTGTTTTTAAGTTCCTTTACCTTTTCGCTTTTATTGATGATGGTTTCAAGAACGTTGTCGCCTAGCGCTCTCCAACCTTCGATACGCTCGACCGCAGCCATCGCTTCGGGATTTTGGAGCACGCGGCGCAGAGTGTCGTTGTCAACATTCACAAGTAAGGCGCTTTCCCATTTGCGGGCTAACAGCACAGCCGAAGTTCCCGCCATAGCAATATCAAGGATGCCGCCAGCGTCGACCTGTGTCATGTTTGCCCCGTCGTAGGCGAGCACCGGGAGGAAGGACACGAGGTCCCTCACTGCTTGTTCCGGATTTGATTCGTTAGGCGCGAGGCCTATGGCGTAGTCCGAGAGTTGACGCAGAGCGCGTGTGGGAGCGAAGTCGAAGACGAAGCAGATCGGCTTTAGAATCTCTTCTTGGTTCGGATTGTCTCCATTCGGATTCTTGATTGACCAAGGGGATTGGACCCTAAATGCAGACTGGAAATAAGTTTCCGGCGACTTGAGATTACGCAGCATCAAGATCGATGACCATTGCGAAACCGTTACGCCTGTGGTCAGCTTTCCGCACGAAAGCGTGATGGTCTTAGTTTCGAACCCGCTGCCAATTGCCTTGCGCACGGGCGGTAAGGCTTCCAGTCCGATACCTGCCGAAACCCCAGCGGCGATGATAACGCTGTAGTCGTGCCAAAAAGTGTTTTGTTTTTCGCCGAGCAACTTTGCCATTGCGTGACATGCGGCGACGTTTGGGAGAAACCAGAAAGAGTGCTGCAAGTAAGGCAGCAATCTAACATCGGAATACGGAAAAGGCGGGCGTGTTCCGGTCTTCAAATGCTCGACTTCCTTGGGCAAATACCCGCCACGGATGATGTCGAGCCATTTCTGAACCTCGCTTTTATGTTTAAACTCCGCGTTCTCAAGCGATCCGGCGGCTTCAAAAAATTCGTTTAGATCGAACTCGTCGAACTGGCCTGCGCTTGCAATCGCCAGCAATTCATGTGGCATTTGATATGTGAGCAGGCGCATCTGCGGCAAAGCGGCGTAAGGGTTTCTCTTCTTTGGGTGAGTAGCCCCGAACTCCTCTTTGGACCGCTGCTCGTCGGTGTACGTCCAGTTGAAGATTTGCTCCTCAATGAATTCGCCGGTCGCGAGGGCACGAAATGGCGTTCCAGAGAGATATAGATAGGCCTTTGAAGTGATGGGTAGAAAATCCGTCTCCTTCTCAGAGAACTCGCCCAAATCTTCGTTGACATCTGCAAGTCCACCGCCATACTCGATTTTTGATTCTAATTTCGCGACCACTTCTTCCTCACCTTCAAAAAGCTCTTTCGCAGTCTCGCGCCATGCTCCGAAGTGGTATTCATCGAAAATAACCAAATCCCAGTTAAGGGTGTGTAGCCATTCGTTCTTGGCTTTAATGTTGCCGACGTTATCCCGCCCCAGTAAGTCCTGAAAGGAGCCAAAAAAGACGACCGGTTTGTCTCCCTCTATTTGCGTTGGGTCACCGCCGCTACTTCGGGAGATATATTGCCATCCGTTGAAGTCAACGTGGGATTCAAGGTCAGATTGCCAGGCATCTTCAACGGCAGGCTTGAAGGTAACGACCAGGACGCGTTTTGCTCCAAGCTTTTTCGCTAGCTGGTACGCGGCGAAGGTTTTTCCGAACCGCATCTTGGCGTTCCAGAGAAATCGCGGGACGGCATTGGGGTCCTCGTTCCAAATTGAGTTGAAGTAGTCGTGGGTCTTATTAACGGCATCCTTTTGTTCCTGGCGCATCTCGAATCGCTCGTGATGGGATCCGGTAAATCGTTGCCCGGAGCGGATCTCTGCGAGTACGGTCAGGACGTCCGCGACGGTGCACTTCATCCACTCTAATTCGTGGTTTACTAGTCCCTTCTTTACGAGCGCTGCTCGAACCTGGTGGTCGGTAATGACGGTGCCGTCCTCGCACACGCCAGGCTCGTCCAGCTCGACCGTGAAATTCTTTATCGCCGCGGTTTTGAGCTGTTCCTGGATTCGCTTTTTAACGTCCCGTGTCGTTTGACCGACCTTGAGCAGGTCCTTATGTGCCTGGTCAGTGATGGAATAGGCGTAGATACGCGGGCGGGCCTCAGGCTTGGGGGCCAGTAACTCTTCGATTGACTTAATCATCCGAAAGGCCGCCGGACGAGTCAAGATCCATAGGCCGGACTATCTTCTCAATGAATTCGATCTCGCTCTCGGACAGACCGTATTTATTGTAAAGGGCTTTGTCGTTCCACAGCTTGGACCAAGCTTGCTGCGGAACGAAGCTGTAGACCTTTCGGGTCACATGCTGGGATGGCTTGTGAAGGAGAATCAACAGGCGCGTTAATCTACATGAGAGATAGGAGAGAGCGCTTCGGGCCTCTTCTTGGGAGTCAAAAGGGCCAATGCATAAATACGTTTCCGATGAAATTGCGCCTGGCTCTCCGACAAACGGGGTGCTGATGATTTTGTGAGGATATGAGTCCTTGTTTCCTGTGCCGGGTGCCGCATAGCCCACAAAAATTTTCCAGCCATCTATCAGTTCGGTTCCGGTCGCGATCAAGTTTCGCGGTGTGTATCCTTTGCCTCCGTTCTGGTAGACGAGAACGTCGCCCGGCATCTCTTTCGCCCTGCCCTTGAATGTTGTATCCAGGCCAAAAGGTTTCCTCGAACTCACTAGGCGCTCAAATCGGTTTGGCTCGGGCAAAACGAGCGAATCGTGCTCACCGGTTTCCACAGCAGCCACTTTCTTGAGAATCGACAGCCCTTCATTGAAGCGAATGAAAACATCTGTACCGGGTTCAAGCAACGGGCGTTCGTCCACCGAATCAGCCCAACCTTTGAAGTGGGTGGCCACGCGGCTTAACCCAGGATTGTCGCGGTCCCAAAGGAAGAAGCACACTCCGCCCTTGAGGCCTACGCCTGGAAAAACGTCCGCTGCACTCAGATAGTCGTCGATGGACCGAATACGAGTGTCTGAGAGCATCGACTCGCGGAATTCATCGAGTCCTTTTCCGCCAGCGAACCAACGCGAAGGAATGACCAGTGACAGATAGCGTGGCTCAAGTTTCTTAGCCTGCTCAACGAACAGATGGTATATGGGAGCTGCGCTCGTTCCGAAGCCGCCGTCGTCCAACTGGTATGGTGGGTTGCCAATAATCACATCAAATTGCATGTGGTCTCCAAATATCTCGGCTACGCGAGCCTTGATGTCGTCGGTGTGAATTAATGCGTAGGCGTGGGATTCAAGGTCCTGGCCCCTGTCAAGAGTTTCTTGGCTCGCTCCGCAAAACTTGCACTTTCCGTGTTCCCATGTGTGCTCCGTCCGCTCAAACCAAATGTTGCCATCATCCTTGTTAAAGGATTGGGCGATGGAGTGTGGGCCCGAAGCGTGCTTTGAACAATAGACACTGCGTCGTGCAAGCAAACTCGTAAGATGCGTTATGCCAATTCCAAAGACTTGATTCGTGAGGATATGGTCAACGCGCGATTTTAAGTCAGGAATCTCGCCTTCCAGCCCTTCGTTTAGTCGGCGTGTAATCTCGCGCAGAAAAACACCAGTTTTTGTAAACGGGTCGAGGAATCGGACGGTTTTGTCGGCCCAGATGTTTGCGCCGCCGTTGCCTATCGCCCACGCGGCGGTAACCGAATCCAGCATCCGGTTCGCGAATTCAGGAGGCGTAAAAACCTCGTCGTTTGAGAGGTTGGCGATACAAGTTAGGACGTCTGGATTGCGGCCCCGTAGGGTGAAGCTCGCCTGACTGCTCAAACAGCCTCCGCTGTAGCAACGCCCGTCTCAAACGCGGCCAAGTCGGCTACTGTCATTGGCGCGTAGGTGCATTCGGGTGTGAAAATCTCATGCTTACCGCTATCCGCCCACAGTGAACCGGATTCGTAGTAGGCGGGAGTCTTGCTGTATGCAGATGCCAAAGTAAGGGAGGACAGCCTGAAATCGCGGCGCTGGAACCTTCCTTTGCCTAGATAACCCCATTCTGCGAACAGGATTGGCTGACCGTCGTTAGCGGTCATCTTCATTGCATCGCCATGGACAAGATTTATCGCGAGCACATGTGAGGCCGCGTGATAAAGATCGTCATGTTCGTCTAAGCTCAAGTATTCGGAAAATATCTGGAGCAGGTTAGCGCGACATTCAGCCACGTTATCTGGGAGAAGCTCTATGCCGTAGGTGCACATTAAACCGAGCAGAGCAAATTGACGTCGTTCGAAATTGGACTTTCCGTATTTGGTCTCAACTGCAGCGAGTTTGCGCTTTAGGACTTGCACGAGGAAGTTGCCGCTTCCGCACGCCGGCTCTAAAAAGAGAGAGTCTATGCGCTCGGTTTCATCCTTTACGAGATCGAGCATGGCCTCGACCATCCACTCCGGGGTGAATACTTCTCCGTGATTTGCAACTCTTTCCTTTGATCTGATTAGGCTCATTCGATAAACCTGGGCTCTCTTGCGATCGGCAATCGCTACCGCGACTACTCTTTGAAGTATAGACCGCAGATAGGAGGAAAGTCCGCTGAAACGCTTTTGGCGTTGCTGCCCAGATTGCATGTAACTTTTCCACATTTGATTGCCGCAAGCTGCCTCATAGCGTATGGAGCTTTGGAGGCCCAAATTGGAATCAGAAGTCGCCACTGAAAGGATCGATACTACGGCAGATGCATTCGAACCGTCTATGCTTGACGGAGAATATTATCGGCGGGCAATGCAACCAAGTGAGAAGCTCCTTGCAAGGGTCGGCTTGGACTCCGCTTTCACGGCTATGCTGCCGGCCCCCTTATTGCGAGATGTGCTACGTGAGGCTGTTCGGGCTAATGTTATATCCGAAGGCCGTCGGCTCTATTTGGCGGTGCACTGCGCTGTCCTGAGGTCCGAAGACTTTTTGCAGAACATAGATTGCGAGTTGCGGCGCATCTGGGATGAGCAGGGGCCTTTAGAAGATCTCTATCCCGAACTAGGTGGGTGCGATCCCAACGAAGAGAGGGCACCGGCGGAGATAAAGCTCCGCCATGAGGAACTGCAGAAAGCATCGGAAGCCAGGCTATACGAAATCGAGGCAGCGGAGTTCGTGAGGCTTGCTCCGGATTACGAGGGACTTCGGCCCTACCATCAGGTCCTAGAGGGCATGGTTTACGAAGTGAATAAGGATCAGTGCGAGCGGCACCTGGTGGAGTATGCCCGCCAACTCACGGCTAGGAGGAACGCTTAGTGAGTAGAGAGAATGCGGGCTGACCGCGATGTGGCACGCCTTTCAGGGTAATGCCATCCAGTTTTTTGGATTCTGAACCTAAACGCCCGTGTCGCCCCTTTGGGGCTTTGAGAAAAACAGGCGTTGAATTACCAGGCCTTCAGCCTTCGCTAAGTCTTCTCTGCCCTTTGGGCCTGCATCCCATTGACCCAGTTGAAGAACAATCGCAGAGGGTGGGATCCCTCACACGGAGTTCGGGATAACAACTAGCGCGAGATCCCTCACACGGAGTTCGGGATGACAATCTAAGTTCGATTCGTGAAAAACTGGATGGCATTATGCCTTTCAGGGCGCGGGAGGGAGGGTTGGGGGCTAACCCGGGGTCTAGGAATTCTCGATTTTCGAATGTCGATTTTCGATTGGGAAAAGAAGGGCCTAGGTCGAAACAGGTTCCTAGGTTTCTAAGCTTCTGGGATTTTAAGTCACTAAGACTCCGGGCATTGCATCTCCCTAACCCCATCGCTTATCACATTTCGCCTCGCCTAGAAAATGCGCAACACTTTTTATAGCGCCTTTCGTAGAAGTCGAATGTCGAAGGGCGAAGGGCGAAGGCCGGAGATCGGAAGCCGGAGGGTCGAAAGTCGAAGGTCGAAAGTCGAAAGTCGAAAGTCGAAGGTCGAAAGTCGAAGGTCGAAGGCCGGAAGTCGGAAATTGAGTCGAAGGTCGAAGGTCGAAAGTCGAAGGTCGGAGAGAACATCAGCAAACAAGCCACTCTTCAAGATAATATATAAGTTCTCTTAACTAATATGTGGATTGTTAAGCTAGCCCTACGAGATAAGCACACCTTCATCGTGCTTGCCGTCCTCATCTTCCTGTTGGGCACGTTCTCAATCACAAGGATGTCCACGGACGTTTTCCCGTCCATCGATATCCCCGTCGTCTCCGTAATCTGGAGCTACAACGGGCTTGCGCCAACCGACATGGAAAAGCGCATCGTCACCATTAGCGAGCGCGCGGCGACAACTACCGTTTCCAACATCGAGCATATCGAATCCCAGTCACTGCCCGGCATCTCGGTCGAAAAGTTCTATTTCCAACCTGGCGCCAACGTTCAGCAAGCGGTTGCGGAACTCACATCCATTAGCCAAACCCTGCTTAGAGCGTTCCCGCAGGGCACAACTCCGCCTCTAATTCTTCAATACAGCGCGAGCAGCGTGCCCATTTTGCAGCTTGGCCTTAGCAGCCCAAGCATGAGCGAGAGCCAGCTTTACGATACCGGCACCAACATTATCCGAACACAGCTTGCCACGGTGCAAGGCGCGTCCATTCCGCTTCCTTACGGAGGCAAAAGCAGGCTTGTTTCGGTCGATATCGACAATGCCGCCTTGCAGGCGAAAGGCCTTACGCCGAACGATCTGGACAACGCCATCAACGCACAGAACCTGATTTTGCCGACGGGAACCCAGAAAATTGGCGACCGCGAATACAACATCCTCATGAATAGCAGCCCCCCGGTGGCCGCTCAAATTGGGGATTTGCCCATTAAGACCGTTAATGGGGCGACCATCTTTGTTAGGGATGTAGCCACCGTTCACGATGGCTTTGCGCCGCAGTCGAATATTGTAAACATCAACGGGCATCGTTCGGCCCTTATGACGGTGCTTAAGACCGGAAACGCTTCCACGCTCGACGTTGTGGGCAGAATTCAGCAGCGGCTGCCTCAGGTTGAAACGACCCTGCCGAAAGATCTTAAAGTCGATCAGCTTTTTGACCAATCCATCTTTGTGCGGGCCACTATCAACGGCGTGGTGCGAGAAGCGGTTCTCGCCGCGCTGCTTACGGCGGCCATGATTCTGCTGTTTTTGGGCAGTTGGCGCAGCACGCTTATTGTCACCGTTTCGATTCCGCTCTCCATCCTCTCGTCCATCGTGCTCCTGAATTTCTTAGGCAACACGCTGAACATCATGACGCTGGGAGGTTTGGCTCTTGCCGTTGGGATCTTGGTCGACGATGCGACGGTTACCATCGAAAACATCCACCGGCACATGGAAGAAGGCGGGAGTCTGCGTAACGCGATCCTAATCGGCGCCGGCGAAATCGCCGTGCCGACGCTCGTTTCCACCCTATCTATTTGTCTTGTTTTCGTATCCGTTGTCTTTTTGACCGGCCCCGCAAAGTTCCTGTTTACGCCCATGGCCCTTGCCGTGGTGTTCGCCATGATGTCCTCGTACATCCTTTCGCGAACCCTCGTGCCGGTTATGACGATGCTCATGCTGCCCAAGGAAGCGGAAGAAATACAACGGAAAAAGGCGGCTGAAAGGGATGGTTCAGAAGCGGATCTGGAGCCCAGAAAGAAGAAAAGCGCCAACCCATTTGTTTGGATAGGCGGATTGCTGGGTGGCATATACGTTTGGTTTTCAGGCTTTTTCGAGAAGATCAACAAGCGCTATGAGCGCCTTTTGCAAACTGCGCTGCATCACCGAAAACTAACGGCTCTTGGCTTCGGCATCTTCTTCGTTCTATCGTTCTGCCTATTGCCTTTCATTGGGCGCGACTTCTTCCCAACGGTGGATGCGGGCCAGGTTAGCCTTCACGTTATCGCCCCTCCTGGAACGCGAATCGAGGACACCGCCCACATTTTTGATGCGATCGAAACCGATATCCGCAAGATCATTCCCAAGAAAGAGCTGGGCACAGTGGTTCAGAACATCGGCCTTCCGGCGAGCGGTATCAACCTCGCTTTTGGGAACAGCGCCACTATAAGTGCTGCCGATGGTGACATTCTCATCGCCCTGGAAGAGGGCCACCACCCAACGGCCGGATACCAGGCAGAGATCCGGGAAAAGCTCCATAAGGATTTTCCGAACGAGACCTTCTTTTTCGGGCCGGCCGATATCGTTAGCCAGATCTTGGATTTTGGATTGTCTTCGCCGATCGATCTTCAGATTTCCGGCCGCGACCCCAAGAACTATCAGATCGCGCAGGACTTGGCGAAGGAGATCAAAGCGATCCCCGGGGCGGTTGATGTGCACGTTCAGCAGGTCACCAAAGTGCCCTCGCTGTTCGTGAATGTGGACCGCAACAAGGCTTCCGGGGTTGGGATCACGCAACGTGACGTTGCCACTAGTTTGCTAGTTGCCCTCAGCGGAACGGGGCAAACAGCGCCCAACTTCTGGCTGGACCCCAAGAACGGCGTCAGCTACAGCGTTTCCACCCAGACCCCTCAGTACAAGTTGGATTCTTTGCAGGCGTTGGGCAATATCCCGGTCAATCCTTCCTCGCCGGTTCCTGGCCAGCAGTCGGCGGAGAACCCTTCCGGCCAACAGGTGGTGGAGAACTTGGCCAATGTGGACCGCACGGTTTCGGCCCAGAACATTAGCCACTACAATGTTCAGCCAACTTACGATGTTCTGGTGGACGTCGCCGGGCGCGACCTTGGCGGCGTTAGCTCAGATATCAACAACATCCTTGAGAAGTACAAAAACAAGATGCCGAAGAGCACGCAAACAAACGTGCGGGGCCAGGTGCAGAGCATGAATAGCTCGTTCTTAGGATTGGGGACGGGCATCGCGTTCGCGATCATTTTTGTCTATTTGCTCATGGTGGTGAACTTCCAAACGTGGATCGATCCGTTCATTATTTTGATGGCGCTGCCGGGCGCGTTTAGCGGCATTCTTTGGATGCTGTTTGCCACAAACACGACGTTTTCGGTGCCTTCTCTCATGGGCGCCATCATGGCGGTTGGCGTGGCCACCGCGAACTCGATTCTCGTGATCACTTTTGCCAACGACCGCCGAAAGGAGGGCGACGACGCCCTGCAGGCGGCCCTTAAAGCCGGTGGAACAAGGCTTCGCCCAGTTTTGATGACGGCCCTCGCCATGATCATCGGCATGATGCCCATGGCGCTAGGCCTGGGCGAGGGCGGCGAGCAAAACGCGCCTCTCGGGCGCGCCGTGATCGGCGGACTGCTCGTTGCCACCGTTACAACCCTATTCCTCGTGCCGGTTATTTACAGCCGGCTCCGCGTTCACCAGCCACACGCAGAGCCTGAGGACGATGACGTGCCAGGCCAAGCGCCCATCCCCGCTCCAGCTCATTAGAAAGAACAATGGAACAAGAACATTTTTCTCAAGAACCTCGACGAAAGCGCAAAAGCTATCTGCCGCTTTTCATTGGGATCATCGTTCTCGCGCTGATCTTTATTTTGGGTTTGGTCCCAAAACTTAACAACAACAAGAAGATCAATGCGGAAGCGAAGGAGGCCGCGAGCGAAGCTCCCGAAGTGCAGTTCGTGAAGCCGACGCTTTCTTCTGAGGCGAGCCTGTTGCTGCCGGCAACAACCCAAACTCTGGATGAAACCGCGGTTCAGGCGAGGACCGAAGGGTATGTGGAGAAGGTGAACGTTGATATCGGCGCGCACGTTCACGCCGGCGAAGTTTTGGCGACGATTCAGAGTCCGGATGTTGACCAACAGTACAACCAGGCATCGGCCCAGACTTCGCAGTCGCAGGCAACGGTTGGGCAGTCGCAGGCTGACCTTCAGCGAAGCAGGGCTTCGCTCGATCAGAGCCAGTCAGAACTTTCCCGTCAACAGGCGACGATTAAGCAGGCCAAAGCGGCCTATCAGAGTGCAGTTTCTAAGATCCAAAACACGAAGGCAAATGAGGAGACAGCGAAGGCCAGGCTCTTGCAAAGCGATCATGCCCTTGATGTTCAAAAGGCGAACCTCGCCCAGGCCGAGGCGCAGCAGGAGCTGGCGCGGGTCACCGCTCAGCGATACCAAACACTTTTGAAACAGGGCTTTGTCGCTCAGCAGGATTACGACCAGGCGGCGACAACTTACAAGACTAGCCACTCGAATGTAGCCGCCCAACAGGCGAGCTTAGCTTCTGCCCAAGCCGATATTGATGCAAATAAGAAGGCTGTGGATGCCGCCGCGGAAACCGTGAAGTCGGCCCAATCCGATGCTGACGCGGCGCAGTCGAATGTTTCTGCTAACCAGGAAGCATATCAGTCGTTGGTTTCCGCAAAGAAGGCGGCGGGGGCAGGGGTTCAGGTGAGCCAAGCGGCCGTCAACGCCAATCAGCAGGCGGTTCGAGCCAACGCGGCAAACCAGCAGCGCTATAGTGTGCTTCGCGGTTTTGAGCAGATTACGGCGCCCTTTGATGGAGTGATTACGGCCCGAAACGTGAATGTGGGTTCGTTGGTGACTCCTGGTGCGATTAGCACCTCCGGCAACCAGTCTTCTACCCCCAATGTTGGCTTGTTCGGCATCGCCAGAAGCGATGAACTGGCGATTTACGTGAGCCTTCCGCAGAGCTATTACCAAGCTGCCATAGTTGGCGCGCCGATCAACATCTACATTCGTGAGTTTCCGGGGAAGACGTTTGTTGGCAAGCTCGAGCGAGCAGCGGGCGCCCTTGATCAAGCGACGAGAACGCTGTTAACCGAGATCAGCCTTTCGAACCAGGATGGCAAGCTTGTTCCTGGCATGTATGCCCAGGTGATGATCCCTCCTGTCGATTCGCAGAAGACTTTGCGGGTTCCAGCCGACGCTTACACCGCCGATTCTGCCGGGACAAGGGTTTTGCTCATAGATCAGAACAACAAGGTTCATTGGACGAAGGTGCAAGTTGGGCGAGATTTCGGCACGGATATCGAGATCCTTTCCGGCATCACCGCCGATGATCGTGTGGTTGATAACCCCTCTGACCTGTTGGTAGATGACGAGGTTGTGAAGCCAGTTGCCGCGAAATCGGGAGTGCCTGGAGCCGCGGGCTCGGCACCGCCGGGGCAGACTACGCAATCAAAGCCCCCGGCGGCTAAGATGCCCGGAGTTCGGCAGGGCGCTCAATGATTTGGACCCTTGGTCTAACTTGGGCGATAGCCGTCGCTCAAACGCCACAGCAAGCGCAGCCTGCGAAGCCGCAGACGCCCGTGCAGCAGGCGCAGCAGGACGATACCTATCAGGTTGGGACGCTGAAAGCGCCGCCCCCGCGCGTGCAGGACCCTTCGATTCCGCCAGTAGTTAAGCTTCCCGGCGAAGACGCGGCTCCGAAATCTCCACTCGTTAACTTGACAGCCGACGATGCGGCTCGGGTCGCCCTAAAGCTGAATCCAAGTTTGGGAACGGGAGTGGGCGCTATCCAGCAAGCACGTGGCATCGCCACGCAGCAGCAGTCGGTGCTTGGCCCACAGGTGACCATCGGCACCGGTTACGATAAGATCCAGGGCCTTGCGAATTACCCGTCGGGCCCACTTCAGGGACCGTATTTAGCGCCCCTTGTCGGAGTTTCCGAGGTAGAAGCCTTTAATGCGGCGATTCAATATCGCCAGCTCATTTATGATTTCAACCATACACTGAACGAAGTCCGGCAAGACAAGATCCTAGCCAAAGCGGCCGAATCGAACCTGACTGTACAGCAGCAAAACCTGGTTGTCGCCGTGAAGGCCGCGTTCTACACCTACGCGAATACCGAGCGCCTGGTTGGCGTGAACATGGAGAACGAGGCCAACCGCGAACGTCAGTTGGACCTGGCAAATGCCAGATTTAAGGTCGGAATCGGTTTACCGATCGACGTTGTGAATGCCGAGAGCTCTAAAGTGCAGGCCATTGTGGCCCTAAATTCGGCCAGGCAAAGTGCCGAACAAGCACGCGTGAACTTGTTAAACCAAATAGGGGTGAACCCGCTTACTCCCATCTTGGTGGGGGAAAGCATAACGGAAGCGCCGTTATCGATGAAGGAACCAAAGGCGCTGCTGGAACGCGCGGTTCGGTCTCGTCCCGAGGTTATGGCGGCCAGACTAAACGTGAGCGCTTACAGCTACGGTGTGCAAGCGGCGCGGACTCTGAACCTGCCTTCGATCTATGTTTCCGGCGCAGCCGGAATCGAGGGTCAAAACTTTCCGCCTAGGGAGAGTATTGGAGCATTGAGCATCGGCATTCAGTGGCCGATTGAGGATAGCGGACAACGTTCAGGCGCAATTGAGGAAGCTAACGGCCAGCTTACAGTGGCTAAAGCCAATTTGGAATCCACTTTGTTGAACGTTCAGAACGACGTGGCGAACGCCTATTTGGCTTTGCACACATCCGAGCAGAACGTGATTTTGGCGGGGCAAGAAGTTGCCAACGCGCAGGAGGGAGTTCGGATCGCGGAGGGACGTTATACGGCCGGTTTGGGGCCCTTTCAAGACGTGCTCACCGCGCAAGGGCTCTTTGTGGGCGCGTTAACCGATCAAACGAACGCGCAGAACTCTGTTGATCAGGCACGGGTTCAGCTTAAGCATGCCATCGGCTTGATTCTGTAACTACCGGCAAAACACTAGTCCGAAAACTTCAACGAGTCCAGAAACTCCTTCTCCAAAGGCGAGTGCAGAAAGATCTTCGGACATACTGCCATCGTCATTACGACTTGATTCTTATGAATAAGAACCACTCCCTGCATTCGGAATCCTCCTTCTAGAATGCACTTGAACCAAAGCGCATCCTGGGCTCCGATTTTGCCCAGAGTCGATTCAACGCCTTTCGCCTTCGTGGAATCCTCTAGTTCCTGAACTGCGGCTTTCAAAAATTGTCCAGATGATCCAATCTCATTCAGGGCGGCGGGAGGGATGTGCATGTACGCCGCTGCGAAAAATTGGTCGAGGTAGCTTGCTGTGTAAAACTGCAGCCCGCCCGGTGGGACAATAGCTTTCGGCTTTTTGGTTTGCAGACCGGCTAGCCGAAACTCACCTTGATTGAGGGCATTGCCTTCATCGAAGGGAGTTCCTTGAGCCCCGTGTTCGGGCTCATGGGGAAATTTCGCCGAGATCCCGCTGTCGCCGAGCTTGTACTCCTTTAACGTCGGGCCGACCTGCGAGGAAGGGCCTTTCGGCAACGAGTCTGTTGCCTTTAAGGACCTCAAGAATCGAGTTGAGCTTTGTGGTCGCCCCTCATTCCCATTGTATGTAGTATCCATCGATAAAAACCCATAGGTAGTCTCAATGAAGCGGAGATCTGCCGCGCCCCCTTCGCTATCGAGGCATGTCAGATCGAGTTCGGGCCAACCATTAAATGTTGTTTCACTTTGAGCCAAGAGCCTGTCGAAATCGTTGTCGCAAGAGTCTCGAATAATTTCAGTTCGTGTTTCTTCCGGGTTCGGATCCTTCTTGGAGGTTTGGGCGAGCACTACCGTGTCGGCGGAGTCGTTTGCGCTCGCAATCCAAGTGACGGTGGTCGAATCCTGAGTCTTATCAGGCGCTTTAAAGGGCTTTTCTGGAAAGCTCAGTCTGAAGTTCTTTCCAATCGGATATTCACGCCAATTCTCAACCGGGGTTTTGCCCTGTGAACTGAAAGCGGCAAGTAGAAGGAGAGCCTGGAAGAAGGGCATCTCTAATTATGCGCGGTAAGCTTGGGCAAGTGCGAAAGTATCGATATGCTCTTCGAATTTGCTGATCAGCCCATCTTTGATCCAAAAGATTTCCGCCCACCTTGCTTGAAAAGGTTTGCCTGTCGGAAGGGCGACCGCAGTTTCGCTTCCGATGACACAGACCACGCCGCCTGCTGTATCGTACACAAACTCGTGGGGGGTGAAGGTTTGGAGGTCCTCGTTTTCTATTAATAGTTTAAAGAAATCGGCGACTTGTTCTTTTCCGGTGAAGGTGCCTGCGTAAGGCACTTGCGGAAGACCGGGCACGGTCCAGACGATGTCATCGGCGAGGAGTGCCAACGCGCCGTCCACATCGCCGGAGGCGACGGTTCGGTAGAACTCATGGATTATGGTTTCTAGATTACTAATAGCGATTCCTCTCAAATTGTGCGGAGGGCGAATGCTGCCGGAACCTCTCCCCCCAACCCCCATAGCCATCAATTTAAGGTTTATTTCCGATCAGCAGGCTCGCGCCTCACCCGGTTCGCGGACTCACCGACCTCTCCTTCCGGGAGAGGTTTGGGGTTTGGGAACGCCGAAAAATCCTTAAGTTGATCGCTATGCCCCCAACCCCCTCTCCTCTACTTCGTACAGGCAGAGGGGGGCTAAAGCGCTTTATCCCTAGCCTCCCTGCCAGAGAACAAGCGAACCTCCAAGGCTGCGGCCGTGGAGTTCCTTTGGCTGGTGGCGCAATCCGAACGTGGTTTCTTCGTTGGCCAGCGTGACGGCATGCCACCCGGGTTGCCCGGTTCTGAGATCGTAAACGTCGTAAGCGTCGTCGGAGTCCCAAACGACTAAGTCCCTTACAAAGCCTTTAACCGTAACGATTAACCGGTCTCCCTTTACGTCCACGATGATCTCTGGTTTGCCGAATTTGGTTTCCTTGGGCTCGGCCAGAAGCTGCCAGTTGGCGTTGTGTTCTTGCCCGACTAAATAAGCCTTAACCGCGGTTGTCGTCTTTTCGAACCCGCTGATCGGTTGTGTGACGCAAACCTTGCGCTCATTTGAGGCGAGCTCAACAACCGTGTGTCCGCCCGAAGTAAGCGAACCATCGAGAGTGGAAATGAACTGCAAAGTTAAATCACCGTGCAGAGGGTTGGGGTTATCGTTGGCAACGTGGATATGGACTTGGTCTTCCTTGATCTCAATCGAAACAAGAACCGGCTCGTGCACGCGGCGGAGTTCAAAGCCTGCAGGCTTTAGCAGCCGACGGTAGTCTTGAACGGCCCAACTCTGCACTGGCCAGCAGTCGTTAAACTGCCAAATCAATGAACCGCGGCAAGCGGGTGAGCGACGAAAATGCTCGATGCCGCATCGAAAAGCGTCCCGCTGATTAAGCT
This sequence comes from Fimbriimonadaceae bacterium, assembly GCA_036502005.1. GTDB lineage: Bacteria > Armatimonadota > Fimbriimonadia > Fimbriimonadales > Fimbriimonadaceae > DASXZH01. The sequence goes on from DASXZH010000090.1 coordinate 24,200, forward strand.
GGGAATAGTAGGTCCAATCTTCCGGGCTCTCCGATTTTGGATAATGAAGTTCAACAAAACCTGTAAAAATCGGTTCGGTTTTGCCGGTCTTATCGTGCCAGCGGGACACGTTGTGGGGTGGTAGATCGTTGTTCTCTGTGACCCCCCTCCAACATTCCAAACTACAAGAAGAGGCGAAGCCGAACTCTGAGGCAAAGCGCGATTTAGACTCTTCGTAGTATTTCCAATCGCCTCGTCCATGCCAAACATCCCAGTAATGGGCGTCGCCGATGTTGTCCTTTGTCGGGTCAAGCGGGCTGGTTGGAATATAGGGTCTCCCTGGGTCGAATTCCTTCAAAACTGCAGGCAGAGTCTGGTTGTAAATGTTCTCGCCATAGTAGCGTGAAGGCCTATTTTCTTTCCCGCCCCAGCTTTGTTCATACATGGCTAGGTTCTCGTTGTTGCCGCACCAGATGGCGAGAGAGGTTCGATCCCTTAACCGTTTAACTTGGCTACTTGCTTCCGCTTTTATAACTTCCTGCTCAGCGGGACCATCGGGATAGTAGCTGCAGGCAAACGGGAAGTCTTGCCAAACCATGATCCCGTTGCGGTCGCAAGCATCGTAAAAGTCTTCCGATTCGTAGAATCCTCCGCCCCAAACCCTTAACATATTCATGCCCAGTGACCGGCAGACATCTATCTGAGACCCCACCGATTTATCGCGGGAAACAAAGGAATCGTTAGGGATCCAGTTCGCACCGCGCGCCCAAACTGGGCGGCCGTTGACTTCGAATTCAAAAGAGCGCCCAACCTTATCCTCTTCTTGTACAAGCTTGATTGTTCGCAATCCGATCCTTTTTTCGATCTTGTGGTCACCAACAGAAATAGAGGCGCGATGCAACGTTTGGGGACCTTCACCGTTGGGCCACCAAAGATCGGGTTGAAGAATGAACTCCAGCGGCTCGCCCGCCGCTCGCTTTATGCCAGCAATTTCGGCACTGGACTTGGCGTCCCCCTCGATATCTGCCTCAACCCAAACCCGAAATGTGCCATCGGCTAGCTTCTCCTGCATGAAGGAAGCTTGCTTTATTCGGTTTCGGTATTCCAAAAGGTGAACTGGCTTCCAAATCCCGCAGGAGACTAGCCTTGGACCCCAATCCCAGCCATACATGTACTGCGCTTTGCGCAGGAATGCCCGGTCCTCAAAGTTGGGCGTGTCGTGCTTAATTCCTTCGGCTTTAAAGTAAGCCTCGCGTCGCTCACGGCCCGCATAAATGGCCGAATCAAAGAACACCTCAATCTGGTTTGTGCCCTTCTCCAACCGATCCGTAACATCGATTTCCAGGGGAAGGAACATGTTGTTGGAACTCACTGGCTCGCCGCCATTCACCACAACCCGACAAACCGTATCCAGCCCTTCGAAGCGCAAAACTCGGCGAGGCAAATCGGCGTTCGGCTGCCAATCAAACTCGGTTTTGTAAATCCATGGTGAGGTGTCAACCCAGGAAACATCACGTTCAAAGCAATTCTTAAACGGGTCCGGAATGAACCCGTTCGCCATCAGATCGACGTGGATAAAGCCGGGTACCGTTGCCGGGCATCTGGCTATTTTGGGAATGAAGTGGGCGGGAAAAGGGGGCTCTTCTTCGGGTGCGCTAAAGAACCAGTTGGCGGAAAGCTCGGTGCTTCTCATCGTCATGTTTAGTTTGGCATTTCATTTAACATGGCATTTATACTTAACCAGCAATAGCCGAAATATCGTAGATTAGGACGTATGGGAACAGGGGCCACACGCGTTAAACCTGAGATCGAGAAGACCACTCCGCTGATGACGGCGACAACTTCGGCTGGGGAGGCCGCTTTTCTGATTCTTGACCGGGATTTCCAGATTTTCCTTATTAAGGAGAAGTTGGTTTTGGAAAGCGACGATCCGGAAGCGGTTCACGATATGCGAGTCGCCGCCCGCCGAATGCGGTCCGCGATTCAGACTTTTGAATCCTTCCTACCGGCTGCCATCGTAAAAAGTGAATCCGAACTGCAGTGGATATTCAAGCGCCTGGGTGTCGTCCGTGATCTGGATATCGATAAAGAAAAGCTGCTGGCTTGGCATGAGACCACGCCAGGTAAAGAGGAAGCCTTCCAAGAACTCGCCGACAAGCTAACCGAAGAGCGAAAGAAAGCCCGGGGTGAGCTGAAGCGCTCTATTCATTCTCAGCGCTATAAGCAGTTGGTTCAAGAACTAAGCGCCTCTTTGAGCAAGGGTCCTAGTTCGCACAATGCGCTGGCTTCTGTGCCCGTCATCGTGGTGGCTCCGGATCTTATCGAAAAGCGATACAAGAGGGCCAGGAAGATAGGCAAAGCCCTAACCGAATCTTCTCCATCGCCGGAATTTCACCGGCTGAGAAAGCAGGCCAAAAAGCTGCGCTATACGTTGGATTTCTTTGCGGAGCTTTACGGCAAAAGTGGGGAACAGATGGTCAGCCATCTAAAGGGACTGCAGGACTTGCTCGGCTCCCGCCAAGATGACGTGATGGCAAGCGACCACCTTAAAGCGATTGTGGCGACTAACGGCTTAGCAAAAGGAACGAAGACAGTGGCCAAGAAGATCATCTCGAGCTTTTCGGACGAGGCCAAACAGTACGCCCACGATTTTGAACCTGCTTTTGAGGACGTTTTCGGCAAGCCCTGGCGAAAGTTGGATCGGGTTATGAAAAAGAGCCGAACGCAGCTTTGGGCGGATTAGGGGTTTTTTTTGGAGTGGGGGGGTTATTCCCGCTTTAAGATAGGCGATTCATCGCCGGGAAAGGTTGACTTCTTTTTGGGTCGCCAATGAATTGGCGAGTGGATAGCCAAAATGTAAAGCGGGAATAAATTCCCGCACTCCAAAAAACTCAGAAACTTACAAACATGGAGCCTCAAAATGCTAAAAACCTGGAAAGCTAGCACCCGCAATTTGGAACTTGGCACCCTTAATTAGGGTTCGTATGGTTCAATGGCTCGTAAGGGGCCGGTTCTAGTAACCTAGAAATTAGAAACCCAGATGGCATCTTCCCTCAACAGCGCCCTAAAAGAACTTGAAGACGAAGCGGTCTTCGTGATACGCGAAACAGCAGCCCAATTCGAACGCCCTGCCCTCCTATTTTCGGGGGGTAAAGATTCGATTGTCCTCGCGAACCTGGCATCAAGAGCCTTCGCTCCCGCCCCGATTCCGTTCCCGTTTTTGCACATCGATACGGGCCACAACTTTCACGAGACCATAAAGTTCCGCGATGACTTGGTAAAGAAAACCGGCGCCCAGCTTATTGTCCGCTACGTGCAGGATTCGATCGATCAGGGACTTGTAAAAGAAGAAACCGGCCCTAACCGAAGTCGCAACGCGCTGCAAACGGTTACCTTGCTGGACGCGATTAAAGAGCTGAATCTGGATGCCTGCATTGGCGGCGCGCGGCGCGACGAAGAAAAGGCCCGCGCCAAGGAGCGATTCTTCTCCCATCGAAATGCCTTCGGCCAATGGGATCCCAAGAACCAACGCCCCGAATTGTGGGACCTTTACAACGGCCGCAAAGCCAAAGGCGAACAGTTTCGCGTATTCCCTTTAAGCAACTGGACTGAGCTCGACGTTTGGGGATACATTCAGTCTCGCCATATCCCGGTTCCTTCGCTCTATTTCAGCCACGAGCGGGCCACGGTGGTAAGGGAGGGAGCTTTGCTGGCCTACACGGAATTTCTTATTCCAAATGCTGCCGATGAGATCATAACAAAGCGCGTGAGGTTTAGAACGATCGGCGACGCGACCTGCACCGGGGCAACCGAATCCTACGCGGAATCTTTAGAAGACGTGATCGCTGAAATCGCAGCCAGCCGCAGCAGCGAGCGAAGCTCGCGCGCCGACGATAAACGCTCCGAAAACGCCATGGAAGACCGAAAATCCAAGGGGTATTTCTAATGAGCGAAGACCTACGAATGGTGCGGCTTTCCACCGCCGGAAGCGTGGACGACGGCAAGAGCACCCTTATCGGCCGGCTCCTGTACGATACAAAATCGATTTTCGAGGACCAATACGAAGCCATTCGCCGTATGAGCGAGCACCGTGGCGAATCGGAAGTGAATCTGGCCCTCCTTACCGACGGCCTTCGCGCAGAGCGCGAACAGGGCATCACGATCGACGTGGCCTATCGCTATTTCGCCACCCCTCGCTGCCGGTTTATCATCGCGGACACCCCCGGCCATCAGCAGTACACGCGCAACATGATCACCGGCGCTTCGACCGCCGACGTGGCTGTCGTCTTGGTGGATGCCCGCAATGGGCTTACCGACCAATCTAAGCGGCACGCTTTTATTTCCTCGCTTTTACGCATCCCGCAAGTGATCGTTCTGATCAACAAAATGGACCTCGTTGAGTTCAGCGAAGCGCGTTATAACGAGATTAAATCGGATTTCTTGGAGTACGCCGACCGGCTGGTTTTGGGCGGTTTAAAGTTTATTCCAGCCTCGGCTTTGCTGGGCGATAACGTGGTTGAAGGCAGCACTAATATGCCTTGGTATCGCGGGCAGCCGCTGCTGGAAACTTTGGAGGATCTGTCCGCCGAGGGGGCGTCGACGCCATCCGACTTACGGCTTCCGATCCAGTATGTTTTGAGGCCGGATCAGAATTTTAGGGGCTTTGCCGGCAAGGTGTCCTCTGGTGTTGTGCGCCCCAACGAGGAACTGATGGTTCTGCCGTCGGGACAAACGGCAAACGTGGTTTCGCTGAACGATTTGGATGGCCCGACCGACGAGGCGGGAGCAGGGGACAACGTCGTCGTAACCCTTGATAAGGAAGTGGATCTCAGCCGCGGCGACATGCTTGTTCGCCCCCGCAACCTCCCATCGCTCACTCAGCATTTTGAGGCCGTTCTCTGCTGGATGACGGATGAGGCGAGCGTCACCGGCAAGACCTATCTGCTGCGCCACACCACCCGCGAAGTCTCGGCCCGGCTTGAGGAAGTGGTTTACCGGTTCGATATCGAAACCCTCCACCGCCAAGATACGACGACCATGCGCTTGAACGACATCGGCCGCGTGGTGATCAGCACGGGCAGGCCGATTTTCCTCGATACTTTCGAGCACAACCGCTCTACGGGAAGCTTCTTGCTCATCGACTCGGTGACCAACAATGTGGTTGCCGCGGGCATGGTTACCCGCACGCTTCGTCAGGAGTCGGGCTCTAAACGCAAGGAAGCTGAGGTGATCTGGCTAACGGGGCTCTCCGGCGCGGGCAAATCGACCTTGGCTGATGCGGTTGTTGAGCAAATGCGCCTGCAAGGCATTCAGGCGGAACGCTTGGACGGCGACGATCTGCGTACCGGCCTCAATAGCGACCTTGGGTTTACGCCAGAGGCTCGCAGTGAAAACCTACGCCGCGCCGCCCATGTGGCCAAGCTCTACGCGGGGTTAGGGAATGTAACGTTGTGCTCGTTCATCACGCCCTTGAATGCGGATAGGCGTTTGGTGCGCGAGATCGTGGGCGATCAGTTTTACGAGGTGTTCATCAAGACCAGTCTCGGTGAATGCGAACGGCGCGATCCGAAGGGACTTTATAAGAAAGCCCGGGCGGGCACGATCCCTCAGTTCACTGGCATTTCTTCTGTCTTTGAGGAGCCGGAGAACCCGGAATTGGTGGTTGAGACGGAGAACATGGACGTGGAAACGGCGGCGAGGCTTTTGCTGGAGGAGTTCGTCGCTTGGCGAAGTAAACGGAGTCAATAACACTCCGAGTTATAAATGTAATAACTAAGTTTTGAATCGGCCCCTCCCGCCCTTGAGGCGGGATCGAGGGTGGGTGAGGCATAGAACCCAATTTGGCTCTATTACCTCCGGACTACGTGGCAATAAGCCGCTCAATGCAGCCGAGCGCCCTTTTGACATCCTCCCTCGATCCCTCCTTGGAAAGGAGGGAATGGCCTATTCATAAATTTGTTGTCGATTTGGAAGCTGGCTCTGACTCGCTTTTCCCCTAGGAGGGAACGCTCCTTGAAGGAGGTAATTGCCTATTCAAAAATCTGGATTACTAATAGCGAAAAGCCGGCCTTTTTTCGCACTCTTTTTTGATCTCGTCCACGACGAAGCCAAGGCGGTTTAGAACCTGAGCATTGGTAAACCGCAAAACTTGGTAGCCTGAATTTTCAAAGAAACGATCTCTGACCTCATCATTTTCGCCCCTATCGTCGTGCGAAGCACCATCGATTTCGATAACAAGCTTTCTTGATCTACAGCAGAAATCCGCAAATCGCCTTCCTACTGGATGTTGGCGAACGAACTTGAAACCGGTTTGTTTGTTGCGGAGCTTGTACCAAAGCGCGGTTTCGGCTGGGGTGGCGTTTCTTCTTAGCTGTCGCGCGAAGGCAACGGTATCAACAAACTGGTATTGTTCTTCCATCCCCGATGTTTACCTAGACATATGTCTGTGTCAAGGGTAGTAATAAAAAAATTTGGATGAATGTTTTGACTAAAATTTGATTGGTCTTTCCCGACGTTGAGGACGGGAATCCCAACTTGGGTTTTACTCACTTCGAACTCTGCGATAATTGGTCCGCTTATTACAGTCGAGCGCCTTTTCGCCATCCTCCCTCGGTCCCACCTTGGAAAGGAGGGAAGGGCCTGTTCAAAAACTTAGTCACTCCTCAAAAGTTTGTGGTAGACCGAATCTAAATTACGTCTAGATTTCAACCATTAGAAACGAGGATAGGGCTAATGACCGTTGGCCGGAGTAGGATTCGCTGGAGCAGGCCCTGGCGTAGTCGGAGTCGTCTGCCCCGGTACCGTTGGCGCCGGTTTACCCGGAACGGGTATCGCTCCTGGCCCGGGGGCGGTAGCAGGCGCCGGTTTCCCCTTATCCTTGGTGTTGGCAACATCCTCGTCGTCGGTCGTCATCACGCCATCGACTTCATCGCCCTTAGACCTATCGTCATCCTCTTTCGTTGAAACCGTAAAGTCTTTGGCACGCAGATCGTCCCCAAGGGAATCGACAATGCGGGTATCGTGCTGGCCCTCCGTACTAACCAAAACCATCTCATCCTTTTCGCCATCATAAAGAGCCTTAAAGGTATCAATGCGGCGCCATCGGTCACCTGGAAACTCCTGGTAACACTCGGGCGAGCCGGTGATAATGGCATGGCGGTTGCCTTTGCCATACCAATATTCAATCCGGTCGGCCTTCACATGGGCGGGATATTTGCGGCCCGTTTTTGATGAGCGGACTTCGTCGTCCAGGTCCTTCTGTTGTTGAGTTTCTGCCGTTTCCGGCGCAGAGGGGCGCCCCTCTGCTACGGCTGCTGGTATTGGCGGCTTGTAGGGTGGAATTTCGGTGACATCCAGCTTTTCTTGGTCTTTTGGCTTGACCAGCATATGGACGTTGCCGGTTAAGACAGCTCGTTTCTCGCGACGGTAAATCACCGCTTTATCGCAAACCAAATTGGCTTTATCGCTGAAGTAATAAACCTTGCCGGTTGCAGTGAGAACATCCGTATGCCGGTCTAATTGGGCGTGAGGTGCTTTAATCAGGATTTCGTCATCCGTGGCCCGTGCGTCGGTGTAGTTGGCCACGTCATTATCCCCTTCGAACTGGCCCGAGATGTGCCAACTCGTTCGATTGGACTTGGAATCGGTCTGCTGGAGCAGTTCGGAGCCCGCATCTTTTGGGGGAACGCCGACCCAGTCCACATGTTGGATCTTGGATTTTCCGGTTTCGCCGTAGTAAACCAAGTTTTGGGCGACGATTTTGCCGCCCATACAAGTCCCTTTCACTTCGCCGGACATGGTCAGCGTAGAGCTAACTTGGTCAAAGAGAAAGGCTGGCGTAGTTACATCCAAATCTTTAGCGGTGACTCTAGAAGGGCTCGTTATGCTGAGTTGGTTAGACTGCCCATCGAAGCTGGCGTTCTGGGTGGCGAATTTGATTCGGCCTTCTTTCGTTTGAAAATCGCCGTTTTTTACGCCAATAAAATCGAGATATTGATTGCCTTGGCGAACGTTGATGTTATCGATGTGAGCCGATCCAGTGAGCTTTCCTTTTGAATAATGTTTGAGGGTTACGTCGGATAAGCGAATGCCGATGTCGTCGAATGCGTGGCGGGCAAAGCGGGCGAGGGGGTCTTTCGCTATTAGATTTTGCGCCTGGTTCACCAGGCCCAATACGGCCAGGATCGTGAGCAGCGAAAGAAAGAGCTTTGTGATACGAGACATTTATGGCCTGTAAGGATGGACGTAACGCCAAGGGCGTTCGTTACGCTACCTGTATCTCTACGATTTTCGCGAGTGGCTCATGCTCGTCTGAGTAGTTGCCGGGTTGCAGTTGACGGCATTTAGGCAATATTTGGTTGGCTTCGGGCGCGGGGTCGGATTCGGAGTGTCACGCAAAGACGCAAAGCTCGCTAAGGGGATAATGGAGAGCTAGTTGCCGCGGCTATACGCCGACGTCTTTATAAGAGGATTTCATCCGAATCTCTGTGCCTCCGCGTGACAACCCGAAACTTCCAGACTTCGCGCAGGACCCAAACTGAGCGCAAGACCGACGCAATCGGTAACACTTAGCACTGCGATGCTCGCTCCACTCGTTGCTTTTCTTGCTACCATGAACCAAGCTCCCTCGTCCTCGCTCGCCGACTTTGTGGCGAAGCCCCAGCCGGCGTTCGGTTGGAAAAGGGTCGCAAAGGACGAGTTTGAATTGATTTCCCAAACTTGGCAGGGGAGAGATTGGCATCATGATGTCCTCATGCAGCAGCCCTCAGGCGCACCCAGCATAAAGGGGTTGGCCTATTTGGTGGTAACCGGCGACCGCGTGGACCGGGTCGATGTGCCCTTCGGGCAGAAACTGGCAAACGCTTCTCGTTTGCCAGTGGTAACGCTGTTTAACGTTCCAAACCAGCCGCTGTTCGACCTTCGCGAAGACGATCTTATCGCTTACAGTTTCGAAAAATACATTGAAACCGGCTCAACCGATTGGCCCCTCCTTTTTCCCATGGTGAACAGCGTGGTGAAGGCGATGGACATGGTCGAGAAAGAAAGCCATGGGGCTATTCATCGCTTTATCGTTACCGGCGAAAGCAAGCGCGGCTGGACCTCCTGGCTGGTTGGCGCATTGAACGATAAACGTGTTATTGGCATCGCGCCAGTTGCTTTCGATAACCTCAACTTTGCCGCCCAGCTCGCCCATCAAATGGAAAGTTGGGGGCATTTGAGCGAAATGCTCGGCAGCTATTCCGGTTCGGGCTTGATCGATGAAGCCAAGACTGAGCAAGGGAAAGCGCTTATTCAAATGGTGGACCCCTATGCCTATTTAGACCACTTTCACGTTCCAGTTTTAGTTATTAGGGGAAGTAATGATCGCTACTGGACGGCCGATGCGACGAGTCTTTACTGGGACAAGATTCTCGCGCCCAAGGCGATTAGGATTCTGCCGAACGAGGGGCACGATTTCCAGAATGACGACGATTATATTCAGGCGCTGGGGCGTTTTCCGGAGCAGTGTCTAAGAAAAACGTTGCAAACCTTTCTATGGAGCGGAGAGGGCGGGATTACCTTAAAGGAGATTGAGTCCATCAGGGCAATCAAATCTTGGAACTCTTCCTCAAAAACTTTGGACTTCCGAGACTCACATTGGCGTTCAGTGTCACTAGCAGTTAAGGGCCGGCCGATAACACACTATTATTCGCGCACCTCGTCACAGCAGAATCAGGGATGGTTCCTCGAGGTAGAGCTAAAAGACGGGAGCAGGTTTACAACGCCGATTCTTATCCAGCCGGGGCAGCACTCCTAAGGGTTCAGCATTTTCTCTGAATAGAGTCTCACTTCAAATGTTGTAACCAAATTTTTGGATGGGCCCTTCTCGTCCTTGAGCGTGGGACCGAGGGTGGGTGAGACAATGGAGTCCAGCTTGTTTTTATTCTTCCAGATTCTGCGCTTATTAGTCGGCAAAATACAGCCGAGCGCCCTTTCGCCATCCTCCCTCGATCCCTCCTTGGAAAGGAGGGAAGGGCTTATTTAAGAACTTGAAACTAGCTACCCAAATGTGCTTTCAATTCCCTTCCCCGGATTCGCTTCGCTCATTTCCCTTCGGCGGGATCTAAGGGCTTTGAAAGGAGGGGAGAGCATAGTCGCAAGTTATGAAATCGACTTCATAATGTGGCGATGAAAATAGTTTCCGAGGCAGACATACAGAGCTTGCGTCTTTTGGCGCCAGAAGTCGTTTTCACGTTTGAAGAGGCGTTGCACCGTTGGGTTCTCGTTTTTTCGAGTGGCCAGGAGGATATGTTGGCCAGAGTCGATCTTTACTGCCTGCATAACGGACACGACGGAACCCCATATCGGGATTTGCTTGACCGGACTCTGGCCGGGTCGAGGTTCAAGTTCGACTGAGTCTCAAGAAACCAATACCTGTTACAATCAAATGAGGATAGGAGAGGTTTTCATGCATTCTCGATTTTTGATTTCAGCCTTAGCCATCGTTGTCGCAGCATCCAGTTTCGCCCAAGGAACCAAAGACCCCAAACAGGTTCTGCAGGACATAAACGCCTACGGCGAGCAGCTCCAAAAGCAGGCGGCCCCAATGACGCGCCCCCAGATGGAAGCTGCGATTAAATCGAAAGCAAAGGAAGAATTGGCAGGCGTCGATGTAACCAAAATCGACCCTAAAGATGGCTTCGCATGGGCTCAGATTTACCAGATGGCGGGCGAGGATAAAACTACATGCGACCTCACTCACGCCTACATAAAAACCAATCCCACCGCAAAAGAGAAGTTTGATGCTCAAATGCTGATGATGGAGAGCTGCAACAATCTGGGCGAAGGCACGATGCTGGATGCGACGTTGCGAGACGCAAGGGCGACGAGCCCGGACGACGCCTCAAACTTATCGGAGAGCGCCATCTACGAGTTTGCCGATACGGTGGCCGCTTCCGAGGGCCCTCTCAAAGCGGCAAAGTTGATGGAGCAAATGGATCGCAACCTGCCGGCCGCTCCGTCAACCACTAAGGGCAATGAGAACCTCCGCGACGAGGACCTGCACTTGGGATTGAAAACTGAACAAGCCGAACTTCTTGCTTATGCCGGCAAGAAAAACGATGGCTTAAAAATCCTCGACAAGTTTGGCGCTACCCTTCCAACAAATAGCCGCCTTTTGAGAACGTTTAAAAGCGACCGTGACAGGGTGGCCCTCATTGGAACTGCTGGGCCAGAGCTAAAGGCCGATAAAACTATCGGCGATTTTACGAGCCTCGGCGATCTGAAGGGCAAGGTCGTCATGCTCGATTACTTCGCGCACTGGTGTCCTCCTTGCCGGGCTTCGTTCCCCGATGAGTCGGCCATGTATGGCGATCTGAAGGATAAGGGTTTGCAGATTGTGGGTGTCACCCAGTTCTACCGCTACTACTTTAAAGAGAATCGCGAAAAGCGCGATATGAAGCCTGACGTCGAGTTTAGCAGGATGGGAGATTTTGTCAAGCAATACAACATCACCTGGCCGGTGATCTTTAACGATGGCGTGGATAGCAAGGAATACGGTGTGGGCCCCATTCCGCAAGTGGTGCTGATCGATAAGAAAGGCGTTGTAAGGGATATCGAGATCGGTTATGTTCCTGCCAACTTCTCACGCTTCAGAGCAAAGGTTGAAGAACTGCTGAAAGAGTAGTTTGACAATTTGTTGAACAAACAGAACTGCTGTAAAGTCTTAGTTCAAAACTGAGGCCAATGTATTTCTGCGCCCCAGTCTAGAGGGGTACCCAATTGAACTGTCCCGCGGGAATTCAGATATGAGGTCGATACATCGGCTACTCAGGCCGTACAGACACTTGGAATCTATGGCTCTCTCATATCAAACTACAACATCCAAACTTGATAAAAGGTTGGTAATAGCCTTGCTTGGCTCTAGGAAAATGTTGGGCCGTTTACGCCCCAGGAAAATATATGAAAAACTCTCTCAATCGCTGGATGTCCAGCATCTTGTTGCTTTCAATCTTTGCTTTGCTCGCGTTTGGCGGATCTAGCTCTGTCAAGGTTGCAGCACAGTCTCGCCAACCGGTGTTGGTTACAAATACTTCCCAACAACCTGTCCCCGTACAAGTCTACGGGACGTCTGCCGTTCAAGCGCAGCAAACCGGAACATGGAATGTCAACGTAACGGATGTGGTTCCTAATAAGGATATCAATAACATCGCGCACGATCCATTTGCCACGCGCGTGTATCCAACAGTTCAGCAGACTGTGTCGTTCACCGTACCCGCGCACAAACGTTTGGTTATTAATCAGTTCTCTGGCTATGACCTTAGCAGCGGCAACGTCTTGGATTACGTGATTTATACAACGACAAACGGAGCGGGGGGGGCTCTAGTCATCCCAGTCACGACTCATAATGGCGGTTACGGATACGCAATTCAACCGATTTGCCTTATTGCCGATCCAGGCACTACTGTATCTGTGGCCGTAGATGACTCCAACAGCCAGGATCCGGCCGGGGTAAACGTTGATATTCACGGCTACTACGTAGATTCATATTAAAATACGAAGGCAGGAGTTAACCTCGATTGGGGTCGAAGGCCCTGCTGTTATCTGGCGGCAACTTACAAGCAACCGGTGAAGTGCAATTGAAACTGTATTTAAACAACCAGAATTGTTCTATAGTCTTAGTTCAAAACTGAGGCGAGTTCACTGCTACGCCCAGTGTAGAGGAGCATCCAATTGAACGTTCATAAACACGCCCCCGAGCGAAACAAGCTCGCGATCGCGCTTATCTGTTTTGCCGGCTTATCGGCATCCCTATCTGCACAAAGCTATCCGCCAGCATGGAGTGCTAGCGCTAACGGTTATGCGGCTGGTGACCTTGTCGAATACAACCAGAATGTTTATCGCTCTTTAGTGGCCCAGGCGAAGGGGGCCATTAAGAGTCTGGTGACTCCTGGGATATGGGAGCTAAGCGAGTTAAGGTTCTCGGCCACCCCAATGAAAGTTGGAACATTGAGCGGAGACACTTTCAAGACTTTCGCTCAGGCTTGGTCCTTCATTCACAATGCCCGAATCGACCCGGGCGCCACCTTTACAATGATCCTTGATACGACTCCGCCAGTTTTTTCACAGCCTCTAAACCTTGATCATCCATACGGTTCTCAGATATTTATCCAAGGTGCGAGCCAAAAGGTAGCTCTGGATTTTAATGGATGCGATGGGATAGTTCTTGATAACGGCCACACTCTCGGCGGGCTAAGCAACATTTTGGTTCAAGGAACGGACGGTTCAAGCAATCCCAACCTCACGGCCGGAACCCACGGGATGCTTGTTAGCTCAAATGCAGTGCTAAACACGCAAGGGGTGATCGTTAACGATTTCGATATAGGAACTGAGAGTCAAGGAAGCGGAACACTGATCATGGGAGCCCCCAGTAATCCCGACTGGATAAACAGCTTCGGTACATACGGAGTCTTCGCCACCGATCATTCCCTAACAGATATTAGAGTGCCGCTCGCCAATGGTTCATCCGTTGGACTTGACGGGGTTTCTTCGGCACAAGTCGGTTACTACTGCACTCAGAACGCAGAGTTGAAGGCACCTGGCTGCAGTTCAGCATACTGTTACGCTCAGTTCAAGGCTGAGACGGGAGGTTTCATCAATGCAACTGGCGCCACTGCCGACGGCGATTTTTCTAATCTTACCTTTTACGCCACATTTGGGGGAACAATCGATGCGACATCTTCGACTGCAGGCCGCCCCAGCATCGCGTATTATGCCCTGTATATGGGCAAGGTGATTGCCAACAATGCAAAGGTGACAAGTTTGAGCCAACAGTATGATTTTTACGCTTATGGTGGATCTACGATCACGACCTTCACTGTAACGGTGCCGACGGGCGCAACCTACCAAGCAGATGGCACTAGCGGTGCAAACAAACTCGGATCCTTGGGTTCCGTTATTCTACATTGACGATTGGTAGCCGAACAGCAATCTCCCGCACTTTTGCGGGAGGTTTGCCGGTTCCAATTCCCAGTAGCTTCAGGCTGGCCTAAAGCGGGATTATTGGACTGGATTACGCTCAGAAAGCGAAGCTCCTATATACTTTAAGTGAAGCTGACGCCCATGTACTAAATCGGCCAAGCCCAGGGAGCATTCAACTTGAACATTTCTAGACCTCATGGCCATCGACTCAGTCCGGTTTCCTTCGTATTAGCCTCGTTGTTCTTTGCCGCTCTTTCGGCCAATGCGGGGGCACAAAGCTTTCCGCCAGCCTGGAGCGCAAGCGCCAACGGCTACGCCGGTGGCGATCTTGTTGCTTACAATCAAAACTATTACAGGGCCCTGCAGGCGCAAGCAAAGGGGGCGATTAAGAGCCTTGTTACCTCAGGCTATTGGGAGCTGAGCGAGCTAAGGTTCACTGCCACTCCGATGAAGGTGGGAAACCAAACTGGTGATACGTTCAAAACCTTTCAACAAGCTTGGCAGTTCATCGCCAACGCGCGAATTGATCCAGGTGCTTCGATCACGATCGTTGTCGACCAGGCGCCGCCGGTATTTACTCAACCCCTCAACTTGGATCACCCGTTTGGCTCCCAGATTTTCATTCAAGGGACCAGCCAAACCAACGTCAATTTCCTGTTTGACGCTTGCGATGGCATTGTCCTTGATAACGCCCACGTCCTAGGCGGGCTGAGCAACCTTACCCTGGAGGGCACGAACAGGACCGGCAACATACTCTTGACCTCAGGAACTCGCGGGATGCTGGTGAGTTCTAATGCGGTGCTCAACACGCAAAACGTGACGATTAACTCTTTCGATACCGGCGCCCAATGTCAAGGCGGCGGGACCCTAATCTTGGGGGTTGCGAACCACCCCGATTGGATTGATAACTTTCAGAGCAACGGCGTGTACGCTACCGATCACTCATTGATAGATATCAGAGCGCCCCTGAGCTATGGTGGGCTTGGTCTACTTTCCGGGCAAGAAGGCATACATTGCAGTGACAGCGCAGAAATAAAGGCGCCTGGTTGCAGTGTTACGAATTGTGCGTACGATGATTTTCTGGCAGAAACAGGCGGTTACATCATCGCAACAAGTGCCTATGCGGATGGCGGGGGGGGCATTTCAGTTGGTTTTCACAGCAAAAATGGCGGGATAATCAACGCAAACGACTCAACCGCGAACGGAGCAAAGACTGCCTATCTTAGCGAATTTGGGAGCAAGTTGTATGCGGAATTCGCCACAATAGCGACTCCGAGCACCGGGGACGACTTTGTCGCTTATATGGGCAGCTTTATCGCGACATTATCGACAACTGGATCGCCGGCAACGAAATCTCAGACGGATGGCACTACCGGCAGCAGCTTCCTCGGAACCTTTGGTTCTCTAATCTCTCAATAGAGACGTGGTGTGGCCGTTGCCTTTTCTATAATCGCCCACCAGGTACATGGCGGATTTGGAAAGGCCCGCGAGATTGCGCCGATTTCAGGTACAAGTCTAGATTGCATGATTGAGAGCACTGTTATTCGCGACCGACCGTTTGAGCCAACCATTGAACCCACCCCGCTGGTGAACGTGGAGGGGGTGCTCGCCAAAATCGAGTTCGTTAACCCTTGCGGGAGCATTAAGGACCGCATTGCTCTGTACATCCTAAAAAAGAGCGAGGAGTTGGGTCTCCTGCGCCCCGGCATGCGCATCGTCGAAGCGACGAGTGGCAACACCGGCATCGCCATGGCTTATTACGGCCGCGCGCTTGGCTACCCGGTAACCATCGTGATGCCCGAGCATATGACCGAAGAGCGCAAGGGAATAATTAAGTCTCTAGGCGCAGACCTTATCTTATGTTCGGAAGCGGGGAGCTTTGCAGAGGCTGCTGCGATCCGAGATACCGTTGCTGCCGCCAGTGACAGGGTTTTCAACCCCGACCAATTTAGCAACCCCCTTAACGCCTTGTGCCACCAAGAAACCACGGCCCAAGAGCTTATCTCCCAGGCAGGGGTCAAGATCGACGCTTTTGTTGCCGGAGTTGGGACCGGTGGAACGCTGATGGGAGTGGGGCAAGCCCTTCGAGAGTTGTGGCCCGACGTTCGCCTAGCCGCCCTCGAACCGGCCGAAGCGGCCGTTATGACCGGTGGTGCGGCCGGCTCGCATTACATTTTCGGTATTGGCGACGGATTCATTCCCAGCCTGATCAGCGATGGACAGGGCGGCGTCAACGCTATGGTCGATGAAGTGATCGTGATCTCCTCTGCCGATGCGCTGGAAGCGGCGCGAATGCTGGGCCAAGACCACGGGCTTTGCGTGGGGATTTCATCCGGCGCAAATTTCTTGGCTGCAAAGCAGTTACAGGAGCGGTTCGGGACCGTCGCCACAGTTTTCGCCGATGGCGCGGTTAAATATCAGAGCCACGGGCTTGGTCTGTGCACCGACGAATCGTGCCAGTTTAGAGCTCGGTGCGAGAAGGCTGTCGTCGCTCCTGTACGTTAAACGGCGGAACTAAAAGGGGCCTTATTCTGCGGCGGGCAACCTCGATTTTGATCCCACTGCATTACCGAGCGAGAGTCCTTGCCGAATCTAATCCGAAGGTAATCTCTTGGAATGGTCGCTCTTGCATTGCTGGCTCACTTGACGTACCACGGGGCGACTTTCAAAGTCGACGTCAAGGCCTGGGTAGATGGACGGGATAAGTTGTCGCTGTCCGGAAAGAGCCTTCATTGGGCCCACGAAGATTACGGGCTTCCCGGTTTAACCACGGTTACCGTGCGTCGGGGGCGCCATGTGCAGCAGATGCTGTGGACTCCGGTTTGGCCCCATGGAACCGGGCAAGGCGCTACCTCCGCCGCCTTTAACGGTTTGCCACGTTCGTTGAGCAACGCGACGCTGGTGGATTTCAAGGTAATCCACTCTCGCGAAACGGCTGCCATTGCCCAACTTCCCATGCCAAGCAACGGGTTCGAAACGGTTGTAACATTCGACGATGACGGCATTTTTGGGGCTGATTCTTATGAGGTCGAGTTGACTTACAAGCACTTATCTAAACGCAAGTTGCGGGCTTTGTTTCATAGCTAAGGTTGGCTTACAACTGCCGAGACTGGAGAACCGCTGTAGCGAAGACTTGATATCTTAGACTCCCCGCGTGTTACAGTAAACGATCGCTGCTGAAGCATTCCAGGATAAGACCCTTGGCGCTGGCCTACGCGGACAACTTTGGACTGGTCGTTCCAACTAATGGGAATGATCGATCTTAGGCCCTTGCGATAATCGTTGTTGTTGCCCGCGTCTTCGTAAAGGGTGAAGTTCGCATTGGCACCAGGGTAGATGCGCAGTTCGATCGGGTCTTCAGGCTTTTCGCCTATATATTGGATCACTGGGCCAAGGGGCAGTATCGTGCCCGCCCTTACAAAAATGGGAAGCTTGTCAATCGGGGCATCGGCCGTAATGTTTTCTCCGCCAGCGTAAGATTTTCCGCTCCAAAAATCGTACCAGCCTGTTCCTGCAGGCAGGTATACCTTGCGAGAAGTGACGCCGGGCTTTATCACGGGACAGATGAGCAGCGACGGCCCGAACATAAACTCGTCCTTAACTTCCCGGGCAGTCGTGTCCTTCGGGAAATCCATTACGAGCGCCCGCATGATGGTTCCTCCTCGCGAAGTTACATGCCAAGCCTGCGAATAGATATAGGGCATCAGGCGGTAGCGAAGCTCGTCGTATTTGTTCAGGGTTTTTTCGGTTTCGGGCCCAAACCTCCACATCTCCTTTGCAAAGTCCGTCCCATGCACGCGGAAGATGGGGCAAAATGCACCGAATTGGAACCAGCGGGTGAACAGCTCGCGATAGCCTGGATCGGAGGCCCCTTTAGGATACAGATTTCCCGGAACGAAGAACGCGCCGATGTCCGTGGTCCAATAAGGAATGCCGGATAGGCCAAAGTTCAGGCCAGCCGGAATCTGGTCCGCATACACTTTCCAGGTTGCCGTTATGTCACCTGACCAACACGCCGCGCCGGTTCGTTGCTGGCCGGCATAGGCCGACCTTGTAAGAATGAAAACCCTCTTATCGGGTGCTGTTTCAAGCTGCCCGGACGAAACGCCAACGGTGTGCATCAGCGGCCATCCATTCAAAACTAATGACCCAAGCCCCGCCGCCGTTTCGGTCTTGCGGAACGCCTGCATATCGAGTTCCGGCTCGCTCGCATCGAGCCACCAAGCGTCCACGCCGAACTTGAAGATGTCGTTCCGCATCAACTGCCAATAGAGTTTTCGGGCATCCGGATTGAAGGCGTCATAGTAATCCAGTTCCGGATACAGGAAGCCTTTGGCATCCATAAGGTCGCGATTTGCGTTCGGATACTCCGCAGATCCGGGCAAAAACTTGCCCCAAACCGAGATCATAAATTGCATGTGGTATTTGTCGTGCAATTCAGCAATTCCGGCGGCGGGATCCGGATAGCGTTTAGGATCGAACTTATGCGAGCCCCAAGGCCAGGGATCCCAATAGAACCAGTCCTGCACGATATTGTCGATGGGATGACGGCGCTCCCGGTATTCTGCTGCGATCGAATCCCATTCATCTTGAGTGGCGTAGTGTTCCTTGCTCTGCCAGTATCCCAAAGCGGTTTCGGGGGGAAGAGGCGCGTCGCCGGTCGCATGGCGGTAGCGTGCCATCACGTCGTCAATCCACGGCCCGTAAAAGACGCAATAATCGATGTCGTCAGCTGCTTCCGAACGCCATTCAAGCGTGCTGCTGGGTTTTTGAATGCCGCATGTAAAGCGCATTATCGCCCCGCCCGTCGATTGGAAATATTCCAGCCGAATACTATGACGCGTGCCCTTGGCAAGGGCCACGCGGGCTTGGTCGACGGTTGGCGCGTGAACGCTCCAATTGTCTATAACCGTTCGACCATCAACCCAAAGCCGAACGCCATCATCGGAAACAGTCTTGAATAAATAGGAGCCAGAAATTGGCGCCTGGATCGAGCCAGTCCAGCGCGCACTGTAATGGTCTTGGGGCAAACCCGCAGGAGGGACCTTGTCCCAATCGTGGTCTATCTTCGCTTCTTTCGTTGTCGTTGCCAGCGAATCGAAACGTTCGCCGGTGTAATACTTGGCCGTAAAACCGCCCGGTTTAGCGTTTTCATCGAGTTCGCTGGCAACTGGCAGTTCGGTTGATTCAGATGCCACGTTCACGTCGGTGTGGGAGGGGTTGTTCCACAAGAGCCCGTACCCGTTGCTGGAGACGAGAAATGGAATGGCGATCTCGCGGTTGACCTGCTCCAAGGCAACGCTGCTTCCGCGATAGTCCATGTATCCGTCTTGGTGCTGCCCCAGCCCGTAAATGCCTTCTGTCGGAGTGAGTTGAAACGCCAACCGGCTTCGGTAAGCATGGGCCGGTTGTTGGCCGGGCAAAGTCTCGGGCGTTAGTGATCTTGAACCGGCCACTTCCGAAAGAATTTTTCGGCCGTCGGCGGTCTTAAACGATAAAGCCCCGGACTTCTTATCCAGAACAGCCACTATCTCGTTGGTAGCAACCGTTAGACTGCCGGCCCTATCCCTAACCGTGTAGCGAGGCTGCTCCAGGTTGATGAGCACGGGAACGCGCTGCGCCGGAAAACTGCCGCTCTTGCTGAACCGAACGCGCATTACGCCGTTGGCGATGGGTTGGATGCGCAGCGCGCCCGATTGCAGCGGTACCGTCACACCATCACTTTGGGCAACCGCTGTGGCGGACGAAATAGCGCCAATAAGGAGGAGGTCCAGCTTATTCAAGACCCCATTGGCTCCCAGTTTAGGATCTCGTTTCGAATTGGCGTGTAGGTGCCAGACCTCTTACTGGAGCCCTTAGCCCCATCCCAGCTCAAAACAACCTGCGATTGGTCACCTTGCTCGAAGTCGAAAGTCTCCCCGTCGTCTTCGTAAAGAGTGAAAGGCGCGGGATGCGACCCATAAACCCGGACGTGAATCTTGAAGGTGGTGTCCTTTCCAACATGGTTCACCGGTTCTGCCAAAGGCAGCAGGCAATCGCCCTTAACGTAGAGAGGCATTTGGTCCAGTCCTTTCGAAACCTCGACTCGACGCCCGCCCGCGATCTTCTCGCCCGTAAAGAAGTCGTACCAGTCGCCGCTCGGGAAATACACGGAGCGTTTGGAGACGCCGTCCACCATCGGCGCGGCCATAAGCGACGGTCCGAACATGAACTGATTATCGATCTTGACGGTTTCCGGATCGTCTGGATAGTCCAAAACCAACGCTCTCAACGGGGGCAAGCCCGTTTGGTGGTAATCGTTAAAGGCGGAATACAGATATGGAATTAGGCTCATTCTCAGCTTAAAGGCGCTGCGAACGTAACCCGTTGCCTCGGCCGCTTCCGGCATTTGCTCGCCTGCATTTGCCTTACCGGCGTCGATCTGAAGCCAAGGCGGCATCTTCATGTACCAGCAGTTAATCATCGCATAGGGCGAAAAAATCACGGTTTGGACCCGACGAACGAGGTCGGCCACGCTTTTTGCATCGCGAACTTCAGGCACCCACATGTGCCCACCAAAGCCGATTTTGGTGAGGCCCCGCAGGTAGCAAGTGTGGTCATAGGTATCGGAATAAAGGGTGTAGGGAAGTGGCGCGGCGAGCGCGCCGGAATCGCGAACGAGACCCCAAGTGCGTAGGTTTTTGGCCTTCAAGGGAGCCAACATGGCCTGTTGCTCAAGCACACCAATGAGAGAGTGCATCTGCTCGCCATCCAGTCCTGATGGAAACTTGCTGAAGTCGGGAAACGACCAAGGATCGGGCTTGAACGGCTGATTATCGACCTCGTCGATCTTCACGGAATCCACGCCTTTGGAGAAAAGAACTTTATCCTGCCAACCTACAAAGACCTTACGGCCCTGCTCGGTGGCGAAGTCGGGAACCAACCCGCCCCAAACTTGATGGTCGCCGGAATAAGGGATTAGCGCCTCATGGATCGGCGATGTTGGATGCGTGAACGGATGCTCCCACATGCTGATGCGGAAGTCCATCGCGTGCATCTGAGCGATAAAGTCGCCGGGATCGGGAAACTTGGCGGTGTTCCAAACGAATGTGCTGGAATAAGTTTGGGTCTGCCATCCCGGTTCCACGCCAAAGATGTCGCAAGGCATGTCCGTGTCCCGAAACGATTTGGAAAGCTGCAGGATATCGGCCGCCGAAAAGTCGCCCTTTCCCCGATAGGCGATGCCGAGACCCCAAAGGGGAGGGAGCGGCCCGCCGCCAGAAAACAGGTTATATCTTTGCACCGCTTCCCGCATCGATGGGCCGGCAAACACATAAACATCAACCCCGTGAGCGGTTGGGATTTCGGCTTCCACATTCATTTCGCCGCCTTTCAGGTAGGAATTACCGAAAGAAACGGCGGCATATCGGGCGGTGTCGAAATACACGCCATAGCCGTGGGATGACACAAAAAACGGCTCTGGACCGTGCGATTCGTTGGTCGTCTCTTCCGGGTGATCTGACGGAACCACCCACGCCTTCCGACCCGCCAACTCAAAAGTATTGGTGCTCATGCCAAGCCCGTAAAACCGTTCGGACTTGCTAAAGGGAAGCGAGACCACGCACCCCCGGGGCGTTGTTTCGAAACCGATTTCATCGGGCTGCAGTGGGAACTGCGGTACAGAAGGCAGACTCGAAAAGCCATCTTTTGCGGGCGATTTGGTGCGGTATTTCAGGGGCGTCAGCTTTTCGGGCGAACCTAGCCGAATCTTCCAAACTCCGGGCAGGATCGGCTCCGGGGTATCAGAGGCGTATGTAAACATCGCCGAGAACATACAGAGACCAAGGCAGGTAAGCAAACGCATGCACATAGAAGCTTGTCCTTTCAAGCTTCTATCGTACCAAGCTTGGATGGATTGCTTCTGCTGGAAGAAAGAGTTACGCCAAAATAGGGCTGGGTCCGAAGGAGTTCTGACGCTTGCAAGTTCGCTTCCTTGCAACCGCAAGCCGCTGAGCCCGTAGAACAAATTGAAGTTATCTACCGATATTACATAGTGCGCGAACTACAGTTGGTGTACAATTCGTAATCACGTCAGGCCTTCTCACCTGGTTCTGAGTTTTGAACGCTTAAAGTGGCGCATTATTGAAGGTAATTCGTCTTAGGATTTATAAATGGCAATTATCTCGCTCGATCAACTGATCATGCCAACAGGCCGGCCGGTGTTCAACGCTGCTAAGGTTAATGACGCCATTGCCTTGCTTGCTCCGTCCGGCCACTCCTATGATCTGGGGAAGCTTCTTGTGATGTTATATCTCGTTGATCGGAAGCTTGTCCAATACGCCGGAAGCACTCTCACCGAGGATCAGTATTATTCTGTAGAGGGCGTCGGGCCAGCACCTCGTGGCGTTGCGACAGTGTTTCTTACGGGAAAAGGCGCGGCGCGCTTCAAAGTGCCGTTCCACCTAACGTCGCGAACCAGAATCAAGGTGCTCTCGAACGAAACATCAGAAGCCCTTTCGGAGCCCGAGCGAGCGATTATCGCCGAAGTGCGAGAGCTATATGGCAATTTTGATTCCGCCACGTTCCGCCAGAAAGTTACCGAGGAAGCACCGGAGTGGAAGGATTTCATTGGTCATGAATTCACCTTTAAGGAGTTGTTGATTGCCTTAGGGGAGAACGCGGCCGATGCCGAGGCAGCATTTACCGAATGGGAAGGACTTCGGCATCTCAAGCATCAGCGCGGCGAAGCTGCTTGAATCCTGGAGATGCTTATTGGCTTGAGGACAAAAATGGCGTCCTGCATTTACATGTGGCTCTGACCCATCCAGAGCCTGACCCCTTGACCAATCGTAACCGCGTTGCAGTTGTCAATATAACTACGGTGAGGACAAAGTTATTCGACAATACTACCGTTCTAAACTCGGGCGACCATCCGCGGATAACCCATCAAAGCTACGTTCGCTACCAGGGCGCGAATTTCGAGTTTGTTGATGACATTGAGCAAAAGGGCAAAGCAGTCGAGTCCTTCAAAACTGCGTTGTTTAGGAAGATTTTCGAGCGTATCTTCGAAGGTAAGAAACTGTCGCCCGATGTGGTTAGAGAGTATTGCTCCAATAGAATCGGTCCGGCATTTTACGAGCACGGGTCTATCCGGAATTTATATGCTGAATCGCAGCAAGCAGCAAATGTCAACGCAAAAACCGCAGATAACCCCGACGTGTCTTGATCTGCATTGATATGTCAGTTTAGCTTGCAACGGGAAAAGAGCTGGATAGCCTTACTTTGCTATTCCCACTGCATTTGCAAGTTCTACTACGGCTTCGCCTTGAGCCGAAACACGAACACGCTCCCCGGTTGGTCGTCGCCCCAGGTGCCATGAACTGGAAGGGATTTCAGCATCTCGACTCCGGAAAAAAGCTCCTCCAAAGTCAGCAGCTTTTCATACTTTCTAAGCTGAACCAAGACGCCATTCGCAAAGGGTGAGCCCTTGCCGGGTGCCCCATCTGGGACCTCGACCGGCCCCGAAGCGATGAACTGCCGGGTAATCGACTTCATTTTCCGGCCCAAAAACTCCTCTTCAGTGGCTTTATCGGCAGAATCCAAACCTCGGGTGGGATCTTGCAGCTTCGCTGCTTCTTGGCTAAAATCGGCCCCAAAGCATACATCCAAAACAAGAAGCACATGTTTCACGGGAAGGCCGTCCAGCATGTCGCGCAGAGCGCTAAAGAGAAAGAAAGAGTCTTTGGTGAGATCGCCGGGTTTGGAAGCCTTCAGCGCCAGCAACCCAGTTTTCAGCAGATCTGAATCAAAGGCCCCGTGGCCGGCTACGTAAACTAACAACTCATCGGCAGGGCCGAAGTTGATCTTCTTGTACTCCTCAAAGCAGTTGAAAATATCGGTCTTCGAAGGGTCAGTCAGGAGTTTGACATTGAAGCCGTACATGTCTCGCAGCTCGTTGCCGATGTTCGTTACGTCGCCTATCGCGTTGTGAAGCGGACTGTAGCTATCGTAATGGTCCGTGCCTATCAGCAGAGCGTAATACTTCGCGCCAGAGACGTCGATGCTGCTGCTCTGTTGGGTGCCCTCAACGCTTCGCGTGGGCCCCTGGGTGAGCAACATGGCATGCCCAAACGTGGGCGCCACAAGGGCCAAAACAGCGCTCAGTAAAGGCCCTAACATCAGCCGTCCACCTTCGTCAATGCGGCGTTCGCAGCCTCCGCAACGATTTGCGAGATGGTATTGTTTGAAGGCGCTCGACCAAGATTTCGGAGCCCGACCAAAGTTGTGATCACGGCCTGATATCGGTCCAGAAATGCGTGTTCGGATTTGGTAAGTTCAACGTATTGAGAAGCATCTTTCTGGGCTGCGGTTGCGATGAACCCTGAGACCTGGCCAGATTCGTCGGATCGATGCAACACCAAAAGCAAGTTGGCAGCATCTCCATAGATGCCCGAGATCGATTTATCGTATGCAGTTCGGGTCTCAGCCGGCAATCCGATCGCGTTTGCTCTCAGCTTTTGAAGTAGGTTGACACTGGTTTTGTAGAACGCGGCTGCGTTCGCGTTTAGGTTCTTCTTAGCAAGAAGAGAGGCAATATTGCTCGCAGTTCGGGCCTGCGATGCCAAGTCCCCGGTAATGTGTTCCAAGGCATCGGCTTGCACAAACAGGTTCAAAGCCTTATCGTATTGATCCAAAGCCAGCCGCGCCACGCCAGCTCCTTCCAGGCTAATCTGCTCCGTGACTTTATCTCCAACTTCCCTAGCTATCGGAAGAGCGGACTCGTAATAGACGTACGCCTGGGTGTCATATTCAAGGGAATTTCCACCCTTTGCCATAGCAAGATAGATCTGGCCAATCGAGTTGATAGTTCGCGCTTCATTAGCGTGGTCTCCGGACTTGCGGACGATAGCCAACTGTTGCTGATAAGACTCTAACGCTTCCTGATATTTGCCAAGAGCCGTGTAACACTGCCCCACAATGCCTAGCGAAGTTGCCACGTACCCGGGCATTCCTAATAGTTTTAATTTATCAACGCTTTGCAGGGCAAAATCAAGAGCCTTCTCCGGTTGGCCTAAAGCCAGATAAATCGTCGCAATGTTCTTATCGACCGGTGCTTGCATGGTCCGGTCACCCAACGCCTGAAGTTTGGCAAGGGCCCGCGATTCGGTGTCCAATGCTTCGTCGTATTGGCCCAGCATGTTGAGTACGTAACCTAGCTGGCTTAGGCTTGTGGCCTCGCCAGTGGCGTCGCCAAGACGTTTATAAGCGCCCACGGCTAGGCGCGTAAAATCGAGCGCCTTACTATACTGCCCCATAAAACCGTAATCCAGGCTTAGACTCATAAGATTCATGGCACTTTGAGTGGATGCCTTCTGTGAATCATAGATGGACTTTGCCTGCAGATCCAGTTGCGTGGCGGCAGCGGTATCGCCCAAAGTGCGTTTAACCGCTGCGAGCGCGCCCAGAACGGTTAGCTCTTCGGAGGTGTTCTTCGAGTTTATGGCTTGGTCTAGGCATTCCGTTAGGAGCGGAACCGCGTTCTTCCAGTCCTGCTTTTGAAACGCGGCCAGAGCCTTTGCAAAGGTATCGTCGTTATTGTTGGAAGTTGCCTGTTGGGCCATTGCAACGCACGCAAGAGCGCAAATGAGGATTACGCAAACGGTCCGAATACAGGCTTTCAACTTGAATACCTTCAAACACGATGTTACCGATAATATTTGGGTCGATGGACTACCTTTCGTAAACTGGCAGCAACAAGCTAGATCTTCTTCTTCCCGCCCTTCTTAGAACCTCCAGCTTTTACTGCGCCGGAATTCGGGGCACTTTTCGGCGCTGATGTCGCCTTAGTGGTTCCCTTTGCCGGAACTCCACCTTTTGGAACGACCATAAGCGGATGAGGCTCCTTCGTGCCGTCCTTAAGAGTGAACGTGAGGCCCACCGGCCCTGGCTTGGCCGTCAGCGTCTTTGTGAGACTGATGATTCCGCGCAAAGCGGCCGGGTCGTATAGCCACTTGAGTTGGCCGTTGGCGGCGTCGACTCTTACGACCTGGTCCAGGTTGCTCCCTTCCACGGGCAGGTCTCCTACCATGGCCTGGGGAGCTTGCAGGGTGGTGATAGTTAACCGCGTTACCACCGGAGCGCCCTTGCCACTCGGCTTACCCTTCGCTCCGGAAGGGCTAACGGAAATATTAACATCCACTTTGGCGGGCGGTGGTTCGAGAGTGACAGGGAACTTCACGGGCACCCCATTGTTTCGAAAGACGATGATGGAGCACAGGTCTTTGGCCTGCGCGGCCGTCAACCGATATCGCAAGACTCCCTGATTCGAGACTGGGTCCATTTCCGCGTCTTTTCCGGTTAGCAGGAGCCCATTGGCCACCACCGTCACGTAGTTCTTGGTCGCCGTCGAGTTGGCTGCGAATCCTGCCGTTCCGTCCAAATTCGCCCCTACGATGATGAGATCCATATTGGATTCCGCCGGAGCAGTAATACCAGCGGAAGTTCTTTTGCCGGCTCGCGTTTCCGCATCGGCGACCAAAATGGCGGACGCGATGTTAAAGTCGTCATCTAACGCGGGCCTAAAGGTTGGGGCGTCCATAAGATGGAAACCCAACCGCTCGACGCGTAGCATTCGATTCTCATGGATAGCGCTTTTCGGCACAGTGCATTCGAGTGTAATGCTTTGCCCATCCGTCGAATAGGATATCGGCTTGTCTGATAGTCCCGCGACACAATCACCGATTGAAATAACGGTTGGGGCGGAGATATTGAGCTGGCCAAAGGCTCCGGAAGTTGCGTTGGCCGATTTTACTAACGCCCCATTTGGCCCGGCTGTTAAGCCTTTTTCCGCGCTTGTAGCTCTCTTGAGCTTCATGGATGCATGGCCGCTCTGTAGTTGGCTTGAAACATTTTGCGGTGTGGCGGCTGGAGCGACCACATCTTGGCCGCCGATACTCTTTTCCTGCACCTTCTGATTTGCATCCTCATCCGTAAGTTGGGCGCTCAGCGCGCTTTTGCTAACGAGGACGATATGCGCTCGCTCGTTATCCATATCGACGGGAATGAGAAATGAACGTTGTAAGTCAATCTTCCATCCGTAGGGAAACACGTCGTTCTCGTTATAAAGTTCGATGGGAGATGTTTCCCCATAGGGACCGGTAACTTTAAAACCGTTGATTAGCTTTGCTGCGGGAGCCGTGAAAACGAGGTGTGTCTCGCTTTCCCGTGCAAAAGCCGTGGCCGGAAGCGGCACACCGCCGACCGAAACGCCGGTTCCATCAAAAAAGTTAAAGCCGCTCAGCGCGACAGAAGCTTGGCCATTACCGGCGTCGGTAACGTCATAGTCCGACACATGAGGCGATAAGGCTGTTTCCGTCGCATCATTCGGATAAGCATCCAGATCGTTAAGTTGAACACTGTCTTCCTGGCAAATCTCGTCACCGACAATGCCAGTCTTGCGATCGTAGTGACGCCAGACGGTGGTCGCAACAACCTTGCCCACGTAGGAAAGCTGCCCAATCGCCGCGTCTGGAGCGTAAGCGGAGTTAGGCAGACTTATCGCTGCGTAGACTTGCCTCAGTCCCGGTTGAACGGTGGATTGATTGAGAACGGGGCGGAATTGCCAGCCGAACGTGAGGGGATTTTTTCCGCTTGCAGCCTGTCCCTGAAAGGCGACCGTATCGACATCTCGGGCCAAATACAGATTGGAACTGGAGTGGCTGCTTGTTGCGGACACTCCCAAGAACTGAAACACGGTCCCAATGCTGAAGCCCGTGTTGCTGCTTGTGTAGGAGGCAACGTTGTAAGTTTTTTGCTGGGGCAGAAGAGAGACAAGTGCTGGGGCATCGCCCTCCGAAACGTCGTAGTCGTTCTTGCTGAACCTCTTATCGGGAAAAACCTGCACGGTAACTTCCGCCACCGCGTCCTTAAACTTGGGCTGAACGCTGATGCCAAAACCGACGACAACTTGTTGGCGGGGCCTTGGGCTATAAGGCTCGGCGCCTTGGGTGCTGCCATCGTTGAAAACTCGATCCGTTATGGAGCCGTTAAGCAGCAACTGAAGGTTGAGCACCTGGAACTGAAGTTCGGTCTGTTCAGCAAGCGTGTCCTCGGCTCCCAAGGAAGCACCGCCTGATTTTCCCGTGGCGCTTTTACTTGAATCCGCACTAGATTTGCTGTCCGGTTTCTCAACAGGGGTTCCAAGCGAGCCACTGACCTGAAGCTGAGAATCCGCGGAACTACTCGCCTGAAGGCTCCCTATTGCGCCTGAAAGCGCCGATCTGTCAAACAAAGGCGAAAAGCCGATTAGAGCGCGCTGATAGCCCGCAAACTGTTGGGCCAACATTCGCTGATCGTAGATCTTCGTTTGACCGACTTCGATGCCGTTGCCAAGGTGGCTAGGCGCCTTAGAATTCTGCGGCCCAACGACCGGAGAACTCGATAGAACAGTCAAACACAACAGACTACAACCGACCAGACTCATCTATTACCCCTTAGTTCGAATCTCGCGAACCCATTTGCTCCCAGATACAAAGTCTTCACAGATTATGTTAAGGATATAGGTATCGATCAAAAATGTCAACCTCTTGTGAGATCAACGGATCAAATCTGTCACACAACCCAATAACAGATTTAGTTTATTCTGGAAATCGTATGGCTTTCCGTCGCGCTTGCGTAACTCTCGTTTTGCTCGCCCTTTCCATGCTCTCGTTAGCAAAAAGGCATGCGCTTCTCATTGGGATCAACCACTACATCCATCCCGGCCGCAACGTGGACGGCGCTTGGCGGAATGAGCCCGTTCATGATCTGGACGACGGAGACAATAACGCCACCACCATGCTCCATATTCTTCAGGGTCTTTATGGGTGGGATCCAAAACAAGATGATATTCAAATCCTCTTAAGCGCCGAGCAGGTGAGCGATAAATCCTCTTGGCCAAACCCCGATATCACCCCGATGGAGGCAACGAGCGCAAACATCCTTGCCGCTCTGCAAAAGCTTGAAAATGTTGAGCCAGGCGACACGGTGGTTTTCTATTACTCCGGCCACGGAAGCGTTGTGAAGAATTTGGGACACACAACAAAAGTGTTTAAATCGAATGCTCCCAACGGTCAAAGCTATAACGTGAGTAACACCATTGTGCCGGTTGACACTCTCACCGTCGGTGCCGATATCACGAACAATGAAATGGATGCCATTTTCAACAAGATCCTTACCAAGTACAGCGGAGATCAAAAGGTCCATTTAACGGCCATTTTTGATTGCTGCAATAGTGGTGAGATCTGGCGCGGGAACAACCTCGCGGCGGTTATGAAGGCGGTCCCGCCTGCGACCTCTGATCATGCTGTAACAGAAGACGATTTGCCTAGCGGCCAGACTCCGCTCGACAATGGTGGAGTATTTTTAACGGCATGCAAATTCGATCAGAACTCTTTGGCTATCGACGATAGCCGGACTGGAAATATGGCGCAGGGCGCACTCACTTTCGCTCTGGCTCAGTTTCTAGAAAGCTCGCCGGTTGACCCCGATCTTGACAGCCTGAACCTCGCCCTCGCTACTGACGTTTCCGATCTTTCAAGAAACCAGACCCCGAGCATCGACTGTAAAAACATGCATTTGGACATCTTCGGGCAAGCTTCGGGAAGTCGGGCCCACGAACAAATCCCTGTTCTAGAGCAGAAACCTGATTACGTGGTTTTGGCGGGTGGCACCGATTTAGGGTTGCATAAGGACACCGTTTTAGAAGGGGTTGCGGGCAACAAAACCGTTCAGTTGACGATTGCAAATGAACCAACTTTAACCAGGGCTTATGCTGCTTATCCAAGCGAAGACGCAAGCATTATTGGGCAACTGAAATCAGTAAGAGTGACCCAGTGGACGGATGGTGGCACCGACGAGACGTTCTGCATCCCTTCTGATACGCCGGCCAGTATTAGCGGGAAGTTGACGTTTTTGCCAGAAGATGGGGTGGAGGTTTCAGCCGACCGCAGTAAGAAATTTGATTATGTTCTAACCAGCAAGGGATCAGGCGCCCAAACGTTATACGCTTGGGTTAGGGCCGCCGATACAACCGCGTTCGCTGCTGGCCTATCTTCGCAAACGGAGCCGCTTTGGGTGGACCTTCCCGATCCAACTGGTATCGATACCTTAAAGTCGGTCGCGAAGGGGCTGGCCCGGTTGGATCGATGGCTTGCTCTCAGTTCGCATGACGCCACAGGAGCAAGCTACGAACTGGAAGTTAAGTCTCATAACGACGGCACCGTCTTGAGGCCCGGCGAAGCGCTAACAGTGAACCAGTTTTACGACTACAACCTTATCGTTAACGGAGTGCCGAGCGAGAAAAAGTTCGTATATCTCTTCCAGGTCTATCCCGACTTGCACATGCAGCCGATCTTGCCTCGATCAAGCGCTGATGATCAAAAAGATACGCCTAGAAGCAAGTTGCTCGCCTCGGTAAAACCGAGCAATGGCGGATCGCGAACGGTATTTCTCTTGATTTCGGATGAAAAAATCCCTCTCAGTCTCTTCAGCTCTGCGCCCCTGGGGGCTGAACGAGGCGGTGAAAACATGCTCAGCAAACTCTTGCTAACTAAACACGACCGGATGCGCGGCGAGATCCCGCCTGTCCCACAGAACTGGTCTATCACTCATATCTCGTGCAACGTGAAAGATAACAGCGGCCGAATAGGGAGCAAGAATTGAAATATAAGGGGTTGATTCTCGATCCAAAAGACATTTGGGGCGTGCGCCGCCTTAAAATATAGTTGTGCTTTTGCAGTTGGGTTTCATGGTCGCGTTCAAACTTGCAATCGCAACTTGCCGAGTTGCTCCGGCTCCCATGCAGAGAGCGCTTTTAATTGGCATAAACAACTATCACGCCGGAACAAAGGCGGACCCAAAAGCTTGGCGGGATTCGATCCATAACCTGCAGGGCGCGGAAAACGATGTTGACGCGATGAAATCCGCGCTGATCAACTTTTTTCATTGGTCCCCAAAAACCGATGGCAAAGGCCCTCTCGATACCGACGACGAGATCATAGAGCTCAAGAGCGATCAGGCCACCCTAAAGGGAATCCGCGATGTTATTCAAAAGCAGATCGTTGATAAGGCGCAGCCTGGCGAAACGATCCTCATCTACTATTCCGGCCATGGCAGCACTGTAAAAAATCGCAAGACCACAAAAATTGTATATACGCCCGAAAAAGGAGGCCAGCCCTATGGCGTCAGCAACACCATCGTTCCTTCCGACACCCTCTCGGGTGCGCCGGACATTACAGACAAAGAGCTGGCAGATGACTTTGATCAGATTCTGGATAAAAAGGCCCACGTAACCGCCATGTTCGATAGCTGCTATAGCGGCGAACTAGCGAGGGGCGCGCTTGCTGCTGGCAAGTCAAAGTGCGCCCCTTCAGCGGTGGTTGAACGGCCAAACATCGATGCGGATCGAGCAGACCCGACGGAAATTCCATATCAAAATGGAGCACTTATCATTTCAGGGGCACGCTATTTCGAACCGGCATCGGAATCAGCGCCTGATCGAAGCGCGAAACCGGGCGGCGCTTTTACCCAAGCGCTTACGAAGGTGCTCGCAGACAGCAATGGAGCAATAAGCGTGAAATCTCTTCTGCAGAAGACAAGCGCAAATTTGCAGGTGAACGGATACGAGCAAGACCCTTGTTACGAGTGTTCGGACGCCGGCCGCTTGGCTCAGAACTTGGTAGGAACGACGGTGCTGACTGCCACAGATCGAAGTATCAACACCACCAGTCAGCCGAAAAGTGCAACTGATAAGGTCAGGCTGCAGGGCGGATTGGAAATAGGCCTTCGAGTCGGCACAACCCTGAAAACAGTCGCCGGCGATACCGTGGTTGCCATAGATGATGCCGAGGTAGGTTCGTCAACCGCGGTTCTGAAATCAGGACCGGAATCGGCCTTCCGAACGGCAACCGAATATAAGGTCGTCGGTCAGCCGCTTGAACACTTTACGGGTTTAAAGCTCTATATTCCCCGGTCCACTCTTTCTGTGGACCAACTCAAAAGTTTTGCCGCCCAGCTTCAAACCAAGGCAATCTCTAAGGCTCTTGTGTTTGATCCGTTGGACAAGGCTCCAACCGAGGAAGTCCTTTGGCGAAACGACGCATGGGGCATGATGAAGCCGGATCAGTCCGTGGCGCCGTTTAATCAAGACTCCGACGCTGGCTCTTCCGATAAAGTCTTCGTTTCCTATCCCTACGCTAGCGACCTTCCCGAGTTAACAGGATTTAAAGGCGATAAGAATCTGATGATTCAAGAGGTGGCTTCGCTGGAAGACCATCCGGACTATGTACTAACGGGGACCATCCAAGATGGAAAGCTGCAATACGCTTGGGTCGCACCCGGTGCCGGCACCCCCAATACAAACCTTCAGCTCGATGCCCAGGCGCGGGTGGTTGCAAACGATGAACAGAAAGGGGTGCGGGATGGGCTGCTAGACGTATTGCCACATGCCACGGGATGGAAAGATGCGAACGATCACACCGCCGATGCTCTCTCTAGCGATGCCGATGGCCTTGCGATCCTCAAGAATTGGATGAGTTTGCATTCAACCGACGACTCCATTTTCCCATACCACCTAGAGTTGTTTCCGGCAGGTTCGGATACAAAGGTGGACGAATCCGGAACTGTATGGGGTTACCCCACAGCCGACGAGCGAAAGCCCAAAGAAAGCGATAAGCGGTATGTCCTAAAACTTGTGCCCGACCCCGGAGTCCAACCATCCTCACGGCAGGCTCGGTATTTTTATGTCATGGATATCAGCGCCGACTATGGGGGTTCGCTGGTTTTTCCGGCAGACAACCGCGATGAGCAGTGGGTCTCAACGGAAAACGACGCCACTAAAACCCTTAATGCACCGTTTAGGTTTGTTAAACCCCTAGGGGTTGAGCGCTTCATCCTAGTAAGCTCAACCGAGAAAATTGATCATGACTGCTTCAACTTTAAGGGTCTTGAGGGGGCCAGGGGCGGCCTTTTAACCGGCATTTCGGCCCTTTTTGCCGGAGCGAAAGCGTTGAACAAGCCATCATCAGAGGACGACGTCGTCCTTCAGCCATCTACCTGGTCCATTCGCGTCGTTCAGTTTAAGAGCGTTCCCGCCCCAGATACGAAGCAATGAGAAAGCTGTCCAGCGCAAAGCAAGCATTAAAATCCATTAAGAGCTTCTTTAAGGAGTGGGCAGAAAAGCCTGAGTGGCTAACCATGCCCATTGCCAGCCTAGCCGTCCTTGGACTTGTGCACGCGTTTGCGTGGGCCGCGCCAAGTGCCATGGATAAGACGCGAGACGCGCTTTACCCCGGTTTGCAGAAGCTACTTCAACTTGAGGGCGCTAACCAAAAAAATGAGCCGGTGATAGTCAACATCAATGGCATGCCGCCCGGGCAGGTAGAGTGGCCAAATCAAACCGGCAAAACTTACTCCGTTACCAATCGCAACGGCCTTGATGCACTTGTAAAGGCGATTGCATCGGCCAAGGCGGATGCAATCGGAATCGATGTGGACATGTCGGGAGTGCCGGCGGACTACATAAAAACCCACCCCCAAGACCAAAGCCAGATTCCCATTGGCCCGGCGATTGATCCCTTGGACGATGGCACTTTGTTGCCCCAGTGGCAGGCCCTTAAAAGCTGCCCCGTTTTCGTCGGTGTTTATCGTTCTCTGCAGGTCAGCTACGATCCCCAATCCGGGTTTCTTGGATCGCCTGATCTGGACTCAATGGCGGCCAGCCTTTTCGTTCCCAACAGCTCACTGGAAAGGTCCCAGCTTGTTATCAAGATGCTTGACAATGTCAAAGTCGACCATGGAAACACGAATGTCGTCGATCCTAAGTCGATTAAATCGCTCGGCTACGCCGTAGCTACTGCCCATCAGAACGACCTGGGCCGCGACAACTGGTTTGGCGAAGTGCACGACAAAAATTTTGGCCCTTCGGTAGCCAAGGCAACGGCCCGAACCATCGATTACTCCGCTATCGACTCGATGAAGAGGATTCCCTGGAGCGACTTGGTAAAAGCAAACCCGGATGGGACCTTTTCCCCGTTAAACGCCGGTATCGAAAAATGGGCTTCCTCCGTCGCAAATCGGCCCGTTTTTTTGGGGAACCTGTATGTGGGCCGCGCCCTTGATACGGCCGATGACAGTTTTGACGCTCCCGGACATGGCGTGGAACCAGGCGTATTGCTTCACGCAAGTACGGCTTACTCAGTTGCAAACTTTCTTATTGAGATATCGCCAATCGGCATGCTCGTCATCGATGGGGCCTTTATCCTTGTTGAAATTCTGCTCTTTTTTGGCTTGCACGAACTGGTGAAACACTGGAAGGGCAAGAAGTGGCAGCCGACAAAAATGCTTACTTACGATGCTGTCGCCGGGTTCATGGTCGTTTCGTGCATGGTCGTCTTTTTGCTCATCGTTTCGTGGACGCGCTATGTGGCCGACGATCTGGCGATCCTTCTTTTAGGCATCGCTACCGATTGGGGGGTACACCACTTTGTGCACCGAAAGAAAAGGGCTTCCAAAAAGGAGGCCGCGGTTGTTGCCGCACCGGAACTGATAAAGGAGGAAGCGTAAATGAACTTATTGCCGCTGCTCTTGATGGTTGGGTTGGCTGGCCAAACTCAAACCGCCCCGAAAGACGTTTGGGTTCTGGAGGACTTCACGGGGAACGTGAGCCTGAGCTCGGCCACCAACCCCAGACCCCAGTTAGGCGCCGCCGATAAGGCCAGGTTCCTTTATGGAGGCGACCGGCTTAAAGCGGGTAATCCCAAATCGACTTTTACGGTGGTTTATGCGGGCCACCGAAAGACCTACTCAAGCGTTTTGTCCGTACTTCAAACCTCGCAGGGGACAACCAATACGATCAGCGACTACTTCGATTTGGGAGGTGCGCCAAAAGGCGCAGGCACCATGATCACCTATCCTCTGCCCAATCAGCCGGTTTATCCTAGGCTGCTGCATATTCACTTTAAGGCGGTTCCGGGTAAGGTTTCGTTGGGGATTTATAAGGATGGCAAGGCTCTCTACGGCCCGGTTTCGATCGATGGATCGAAAGGCACCTGTGACGACGGAGAACTGGGCCAGCGATTGGTCGCCTCTGGTGCCGATAGCTTCGGCTTAGTTATCCAGCAGGGAACCAAAACTCTTGCCGATGCCAACTTTGACGTAATGCCGAAGAATCAGTTGAAAAAGTTGGACGGCGCTTTGTCGGTTTGGCTGAACCTTGGCGGGATCGGCGGCGCTTACGGCAAGGCCATGGTCCTGCTACAGAACCAACTCTATTACGAGGCGCTGGACCAATACTTGGCCGCGTTGAAACTGGCCCCTAAAAGCACCGAATTGAACATGCGCGTGAATAAACTGCGCGCCGTGCTTCATGCTAAGTAACGAACTATTATGAAGACTAACTGGAAGGGCGTTTTCCCGGCCCTCACCACCCAATTTAGAAAAGATCTAACCATCGATCTGGACGCCACCTGTGCACACATCGAGACCCTTATCGAATCCGACGTATCGGGTCTTGTTATGCTTGGGTCGCTTGGAGAAAACGTGTCCCTTAGCCACGAGGAAAAACGAGAGGTGGTTAAAGCCGCGCTCGATACCGCCCAAGGGCGGTTGCCCGTTCTTGGAAGTGTGGCCGAGTTGAACACGGCTGCCGGAGTGGAATGGATTAAAGAGCTAGAAAAGCTCGGCGCACAGGGCGCGATGGTGATGCCGGCTATGGCGTTTAGGCCCGACCGCGAAGAGACGAAAGCCCACTATTTAACCATTGCCAAGTCGACCTCATTGCCAATCTTGGTTTATAACAATCCGATCAGCTATCACGCCGATATCGATGCCGAAATGTTCGCCGAACTAGCCAACCAAGAGAATCTGGTGGCCATAAAAGAGTCCTCCGGCGATCCACGCCGGATCACCGATATCATCAATGCCGTAGGTGACAGATATGTACTTTTCGCGGGCGTGGATGACTTAGCTCTCGAATGCACAATGCTTGGCGCAACCGGCTGGGTCGCCGGCATCGGCCTTGCCTTTCCCCAAGAGAATCAATACTTGTGGGATTTGATGATGGCCGGGAAGTGGGACGAAGCGCGGGAGCTTTACCGCTGGTACACGCCATTGCTGCACCTCGACGTTGGGACCAAGTTCGTTCAGAACATCAAGCTAGCCATTCAAGAGGTCGGACTGGGATCCGAGTGGGTCCGGCTTCCTCGCCTGCCCTTAACCGGCCCCGCGCGGGAACGTGTGCTTTCTATAATCCGCGAGGGTTTGGAGAACCGGCCTAAACTTCCTGAGCGCTGCAACGCTTCGGCCTAAACGGCCGAAGTGAAGAGCGTGGTTGAATTTCGAAACCTTTGCCTCGGTTAACCTCGACGGCCAGCCCATGGGGCCTATACCGCGGAGTCAATGGCTCCAATGAACTGACTTGTAAGTGGTTTTGAGATCCGGCATCGGAATGTTTGGATCCTTACCAGCCATTACCCAGCCATCATAAGTTAGCGCCTCTAGCCCCCTAAGGAAATGCATGATAATTTTGCCGCGAAGACGTGGGTTCTTGGCTTTTAGATGCTCTGTATCAAGCTCTAATCTCTTAAGGATATCCGGCAATAGGCGGTTAACTCTTAGGTTATCGTGAATGAGACCGTACACGCCATCGATCGGGAAGAGACGCTTCCCTCGCTCGAGGCATATAGTCTGAAACACTCGCCCCGATTCATAGCGCGCCCTTGCTGCCTCTACGGTCCCGGTCAGATTTAGATCGTAGGTATTGCAACTAAGAAGCGGGGATTCAAATTCTAACTCCGACAGGAACTCGCCCATGCTTTTTATAAACTCGATCGAAAAACTTCCTGTTCCGGCGTTCAGGTCTGTGTCGACGAAACCACCCAGTGCAATCCATCTCCATGCTTCCTCAGGATCCAGCGTGAGCCCAACATCTTTGGCGATCTGAGAAGTGTAGCTCTTTAAATCCTTCAGTTGCGCGTTAGAACTGTACCAATAGTCGGCGAATCGAATGTGGTTGCGAACCCGCGTTATCTGCCGGCTGCCGAACTCAGCCTTCAGCCATTTGGGGTCCAGATCGCCCTTTTCGATTTCATTTATGGTGTATGCCAATTCTCTGGCCGCGGATTGGGTGATCGTCATTCCCGCCGATAGAATTGGGTCCGCAAATCCGGCGCTCTCACCTACTAAAAACCAGTTCGCACCGGTGGCGCGATCAGCTACGAACGACCAATCTTTCGTCGCTGCAAACCGTCCCTCCGGTTTGGCGTTTTCTAACAGGCTGCTGATCCGGGGGCATTCCTCGATCGCCTGCCTATAAAGCTCCTCGGGAGATTTTTTCGACTCCTTATAGTAATAAGCTGGCACAACCAGCCCGACGCTGGTTAAAGAGTTGCCGATTGGAATGAACCAAAGCCACCCGTAGTCCACGCTCATCACTTGAATGCGCGTTCCGTGTTTACCGATTCGAACCGCCCACTCAGCGTCCTTCCAGTAGTCCCAAAAAGCCACGTTCATGAGGGAAGTTGGCACCGTGGTTTCTATTCCCAGCGCTCTGCGCAGGATGGCCGGATTGCCCGAGGCATCCACGTAATACCTTGCCGTAATAGAACGGCCGTCATCTAGCAGCAGAGATTCAACGCGATCATCGCTATGGCGGATCTCTTTAACTTGCCGGGGTTGATGCACGATGGCACCCATCACGGCCGCATGGTCGAGAAGAATTTTGTCGTAAATCGCGCGGTCCACATGGAACGCGGTTTGTTGTCGTGGCCCTTCGTAGCGCCCTGGTCGAACATCGTCCGAATAGAATTCGGGCGGAATGAAGTCGAAGTCCCACAGCTCCTGAGAGCGCCCCCAAAGCAGGGTTGCGCCGAGTTTAATAGGGAAATCCGCCGCCTCCACTTTGTCCCAAACTCCCATTTCGGCGAGGATGGATGAGATGCCCGGCAGTTGGCTTTCGCCAACGTGGTCACGCGGGAAAGCCTCTTTCTCAAAAATGTGAACCGAAAGGGAGGGCGCGTACTTCCTGAGCAAGGCAGCGGTGGTAGACCCTCCGGGGCCGCCGCCAATGATTGCCACATCGCAATTTAGATCATTTCCCATGGATGATGTGACCGAAATATACCCCTGAGATTAGATTCAATCTGATACCCGGATTAGCCCCACCAGTAGTAAACTAATTAACTCCACGGGCATCGCGCATGCACGGTTACACTTCACTCCTAGGAGCCAAAGGTGGACCACCCAAAAAGCACGACGCGAAGCCGCATCCAGACCGACAGTTTTTATCTGATCGTTCTCTTCATCTTTCTCGGCATCTTTGCGACCACATTGCCACAGCCGCAGGTTTTGGGCAAGATACCGCTCCAGAATTTACTCAAGTCCAAGCTGGACGTGTCGGCATCGCAAATGGCCTGGTTCTTCTTGGCCTGCAACCTGTTTTGGTATCTCATGCCATTGGCAGGCATCCTCACAGATGCCTTTCCCATTTTTGGCACGCGAAGAAGGCATTACGCGCTCATAAGTGCAACCCTTGCCGCACTTAGTTGGGGCGCGCTCGCCTTCGTTCCTCGCACCTTTAACTGGCTGCTAATCTCTTGCATCGTCATCAACCTTTTCATGGTGATGATGTCGACTGTGACGGGCGCCGTCCTCGTCGAAATCGGGCAATCTACCGGCTCAGTCGGGCGGCTGACGGCTGTGAAGCAGTTTGCGACAAACTTTGGGAATCTTATTCAAGGCCCGCTCGGCGGTTTGCTTGCCACCGGTGCGCTAGGTTTGGCTTGCGGCGTTAATGGTGCCTTTCTCGTTTGCGTGATCCCGGCGACCTACTTCATCCTTAAAGAAAAACCTTTTAAGCAAAATCGCCAAGCCTATTTTCACAATGCCGGTGGTCAGATCAAGACAATAGGTCTCTCCAAAACTTTCTGGTGGGCGCTGGTTTTCATCACCCTCTTTTACTTTGCTCCGGGTTTTACCACCCTCCTTTACTACCGCCAAACGGACATTCTGAAGCTCGATCAGCTCCATATTGGCTACTTGACCGCCTTTGGCGGATTCGGTGGGCTCTTGGGTGCTGTGCTCTATGGATGGGCAACCCGAAGGTTCAACCTGAAGTCGCTTTTGATTTTTGCGATCGTCACCGCTGCCCTCGCGACCTTTATGTATCTCACCTATGACAGCTACCCCAAGGCGATCTTGACCGATTTCTCGAACGGCTTTTTCTTCGGTTTTGCGGAGGTCGCGTTTATCGATCTTGCGGCCCGTGCAACCCCGGTCGGGTGCGAGGGCCTCGGCTATTCGCTTATGTTGAGTTTCCGAAACATGGCCCTTTACGGCGCTGATTTTCTTGGGGCAAAGCTGTCCGATGAATACCACTGGACGTGGAAGTCTATGGTCATTCTGAACGGGGGAACGACTGCGGTCGTGATCATCTTGCTGCCATTCATCTCCAAAGCGATCTTAAGCACAAGGGATATCGGAGTAAACGAGAGCGCGGCCGCCTACGATTCAAGTCGCGCTTCAGAGGCTTAGAGTCTGTTGACCAACACGATTTGAGAAGTGCCGGGTTCCTTTAAGGTCACCTTTAAGCCAGCGGCCATCAGGTCTTTTCCGCTTGTCGTGTAGTCTGCTTGGCCAGGGTCGACGAAATGAACGCGGTATTTGGCTTTGCTGCCTAGGCCAGATAAAAAGTACGAGTGATCTGCCTCCCCTGTAGTGCCCCGGAACGAATAGAGTACGGCTGACTCTTGGCTTTGAGCAGCGTACTCTATGCCGTCCCAGTTAATGCCGTCGGGCCTTATGGAAACGTGGAACTCGTTGCCATTGCGCACCAATGGCCGCAAGACGGATTTGTAAAGTGCGAACTCTTGCTTGGCAGCCGCTTTTTGAGCCTCGCTCCACCTTGTGGGGTCTTGCATGATGCTGCACCAACCCATCAACCCGCTTCTTAGCATGTTGCGAAACTCAGGGATCGTTTTCGTCGGCATCGCCATCACGTAGCATTCGCACATTGCGGGTGGCATCACGTACGTGATATCGTAAATAGCTCGCCTATTGGAAAGCGGATCGTAGGAATCAGCGATGCTAAAGTAGCTCGCTCGTTTTGCTGATCCAAAATCGACCTGCCGACCACCATTCACGCAGTTTTCAAACATGAGGTTGGGAAACTCCTTCCGAATGGCGTCATACACGGCGTAATAACCGAGGGTTGCACGATAGGCCGTATCCGTCTTGCTGGCTGTGTGAGAGTGATCGGTTTGAACGCACGAGTCAACGATCATCTGCTGATCGTGCTCAAGCATGTCGAGGTGATTCTCTCGAATCTCCTTTTCGAGCAACTGAACGCACCATTTTTGCGCATCTTCGTCAGAGAGGCAAAGGTTCGCGCCCGTGTAGTCGGCCGGCTTCCAATCTTTCGGGTAGTTGTCGGCAAACCAGTCCGGATGAGATCGAATATTGAGAACGTGGCTTGGATCCGTCGAGTCGTCCCCTAAACCGCCCTGAGTCCAACCTACCCATAGCCCAAAATGCAGGCCCAGAGCATGAGCCGCGTCTGCTATGGGTGCGACTCCGTTCGGAAACTTGGCGGGGTTTGGCCTCCAATCGCCAACGCTTCGAAACCAGCCGGCATCAATGTGGAACTGCTCCATTCCTAAATCAGCCGCTTGATGGAGCATGGCTTTAGCCATGGCTTCATTTATTCCCATATCGCTGCCCCAGGTGTTCTGGTTCAGCAAAGGGTAATTGGCGTCGTGCGAATCTGGACGAAGACTGGAATCCACCCAATGCTTCAACTGATTGCAGCCGTTCTCAAACTGACCTTTAAAGCAGCCTACGAAGGCGGTTGGCAACACATAGTTTTCATTTGGCTGCAGCCTCGTTTGGAACGCCGGCCCACTGGGATCATCCGGCGAAAGCCCGAGGGACACTTCGTCGCCATTTACTCCAAGCGGCCGTAAAGTAAGCGAAACACGGCCCGAAAATTCGACCCCGGCATACCAGCCGCCCCCCACAACCTCATCGAACATCGACAGCCAGGGAACCGGGCTGCGATCTTCCCACTTGGTTGAGTAGGCCCTTGCATCGCTCATATAAGGTTCCGAGTTCACCGCGAGTTGAAACCCTTCGCCGACGTTCAGCTGGTGTACACCAAATGGGCTTGGTTTACCTGCCGCCTTTTCCACCCACCAGGCTTGCAAAGCATGAGAAGCTGGCCGCTGCAAGCTCCACAACAGAGTGCTTTGTAAAGGCAGTAAAACCTGCTTACCGGTCTCGTTGTGAATCGAAAGCGTATGCTCGATCGGACCGCTTGGGCCAAGGTGCCAAGAGGAAACGGCAGACAGGCGGATGGGATCTGCCTGAAACGTAAACGTAGCAGTTCTCGCCGTGGCAGAGGACTTCACCAAGTGCCAGGAAAGCTTTATAGTCTTGCCGTCCATTTCGGCAGAAGCAACTAAATGTGTGCCAACGCTTCCGTCGGCCCAGGAACCATGTCCAATCCTTTCTTGCAGGCGATCGACCTTGATGCCATCGGAGATTGATTCCAGCCGAACTTCGACATCGCTATTCTTAAGTTCAACTATCGAAGGGCTGTGATGAGTAGGCACCTGCGTTGCAGACAGAGAAGCTAGAGCGAGAAGCATTAGTTGTGTGTTCATGGCTTAGGGGGTCGCAGCTGATCCTGAAGTGCTTTATAGGCCGTGTGGGCATAGTCTCGCCCCGTTTGAAGGAATACATCGGCCTCGAACGTTGCCCTCTCAATCGGCCGTTCTGGCCGAAGAACCAGATGTACGGCCGGACCATAAGTGATGAGGCGGGAAGAGTCGAGACCAAACGGCTCTGCCTTACATTCGCTTCCGAATCGGACTTGGACTTGGACGGCCCCTTCGTTGCTGTCCAGTAGGGAAGGACGCTTAAGATAGACAATCCCCGGCCCATCGTTAAGGGACAGCCTCACCACGCCGTCGATAACTTGGCAGTTTGTTAGTCTTACTCTGGTCCACTTACAGGGCTGGACAGCGAATTTTGATGGCCTATCTCCAAAGCTCGCCAACTCCGCCGGAGGGCGATAGCGATACGCAACTAAACGGACCTCCCGTATCCATTCATCCCAGAACTCTTCGATTTCGTCCTGAAACTTGCCGGCGGCAAATTCTGCCGAGTCCTCTAAGCATTTGCAACAAAGAGCTTGAACCCTGGTTGCCAAGGGATGGGCGTCCAAATTGCAAGTCGAAACAGCGCTGGCAAGGTTTGGTTTGATCGATTCCGACGCCCTTTCCCATAGCCTTTGTGTTGGCTCCGGAATTGGAAACCGCTTTAAAATCGCTTCCAAGGCTTTGCGGGGTTGCTGCATAAGCAACGTATGGCTAACAAGTATCAACCGCCTGCTAGGCGTAAAGCGAAGCATGCTTAGCATGTAGTGGATCCAAAGGCCAACGCCTGCATCGAATGGAATGAAGTCTTTGCGGTGCAAACTGGCTGCCACTTGCTCTGGATTGCGGACCAATCCAACAAAGCAACCCTCAATGCCATGCGATTCAAAGCATCGCAAATAGAAGGGAAGAAGGCGCGTCGTTCGAGGGTCTTTCCACCCGGCAAACTCTCGGCCGGAGTAAAGATGTTTCAATAAATCTGCCGTGTGAGATAGCAAAGACTCCGTGGCAGGAAACTCCTCCCAGTTGTTTGGCAACGCTTGACAGGCATAGTCCGCCATTCCAAACTGAGAAGTCAAGACATCATTTAGCCGAAGTATCTGGCTGTTTTCCCAATAGCCCTCTTCGTTGTGAACGCCGGCCGCACGCTGGTCGCCGAGTTCGCCGGGATAGAATCCCAGCCCGTTCAGAGCTTGGACAAGGGCAGAAGTGCCGGTTCGATACATCCCGGCAACAATGAGAAGTCGTGGCATCCGCCCTAATTCTGAAGTGTTGTGACGGAAAGAACGCGGCGCCACCTAATGGGGCAGATACTTGTTCTCATCCTTCACGTTCATTCCCCTTTTCTTCATGATGGTTTCAAGGCGCTGCTTTGCCACGTCCGGCGGCAGCTTGTTGAAACTTGAAGACGTTTCAACGGCTTCCTTGCCACTGCAACCAACAAGTATGGTGGCGACGCCAACCGTCGCCACCATAACTAACCAACGAGTTTTTCGTTTGCCTATTTCCATTGAGTTGTTCGTGCGAAACGATCTAGGGGAAGGCAGTTGTGACATTGCTCTGGTCGAAGTCATACGGCTGAACCGATTTCATCGGGATCGCAGTCAGGAACTTCGCATGGCCGTCGAAATACGAACAAACGATTCCGGGCGTTCCATAGCGATAGTTTGTAAAGTCCGAGATGCCCCAGGCTCCCCAATCCGCTCCTGGCACGTTGTAAAGGCCCGGAATCTGGGTTGGACCAGGGTTATAGGCTCCTGGCGTAATTGGCAGGGTCTGCTTCGGATTCGAAGGAAGCGGAATCGTGCTCGACCAACCGTCCCACGAGTAGCCAACGCCATAACCGCCCCCCATCCAGAATTTGGTTCCGGCCGCTTCGAATAGTTGGATCTCTTCGGCAGTAGCTGGGAGCAGCCCGGCATTAAGCCCTTCTGCGTTAAAGTGCTGGAGGCCATAAACGAAGTTAGTGGTCGCGTAGTTATCAGACCAGCCCGTCTCGTTCATCAGGTAGCTCATAGAGTAGCCGCCTGTTAGGTTGCCGTCATTCAAATCGGATCCGGCCCAGCCGCAGGTATTGCCTGCTACCGGCCACTCGTTGGCAGGAGTCTGATAAACGGGGTTGTTGACGATGGCCGCACTTCCGGGTGCTGCCCAGATCTGCTTGCTCTTGATATAGGGGTTAACCTCAGACTGGAAGCTGTGATTTGCATCGGCCGCAGTCTGGTTGCAAGTTGCTGGGTCAAAAAAGTCGTTGTAGGGCCATTCGGCTACAAAGGTGTCGTCGTAGTCATTCGAATACATGATCATCGCAAGCTCTTCTTGCTTCATGTTCGAAAGGCTGCTTGTTTTCTTCGCCGCTGCCTTTGCTTGAGCGAAAACTGGGAAGAGGATGGCTGCTAAGATCGCAATAATCGCGATCACCACCAAAAGTTCAATTAGCGTAAATGCATGGCGTGTTTTTGACATAAGTGCAACTTGTCTCCTGTGACAAAGTGGGCGATATATATTTAGAATGATACGCGACGTTCTGAAATCTAACCATTGTAAAATAGTTTAGAAGCGGTCCC
Source organism: Fimbriimonadaceae bacterium (assembly GCA_036502005.1). Classification (GTDB taxonomy): domain Bacteria; phylum Armatimonadota; class Fimbriimonadia; order Fimbriimonadales; family Fimbriimonadaceae; genus DASXZH01. The sequence goes on from DASXZH010000090.1 coordinate 68,370, forward strand.
CTAACATACTGGCTTTAGACTAGAATCTCTCTATGCTAAGTCCCGAGTTTGATATTGCTCCATCCGCCTGGAAAACAGGGCGATATTTGGAGTGGTATGTGGACGATCCGCTCGTCTCCAAAAACCCCTTCTTAATGCGCGCTGCAGAGAAGTCGGCACTGCCGGAATTCGAGGCTTCCAAGAGTCTCCTCCCCGATCCTTATGTCAGTTCAGACCCGGTTGCTGTGGATGCCTATTGGAAGGCTTGGGAACTTGCCTGGAGAAACCTGCGCCAGCCAGCGCCGGAAAGCGGCTTCGTTTCGAACTACATCGATACGGCATTTAACGATTGCCTTTTCATGTGGGATTCAGCTTTCATTGTTCAGTTCGGGAGGTACGGTGATCGAGCCTTCAGGTTTCAGGGAACGCTCGACAATCTGTATGCGAAGCAGCACCAGGATGGCTATATCTGCCGCGAGATCCGCACTAGCGACGGGTCGGATCAGTGGCACAGGGGCATCTCTTTTTCAACGGGACCAAACTTGCTGGCTTGGGCGGAATGGAATCACTTTTTAAACTTCGGCGATTTGGAACGACTCCGGGAGGTCTATTGGCCCCTTGCCGCTTATCATCGCTGGACTCGAAATAACAGAACCTGGCAAGACGGAAGCTACTGGACCACCGGCTTGGGAAGCGGGATGGACAATATGGGCCGCGTGCCCGAGGGCATGGATCCGGCCAAGCATCATGCTTGGATGACGTGGACCGACGCCACGTTTCAAGCTGTTCTAAACGCACGAATTCTGGTGAGAATGGCGGAAGTTCTGGGCTTGCCGGATGAGGTCCACGCCAGCCGCGATGTCGAAGATCTGACCTCTTGGTGCAATGAAAACCTTTGGGACGAATTGGAAGCGTTTTACTTCGACCGGGACCGCGACCACCGTTTGCTGAAGGTGAAGTCCGTCGCCGGATACTGGGCACTACTTGCAGGTATCGTCCCGCCGGAACGAATCTCAAGGTTCTGCGGACACTTGGCTGATCCGAAATCGTTTAACCGTCCTCACCGCATTCCCACGCTGGCAGCCGATGCGCCCCAATACGTTCCCGATGGCGGCGATTACTGGTGCGGCGCCGTTTGGGCGCCGACGAACTATATGGTCCTTCGCGGGTTGACTGAGGTTGGCCAAGATGACCTCGCCTATGCCATTGCCAAGAACCACCACTCCGTCGTTTGCGATGTGTTTGAGAGGACTGGCACGTTCTGGGAAAACTATTCGCCGGAGTCGGCCGATCCGGGAGATCCCGCGAAGCCCGATTTCGTGGGCTGGACAGGGTTGCCTCCGATCGCTGTTTTCTTGGAATATGTAATTGGGCTTCGCCCCATCGACCCTCTGAAGAATATTCTCTTGTGGGATATCCGGAGAACGGATGCCTTTGGCGTGAAGCGCTATCCCTTGGGACCGAAGGCTAGTCTCGATTTGGATTGCAAGGCGCGAGGATCCGAATCCGAGGAGCCCCAAGTCGAGGTTCGCTCAAATCAGCCTGCCGAAGTTCACATCCGATGGCAAAATGGCTCGAAAATCATAAAGGTTTAACCCGCGCGCTTTTTGCGTTCTGTCTTGGCCTACTAAGCGCGTTGTGCTTGGCCAGCGCGCCAAAGGACGTGGTCATTTGGGGGCCGAGCGTTGGTGCGGACAGCAAAGGTCTGGAAGCTGCCATTCGAGCGTTCGACGCCAAGTTTCCCCAATATCACATAAAGCTGCTCGCCATGGGCGCGGGAGGAATGAACCCGCAAAAGCTAATGACCGCCATCGTGGGCGGAGTCCTTCCCGACGTGATCGACCAGGATCGTTTTACGATCAATGACTGGGCAGCACGGGGTGCGTTTCAGCCTCTCGACTCTCTAATCGCACGCGACGCAAAGACAGACCCGGAAACACCAACTCCTGACAAATATTATCCGGCGGCCTGGCACGAAGCGACCTATGAGGGCCAACTTTATGGCATCCCGACCGGTGCCGATAACCGAGCTCTTTATTGGAACAAGGCCATCTTCCACCAGTTTGCTCCCCAGCTTCGGGCTGCGGGACTCGACCCAAACCGGCCTCCGCAAATGTGGAGCGAACTGCTCGCCTATTCAAAGGTCTTAACCATCCGAGACAAGAGCGGCCACGTCATCAGGCCAGGATTCATTCCCAACTTCGGCAACTCCTGGCTTTACATGTACTGCTTTCTAAATGATGCGCCCCTTCTCTCGCAGGATGGAACCCACTGCTTGCTAAGTTCAGAGCCAGTTCGAGAGTCTCTCGACTTTATGCTCAAGGCCTACGACATCGTGGGAGGATATAACCAAGCCACCGCGATCTCGTCGACATTCGGCCAAGATGCCGCGGACCCGTTTGTTACGGGCCAACTCCCGATGAAAATCGACGGAGATTGGACGATCAATAACATTGTCAAATACGGCCCCGACCTCGACTATGGCGTGGCTCCCGCTCCCATTCCCGATGACCGCTGCTACTGCAGGGGTCGCTTTAAGAACGTAAAGGACCGTTTCATAACCTGGATTGGCGGCTGGAGCCTGGCTATTCCAAGAGGGGCACGAAATATTGAGGGGGGGTGGGCCTGGATCAAGTTCTATCTCAGCCCGGAAGGGAAGCGAATAGAGTGGACGGCGCAGCGCGCTTGGGAGCGCGCTCACGGGAAAGACTACTCGCCCGAAATGCTAGCCAGTAAACAGTTGACCCAACTTGCCTTGGCCGATTTTGCACCCCGAGAGCCCCGTAACCGCGCCGCTTATTTGGTCCACATTGGCCTCGCCTCGAAGGCCTTATTTCGCCCTTCCACGTTCGCCGCCCAAGCGCTTTGGGACGCGCAGGTACGTGCCTTAGATGAAGCTGGGCAAGGGAGTCTGACCCCTCAACAAGCGCTCGAACAAGGGCAGAATCGAGTGCAACGAGAACTCAACGATTTCTTAAAGGCGAAGAGCCTTCCACTCGTCGATCTAAAGATTCCTGCCGTCGTAGGTCTGATCGGTTTTGTGGCTGGCATTGCCCTTTTTGGAGCCCAGTTCTTCCGGCGTTACTCGCGCCTTAAACGGGCCGAAGCTCGTTGGGGGCTACTGTTTATTACGCCTTGGGTGTTTGGGTTCTTCATACTGACCCTTGGCCCAATGTTGGCCTCTCTGTTTTTTAGCTTTACGGAGTGGAACGTTCTCACCCCAGCCCGATGGGTTGGATTTGGCAACTATGGCGCCCTTTTTGGAGCCGATAGGGAGCTTTTCTTTAAGTCACTCGCAAACGTGTTGTATGTCAGCGGGATCGGGGTGCCACTTAGCCTGTTTACATCGCTTTCAATAGCGCTCCTGCTAAACAACAAGGCTCGCGGGCTGCCTGCCTATCGCGCCTTCTTTTATATTCCCTCGCTGGTTCCTAGCGTTGCTTCGGCGGCTTTATGGCTTTGGATTCTAAATCCCGATCCGGCAAGGGGGTTGGCAAATTCGCTTTGGAAATCGACGATAGGAACGATCTTTGGCGTTGGCGCGCCGGCCTGGTTTTCCGCGCCCGAATGGGCGCGGCCATCCCTGATCCTTATGGGCCTTTGGGGCGCGGGAGGCGGAATCGTTCTGTGGTTGGCGGGGCTTAACACGCTTTCCCCCTCTCTGTTCGAGGCGGCGAAAATTGATGGGGCAAGTTCCGGCCGACAGTTTTGGAGCATTATGCTTCCACAGCTTTCGCCCATTATCTTCTTTTCGACCGTTGTGGGCTTTATTGGCGCTCTCCAACAGTTCGAGCAGAACTACCTTGTGACCAGCGGAACCGGAGCCGGCCCCAACGACACCCTGTTATCGCCAGCCTATTATCTGTTCACTCAAGGCTTCGGCTATTTCAAGATGGGCTACGCGAGCGCGATTGCGTGGGTGCTTTTCTTAATAGTCATGGCGGTCACCGCTATCCAATTCTTTGTCTCGAAACGGTGGGTCTCCTATGAGGTCCAGCAGTGACGGTCGGCTTCGCTTTTGTTTTCAAAACTTTGGCGTTTTGGGTCGGGCTCTTGCTGCTTGTTGGCTTTGTGTGGCGTCTCGCATCACGCGGTGCGAGAAGTGTGAGGCTAGTTGCCGGCTCGCTCGCGTGCCTAATTCTCGCGTGGATATTGCCAGGGCTCCCCGCCCTTGGCGATGGCCGTTTTCACGTTCCCTTGTTCTTGCCGATTTTCCCTGCCGAATACCTACTTGCCCTTCCGCTTCTAGTAGGTTTTTTAAGGGCTCTATTTCTATTTTTGTTTGCCCGGAAGGGCGGGTTCGCCCTGCAAGGAATGATTTGTGGCCCTGCCACGCTAGCCGTTGTTCGCATCGCTGGCCAGTCGACTGCCAAAGCCACTATTCTGGGCGGGAGTTTATCTGTATCGGTTACAGCTTGTATTTGTTTGGCATTGTTGGCAGTCTGCGCGATCGTGATCATGGGGGTGGTTCAGCGTCGAGCCAGCAGCAAACTCTTTTTACGGCGCTTTTCGATCTATGCGGGACTTGTAGCGGGTTCTGTCGTTTTCGGTCTGCCCTTCCTTTGGATGCTCAGCACAAGCTTTAGCGATGATCGCGAGATCAACTCCGCTTCCGGGATCTCCTGGATTCCGAGAATCCAGGTCACAGTTCCGTTCAAAGACCCATCAAAACCATATTACAAAGCACAGTCGAACGACCAAGATCTCGAAGGTCGCATCCTTTCGACCGCCGCAAACGGAGACAAATTGCTCGACGTCGTCCGACCGATAGCGCGCTTGGGCCAAACCGTCCTTGTCCCTCAAAGTTTGCTAGAGCAGATCCCAGAGCCGAAGCCGGAGGTCTTCCTTCAAACGAATGAAGGGCTGAAGAAATCCCTCGATCTTGAGACTCTTCCCAACGGCCAGCATCGCCTTCACATCATTGGGACACCTGATTCCGACGATGTCCTAACCAACCCCGCCCGTCTGACGCCGGTCCTAGCTTCAGGGGCCAGATTTCAAAACTATCCGGATTCGCTTGAGTTCCTGCCGGAAGATACGTTGCACGGCCTTGTTTACTTGAAGAACACCCTTATCATCGTTTTGCTTAGCGTGATCGGCGCGGTATTCAGCAGTTCAATCGTCGCTTACGCCTTCGCAAGGCTCAGTTTTGGAGGCAAAAAGCTCCTATTTGCCCTTCTCCTCAGCACGATGATGCTTCCGACAACGGTCACCCTCATGCCCCAATTCATGATCTTTCGCGAATTGGGCTGGATCGACACCTTGCGGCCGCTATGGGTGCCCACGTTTTTTGCTACTGCCTTTAACGTGTTTTTGCTCCGGCAGTTCTTCGCCGGCGTCCCATTGGAACTTGAAGAGGCGGCAAGAATTGATGGCTGCAGCGTGCCCAAAATTTTCTGGTCGGTCACCCTTCCGCAGGTTATTCCAGCCCTGGTGACGGTTGCGATTTGGACCGCTGTCGCTGCCTGGAACAACTTCGCCGGGCCCCTCATTTACATCAACTCTCCTGAGAACATGCCGGTCTCATACGCCGTGCAGCTTTTTCAGGGACAACGAAGTAGCCAGCCTGGGTTGCTAATGGCGTTCGTGACTCTGTCGATCATCCCCGTGATCGCCCTATTCCTGGTGGCCCAACGCTACTTTCTCCAAAACTCCGCCACCTCAGGACTCGGAGGCAGATAATGGCTTTGGCTTCCTCGCCCTGTCCTTTTTGGGTGGCACCGTGCTCGCCCGAGCCTCAAGAAACGCCGGTTCGATCATGCGAACGGATTCCGTTTCGCAGGCACCGCTTAATACATCCAGGATTAAGCGCATGGCCTGGCGGCCTATCTCTTCAACGGGAACCTCGATAGAACTGAGAAAGCGTTCTTGGTTGGGGCTTTCTACATTGTCGACCCCAATAATCGCAAGATCCTCGGGAATCCGTATGCGGCGGGAACGTGCCCAGTCAATCGCTTTCCAGGCTATGAAATCGTTGGCGCAGTAAATGGCGGTCGGTCTTTGCTCCATTTCCCACCAATGCTCCATGCTCGGAGTGACGTCGGGGTCATGCCAAGAATGGGCGACTGAGAACAGTTCTGGATCGTAAGCGTGGTGCTTGATAAGAATCTCCATCGCCGCATTACGCCTAGCTTCCGAGACCTTTTCGGCTGGCTCCGGAATCTTGGTTACATTGCTGTTGACTCCCGGTAAATACCGAAAGCAGTCTTCGAAGGGGCCAGCCAGATGCGCGATCCTTCGGTGCCCCAGCTTCCAAAGGTGTTCTATAGCGAGGGTCGTTATTGCTCGCTCGTCCGTGTGGACGACACCTGCCAAGCCGGTCGCAGGCTCGGGCAAGCCAAAGCACACAACCGGCATGTTTGCCGCCGTTAGCTTCTTAACGATTTCATGGTTGCCGGACCCGTAAAAGAGGATCCCGTCAACCCGCCCATCTAGCACCGCGCGATACTGCCTCTCCAAATAGACCCGGAAGGGATAGGCGAGCACGGCGTAGTTGTTCTCATTCGCGATCTCGAATATGCCGCTCACAAAGCGCATGTTGTGGACGACCCAAGGCTTGTTTCCACGCTCTAAATCGTCGCTCGCCAAGAGGCCAATCGTGTGCCGATCTTTGTTCCAGGAACTGCCGGCAAGGGGATTTGGCTGGTAGTTCAGCTCTTGGACGGCGCGGTCAATCCTCTTTCCGGTCTCCGCCGAACAGACTTTCGTGTTACCGGCCAGATACAAGGAAACGGTCGTAACCGATACACCCGCGCGATAAGCGACCTGGCTAATCGTGGACTTTTTTCGACCGTAGGACTCCATCGTTCCGGGGCAAGTCTACTACCATTTTCGACTCGCACCAGGTTGCTCCAGCGTAAACTACTTTACTTTTGCGCTTCGAAATTAGCTTGGTTACACTAAAGCTGGGAAAGCGTTCGTGCCCTAGAAAGGCGGCTTTATCACGGCAAACGATGTTTCGTGAAAGGTCATACGCTTGCTGCCTTAGAAGCTTATGACATCCGAAACCCTCACAAGGAGAGACCTTCGCCGAAATATCGATTTGTCAGGCGATGTGGAGATCGGGAGCCTCAGAATCCAAGCGTTGTCGTCAACGCTGTTGCGGTTTGAGATAAAGGGGCCAAAGGGCTTCGAAGACCGGCCCACCTTTATGGTGCCCCAGCGAAAGCGTGGCATAGCTCCGCTGACCATCAAGAGACGAGGGCAAGCTACAGTCCTCGTTTTTCCTTCTTTTCAGGTGATCATCCCTTCGCAAGATCCGCAATCGCTAGACGGGATCCGCGTCCTCGACCGCTTCGGAAAAAACCTGTACAGCTTTGGCAAAAAGCTGCCGGCCCAGAGTTTTCTGCCTGCGCCTTCGGACACGATCAAGGCATACGCAGTTGCCGATTCGCCGCGTCTTGCCCCTCCCGAATGGGGTGCAACTCCGACTCCCAGCGAGAACAGTCGGTTCGCCCAAACTTCGGGCTGGGATACGGAAAATGATTCCACGGACGTGTTCTTGTTTGTTCCTGGCGTCGGCGGATACGAAACCCTACGAAGCGATTTCTTGGATTTGACGGGAAGGATCCCGATGCCACCCCTGTGGTCTTTTGGGTTCTGGGATAGCCAGTGGTACCCCTATACGGAGCAAGAAGCGCTGGACAGCATTGACCTCTATCGTAAGAAAGGGTTTCCACTGGACGTGTTTGTCGTTGACACCGATTGGCGAGTAAACGCTTCCCACGGGTATGAGATTTCAAGCAAGCATTTTCCGGACATGGGGCGCTTCATAGCGGAGGCCCACAAGCGTGGCGTTCGTTTGGTCTTTAACGACCACCCCGAGCCAGTCGCCCCCACCGCTCTCGATCCCGTGGAGTTTGCTTTTCGTTGGCAAGGGCTGACAAGCTTGCTAGAACTCGGATTGGACGCTTGGTGGTTCGATCGAAACTGGCATACGCGCCTTCACGAGCCAATGCCTGGCCTCGCAAAAGAGGTTTGGGGGCAGCAACTCTATCACGACATAACTCTCAGATATCGGCCGAACTCCAGGCCGATGATCATGAGTAATGTGGATGGAATCGATAACGGCAACCGAAACCGGCCGTCCCATCCGGCAAGCCACCGGTTTCCCATCACCTGGACCGGTGACACCTTTGCCGAATGGCGATACCTGCTGCTGGGAGTTCAAAACGCGGTCGATTTCGGCGTTCTCGCCCTCCAGCCCTATATCAATGAAGACCTCGGTGGCCACCACTCTCACCCCACCGACGAGTTCTATCTGCGGTTTCTTCAGTTCGGTGTATTCTCGCCAACGACGCGCGTTCACTGCACCTGGGCTCAGGAGCGGCACCCTTGGTCTTTCGGCGCCGAAGTGGAGGAGATTGTCACGGATTACGTGAAGCTCCGGTACAGGTTGCTTCCAACTATTTACAGTGCCGCTAGACAAGCCTACGAGTCGGGACAGCCTCTGCTAAGACGCTGTGACTTGGAATGGCCAGACTACGAAGGGGCAAGTTCGAACGAGCAATTCTTGTTCGGCGAGGATTTGCTGATTGCCCCCGTCACGAGCAGCCGACACGCCGACCCGGAAATCGTTGCCCCTGAATTCCTGCAGGCAGATAATGGAAACCAGGGACTAAAGGGCGAATATTTTGCCAATGTCGATTTGGAAGGGGAGCCTGCGTTTAGGCGTGTTGATCGAAAGATGGCTTTCGATTGGCGATCAAAATCGCCCCGCAAAGGCTTTCCGCAGGAGAACTACTCCGCCCGGTGGACCGGCTCGATTGGACCCGTTCCCGAGACGGGCGAATATATCATTTCTATCGCCGGAGACGACGGAGTGAGGATGTGGCTGGACGGCAAGCTCGTCGTAGACCAATGGATTATAAGAACCATTGGCGAAGACCAAGTATTGGTCCACTTTGAGGCTGGGAAATCCTATCCTCTCGTAATTGAGTTCATGCAGAAGGGTGGCCCTGGCGAACTTAAGCTGGCCTGGTCGTTGCCGAGCGGTACCAAATCTTCTGCGAAAACAAATGCTTGGATTCCACCCGGCAGCTGGGTTGACGCCTGGACAGGGGCAGAAATCGCCGGGCCCCAAACTCTCGAAATCGAATGCGATAACCGCCTGACGCCAATTTTTGTGCGAAGCGGCGCCCTCATCGCCACAACATCAGACTCGCAAACTAGCGGCACGATGCCCTGGAACACGCTTGTTTTGGAGGCATTTCCAGCGGATACCGACGGCGTGACGGAGCGCTGGCTTTACGAAGACGACGGGACTTCCAACGACTACTTAAGCGGCGAATACAGGAAAACCATGCTGGAAATGGAGCGGAATGGAAACAACGTCTGGGTCCGCGTTGAACCGGCTGAATGTTCATTTGGAGATGAAAAGTCACGCAGAATCGTGGTTAGACTCCATGTGCCGCTCAACATGACGGCAACCTGTTCCTTGCCCGTAAAAGCTTTCGAGCCATCACAAGACCGGCTTGCGATTCCGTTAGCCGGCGAAGGATCGGCAGGCATGCCCGGACATGAGGTTGTCGAAGTCTCCGCTGTCTGCTCGATAGATAGCGCTTTCGAGGTCTTTTTCCACCTTGAGACAGATTAACCACTTAACGGGCTAGAAATATTTGTGGTCAGGGAGTCTTTGACGTAGTCCCTGAAGAGGAATATTTAAAAAAAGTGGTGGAGACAACGGGGCTCGAACCCGTGACCTCCTGCATGCCATGCAGGCGCTCTCCCAGCTGAGCTATATCCCCACTCGAAGCCGCGGGCAGAAACCTGCCCGAGAACATTCAATTATACTCGGTTCCCAACAGGGCAATACCGAGCTAAACGACCTCAACCTGAGCATTAATCCCCAAAAAAGGAACGCAAAGCATGAAAGCCAAACGCAGCCTGCAACACTAGAGCCATGCTTTTGCTGGCCAAACTGCTCCTCTTCAGTGCAACTTCGCTGAACGCCGCGCCCATGGGAACCTGGCAGGGCAGCTTCGATATTGTTGGTCAAAATGACAAGCCGATCCATGCCCAGGCCATCTTGTTTATTGGGCGCAACGGCCAAGAACCGATCGGTGGACTCGGAGAAAACGAAAAAGATTTAGGTGCCCTCCAAGATCTGAAAGTCGGCACTGATACCGTCTCGTTTGAACTCCGGAAAGACAACGCCATAGACTTAAAATTTGGCCTCGAGCTTAAATCTGACCACCTGATCGGAAGTGGGACCGGCCAAATGAGGGGCGAAACCGTACGGATAGACGCCGACTTTTCAAAAGCTCCCACCGTTCACACCCTGTTTGAGCAGATTTCTAACATGGATAGCCAACTCTTCGAAGGCTTTAACGAGAGAGATATTTCACCCTTCAAAACCTTCTTTGCCAAAGATCTCGAGTTTTATCACGATAAGAGTGGCTTTAGCGACTACGCAGGGAATATCAAGGTGTTGGGTGAGAAGTTGGCCGAGAAGGATCACTACCGCCGACAATTAGACCCGGCTACTCTCGAAGTCTACGAGGTTAAAGATTTCGGAGCAATGGAAATCGGCGTTCACCGCTTTTATACGACTTCGCCGGGGCAGCCGGAAAGGCTAACAGCTATCGCAAAGTTCGCCCATGTTTGGCGCTTCAAAAATGGCAAATGGGAGCTTTCACGAGCATTAAGCTACGACCACCATTAAGGCTTTAGGGGATCCGAAGCCTCAGCCTTGATCAACTGGTCAAAGCGCGCCTTAAGGGCCGTATCTGGGTTGGTTTCCATTGTGTGGGCAAGCACCACGCTTTTCGCCAACCGCACAAAGCGGATCAGCCTCACATCACTCAACTCTTCCGACTGCGGGTCTGAGTGGAGGAACTTATCGTAGGCTTGGCCAAGCCGGTCTTCGCCACTAAGGTGAAGGTCGTCTGAAAGGGCGTTTAACGCGGCAGATTGGCCGGGGGTCGCCCATGAAACCACTCGAGAAAATGGCGTGGCCATAACCTCTTTATCCGGCAGCTTTACAAAACGGCGGAGAAAGACGTCCGATGTGCATACCGGAGTGTCGATTGAGTCATCGTGAATAAGGCTGTAACAATAGGCCTCGCTCATGCCAATCTTGCCATCGTGATTGTAATCGGCCCCAGCTACAGGCTGCCCCATACGGTCCATGCCGGTAAGGGCGGCAAAAAAGTAGCCGGTAAAATCCTTATAGTTTTTCTCGTGGATCTCCGGAGTGCATCCGGCTGCCATTCGCCTATCTACGCTGGCGAAGAATCCGCAAATGTTGCTCTGAGTCGGCGCTCCGTTTGGGTCGCCGTTTTGGAACAGGATGTTGCCAAACGAGCCAGAGAAGCATTCAACCATCACTACCGCGATCGGCGTCGTGGAGGGGAATTTGGCAAGCGAAGAAGAAAAATCCTTTACGCTAAGGATCTGGTCGTTCCAAAGGTCGTATTGATTGTTCTGATAACGACTCATTGTATTCGGGCTGCCATGGCCTGTGAAATAGAGCAGAACCGGGTTTTGCGGGTTCGTTTGGGCGGAATCGGCAATGGTGCTAATCTCCTGCTTCACGTTGTACAACTCAGAGGGACCATCCAGGCGGGGAAGATCTGGCTCACGGTAGTTCTTTTTGCCGTTGTCATCTTCCCATTGGACATTCTTCGCCTTGGGATTGCCATTGGCAAAGAGAATGCGGGTCGAAGTATCCGCCGGCAGCAGCCGTGCTACATAGCGCACATTGCTTTCAATGGCAACCTGATTGTTCTGCGGATCGGGGCCGCCGCCCACAATCAGTACATGCAACTGCGAAGCCACAGCCGTCTGGTGAGGAACTGCAACAGAGTGCCCTAAAAAGGCAACCCCGAGGGCCGCCGCAAGTTTCGCGCCGAGGCGCAGAGAAATCATTATTTGTTGGATGCCTTAGCCGTCCTTATGGTTCTCCGATTTATACCAACTCCGATACTTGAATGGGGAATTTTCGCACGCGCTTTCCGGTCGCTGCGAAAATGGCGTTCGCCAAAGCCGGCTGCACAGAGGGGAATGCCGGTTCGCCCATTCCTCCGGGGTCGTCGCTTCCTTCAATAATGGTGAGCTCGAATTTGGGCATCGCGTCCAAAGTTAGCCAGTTGTAATCGTCCCAACTGTTCTGAACGATGGCGCCGTTATCGACCGTAATCGCTGCCCGTAAACCCAGCGACAGCGCGTCGCTGCAGCCGCTCTGCATTTGCGACTCAATGCCCTTCGGGTTCACAGCGATGCCAGGATCGATAGCGGCCACCACTCGGGTGACCTTGATAGTATCGCCGGTAACCTTAACTTCAACCACATGGGCGGCGTAGGTTCCGTAGCCTGCGAAGCACGCAATCCCGCGCCCGTACCCCTTTGGCATCGGCGTGCCCCAACCGGAGTTCTTCGCGACGGTTTCCAGAACCAGCAGCAGACGCTTGTCGCCCATGTTCTTTTTTCTAAACTCGAAGGGATCTTGCCCCGCCGCGTGGGCGAGTTCATCGATAAAGCACTCGTTCACCACATCGAACTGGGTGTGCTCAACCGAACGCCACGGCCCCGTGCTTACGGGAGTCGAAACACCGCCAACCAGCATGGAGGCACCATCGATCTTGTAAGGAATGCCGGCGCGGCCGAATTTGCCGTTGCCCCCTTCCGCGCGGATGCATTGATGGCTCCAGCCGACCGGATTGCCGCTGGCATCCACGGCGCCCTTAAAAGAGCTGTGGCTCATGCTGCGGTAGTGGTCGTTCTTCATGTCGTCTTCGCGGGTCCACAACAGCTTGATCGGGCATTTCGCTTTTTGCGAGATTTCGGCCGCTTCCACCATGTACTCCGTAAATAGCCTTCTTCCGAAGCCACCACCGAGCAGGCACACGTTCACTTTCACGCTGTCGCGCGGCAGGTTCACCTTTTGAGCGACCTGGTCTCGCCCGCTATCGGGCGTTTGGCACCCAGCCCATATTTCGCACTTGTCGGCCTGAACATCGGCCACCGCGTTCATGGGTTCCATGGTGGCGTGGGCAATGAAGGGAAGATCAAAAGTGGCTTCGACCACTTTTGCCCCTTCGGGCATGGGCTTGTGGTCCACCAACTCGGCAAGTAATGCCTTGTGAATGGAATCGCTGCTTACATCCATATGGGGCCCATCGGTCCACTTGATCTTTAGCGCTTCACGGCCCTTAATCGAAGCCCACGTGTTATCGGCGATAACGGCAACCCCGCTGCCCATTTGGAAGACCTGCTTAACGCCGGGCACGACTTTGGCCGCGCTTTCGTCGAACGAGGCCACCTTCGCTCCGAAGTTTGGAGGCCGGGCTATAACCGCGTATTTCATCCCGGGCACTTTTATATCGAGCCCATACATGGCTTTGCCGGTGACAATGTTCGGGTTATCCAGTCGAGATTTGCCCTTGCCCAAAATCTTGAATTCATCCTTCGGCTTGAGGGCTACAGAACCGGCGTCGGGAATCGCGATCAGCATGGCCGGAGCCGCAAGTTCTCCGTAGGTTAAAGTTTTGCCATTGGGGCCGATTACTTTGCCCGCATCTGTTTTACAAGCGCTGGCTTCCACGCCCCACTGCTTCGCCGCGGCCGCGACCAGCATCATTCTCGCGCTAGCTCCCACTTCACGCATTTGTTTGTAAGTGGTTCGAACGCTGCTGCTTCCGCCTGTGCCTTGCCCGCCAACGGGCTCTCCGCCACCGGGTGCTTGGACTACGGCTACCTTTTGCCAATCTGCATCGAGGTCTTCGGCGACCAGCAAAGCGAGTGAAGTGCGGACGCCTTGGCCCATCTCCGATTTGAACACGGTGACCGTCACCGTGCCGTCCTGCTCGATCTTGAGATAGCCATTGGGAACGAAAGCGGTGGCTTTATCCTCTTTCTTTTCGCCAGGGTCGGCTGTCGCGACTTCCGCCACATTGCCACGTGCGCAGGCAACGGTTGTGAAGCTGCCAAGGACAAAACTGGTCCCAACCCCTCCGACTAAGCGCAGAAAACCGCGCCTGGAGACATCATTTTCAACGAGCTTCTCTTGGATCATGCCTTTGCCCCTTTCGCACAAGCCTTTACCGCTTCGCGGATTCGGTCGTAGGTTCCGCATCGGCAGATGTGGGCTACGTAGGCGTCGTCTATATCCTTGTCGGTTGGGTTGGACTTTTCAGCTAATAGCGCCGCGGCGGACATTATTTGTCCGGTTTGACAGTAGCCGCAGGCGGGCACGTCGTGCTCAATCCAGGCCTTTTGAAGTGGGTGGTTGCCATCGGCGGAAAGGCCCTCGATGGTGGTCACTTTCTGCTTGCCTACGCTGCCGACCTCAACTTGGCAGCTTCGTTGCGCCTTGCCGTTGATGAGCACCGTGCACGCCCCGCACGCGCCTATGCCGCAGCCGTATTTCGTTCCGGTCAGGTCGAGCAGGTCGCGAAGAGCCCAGAGAAGGGGCATGTCGGCCACCGCTTCTACCGCGTGGTCCTTGCCGTTAACGTGCAGATGATATAGCGCCATTACACTCCATTGTAACTCTGATACGACTTGGAGAGCCCGAAAAAATCCGGAAGGGAATATATTCCCCCTCTCCTGCTCCCTGGGAGGAGAGGGGGTGAGGGGGAGAGGTTTTTCCTAGGGACTCAATCTCGTGAGCGCTTAGGTTTCTTGCCGCCAAAATTAGTAATTTTGTCATTGCGAGGAGCGGCAGCGCGCCGAGGGCGGGCTAGCGACGCGGCAATCTATCTGGAATATCGCCGGCTCGCAAATCCGTAGGCTAGCCGAGTAGATCGCCACGTCGGCCCACGGAGAGCCTCCTCGCGATGACAAAATAGTTTTGCGCCCACCTCTCAAGACACAAAACACAAGACTCAAGACACTCCCCTATCCCTTCAAACCCGTCAACGCGATGCCGCGGATAAACAGCTTTTGAGTAAAGAAGAACAAAACGACAACCGGCAAAACCACAATCGTCGTCGCCGCCATTAGCAGGTTCCAATCCGTGCCTCCGTTCTGGCTTTGATAAGCCTGCAAGCCAAGCGAAAGCGTAAACGTCTTATCATCCATCAGATAAATAAGCGGGCCTAGAAAGTCGGTCCATGTGGCCATAAACGTAAACAAGGCAACTACCGCCAGCGCCGGTTTTGCCAGGGGCAAAATAACATCCAAAAAAGTGCGCCATTCGCTTGCGCCGTCGATCTTCGCCGCTTCCGAAAGCTCGAACGGAATCCCCCGAAAGAATTGCCGCAAGAGAAAAATGTTAAAGGCGCTTCCAAAGAAAGCGGGCACCCACAACGGCCGAAACGAACCGATCCACCCAAGCCACCTAAACAGCGAATAAGTTGGAACCATAAGCACTGGAAAAGGGATCATCATGGTCGCCAAGGTGAGTGCGAAAAAGACCTCCCGGCCGGGGAATTTCAAACGGGCAAAGGCATATGCCACCAGCCCGCTGGAAATGGTCGTCCCGACTACGCAAAGCCAGCAAAGCACCAACGTGTTGCGAGCATAGTAGAGGAAAGGAATGTAACCGGCTTCAGGCTTGTTAGTGACCGCCGATTTCAGTGCCGCCTTAGTTCGGAGTGACGCAATCCCTGGCTTCGAATCGGAACTTAGGGCTGGGGGCCATTGCGCGTTGTAGGTGAAGGCGTCGGCATAGTTTTGGAATCGCGGAGCAGGCGGTATCCACACCATCGGTTGATCCTTGGTCACCACCGTGTCGTGCTCAGTCTTTAAAGAAGTCGATAGCATCCAGAAAAACGGGATCAAAAAGAAAACGGAAAGTGAGATTAACACGAAGTGGGCTATAGTGAGCCTCAGAATTTTAATCGATTTTAAAGACCACCGCATCTTTAGCTGCCTCCGTAGTAAACGTGCTTGTTGGAAGCTCTGAAGCTTAGCAGCGTCAACGCAAAAATGATGATAAACATGATCCAACCCATTGCGCAGGCATAGCCCATCTTGTGATATTTAAAAGCGCTGTCGTAGAGGTAAGAAGTGTAAAAATAGGTGGAGCGGGCGGGCGCCCCGTTCGGGAACATCACGTACGGCAAGGTGAATATCTGGACCGAGTTGATGATGCCAATGATCAGGTTAAAAAGAATAACCGGAGAGATCATAGGCAAGGTGACGTTTAAGGTCTTCGCCCAGGCTTTTGCGCCATCCAACTCCGCTGCCTCATAAAGGGATTGCGGCACTTCCTGCAAGCCGGCCAGGTAGATGATCATCGTGTTGCCAACTCCCCACATGCTCAGCAAAACGATGCTCGGCTTGGACCACGCCGGGCTGGCAAGCCAGTCAGGAGCAGGGAGGTGCATCCCCTTTAAAGCGATGTTGATGAGGCCGCTGTCGGAGTTGAAAAGCGTCAGAAACAGAACGGCGGTTGCCACTAGCGGCATCAGCGATGGCAAGTAAAAAATAGTCCGGTAAAAGGCCTGTCCCTTCACCTTTAGGTTCAAGAGCATCGCCATACCGAGGGACAAAATGAGTCCCAGAGGCAAAAAGATGGCGGTGAAAATCGCGGTGTTCTTCAGCACGATCCAGAAAACCTCGTCGTGAAACAAATCCTTAAAGTTTTCCAGTCCGGTGAAAACGGGGGCTTTCAAGACCGAATAGTCACAAAACGCGAAGTAGAGCGAGGCGAGAAGTGGGTAGAGCATAAACACGCTGAACCCGATAACCCAGGGACTGGCAAATAGCCACCCGCATAGGCCCTCCTTTCTAGAACGCGTCACTTTTGAGCCGCCTCTCGAATGGCCATAACACGGTTGTATTGGTCTAGCACCGGCTGCATTCTATCATGCACATCATCCAGCGCCTGCTCGGGCGTTTTTTGAAGGAGGTTTACTTCATCAAAAGCGTTGTTCATTTCGTCTTGGTACTGCTTCCAGATGGACATCATGGGGGGTCTTTTTACGTTCTTCTCCTTAGGCAGGTCGTTGAACATCCGAATAAAAGGGTTTGGCGATTTCTTAAGGAAGTCTTCGCTTACATTAGCCAACGGCGAGTTCTTTTTCTGTCCAAGGCACAGCAGTTCCATGTTCTTTTGCTGCTGAACGTACGCCATAAAATCGAAGGCCTCCTTCACGTGTTTGGCGCCAACTGGAATGACGAGGTTGTCCAAATCGACGATGGTGGTGTGCTTTAGGTCGGGCCGGTCGGAGGGATAAGGAAAAGGCGCCGCAGCCCATTCAAAACCTTTTGGTCCATAGGTTTGAATAAAGTTGGCCATCCACACGCCTTGGATTTCCATGGCCAGTTTGCTCTCCATAAATGGATTGGAGGGCGAAGAAAATACAGAATTCTTGAAGCTGGTTTGCCCCGTCGTTCCATATTTCTTAGACCAAGAGGCCACCCATTCGAAGGCCCGAACGTTTTCGGGGCTGTTGCAGGTGATCTTGTCTTTGCCGTCCCAGAGCGAGCCTCCAAAGAAAAAGCCCCAGCCGTAGTTCCACCAACCCGGTTCCGAAGGGGCGAAACCCATTTGTTTGTAACCGCCATTATCGCCCTTGATTGTCAGCTTATCGGCGTCTGCATTCAGTTCATCGATCGTTTGTGGAGGCTTGTCGGGATCAAGGCCTGCCGCCCTGAACTCCGCTTTGTTATAGTGCAAGGCCATGCATGCAGGGGTCGTGGGCAACGCGTAAACATGGTTGCGATAGAAAACCTCTTGCCAGTAGATGGGCACGTAGTCCGATTCCTTTATGCCGTATTGTTTGCATAGGTCATCAAGGTTATTGAGCGCCTGATCGTCGGCAAATGATGCGATATCTGTAGAGGCCAGCCCCGAGATATCCGGAGGGTTGCCACCCGATGCGGCGATGAGAGTCTTGTCTTCGATTCCGCTAACCGGCAGGTAATCGACATAAATGTTCTTTGCTTTGCCTTGGGTTCTGTTGTATTGATCGACAACCACCCCCATTGCATCGCGCTCGAACTTCGTCCACTTTTCCCAATATTGGACATGGACGACCTTGGTGGGAGGAGGGGGCGCGGTGAGAAACTCGGCGTAGACAATAGCTCCGGCAGTGCTCGCCGCAATAAGCGATGCAAGCAGAGAGGTAATCGTCACCACTCCATTGTAAACAATCTGCTCACGTGTTTCAACGTTATGCATGCAATTTTTGAAAACAATCGAAAATCAAAAATCAAAAATCCATCGCTCGCCTTCACACATCTAACTTCATTGGCAAGACGTCTTCTTGAAAGATCGCACACGCAATGCGGGTAAAAACAGTAAGCAAATCTTGCCGAAGAGGGAAAGTTAAAAAATGAATTGGATTGTCAAAGGAATTGGAGCAGTTGTGCTCTGCGGAGCCATTGTTGCTGGTACAGGGTGCAGCTCCCCCAACTACGGCGGGTCCGTAAACACCTACTTTGGAAGCTATGATGGCAGCTATTCAAGCACAGCTTTAAACCCGACCATCGGCACGATCGTTAGCACTGTCGACTCGAACGGAAATTTTGCCGTCACTCTTTACGGCACCGGTAACACGGCCGTTACTGCGACTGCTTCCGGAACGGTAGTCAGCAATACTGGGGCCAGCACGGGAAGCGCTATTATCAATGGCACCACTTACAGCTATACCGGTTTGTTTACGCCGGCCGCTAACGGCGCCACCGGCTTCAGCGCGGTTCTCCAGGTGAACACTAGCCCCACCTCTACTTGGAACCTTGTCTTGGTGCCGAACGGCAACACCGTTAACAAGGCCCGACCTCACTAGCTATTTCTTGGCCACATGTTCGGGGATCTTCTCCCCGAACATTTTCTGAGTGACTTCCAACTTGCCTTTTAGTCGGATGTCGTCCGACGACGATCCGACCATGATGTCGAACGTTCCCGGCTGAAGTTCTCGTTGAAGGCTTGTGTTCCAGAGAGAGAGGTCGTCGGCCGTTAAGGCCAGAGTTACCACCTTCGATTCTCCCGGTTTTAGAGATACGGCTTGAAATCCCTTTAAGGCCTTTAGCGGGCGAATAACACTCGCGGTTTCCTCATAAAGATAAAGCTGTGGAACCTCGGTCCCCTCACGATCTCCCGTGTTGTTAATGTCGAAAGTGACCCAGAATAGGCCCGGATTTGCAGCGCGAGAGTCTCGGTCGTGCGGGGTCACAGCCAGTTTCGAATATTCAAACTTCGTGTAGCTTAGCCCGTGGCCGAACGCGAACAGCGGCGAGCCGGAACTGTTCACGTAGTCATAACCACGTCCGCTAGGTTCAAAGTTGTAGTAAAGGGGGCATTGGCCAATGGTCTTCGGGAAGGTAAATGGCAGCTTTCCGCTCGGGTTTGCATCACCGCAAAGCACCCGCGCAATCGCATCGGCTCCTTCTTGCCCGGGGTACCAGGCATCCAAAATGGCGGGAACCTGGTCGACCCATCCTTCCATCGTGACCGCCCCACCGGCGACAATCACAACGATCGTCGGCTTGCCAGATTTGGCAACCGCCTTGATAACGTCTTCCTGATTGCCGGGGAGATTAAGATAAGCCCGGTCGCTGCCTTCGCCTTCTTTTATGCCAACAAAGACTAGATTGGCGTCCGCCGAAGAGGCCGCTTGGGCTGCCTGCTGCGAAACCATGTCGCCTTGCGAACTCAGTTTCCAACCAACCCTTGCCGATGCCTCGCCGGTGTTCTGGTAGTAGTCGATGCGGATAGGAGCCTTCACCCCAGCATCCAAATGGACACGCCCAAGAACCGTCGTGGCAGGATGATCGGACCAGTCGTCGACGATCATTTTCCCATCAACATAGATCCGCATTCCATCATCGGAAGTGCCCGAAATGTCATAGTCTCCAGCTTCAGGTGCCGTAATAAAACCGCTCCAGCGAATCGAATAATGGGTCTGCTGAAATCCCTTTGAAGGCGCTTCGTCGACCCAGTCAAAATCGACCGTTGAATCAGTCCTGGTAAGCGCGGGAGCGCCCTCAAGATTCTGGTTGTTAAAGAACTCAGCCTTCAGGCCCGGTTTCCCATCGGGCGTTTGCAGCGCGCTCGTCGGAATGACCGGAAGAACGACCCCGTTTCCGATGCTGCAACCCGAAACGAAGTTGAAATTCACGCTCGGTGAGTGATCCTTAAGACCTTGCAGAATGCTCTTCCGATGCTCCACGTTGCCTGTGCCGCTGTATCCACCAAGAGGAACGGGGTCGTTTACGAAATCGCCGAAGACGGCGATGTTTTTGTAATCGGCGCTGAGCGGCAACGTGTTGTGATCGTTCTTTAGTAGAACCATGGCCCGCTCAGCAGCCGTTCTTGCAATAGCCGTATGCTCCGGGTTGATCGCTTCCGCAGCCGCTTTATCGGGATCCACAAATGGATTTTCGAACAAGCCAATTTCAAACTTAACCCGTAAAATGCGGCCCGCCGCTTGGTCCAGAGTCTTCATCGAAATAAGGCCCTTTGACACCGCCTCATCCAGATACCTAGAGATGTAAACGGTGGGGTGCTCCGCTTCCATGCCTGCATTCACCAAGGCGGCCGCGCATTCCGCCGGCGTTTTAACCACTTGGAACCGGTCCATCACGTTGCTGGCCGCACCCCAGTCGGAAACTACATAGCCCTTGAATCCAAGGGAACCGCGCAGCACATCCGTTAACAGCCAAGGATCGCAAGCGCACGGAACGCCGTTCATGGCATTGTAAGAACACATCACACTGCGCGAGCCAGCGGCAAAAACAGCTTTAAAAGGCGGCAGATAAACATCAAAAAGCGAGCGATCCGAAATCTCAACCGCGTTGCTGTCCCGTCCGCCATCCCAAACGTTGGCTATGTAGTGCTTGGGCGTGGTAACAACCCCTGCGCCCTCCAACTCGCTCACAAACGCGACTGCGATTTGGCTTTGCAAATAGGGATCTTCGCCGTATGATTCTTCTTCACGTCCCCACCGGGCATCCCGGCAAACATTGATAACTGGAGACAAAACTTGCCGCACGCCGTTGGATCGATCCTCCGCCGCGATCGATTTCGCAACTTGATGAATGAGAGCCGGATCCCAAGTCGCAGCTAATGCTATCGCCTGCGGAAAGCTTGTGTGCCCCTTATCGATAAGGCCATGTAGCGACTCCTCGTAGGGCATGACAGGAATCCCAAGCCTGGAGGTCTGGGCTATTTTTTGCCACTCGTTGATCTGCTTCGCTTCCGCTGCCGGATCGGTGCCGCGCAGTCCATAAAGAGGAATAAAACCCCAACCGGTAGTTCCTAGTGCCTTTAAGAAAACTTTGGGATCGGCATCGCTGCGAAGCTGGTCGATCTTTTCTTCGACCGTCATCCTGCCCAGTAGATCCTTTAACCGGACTTCAACAGGAAGGGAAGGGTTTTTGTAAGCGGGAGTCTGTGCCTTGGCACCGGTGACGGAAAGAATCAATAGGCTAACGGCAGCTATCATACGTGGATGTTACCCATGCGCCTGCAAGACTTCGTAAAGTCATCGACTGTCGAGGAGCACGGAGGCTCGCCAGTCATAGCAAGATTGGATCAGTTTAATTTTTTCAGGACCCGTAGCCACCTGAATCTTTGATTTCAAGGCATTTGTTCGATTCATATTCGCGACTGCATCCTGCTCAAATTCAAGGACCCACGGCTTATGGGATTTTGTATTTGCCGAAAGGGTCTTAACTCGTATCTGCACCTTGTTCCTCGTCAGTTGTACTTGCGCATTTGCGGGCGAGGGCTCTGGTTTGAAAGTGGCTTTCGAGGGATCAAGCCCCATTGAACGCAGCGCCTGGCTGGGGGTTAGCTCAGTGGCAAAATTAATGTAAACCGCGTTCATATCGCGCCCAAATGCGTTGATGCGCACACGCGATAATCCTTTTGGTGTGAAGAAATAACCGGGTTCTCGTTTGGGCTTAAATGCTTTGCCGATCATACGCTCTACGGCCGGCTGTTCCGCGCCTAGCAGCTTTGGAATGTTCACCAACGCGGCTTGGGTTCGCATCGAAAGGAGTAAAAGTGGAAGTTGAATCATGTGTTATTTCTCGGGGTCGGGTGTTTTACGTCTTTCAAATCGAGAAGAGCGCCTAGATAAGGTTCGTAGCGCCGCCATCGCTCAACCGACGAGTTGTAAATAGGTTGGCGGGCCTGATATCGGCTTGGAGTATTAATCGCGCTCTGGTTGTCTTCGTGGTGCAGGCAG
The DNA here is from genome assembly GCA_036502005.1 of Fimbriimonadaceae bacterium. Lineage (GTDB taxonomy): Bacteria > Armatimonadota > Fimbriimonadia > Fimbriimonadales > Fimbriimonadaceae > DASXZH01. Next base: position 90,431 of record DASXZH010000090.1, read on the forward strand.
GCGTCGTTCCAGGGAAGTTCCAGGAAGGACATGATGTCCCGCGTGGTTTGTTCTTTAGAAGCAATTAAATCCTCGTAATCGAGTTCAAAAAACTGCTCCGGCGGTAAGGCATCTCGCCAGTGCTCCATGATGTGCAGGTAGCCGCGGTAGAAGGAAACGATATTCTCTTGCTTGTAGGCAAAGTTCGGACCGGGTCCATAGTGGGTCGTATAAATCGAAAGGCAGGTATCGACCGGATTTCGCCGAATGTGCAAGATCTTGGCTTTGGGAAAAGCTGCATGCACAAGCCCCAAATGTTCAAAGTTAAGGGGCATCTTGTCGGTGATTCTCGGGGCTTTGCCCGCCATCGTTTCCAAAACAAGCTGATAATCGCTCGCAAGTTTTGCCAGATCGGCGGGGTCTATTGTGTTCCCCCATTTCGCGCCTAAGCGGTCTGCCTCGATAAGCCAAAAAGAAAGCTCGCCGGCTGCCTTTACGTCAGGATGGCTCGATACGATCTGCTCCAGGAGGGTCGTTCCCGACCTTATCATTCCAACGATGAGAATGGGAGTTTCGCTCTGGTCGCCGTAATGCTTAAGAGACTCGATGGTGGCGGCGTTAAAAAGGGATTTTCTCTTTTCCAGGGTTTTCAACCCCCCTTCCAGGGCAAAAGGGCGTCCGGCGTTGTAAATCCTAAATGCCGCTTCGCAAGCTTTATCAAAGTGTTGGATGGCGTGTCCCGCGTCTTTGCGAGCTTCGTACGCCATGCCAAGCGCGTAATCGAGAAATATGCGATCTTTCAGGCGCAGGGAAGGGCTATCGTAGTTTTCAAGCGCGTTTGGGAGCCAGGATTCGCCGTCGATCTCAAACCATTTCGATTCGGCGAGACAATAGTAGGCGTAACCCTGAACGGGTTTTAATTTCACAGACTGGACGAGACATTGAAGGGACTCTTCAAATCGGCCTTGTTCTACAAGCCACTGGGCGTAAGATTGGCTCGTGGAGGGCTTCAAAGCCATCGCTTGCCTGAACATATCCTCGGCCGCATCATGCTGGCGGACCATTGCGTAAGAGTTGGCCAAAACAATCATGAATGCCGAGACTTTGGGGAATCTGGCCAATCCTTCGTGTGCGGTTTCTATAACGTCCGTCCACCGGCTGAGCCGTTGAAGCTGGTCGCACAACTGAAGCCAATTCTCCGGATTTTCCGGGGCCAATGCCACCGCTTTCTTGAAGGCGTCCAAGGCTTCAAATCGCTTTTCCGCCATCCGCAAAGCCATGCCGAGATTTTGGTAAGCGGCTCCCAAAGTCGGATCAAATGCGATAACTTTCTCGAAAGCGGCAATCGCTTCTCTTGGATTTCGGCGGGAGAGCTGGCAAACGCCGAGCGCGTTATAGGTCGCGGCATCGGGCCGAATTTGCACAGCTTTCTCAGCGATAGCAACCGCCTCTTCAAATCGTGATTGCGATTTCAGCGAAATTGAAAGCCAAATCAAGGTCTCAGGCTGATCCGGGGATGCCTGCAGAGACCTTAAAAGGTAGGTTTCCGCCTCCTCATATCTCTCGGTCTTCGCGCAAATAATGCCTTGGAGAAGGTTTGCTTCTGGCTCATCCGCGCTTTCCGATAGCACCTGCTCCAAAAGGTTCGCCGCCAATTGGAGCTTGCCGCAGCGATAGTGATCCTTTGCTGTGGCCAGTAGTTCTTCCAACTGGTTTGGTGTACCCGACAGAGGCGCCCTCGAAGGAGTCACGAGGTTAATTTGTCGCGCGCCCCATGATGTGGCGCCTTTGCCCGAGATTTTGCAATGCAGCCTGTTTTTGAGCTGGAGTCATGTCTGCAGAATTGATTAGGCTGGCCCTTTTATCGTTCGTAAGCCCCATTCCTGTAGGATCAGCCTTGTTAACCGGCTTTTGCACGTCCGAAACGTTGTCGTGGCATCCAACCAGCGTAAGCGCGATTACAATGCCGGCCAGGGCCAATCCAAGACCGCTTTTGTTCAACATTCTTTTCATTTTGATTTTCGTTGTTGTGGACGGTAAGCCCCATCGTTTAGGGCGAAGGGGCTTTACCTTAGGAGGGCCCGCTACCGCTGCATTAAGGCGGGGCGGCGCTCACGAAACACTAGAATGAAGTAGTCGGGCAAGTTATGTTGTTTCTTCCCGCGACGGTCTTATTCCCAGTCGTACCCTCTATCAGAGTGATCTGAGTCGGATCGAGTGAACCCGTATAAGCGGGAACGAACGAGCTTGGGTTAAAGAGTTGACATGTCCCCGTAGCACCGAACTCGGAGAAATGGATGCCGGTCTTCTTACGATACTTAGCGTGGCCGTCTCCAAACGACAGGTTTGTACCGTCGTTATGGTTAATGTCCAGGGTCGTGCCGTCGAATTCAGCCCAGCCATTTGCGGGCGCGGCATAACCTCGTGCCCCAAAGTTCCAGGGAGCGATTTGAGCAACCTGCTGAAGGCTGGCCGACTCTCTGAAAAGGATCGTCCCCGCCGGGGCAGGCATAAGGGTTGTCGATTTGAACTCGGCAATGCCGTTCATGTAATAGCTGCTGCAAGCTTGGCTGTTCAGGTAGTTCACAATTCCATAGCTTCCGGCGGTGTGTGCGTTCTCGCAACCCCAACCATCGGTTAAGTCGGTGTCAATCGCGATCGGGCAACTGCGAACAGCGCCTTTTCCGTCGCTCTTGAGATAAGGGTTTAACTGCTCTTGCCAGTTGAGATAGTTGTACTTAGCCCAAACTGGATTGTCATAGCCGTTGTCGTAGCCAGGGAACGTCGCGTAGTCGCCGACCTGTTTAGAACCGCCGTTGTACATGCCGCCTAATGTGTCGTCGAAGTCGTTCGCATACATAATTTCAGCGAGTATGATCTGCTTCTGATTTGATAGACATGCGGTTGCCTTTGCAGCCGCTTTCGCTTGTGCGAAAACTGGGAAAAGAATCGCTGCGAGAATCGCAATGATCGCGATAACGACAAGTAGCTCGATGAGTGTGAAAGCACCCGATTTATTTCTTTTCATAATATGATTGAGGAAGTCCCCGTTGACCTAGGGCCTGACGAGTTGCAGGCCCAAACTTTGACATGCGGCCCAAGTGCACGAATGCATTTGCGATGAACAGAAAACTCCAGTGTTAACTTTCGACCTGCTCATGACTGCATTATACAGGCGAATGTCCGATAGTACAAGGATTTTGTCTAAAATGTTCGGAGTGTTTATACAATAGGGCACTCCGGTCGTCCGATTAGGTTCAAATTAGCAGATATTGTAGCCCGCCAAGGGACAAAAATGAACAAGTGTAGCGACGTTACACGGCCTAATTTAGGCTGAAATCAGTAGTGATTGTCTACAAATAGACAATCGCATCATGAGGGCTTAGTTAAGAACGGAGCTATCGGCTCTAGTCAGTTCCATCGGCCGGCCCCCGCCTTTAGCGTCGATCGGGGTTATTTTGAGGCTTTCCTTGCCCGTCCATTCGACTTTCGCTCTCTTGGTCTGCCCGCCGGTATTGAAGGTGACGATGTCGTCATCCATCGTCCAAGTGCCCATATTTACAACCGATCCCTTCTGGCCCGCTCTAAGGTCTCCGGATTTTTCAAAGTCCATAATGCCATAGGCAGGACCCGCTGCTCGCCAGGCCCCGGCTATCGAGGGAAGCACGACTTTCGGTTTGTCGGAACAACCGCAAATAAGGAATAGAGCCGAAAGAGCGAAAACGGACGCCTGTAAAATAAGTCGCTTCATCATTGATCAGCGATATAGACGCGTTCTAGCGCCGCTTTCTTGAAGGGCGGGAATGGATACCGCCAACTCGGGGGCAGTGGAGTTTTTTATAACGAGAGCGGCCGGAAGAAACACGCGACACGGCGGGCCGCTAATGCCGTCGGAAACTCGGTCTAACAGGAGTTCCGCCGCGTGAGTGCCAAACCCTTCAAAATCCTGGCTGGCCGTCGTAATCAAGTCGTTTGCCGGGTCATCGAACCTACCGATCCAGTCAAATCCCACCACAGACATGTTTTCAGGAACTGAAATGCCGGCCCCTTCCAGATAAGCGCAAACCCAATATGCGAGCACGTCACAACTGGCGAAAATCGCAGTTGGTATGGGATCGGAAGACAAGAGCTCACGGACAACTCTCTGCGCCCAATCCGAATATTTTGGACTCTTGCTCAAAATCCTAGAAAAAGAGTTGCCGATAGGAAGTTTAGAATTGGCGGAGATAGGTGGCAGGTCCTCCGCAACGATCCTCTTGCCAAGCTCCGCAAGTCCGGCGCTTCGCATCGCACGCCAATATCCCCTTTCTCGATCTTTAATAGTGTCCGGAATATCCGTATCGGTCACGAAATGGATATGCGTGTGTCCTAAATCAAGCAAATGCCCTACGCACTTACGGGCAGAGGCTAAGTTTGCCGTGCAAACATGGTCAGCCTCCATGCCTTCGGGCGGGGCAATATCTACAAACACCAGGTGCTTACCGGCCGCGATGAGCTTGGCGTACATTTCGTCGTTTTCGGCGAAAGGATCTCGCTCAATAATGGCCCCCAACGCATTTTCGTTTGCGAGGAAATCGTTAAGGAACTCGCGCTCTTCGATTTTTACAAAGTCGGCGTAAAAACGGCATGGCTCCCGAACGACCACCCGGTAATTGGTGCCCATCAGACCGGTGGAGATTCCGCGAAGGAATTGGAGAGAGGCGCCGTCGGCAATGGGGTGGCTGATCCAAACTTGAACCTCCGATCCCGAAACCGCCCTTCGCGCACTTTTCGCCTCTATAATCGGGCGGGAATAGGGTTTTCGCTTTAAGTCGCCCGCGATAACCAAGGCCTCTATAGCACGGCGAACCGTGCCACGGCTAACGGAAAGTGTGTTCGCAAGAGAGGCCTCCGAAGGGAGCACAGAGCCCGACTTGAGAACACCGGATCGAATGTTCTTCCGTATTGCCTCTATCGTGATTCGAACGGTTGGTGATAGTTCAGATTTCAGGGAATGCTCCATTAACGATGCGCTTGCTAGCATCGCCCCTTTCTTTCCTATTGACGATCTACTTCAATAGTTTCGTTCAAGGCCATTTGTTTATCTATTTTACATGAAAAGAGGGCGATTACAAGCTTAATAGTACAAAGAATGGACAATCAGCCTTTTGAAATGTTCAGTAAACACGAAAAGTAGGAGAGGCCGCCCTTCCTCGAAAGGCGGCCTCTCCCGGTCATGCAACTCGCTTTTTCTTAAGTCGCTAGAATCATCTATCTCGGCGGAAATCTCTTCGAACCTCGACTGGCCTTCGCCAGTCATTGCGAACCGGCGCGCAGTAGTCGTTGTTGGCGCGAATCTCGGAATATCCGGCTCCTGCCAGTCCCAGAACCGCCAAACCGGGCTGGTGGGAGGCGATGCCATAGCCGCCCAGCGCTGCTGCTCCGAGAGCCAATCCATTCCAGGTGCCGCGATCGGAACTGTGACGATAGCCGTTTGCTGATGCCGTCATCGGTGTTGCTGTCATAACCACGCCGATTGCTAAAGTTGCGAGAGGTGCTGCGATCATTCTTAGTTTCATTTCTTTTCTCCTTTGCGGGTTTCCGCTGTTCCTATCCTAGGAAACGATCTGCGCATTCGCCGAATCGAATCTGAAACTTAAAAGCTTGTAAGCGGCATAAATTAAAAAGACCCCGCCTCAAATGAAGCGGGGTTGTGGGTTGGAGGGTAGTTTAGTGGAAAGACGCGAGCTTCGTGCTCGTTGCCCCCAACGCCTGTGCGGCATCGTACATGGCTTGGTTCGAGATCCTATGATAGTTAGCGTCCGCATCTTGGCCGTACTTGGCATCGATGTCGTCCATTACCTGCATATGGATCTTGTGGGTCACGGCCTTATCGAGGACGGTTCCGATCCAGAAAGTTCCATCCTTGTCCGTTCCCGCAGAAACGAGAGTGGCGGCCAGCTTCTTGCCCTTCATGTCTGCATCCGGCAGCTTAACGCCGGCAGCGGTGGCGATCTTTAGAGAATCGGCAACTACAAAGTTGAAAACTGTAACAAAGGACGTGACCTTGTCAGCGCCATATTGGTCGGTAAGCTTAGCAACTTCAGCCTTCGCCAACTTTTTGCCCAAGAGGTGGTTTAGTGCCTCGACCGTGCTGAAGTTCTCGGGGCCCCCGCCCGCTTGAACCAACGATGCCGTGACATTCAAAGCTGGATCGCCCATGTAAACCGGCCCGCCGTATCGGCTTTTCATATCCATAGTGTCTTGCGCAAAGCAAGCAGTTGTAAGCACGGCCGCCATGGCCGCAAAAATCATCTTCTTCATCGTTTTCTCCTCAAAAGGCGTTTGCCTGCGCCATTCTACGCGGTTGTTTCCGAATAAGTTAATAGTTTTATTGATTTATTATCTTTTCTTGTAAGATTGAGCCGTATATATAAGTAGTGCATGCGATCTAACCAACGAGACTTGAGACTTGCCCAGAGCACAAAGGGCCGAATCGTGGCCCTATTAAGAACCGGGCCGCAAACTGTCCGCGCATTGGCGCAAGAACTTGGACTAACCGAAAACGCGGTTCGCACCCACCTTGCCGATTTGGACCGCGATAAGATCGTTCGCCAGGGCCCCGACCAAAAAGGGCACCGTAAACCTTTTCAAACTTTCGAGATCACGGAAGAAGCGGAGCATTCCTTTTCACGCGCTTATCCCGGTGTGCTAGAAACCCTGGTCGGGTTGTTAGAGACCAAACTTCCACCCGAAGAGCTAAATGAGATCCTCTGCCAGGTTGGCCGGAACCTCGCCGCCAGACACCCCGAAGTGGCTTATGGCTCCATCGAAGAGCGCGCCGAGAACGCGGTTACCAAGCTAAATGCCCTCGGAGGAAGCGGGCGCGTGGAAAAGGATGGAGAAGACCTGGTTATAAAAACAAACGGCTGCCCCCTGAAAGGGCTCACAGCAAAACACCCAAATTGCTGCTGCATAGCTGCATCCATGCTCGACCAGCTCATCGGAAGCGATGTGAAGGATGAGTGCGAACACGGCCCAAATCCAAAATGTAGGTTCCGAGTGCCGATGCATGTTACATCTCCTGAAAGTCGGCGTACAGAAAAATAATGGATATTTCACGCTATAAGCTGTCACTGCTGGCCTCGGCAGGGATCGCGTTCGGACTTACAGGATGTGCAGGCAACGGAAGCATCGCCGTACCGATTATTTATAACGGCACCTACAGCGGATCGTATACTGGCGCCAGCGGGGATAGCGGCACCATGTCTTTCACGGTCGATTCAATCGGAAGCATCACGGGAACTGTAACCGATACCACTGTGAACCAAACGGGAACGATGGGCACCGCCAACATCGATAACAACGGCCATTTTTACGTGGCGGTTACTATTGGCAGCGCGTCGGATGTTTTCCAGGGCAACGTGTCCCTCAATAGTTCAAACCATATGGTGGGGACGATCACGGAAACTGGCGGCCAGAGCCAACAGGTTGTGGTCGACTTTGCTAAAACTCAAGCAGCCGTTCGCCGGTCATAATTGACTGAGTGAAGAAAGCTTTAATAGTTTGGGGCGGATGGGACGGCCATCAGCCAAAAGAAGTGGGAGAATTGTGCGCGGACATTCTGCGCACCCAGGATTTTGAGGTCATGCTCTCGCATGACCTCGCAGCTTTAACCGAGCAAGATTTGAACACGTTCAGCTTGCTGGTGCCGATCTGGACCATGGGAGAAATATCGCAGGACCAGGTGAAGGCGGTTGCGAAGGCCGTCGAAAGCGGCCTCGGTGTCGGTGGATGCCACGGGGGAATGTGCGACGCATTTCGCGGTTCGCCGGAATGGCATTTTATTACGGGCGCCCAGTGGGTCTCCCACCCCGGCGATGACGGTGTGGAGTATGACGTGCACATTACCGATCACTCGCATCCGATCACGGCCGGTCTCAGCGATTTTAAGGTGAAGAGTGAGCAGTATTATCTGCACACCGACCCGGCCAATAAGGTTTTGGCGACCACCAAGTTCCCAGTCGCCGATGGCCCCCACGTCCCCAACGGCGAGTGCCACATCCCAGTGGTGTTCACACGCCTCTATGGAAAAGGGAAAGTGTTCTACTGCGCGCTTGGGCACCAAGCCGCCACCATCGCGTCAGGCGAGCCTTACGAGATCATGAAACGAGGGCTAGCTTGGGCTGCTAGGTAAGTTTTACGCCTCAAAATTTTGAATAGGCCCTTGCCCTCCTTTCCAAGTCCATAGATCCCGCCCTCAAGGGCGAGAAGGGCCTTTTCCAAAATTTAGTTACGACATTCGAGTTAGGATTTTTTAAACATAAGCACAAACTCTGAGCTTCTGCTTCGGAGTTGGTCGATTCCCCAGTAGGGAACGTGGAAATGCAGCCCAACTTTCGCTATTTACAACTTGATTTTGACCAGGTCCTTCCCTCCTTTCCAAGAGGGATCGAGGGAGGATGAACAAAGGGCATTAGGCCGTAAGTTGTCCGGTGGAATAATCGCGCGGGTAGGGAACCTTATGAATCCCTTGCCTCATCCAGTCCCAATAGGCGAATTAAGCCCACTCAGGCCTTCCCAGTGCTACAAACCGCTCCCGAGAGGAGAGGTGGTGTCCATTCCATTCGGAGGGGGTGCAAGGGGGAAACCCGTCCGATGACTCGTGCGGACCGGGTGCCCCTTTAAGTGGAGTGAGGTACGAACCGGGAGAGGCTCGAGGAACAAGACTGGGAACTGGGTTCCGAAAAACCTAATAATTTCCCGGACCTTAAACGACGGCCTTCTCCTTTTCCGCAAAAGTAAAGCTTTCTTCCGGCATCGCAGCCGGCCTTTCCACGCCGCTCGTTAGAGCAATAAACTTGTTCCCCTCCGAAGACTCCTGGAAGGACTGCATCACGTCCAGAACGTGATAGCAAAGGTCGCCGCTGGCGCGAGCCGTCCGCTTGTGCTCGAAAGCGGAAGCCAAATCGGCAACGCCAACTCCGCGGCTGTTTTCTTCATAGCCGAAGGCGAGGGGCACATCCTCCCACTCGTTGGCTTTCGGGCTAAACACCTTCACGGGGCCGCCAAACGAGTTGGGGTCAGGCAGGCTCAAGGAGCCTTCGGTTCCGTGGATCTCAAGCAGAGGCACGTTCGCGCGCCAAGTGTCAAAGCTCGTAATAATCGTCCCAACCGCGCCCCCGGCGAATTCCATCAGCCCCGTTAAGTGAGTGGGCGTATCCACCAAGATCGACTGGCCCTTCAGCGGCTCGGAGCCGATCATGCGTTCCGCTATCGAGATGCTTGTCATTCCAGCCAAACGTTTTACGCCGCCCAAAAGCGAAACAAGGGCGGTAATGTAATACGGCCCCATATCGAGCATGGGCCCGCCCCCAATCTTATAGAAAAACTCCGGTGACGGATGCCAATTTTCCGGTCCATGGCCCATCATGAAGGCCGTTGCCGAAACGGGCCGGCCGATGGCCCCCTCATCAATCAGTTTTCGGCAGGTTTGCAAACCCGCACCCAGAAAAGTATCCGGCGCTCCGCCAACCAAGAGCCCTTTGCTTTTGGCCAGATCCATCGTCTGCTTTCCTTCAGCTCGGTTAATCCCCAAAGGCTTTTCCGTGTAAACATGCTTGCCATGGTTCAATGCCGCATCGTTAATGGCCGCGTGAGCCTTGGGAATGGTGAGGTTGATGACGATTTGGACGTCCGGATCATTAAGCAGATCCTCCACCGAAAGCCCCTTGGGAATCTGATATTCCGCCGCTTTCGATTTGGCCCTTTCGAGGTCCAAATCCGCACAGGCAACGAGTTCTAGGTTAGAGAATCTTTTGCAATTTTGAAAGTAAATGCCGCTTATATTTCCGCAGCCTATAACGCCGACGCCATAACGAGCCATGAGCATTAGATTACTTCAAGAGTAACGAGTGACGGGTGATGGGTTTGGAAGGTGATTAATGACGTGTGACGTGTTCCGCGTGACGCGTTGGAGAAGGACAGCCATTGATAAAGCTCCCTTGACGATACGCAGACCGGCTCGACTTGCGGGCGGGTAACTTCGCAGATCAACATTTAACTCATCGCCCGTCACTCGTCACCCGTCACACCGTAGAGACTTAACGCATCCCTAGGCCGTCTTGGACATCGGAAAATGGACGACAGGCATTCGGCAGGACCTAAACCGTTGCTCATCGTCGTGTCTGGGCCAAGTGGGGCGGGCAAAAAAACCTTCCTAGATCACATAACGGCAAAGTTCCCCGAGGTCAAGCGGGTCACCACCTACACAACTCGCCTTCCAAGAGAAAACGAGGTCGACGGTGTTGACTACCGATTCATCAGCGGCGACGATTTCGACGAAAAAGTCCAACTCGGCGAAATCTTCGAAAGCACACGCACCTATGGCGACTACCAATACGGCTCGCCGCTGGACCTCATCGCAACCAAAAACACTGCCCCCCTTCTTGTCGAACTCGACGTAAAGGGCATGTCCCGGCTCAGGATCCTCAGCGCCCGAAGGGTCGCCAGTGTGTTTGTAATGCCACCAAGTATCGATGAACTCATGAAGCGCATCGTCGCCCGCACTGGCGAGCTTCCCGCCAACCTGGCGAGCAGAATCAGCACCGCCGATCAGCAACTGGATTACGCCTGGGGCTTCGACTACATCCTTGTCAACAGCGAGCTATCCCAGTTTCTTGCCGATGCAGAAGCTGTCGTCCGAGCCCAACTCGCTCACCAAAAAGGTATCGAGCACATGTTCGCCCGAATCCACAGCTAGCGCGCCTTTCCTGTTGTTGGCCAACTCACCGAATCGACGTAGCAGGTTCCTGTCCAAGCCACGCTTGAGTCGAACTCAACGCCTAATTCATATAGAGGCGTTACAGCGTTGGTTGGCACCGTCACCGTAATCGTGTTCCAAGCGTTGGTCTTGAGCGCGCTTAGGGCCGTATAGGTCCCCGTAAAGGTCCATCCCCCGCTCGCGCCTTGCTGAACGTACGGCTGGATAGCCGATAGCAAGCAGCCTGATGGAATCCAAACGTGAAATGTTACGGTCGCGCCGGCCGGAGCGGTAGGCGAAAGAACATAAGCATTTTGGCTATCAGATTTCGTTGCCGTGATCGGCACCGCAAGCGACTGATATCCAACGAAATGTTCGGTTGCAGAGGTAGCGGGCGTCCCCACCAAGCCTCCGGATGTGGTCCAGCCCTGTGCGCTGGTTTCAAAGTTGTATTGCGAAGTGTCCGGATTTGCCCCCATCGGCGTGGCTGCTGCCGCCGCAGAAGGAGCGGAAGGGCCGACGGGATCAACCGCCTCAACCTTGTAGTAGTAAGTCGTTCCGTTGGTTACTGCGGTATCGGTGTAAGTGGGAACATAGACGATTCCCAAAACCGAATACCCCGTCGTCGCACCAGCGGTCGTGCTTCGGTAAACGCGGTAGTAGGTCGCACCGGCTCCGCCCGTCCAATTCACCGTAGTTTTCCCATTGTAGCCATAAGCTGCAATCGCGGCGATTGGGCCTGGCTTCGTTTCTGCCACCGTAGACGGCGGCAAGACGAATATCGTTACGCTCTGCGCGGGGACCGTTCCAGCCAAAACCGAGTTCCTCACGATCAAATCCACGTTTCGCCGAATCAAGTTCGCCGGAGTAAGTTGCCAAACTTGGGCCGTGTTGTTTCCTACGAAATGCAGCAGGTTGATATTCACATTAGCCTGCGTCAAAACCTTATTGATGACCGTGATGGTAAGCGAACCATCGGCAGTTCGCGTTGCCGCGTAGCTGGTGAGATTGTTCGGGCTCATGGTGGTTCCCGTATCGCTCACGCTCACATCGCCGAAACCATGGTTGAGACCATCGTAGTTGCGATACATCTTCATCGCCTTATACGTCGGTGTAGAAGGGTCAGGCGTGGTCCAGCGTGTGGCAAGGTTGACACCTTGCCAACCCAGAATGCCGTCGATGTCGGCCTGAGCCGTTGCGCCGCTCATATAGGGCTCAGCGCCCCAATTGTATTCCGTGATGCCAATGAGAGTGCCTGGGTAGTAGCTGTTCACCCATGCCTTCATTCTGGGGATAAGATCGATATCCGTATTAATCCACGACTGTTCCACATAAGTTGGATCCCAAAGGGATCGAGTTGATGAGTTCCGGATGGCTAAGGCTGCTGGCGAACAGTCATTGCTGTTCGACCCATCTTGCGGATAAATGTGAAGGCTAAGCACGTCCAAAGTGCGTCGTTTGGAGGTCGCATCTGAAGCCGCAATCGACTTCAGCAAGTATGGAATGTAATCCATATTGTTGTGCGCCGCGCGGTCGCTGGTGCCGCCCGTTTGTTGGTCATATCCGCTTTCAAAATAGCCGCTCCAACCCCATTCCTCGGGGCCAACAACTAAAGCGCTTGGATCCTCGTTCTTAACTGCTGCTCCGTAGTTGAGAATGTCACCCAAAACTTCGTCCATCTTGGCGCCCACCGGATGCACATCGCGGTGGCTGGAGAACCAGATGCTGGGTTCATTATCCATCAAGTAATACTTGACGCCGCCTTTGGCGGCCGTGCCCCACTTGGTAACCATGTGTGTGATCCAAGGCTGCTGAAAAGCCACGTCGGATGGAACGTCGGCATCGTTAGGATCGTTGCCCGTTATAAATGGGTGGCCCGTCTTTGTGGAGATTCCGTTGCCTGCATCCGCATCCCACTCATCAGTCGCAGTTTGGGGGCCGTATTTGGCAACCGAAAACGAAGATATAGTTGCGCGGTTGGTTCCGAGTTTTGCAACCCATCCAATCGTCGGAATCGTGATCATCGTCTGCGCGTTTGCACCCTCATCGCCCTGGATGAAAGCATCTCCTCGGTATCCGGCTACGGCGCTTGCGTCGCCAATGCTCTCAAAAAAATAGTCTGCGCAGCGGTTATCGGCGTTGATGTTCCAGTTGTATCGCGTCATCGGATCGCCGCCCAAGCGGTTTAGAGTGGCGCCCAGGTCAATAAGTTGGGCCTGGGTAGCGTATGCAACGCCGTAAATCAATGGGTTTATGGCTTGCCTGTTGGCCGTGGCGTCCACCGTAAACGTGTAGGTTTGAGCCAGCGAAGTAGTCGATAGCACCGTCAAGAAAGCAAGAAACGCAAGACTCTTACGCATAAATGAAACCCCTTCAAAGCAGTTGTTCCCGGTGCCCCACCGGCTAACCCTCATGATACAACCAGTTTGCGTTTGGACGGCCCAGGACACGCAATTGTTCCTGGCTTTCTGGCGTAGGATTACAAATAGCCATGGCCTGTACACATTTAAACCAAATCCACGTTGTGACTCCTAGTGCGCTAGGATGCGAAGAATGCATAAAGTTGGGAGACACCTGGGTGCACCTTCGGATCTGCCTTAGTTGCGGCAATGTCGCCTGTTGCGACAGTTCCAAAAACAAGCACGCTACCAAGCATTTTAAAGCGACTGACCACGCCGTCATGCAGTCTTTCGAGCCCGGCGAAGACTGGCGTTGGTGCTACATCGATCAGGAATACGTTTAAGCGCAGGGCGCCTGATATGTGAAAAGTGAAAGGTGATAAGAGAGATATATAGAAAAGGGATCCGAGCCCTTCCCTCCTGTGCGGAGCAGAGGGGGAAGGGTTGGGATGGGGGTTCCGAAGTTTCCCCTATCACGTATCACTTTTCACTTATCACTCGAGCGAAGCTCGTTACTAACTCCTCTCCAACGGCTTCCAATCCCCGCTTCCGGTTCCCCTCAAATCCACCGTCGGGTCGTCGGTCAGCAAGAAATTCCCGTTCTGGTCGCCCCAAACGTGTTTATAGGAAGCAGGCAGCGCTACCGTCTCGCCGGTTCGCGTTTTGTAGTCCTGCTGGTTTTGAATGTAGTTACAGAACTGACGGGTGTTCGCATCCTTCCCAGCCATCTGATCTCGAAACGCCGCCATGGAGCGCTCGTGCCAAGTTGCGTTCTTGTACTGCAAAGCGGCCGCGTTGGCTCCCAGTTGCGCCGCAGCTAGCTGCGTATTCACTTCGCGCCAATACTCCAGGAACTGAGGAGTAATTCTCATGCTGGAGGCCGTAACCTGCAGCTCCTTTATCTTCTGGGCGGAGGGATTCGAGGGTGCCACCAAACAGGTAGTTGGGCCGACCGCGAAGACACCGGACTCGGCAACCGTCACGTTTGGGTTGTTGAGTTGGTGGGTTCGGGAGTTGGTTCCGTCCACCGTGGTGCCGACAAAGACCGTTTCTTCCTCGCCGTTGTAAGTAAAAGTCGCCTTGATAAAGCCGGCCTCATGCACGATGGCTCGGGTTTGCATGGGGCCCCAATTTCTGTTAGCGGCCTGCTGCTCCATCTCGCTCAGTGGCATCGGCTCGTTGGCCTCATCGACGATGTTAAAGTCGCTCGCGTTATAAGTCTTCTTGACCTGCTCCAAGAACGCGCGCAGAAAATCGGTCGCATGGTCTATCCGGATTCCTTTTGAATTAGCCCCGGCTTGAGAGAAAGTCATAATCGAGCGTTCAAGCTGGTCTGCCAAGTATCTCTTATCGGATGTCGTAGCTGAAAGGTTCGCCGAATATGCGCCAGGTCCGATCCAGCCCATGGCGTGATGAGCCGTCCATCCCGTTGGAAGGAAATAAGTGAAGGCCACCTTGCCGGACTGGCTGTCGGTCACCTTTTCCAGGCTACATTTCACCCCGCTCGGGGCTGCTATTGCAGCGCTCGATAAGGACGTAAGGAAAAGAATATATGCGATCGTCGTCGCGTTGGAAGGGAAGCAGGAGGATTCGGATTTCATGCGTGACATAGCTAAAAAGAGCGTAGCCCACAAACAAATAAGAGTGCGTGAAATATTTCACGCCATTCTAAACCTAATCTAACCTAGGCGTCAACGAACGTCGGATTAAATCGACTGCAGCGGCCGGATCTTCCACTTCGATCAACAGCTCGTTGTAGAGTTCGTCCCTAAGGGAAATCGAAATGGCGTAATCGGGATTTGTAACATCCCAAAAGACCCATTTGCCGTGAAACCGAAAAAGCCCGGCCGCAAACACTCCCGGGACATCAGTGCCCATCATTTTCCAGCCATGCCACCAAGATTTGGCATCCTCAGGAGCGATCGTTGCATTGATAACATGCTCCAACGGAATCTCCAGGCGGCTCTTCACCGCCCAGAATTTATGCATCCCTTCAACTTCACCGATAAGGGTCTCGCCTTCAATAGAGATTCTTACGATCTGTAACCTCCAGGTAGTTCTCCCTTAAAGGGCGTTGTCGACCGAGAACAATAAACTACGCACAACCTACATCATTCGACATTCGACATTCGAGAATTCCCTTACTCGTAGCTCGTGTACTTAACCTTTCGGCCTCCGCCTCCGCCGCCGCCAAATATCTTGGCGATGAGCCAGATGATGAAGACAAAGAACAGGATGCTAATAATCAGACGAGTGAAGGAGAAACCGCCAGGAACCCAAACGCCATTGCTCAAATAAGGGCTGCCGTAGTAGAACGCAGGGTGAAAAGGCGTCCAGTAATACCATGAAGGATGCATCCAGTAGTAGCTGTAATCGCCCCAGCCGCCATAGTAGTGGACCGGATAATAGCTGTTGCCATACCTATAGCTAGTGGCATAACCAGAGCGATAGCCGGGGCCATATACCGAAGTCGAATGAACACTGCCCGTGTGGCCGAAAGAACCCGACCGACTAAAGCTGCTTGAGCCGCTGCTTCGTGAGAAAGACCCCGTAGACCCGCCGCCAAAAGAGCCTCTTCGTCCGCCGAACGAGCCCCCACTGCTCCCGCCGCCTCCAAAAGATCGGCTACCGCCGCCAAATGATCCGCCACTGCTTCCTCCAAAGGAATGGCCACCACCGCCGAACGAGTGTCCGCCACCTCCGAAACTGCCTCGGCCCCTTTGAGCGCTGGCAAGCGATGCAGTGAGGGCGAAGGCCGTCACCGTTAGGACAATAAGGAAGGTCTTCAGTCTGTTCATGTTCTTATATAACGGAATGGGTTACAGGAGGGTTATTGTCGCCACTTCATCTGAGCTGAAAAAGTGCGACTTGTAAAGTGTTATGTATCCTTGGACGTTGTTGTTCACCGCATCGATTTCTATATGTAAGTCGACGAGGTTGTTGCTCACGTCCTGCTGGTCTAGCCAGACCTTGGTGACTTCAAAAAGAAACTGCGGGTGAGTGTTCTCAACGACTATTTCGTGCTTTGGGGCTCGAATCACCAATCGCCCGGGGAAAATCGGCATCTGGTCATTCGGAGCGTCCTGAGTTACTATATAAGCCGTGAACTCCCCACCTAAACTTACGCCGCCTGCGTCGGGGTCGCCGAAATCGTTCCTGCCCGTCTGGGCGTCGACAAAGAGCTCGTTGGCCGGCACTTCCTGCCCGTTGTTGAAAAGCGTGGTGCTGTCCCAGTCACCACCGGTTTTAAATACGACGTCGTTCATTCGAGGAGAAATTACCTCGCGGAAGGGGTTTAGGTTGCGGGCTATGGAGGTGAAAAGTGATAGGTGATAAGGTGATAGGTCCGGAAAGCTCTTCGCCTTGCGCAGTTTTGGATTGCTCTTTTCAAATTTGTGACTAAGCCCATCCCTCCTTTCCAAGGAGGGACTGAGGGAGGATATCGAAAGGGCGTTCGATTGTATTGCTACGCCTGACCTGGGCAAGTCTGTCTCAATCTGAAATCAGACATTTGAAATCGGCTTTCGGATCGAAATTCCCGAGTGAGGGCCCAGAAATTCCGCCCCAATCGAGAATCGACAATCAAAAATCGAGAATCCACGGGGGGGGGTGGCAATCGGGCCCGGAGCGACTAGCGACACGACAACTAACCATTTTGAAATCGACTCGCAAGAATCGAAAATCCCTTGGGGGATTAAGGGTGGACGACGAATGGGCGCCATATCCGGGTAGATACGGTCTCAATCGAAATCGAATGCAAGGGTCGGCGAAGTTGTCTGTTTGTTTACCGTTTACCGTTTACGGTTCACCTTGTACCATCATCCATCTCCCATCCCCTATCCGCTCCTTCCCACCTATCACCTATCACCTTTCACATCTCACTTATTACACAAACAGATGTATCCGTTTATGCTATACTAAACCCATGGAAGCAAATGACCTCCTGCCCCTATCACCTGTAGTCTTCGCCATCTTAACCGCCCTCGCCGAAGGCGAGAAGCACGGTTACGCAATCATGAAAGAAGCCAACCTCCAAGAAGGCGGAGGCATTACAATGGGGGCCGGCACTCTGTACGGATCCCTTGATCGCATGCTAAAGACGAAGCTCGTCGAAGAAACCGGAAGCACCGACAACGAGCGCCGTCGCTATTACCGAATCACGGAATTCGGCCAGCGCGTGTTCGAGGCCGAAGTCAACCGGCTCAAACTAACGCTCGCAAGCGTTTCCAGAAAAAACCTGGTGCAAGGAGCCTAATATGAAACCTAACCCAATCCTGCTTTTTTGCTACCGCCTCGGAATGCTCCTTTACCCGCGCGCGTTCCGCAAGACCTACGGCGAGCAGCTTCTTCTTACCCTTAAAGACGCCTACGTAGAGCGCCGCTCTTCAATCGGGTTCTGGCTGGGCGCTTACCTCGATTTGAGTGGATCCATTCTGCGACAAAGATGGGAAGATGCCAAGAACCATTCCGTGCGCTATGCCGCGGCAACTGCTGTTGTTTCTAGCTTTGCAATCCTCGTCATGGCTATCCTGTGGCAGCAGACCCTTCGCCGAGGAGCCGACCAACCGCAAGGCATGATTGTGGATACGATGGCTTCCCAAATGGCGAGAGGAGCACCCCTCCGCATTAGTAATGCAAGTGCAGAAATGAACTCCACGGTTCGGCCTTTCCTAATCTTTTACGGAAATGATGGCAAGCCCAAATGGTCAACCGTTTTTCTGAACAGGAAAATCCCAACTCCTCCCACTGGAATATTCGACAACCTCAGCCGCGACGGCAGCGAGAAATTCACTTGGCAACCCCAACCTGGCATTAGAGTCGCCGCTGTAGCGCGGTCAGTTAAAGGCGGGTTTTTGGTTGCAGGTCGATCGCTCCAGTTTACGGAGGTCAGAGAAGCCCAAGCGAGAGTTATCGTGGTATCCCTGTGGTTGGTGCTGATGGCAACGCTGATTGGATTTGCAGCAAGTGGATTGCGCAGAAATCTCCTTGCGGTCTAACAGCCGTGGTTCCGGAAAGCCCTTCCCCTTGCACTTTAAGGGGCAAACCCGACCGATGGCTCGTGCGGTTTGGTGCCCTTTAGTGGAGAGGGAAGGGTTGGGATGGGGGTAGTCCTCAATCTAAAATCGGTACTCAAAATACGAGAGCGGTGACCCCTTTTAGCGAGGCACGAGCGGAAATCGACACTCAAAAATCGAGAATGTGGTACCCCCTTTTAGCGAGGAACGAGCGGAAGGGGGAACCAGGGTAGCGAGGTACGAGCGGAACTGGAGGGGGTTAAAACCGAGCCCGAAGCTGCTTGCGACTCCAAAAATAGGCATTTTGATATCGGCTTAGAAATTAAGAATTCATTGGTGCGCCGGCTCCAATAACTAAAACCCCAATCACACACGTCAATCAACCTACATGGGCGTCGATTGGCGATCTCGCAAAAGGAGGCTATGGTTCTACGAAGTCCGACGATACCTGGCCATTTCCTTCCTTGCTTCACTTCCTATCCTTTTCCTGATGGGAATCCTTGAACCTATTTTTTCGCCCGATAACCCCGCCTTTTGGCAAGCGAAATGGGAGATCACAGAGTTCAACTTCATCACCGGGAGGTGGCCTAAGAGCTATGAAGAGATGGTGGATGTCCTCCCCAAAAAAGACGTTGACAAAATGGTGCTCAAAGTCGATTTAGGGGCATCTTCTGAGACTTCGTGTGATGCCGAAGTTACGATCAAGACTGAATTGTGGCCATATCACAACCCCGTCCAGGCACTGCGGGAGCGCGACGTCAATTCCATCTTGCTCCAGGTGCTGGATGACCAACATCAAAACGGCAAATGGCCTTCATGGCCCTTAGACGGGAACCCATACCCAGATAAAGAGAGTCCGTTCGACCTAAAAAGCACAGTTTCCCTGCATCCTACCGGGCACTACTGCGACGTAGAGTTCAAGACGGTCATTGGGAATCTTCATTATTCCTATCGCCTCCGTATCAAAGATTCGGATAAGGATGTGGATCGCAAGTATTAAAATAAACCTTAGCGTCTTCCCTTCCGCCTTTCGACCTTCGACCTTCGACTTCCATCATTCGACCTTCGACTTTCGACCTCTCAATTCCGTCCTTTAACGCATGTCCGCTCCAACAACGACCATCATCCAACAAGGCGATATCGGCGACCTCGTCTCCCAACTCCAAACCCAGCTCCAATCGCTCGGCTACCTTAACGGCGCAATAGACGGAGACTTCGGCCCCGGCACTCTGGCTGCCGTACAGCAGTTTCAACAAGCCCAAAACCTAACCGCCGATGGCGTGGTCGGACCACAGACCTGGGCCGCTCTCGCCGCAGCCACCGGTTCCACAACTCAAACAACAACCCCTGTAGTTTCAACCACCGCAGTCGTAAACGCCCCAGCCCCCAGCGATACCGACACAACCAGCCTTGCTTACCGCTGTCTCTCTCTAACAGGCGCCTTCGAAACCAGCCAGAAACAGCAGGCATGTTTCGCCGGCATCGCGGGTAACTTCGACGGCATGGGCATGAGCTTTGGCTGTCTGCAGTGGAACTGGGGCCAGCGCACCCTCCAGCCTTTGATTCAGGAGATGGACCAGCAGAACTCCAGCATCATCGATGAATACTTCGGCGCGAACGCGGCCACCCTAAGGCAGGCGCTCGGCGAATCGCTACAGCAACAACTTAGCTGGCTAAACACCATCCAGGATTCGGGATTCCATATCCAGCAGCCGTGGCACGACCAGTTCAGCGCCCTTGGCTACGATCCGGCCTTTCAACAGATCGAAGTTCAAGCCGCGCAACAGAGATATAACGCCGCCGTAGGCTGGTGCAGCACTTACAACGTGACCTCCGAAAGAGCAGTCGCTCTCATGTTCGATATCAACGTTCAAGACGGCTCGATCTCACAGGCAACCCAGCAACTGATCCAGCAGGACATTCAGAACCTGCAAAGCACGGGCGACCCAAGCCAGGATGAAGTGGCGAAACTTGTCATCATAGCCAACCGCCGCGCGGACGCCGCGAACCCCGCTGCTCAAGCGGACGTCCGCGCCAGAAAGCTAACCATTGCAAACGGCCAAGGCACCGTTCACGGCATCGCTTATAACATCCAAAACGACTTCGGAATCACGCTTAACTCGGCTTTCTAGTCTTGAGCCCTTCCTACGAAAAAATGATTCCACACTTGGCAAAACCTGGCCGATGGCTGCAAAGCTCCTCGCCCCTCTCGGGTGGAGGGGCTGGTGGGTCCGCGAACCGGGGAAGGTCCCGAAGAAGCAGCCCCGGAACTGGGGAGTTGGCTGAAGGCAAGTCTATGTCGTAGTCTCATAGACTAGTCTCATACCTTTCTGGATCGAAAATCGACAATCGAGAATTTAACAATGGCCGACTACGATATCCCACTCCTGCCCGGCTATCCGGCCGAATACGCCAATCTCTTGGCCATGTTGAACGACGGCACCCGCGCCTGGCGCAACGAACTCGACACGGTCCACGAAGACCTCATCGTTTGGCAACCCTACCCAGGCGGATACAGCATTGGCGGCATCCTTCTCCACATCGCCGAAGTGGAAACTTTCTGGATCGAAAAATTCTGCCTCAACCGCGAAATCGACCCCGCCGAACTCAAGCTTTATCTAAAGGACGAAACCGATGTCCACAACGGCAAATGGCCAACCCCTCCTAAAAAGCCACTCGCCTACTATTACCAGCTTCAAAATAAGGTCCGGCAAAGAACCCTCGAAAGCGTGAAATCCTTCGGCCCTCCGGAAAGGTGGATGAGTTGGGGATCGGAACGCATGACCCTCCGCTGGATCCTCTTCCACGTCTGTAAGCATGAGGCCTACCACGGCGGTCAAGCCGTGATGCTGCAGCAGATGTATTCGGCAAGCTTTCCCTCCTCTGTAAGCCAGGTTTAGGTTGGATGAGGAACAGGATCTCGACTGTAATATCAAGCGAACACTACCGCGCGAAATCGTTCAATCCCATACCTCTCCCGAAAGGAGAGGTCGCTGAGGAACGAAGCGGGAGAGGCTCGAAGAACCAAACCTCTAAAATCGCTATCAAGCCCATTCGCAGTTTGAGCAACCACCGGCGTAACCCGAGTAGGCAGGAGCGAAGCGGAGAGGGTGAAGAGGACCAGCCCAAGGCCAGTGGACACGAAATCTAATCCGTCCCCAATCGAAAATCGAAAATCGAGATTCGAAAATTCCCGATACTCCACTATAATAAGCCCATGCATGCACTCTTATTGGCTTTAGCCCTCACTCAGTCCCACGTTCCCGCGAACGGCGTCGAACCCGCCTCGACTTACCACCCTAACGGCCCCAAGATCGAGTTCGAAATGGCGAACGGCAAAACGTTTGTCATTACCACCGACCCCAAGACTTCACCGAAAACGGTGAAGCATATCTTGGAGTTGGTGATGCAACATTTCTACAATCGTCAGCGCGTACACCGCGTGGAAGATTGGGTAACCCAGTGGGGCGACCCGCTCAGCAAAACCGCACCCATGAGCGACAAGAAAATGGGCGATGGCGGCTCCGGCCACGACGTGCCTTTTGAGAACAACAACGTCGATTGGGACCGGTCACTCGTGGGCGTAGCCTCGGACGGCCTCCAACGCGGCGGCGATTCGCAGCTCTTTGTTCTTAAGAAGCCGGCCTGGCGCTTGTATCACTCCTACGCCGTCGTCGGCAAAGTCACGAAAGGAATGGATGTGGTGGATAGTATCAAGAAAGGCGACAAGATCCGAAATGCTTGGGTGATCGGCGTTCGATATGACGTCAAACCGCCAATCATCCGTTGGCATTAACCAAGTTCAGACTCCGTCGCTAAGCTCCAACTGGGAAACTTGATCTCCTTCGCCATGCTCTGGGCTGCCAAATTTGCCGAGAGGGCGGCCAACCTCCGTCGCGAAGCTCCGGAGTGCGGGAGCTTGCTCCCGCTCAAACCCAGGAAGCTTGTTTCCGTCTTTAGTAACCAGGTTTGTGGGTAAAGCGTATATGATATGCGGGCAAGTATGAGCGTGGTCGATGGCATCAAGAAAGGCGACAAGATCCGCGACGCTCGGATTCAGTGATGAAAAAAGCACAGACGGCCATCTTAATCGGCGTAGCGGCCCTAGTTCTATCTGTGCCAGTTTGGGTGCTGCTCCTACTTCCATTTGTGTTCAGCGTTATTGGCGACAGAAGTGAACGGCCCCCGACCTACGATATTTACGCGCCGACCGGTTCGAAGGTCAAGTTCACGATGCAGAACGGTAAGAGCTTCGCCATTACAACCGGTTCGGAGTGGTCTCCTAAGTCTGTTAAACACTTTATCAATTTGGTTCAATCTGGATCTTATGATGGGAAGCCTCTTTACAGGGTGGCGACTTGGGTCGTTCGTTGGGGGCCGTCTCTCAAAAATCCAGATAGCGCGCAGGGCGGAATTAGCGATAGTGCATCGGGATACGACGGCCACTTCAACAAGTATGATGCGGCATGGAACCCAGGTTGGGTGGGCATGGCCTCAGATGGGTCGAATGGGAGCGGAGATTCACAGCCCTTTATCTTGAAGAGCGCCTCATCTCTTTATGAGCCCTATCTAGTGTTAGGGCATGTTACTGCTGTCGTCGGTAAAGTCACCGAAGGAATGGACGTCGTCGACGGAATCAAGAAAGGCGACAAGGTCCGCACTGCTCGGGTCATCAAGTAGTATCCACTTATGGAACTTGACTTCAAAGTCGTAGAAGCAGAACTAGAGGACGCCCAAAAAGCCGCAGCGCTATTCGACGCCTACCGTGTCCATTACGGCCAGAAATCCAACCGTGCTGGTTCTTCCAAGTTCCTACGGGAGCGCCTGGAGCGAAACGAGGCCAAACTCATCCTCGCGCTAAACGAAGCCAACCAACCCATCGGGTTCGCCCTGATGTACCGGCGTTTCGCCTCGCTCAGGCTCTCGCAGGGATGGATTGTGAATGACGTCTTCGTCGAGCCAAGCAGTCGCCGCAGCGGAGTAGCAACCGCCCTCATCAAAGAGGCCATTTATGTAGCCTCTGCCTCGGGTGCCAAAACCCTCCTTATTTCAACTGAAACTTCGAACACGAACTCAAGAAGTCTTTACGAAGGACTGGGCTTCGCGCCTCTCGAAGGCATTGCCCTCTACGCTTTAACCCTCAAATAGCTGACATATCCGAATGCCGAACGCCGAACACCTAAGGCCCTCCCTTCTCCCACAACATCGCATGCACGTAAGGCACCTTGCGGTCAACCTCGCAAGCCGGGTTCGCCGCGATGTGCTCCAAAGAAGGCGCCGGCTCTCGATACCCCCGCAAAATCAGCCCTGCCCCTAACAGCGTCGACATATACGCCTCCAAAGGTCGGTGGTAATTAACAATTGAGATCCCCTTCCATGCGACGCGCTGCGCGCGTTCGTCCAAATAATCGATAATCGGAAAGTAGGTCCGATTCCCCAAATCATCCCGCATCCAGCCGGTTTCGGTGGTGGAAGCGTGCGGCGCCAGATTCCCAATAACCAACCTGCCCCCTGGCTTCAAAACCCGCGTCATCTCTCGAATGCTAGCCCGGAAATCCGGGATGTCGATCAGTACCAGATACGAAACAACCAGATCAAATGAGTCCGAGGCTATTGGCAGAACCTCGCCATTTGCCCTAAAATAGAAGCCTTCGCTATCCCGAGAGACGGCCGACTCCACCAAAGCCAAAGTCAAATCCAACCCTACCGTCTTGGCCCCAAGAGAGCCAAGCATGCGGCAGAAGCGGCCTTCGCCGCAGCCAACATCTAGAACGGAAAGGCCGTCAACCGGCCCGCACATGCCAAGCATGACGGGGTCTAAAAGAACCTTCCGCGTGTATTCAAAGCCGTCCACGCTGGCGATCCACGCCGAAGCGGATTCATCCCAACCGTTGTTCATGAGGGGGAAGTGATAGGTGATAGGGATTGGGGAAGGCGGGAAAGTCGAAAGTCGAAAGTGGATACTTTTCTACTTCTACCTATCACTTATCACCTTTCACGTTTTAGCTCATCTTAGCGACTTTAATAAGGTTCATCGCCTTATCAAGTTCAAGAACCGCCTGTTCGCGGTTCATGCTCGTGCTGTCCCCTCGCATGGCTGCCCGAGCCTTTTCCAACTCCGCTTCGGCCTTAGCCACATCGATCTCGTGACGCCGGTCCGCCGAATCCGCCAAAACAGAAACCTTCCCAGGAAGGATCTCAGCGAAGCCCCCGCCGACAGCCACATAGTGCCGCTGCGAGTTCTTGTCCTGATACTCCAGATAGCCGGTCTTCAAAGAGGTAATGGTCGGCTCGTGGCCTTGCATCACGCCCAGATAGCCTTGCGAACCCGGAAGGATCACCGATTGAACGGTCTCTTCCAGAACCAGGCGGTCCGGCGCAACCACCGAGAGCGTTAACTCCGATGCCATCTTTTAGACTCCTGCTTCCTGCAGCTTCTTAGCCTTTTCCATGACGTCATCTAGGCCGCCGCAGTAAAGGAATGCCTGCTCAGGAATGTTGTCCAGGTTGCCTTCGACAATCTCCTTGAACGCCCGCACCGTTTCTTCCACAGAGACGAATCGGCCGGGGTTGCCGGTGAACTGCTCTGCAACGAAGTTTGGCTGGCTGAGGAATCGCTCCAGCTTACGGGCACGGGATACCAACTGCTTGTCGTCGTCCGAAAGCTCGTCGATACCGAGGATCGCGATGATGTCCTGAAGTTCGCGGTAGCGCTGCAGGTTCTGCTGAACCTTACGGGCGACATCGTAGTGCTCCTGGCCAACCACGCGTGGATCCAGGTTTTTAGAAGTCGAAGCGAGCGGATCCACAGCCGGGTACAGACCCTTGGAAGCGATGCCTCGATCCAGATAGACGTAAGCGTCAAGGTGGGCAAAGGTGGTGGCTGGAGCGGGGTCGGTGGGGTCGTCGGCAGGGACGTACACGGCCTGCACGGAAGTTACCGAGCCCTTGTTGGTGGAGGTGATTCGCTCCTGAAGGCCGCCCATTTCGGTGGCTAGAGTGGGCTGGTAGCCAACCGCGCTGGGCATTCTTCCCAAAAGCGCCGATACCTCGGAACCTGCCTGTACGAACCGGAAAATGTTGTCCACGAAGATAAGCACGTCTTGGCCAACTTCGTCTCTAAAATATTCAGCCATCGTAAGAGCGGTCAACGCGACTCGAAGTCGTGCTCCAGGCGGCTCGTTCATCTGTCCGAAGACCATGGCCGTTTTGTCGATAACGTGAGCGGTGTTGCCCTGCGCATCTTTGAACTCGGCCTCTCTCATTTCGTTCCAGAGGTCGTTTCCTTCGCGGGTTCGCTCACCCACGCCGGCAAATACCGAAACCCCGGAAGCTTCAACCGCGATGTTTCGAATGAGTTCCTGGATCAAAACTGTTTTGCCGAGACCGGCTCCGCCGAACAGACCGATTTTTCCGCCCTTGTTGAAGGGGATCATCAGGTCGACGACCTTTAAACCCGTGGCGAGCAGCTCAACCTTGGTGGATTGCTCTTCGAAGGTCGGTGGCTGGCGATGGATGGGCATCCTTCGCTCGGTTTTGATTGGTGCGCCGTTGTCGATCGGCTTGCCAAGCAGGTTAAAAACGCGGCCGAGAGTTTCCTCGCCCACGGGCACCGAAATCGGCGCGCCGGTGTCTTCCACCTTCATCCCGCGCGTAAGGCCATCGGTGGTGCTGAGGGCGATCGTTCTTACGATGTCATCGCCAAGGTGCTGGGCCACTTCGCAGACTAGATCGATGCCTCTTTTCTCATCCTTAATGGTTACGGCATTGTAGATGAGGGGCAGGTTGTCGGTCGAAAAACGGCAGTCCACAACGGGACCCATAACTTGAATGATTGTGCCAAGTGCTGGCATGCTTAAAAACTCCTCCGGCGGGTTGAAAACGTTGAAGACGCGCACGTGCGCGTCGTCTGGCATTGTACCTCAGGGTCCAGATTTGGCTAGGGGCACCCCCTCTCCTGCTCCCTGGGAGGAGAGGGGGACGGGGGAGAGGTTCCGAAAGGGCGAAAGTCGAATGTCGAAGGTCGAAAGCCGGAGGGCAGATGCCTCCGGAAAGCCCCCTTCTCCTGTGTTCCGGGGAGTCGAATCCATTCATAGGGGGTTCAAGGGGGAAACCTGACCGTTGGATTTTGCGGTCTGGTGCCCCTTTTAGCTGGACGAGAGGCGGTTGGGGGCATAGGCGTTAAAATAAGCCACCTTGGCATTCCCGCAGCCACAAATCTCTCCCGAATGGAGAGGTCGGTGAGTCCGCGAACCGGGAGAGGCGCGAGTCGCAAACTTTGGAAATTATCTCTGGAAGACCTTATTTTAACGCCTATGCCCCCCGCCCCCCTCTCCTCTGCCGGAGCACAGGCGACGGGGGCTCCAACTCCCCAATCAAAAATCAAAAATTAAAAATCGAAACTCCCCTACCCCTCCTCGTTCTGAAAAATCCGCGGCGTAACCTTCGGCCGATGCTCCTTCAGGTCCGAACCTTGAACCTTCGTTTCACCGTAAAGGGTCACAATCTGACCCCCAGACGACAAAACCTGCTGCGTCTTCGAAATCGTCCGACTAATAAGCTTCCGAGTCGGCGAACCCTGCATAAGCTGAATCTCCACCTTCGCTCGCTGAACGCTCGCCAACTCCAGGGCCATGCTCTGAAGTTCAAAATAGGCGAACAGATACCGGTCGATTTCCAACAGGTCAACGTGCTCAGGAAGCGCATCCGGCGCCCCCGCGTTGTAGCTGCGAGCCCGCTGTAAATAGCGAGCATACGTGCGGCTAGAAATGCTTTCCATGGCGAAGGCCGCCTTCGGGGGAATCCCGCAGGCGACGTTAACTAGGATCAACCCCGCGATGTAGTTATCGAGAGCCAGCGGCGCGCCGGCAAAGTTTTTTCGTGGAAAGGCCTGCACCTTGTGGGTCCACCACAAAGAGTCGTACTATTCTTTTTCTTCTCGTCTCATCAGAAATAGTAGACGTGCGACGGGGTGGTATTGTAAAATCTTTCGTCGAGATTCGCTTCGATTCGTCACCTACTCCGCGATTGGTAGAATGAGTGCCATGCGAACCCACGAAGAGGCCGTAAAGCTGATTTGGGACATAGCTGAGCTTCTCCGTGGACCATACCGCCCACCGCAATACGAGCGGGTGATGCTGCCAATGACGGTTCTCCGCCGATTCGACTGCGTCCTCGAAAGCACAAAAGACGCAGTTGTAGCCGAATACGAGCGCCTTTCTGCCGCAGGAAGGGACGAAGCGACCATAGACCGACTGCTACAAAAGACCAGTAAGTATCGCTTCCATAACCACTCGAAGTTCAACTTCGAAAAGCTTCTCGGCGACTCTGAAAACCTAGCTCAGCACCTTGAAAACTACATTCAAGGATTCTCCAGCAATGTACGTAAAATCTTCGATTACTTCGAGTTCCGAAGCGAAGTCGCCAGAATGTCCGAGAGCGACATCTTGTTCCTCGTTGTGCGTCGCTTTTCCGAGGTGGATTTACACCCCGACGTCGTTGACAATGTCCGCATGGGTCAGCTCTTCGAGGAGTTGATACGCCGATTCAACGAACAGGCGAATGAAACCGCCGGCGATTACTTCACCCCGCGTGAGGTTATAAGGCTCATGGTTGATCTACTGCTTAGAAACGACGATGCCGCATTAACGGTGCCTGGCACCGTTCGCACCCTGCTCGATCCAGCTTGCGGCACGGGAGGCATGCTTTCGGAGGCGCAGGCATGGCTCAGAAAGTATCACAAACCCACCCAACTATTTGTCTATGGCCAAGACTTTAATCCAAGAGCCTACGCAATTGCCGCTTCCGACCTGCTGATGAAGGATGAACCCGGCAAGCCAAGCCGCAGCCGCGTCGAATACGGAGACTCTTTCCTCGATGACAAGTACGAAGATGATCGACTAGAAGAAGGAACAGCGATCCCGAGCAAGTTCGATTATTTCTTGGCCAACCCTCCCTTCGGAGTCGATTGGAAGCGGCAAGAAAAAGAGATCAAGCGCCAAAGCGAACGTCTAGGCTTCGGCGGCCGCTTTGGAGCCGGTGTTCCACGCGTCAGCGATGGCGCCCTCCTCTTTCTTCAACACATGTGGAGCAAGCGGCAAGACACTAACGAGCTTGGCTCCCGTCTCGCCATCGTCTTCAACGGCTCTCCGCTTTTCTCAGGCGGCGCCGAATCGGGCGAGAGCAACATCCGTAGGTGGATCATACAGAATGATTGGCTCGAAGCCATTGTCGCCCTGCCAGAGCAAATGTTCTACAACACCGGAATTGCCACCTATATTTGGATTCTTAGCAATCGAAAAACCCCAGAACGAAAAGGCAAGATTCAGTTGATAGATGCCCGCGAGCGGTGGGTTTCGATGCGAAAAAGCCTTGGCCAGAAAAGGCGCAAGCTGGGTGAGGGCAAAAAGATTAATGAACTCACCGGCGAGGTTGAATCGAATGATCCGAGGGACGACATCGCCGACATCGTCAAAGAATACGGGGACCTCGCCGAAGGCAGCACATCCAAGATTCTCGATAATGACGACTTCGGGTACACGCGTGTTACTGTCGAACGGCCTCTGAGACTTCGTTACCAGATGACCCTGGAAGGAAAAGCGCGCATGCTAGCGGTAGCCCTTCATCTATCTGAAGACGTTGAAGCTATCGACGAAGCGCTTGGCCGAGAGCCGCTAATTGACTGGAGCGAGGTCTCACGCCGAGCCGCCCAAGTTTGCAAGACGCGCTGGAAGCAACCTGAGGTGAAATTGTTTAGAGACATCTTCACCGAGCGCGACCCAGAGGCCAAACCCGTGATCAAGTCTGATGAGAAGAAAATCATATATGAGGCGGACCCGGAACTGCGCGACTTCGAAAACATCCCCCTTAAAGTCGATATCAACGAATTCTTCAAAACAGAAGTTAAGCCCCATGTCCCTGACGCTTGGATGGACCGCACGAAAGACAAGACAGGCTACGAAATAAACTTCAACCGTCTTTTCTACGTGTACACTCCCCCGCGGCCGCTGAAGGAAATCGATATAGAGTTGCGAGAGCTGGAGAAAAGCATTGTCAGCGGACTAAGAGAGATTTTGGAAAGTAAATTTGGAACCAAGTGAAGCAGTAGATGTGTGCTACGCGTGCGGCGAACCTAAAACAAGCGTTGAGCATGCGCCTCCAAGGTCATGGTTTTCTAATGCCAGATGGGATGATCCCATAAAGGTGCCCTCATGCAGAGCACATAATAATGACAATTCCCGGGACGTAGAGTATGTTCGCGACATTATCGCCGCCGCCGCCGTTGGGGATTGCGTTGACGACGTTTGGCAGAAAGGTGTGCTTAAGGCCGCAAGTCACGGCCGTGGTACTTTTCTCAAACTGCAAAGGAAATCCGACGAATATTCCCATGATGGACGGGAAATCCAGGCAATCGACTTAGAGACGGCCCGCTTCAGGAGCGTATTTTGTGCAATCGGTGACGCTTTGCGATTCCACCTGTATAAGGAGCCTCGGCAACACAACTGGCACGTATATTCTCCACTGCTTTTCAGCCACATCGCTGCAGAACCCTTAAAGGCGATGATCGACGGCGTGGCGGCAGCAGCGCACTGGGACATACAAGAATCGAAAAAGCCCTGCTGTTTTCAATGGGCAACCTACATGCATGGCGAGCAGTTATGGATTCGGTTAATCTTTTATAAGGTTCTCGACTTCTACCTTATAGAGAGGCTGACACGGTGACATTCGAAGAGCTATATGAGCCAAGGACATTTAAGGGGGAACGAAGCCACCGAACGTTCCCGTCGGGAGCTATTTGACGACAGCCGCAATTGGGCAATCAAACATTACGATCGACCGCAACTTGGTCGGCTGGAAAATCGCCAAACTTAGAAGATTTATCCGTGAACCCCTTAAATATGGGGCGAACGAATGCGCACTTGAGAACAACCCAAACTATCCACGGTACATTCGAATTACAGATTTTGATTCGGACGGAAATCTTAACCCTCACACTTTCAAGTCCCTACCTTTTGAGGTTGCCAAGCCCTATTTACTTGCCGATGGGGATATTCTGCTTGCCAGAAGCGGCGCAACCGTCGGGAAAAGCTTCCTTTTTCATTCGAACCAAGGGCCCGCATGTTTCGCTGGCTACCTTATCAGGGCTAGGTTCCAAACGGACAAGGTTCTTCCCGGATTTGCATTTTATTATTTTAAAACGTCGCTCTATTGGAATCAGGTTAGACAAGGCTCTATCCAGGCCACGATTGAAAATGTGAGCGCAGAAAAATACTCTGAGTTGGCGATAGTAGTGCCGCCTCTAAGGGAACAACGAAAAATAATCCTGCTCCTTGAACAAGAAACGTCCAAGATCGACGCCTTGATCGAAGACAAAGAGCGGCTTCTCAAGCTCCTCAACGAGCGGCAACAAGCCCTGATTACAGAAGTAGTCACTTAAGGCCTCGACCCTGCAGTTCTGATGAAAGATTCGGGTATTACCTGGCTAGGTCAGATCCCGGCGCATTGGAACGTAGTCAGGCTGAAATATCTATTTAGGGTAGTGGGAGGGGGCACCCCATCAAAGGATAAACCCGAATATTGGAACGGCGATATCCCGTGGGTTTCACCAAAGGATATGAAACAGGAGAGAGTAGTTGACACTGAAGATCACATAACAGAAGAAGCCGTTCTGGAGTCAACTTCCACCCTTATTCAACCGGGAGCGGCGCTTGTTGTATGCAGGTCCGGAATCCTAAAGCACTCGATCCCAGTCGCCATAAATGAGGTAGAGCTTGCTCTTAATCAGGACATGAGGGCATTCATTGCTCGAGGTAGCATGACAGCCAATTATTTAAAGTGGCTCATATGGGCAAACCAAGACGCACTTTTGGCGGAATGGTCCAAATCCGGTGCTACCGTAGAAAGCCTGGAATTGGACTTGATGCTCAACTCCACCCTACCTGTGCCGCCCGTGAGCGAAGCTCTTGCCATCACTAATTGGACTGAGCATATCACGGTAGGAACTAACGAAGTAAAGAGGTCGATTCAGGAAGGCATTACTACTCTTCAAGCCCGTAGGTCAGCGCTAATCGACGAAGCCGTGACGGGCCAGCTTAAATATGCCCGGGAGAGTTAATACGTGCCTGGCGATGTTCCGAATCCCTGTCCCATTTATCGAATCGGCCATATAGACAACTTGTCCGCTATCGTAGGAGAAGGCGGGATGTGGTGCGGAGCCGAAATGAGCGCACGAGAGCTTCCCTACAAACAGATAGGCCTTCAAGGGCTAACAACAAATCGAAAGGAAAAGTCTGTCCCTTGTGGCGAAGGGGGTAATTTGACCGACTACGTGCCATGGCATTTTTGCCCAAGATCGGTAATGCTCTACCAGATTCACACTGGATTTTCCGACTATAAAGAAGGGCAAGAGCCAATTCTGCACTTCGTTACAACGGTCGAAAAGGTTTCTTCCCTCGGGCTCCATTTTGCCTTCACCGACCGTCATGCTAAAACAAGTTATGCGCAGTTCTTCGACGATCTATCGCATCTTCCAGAACTTGACTGGCCGGTCATCCAGTCTCCCAACTTTGCCCGAACAAACGATGAACCCGATCGGCCATACATTAAGGAAGCGGAATTCTTGATCCACCGGTTCGTGCCGTTGGAGGCGATCGTAGGAATAGGCGTTCATAGCCAACGCTACAAAGATGACTGCGACCGCATACTTGAGGAGGCGGATGTTAATATTAAGGTGAAGGTGTATCCGAGGTGGTATTACTAGTGTATACTTGTCTACTATGGAGCTTCGCGCAATGGTAGTGCTTGCGACGGGCAATCTGCTCCGAGCTGAGGTCGAAGCCCTGGTGAATACCGTTAACACGGTCGGCGTTATGGGCAAGGGGGTTGCCCTCCAATTTAAACAGGCCTACCCTGATAACACGAAAGCCTACGAATCCGCATGCAGGAAAGGCCAAGTTCTAATCGGTCGAATGTTTGTAACTTACACAGGCAAGTTGGAACCACGCCTCATCATTAACTTCCCGACTAAGCGTCATTGGAGGGCCGCCTCCAAGTTAGAAGACATCCAGGCCGGACTTGTAGATCTCGTACAGGTGATAAGGAATGAGAAGATCAAGTCCATTGCCTTGCCGCCCTTAGGTTGTGGATTGGGGGGTCTTCGTTGGGAAGATGTTCGGCCGCTGATCGAAAGAGCCTTTGAGACTCTGCCAGGCGTTGAAGTTAGGCTTTATGCACCTGGCCAGGCAATTGCTCCCGAAGAAAGAATCGTCAACACGCCGAAGCCTGCAATGAACGCATGGAGGGCGGCGCTGATTATGGTTGTGGACGCCTACCGCGCATTGGGCAGCGATGCTACCCACCTAGAAGCACAGAAGCTGCTCTACTTCTTGGCCACAGCCGGCGAGCCTGTGAAGACCAATTTCACGAAAGGCCGATATGGGCCTTACGACGAAGGCATGGTCTATGCGCTAAAAACAATGGACGGGCACTATGTTGTTGGTTTCGGTGATGGTGATCGACTGGAGCCGGTCAGGCTTAAGCCCGGGGCATATCAGGAGGCCGAACAATTCATCCGGGCAGAATCAAAGAGCGGAGAAGCTTCCGAGCGAATAGATTTAGTAGCAGATTTAATTGATGGATTCGAAACCCCATACGGCCTTGAATTACTTGCTACTGTCCATTGGGTCGCAACCCGTGAAGGGGCGGACACCTTGGATAAAGCGATCGAGCAAGTTGCGGCTTGGAACGACCGGAAACGCCGTGTCATGAAGCCCGAACACCTTGCAATTGCTTGGAAGCAATTGCAAGATCAAGGCTGGATGTCTAGAATAGTGAGTTAAGTCGCCTATACTGAAAAGGTGATCCACACCGAAGCTGCCTTTGAGACAGTTTGCGAAGCAACTCTTGTAGCGAACGGCTATTCTTGCTTGAACAAGGCAGGTTACGACTTTGAGTTGGCCTTGTTCCCAGCAGAGATCATCGCATTTATTAAGAGCACCCAGCCGCGGGACTGGGCAAAGATCGAAGCTATCCTTGGCATCAAAACGGAATCCCAAATCCTACAGGACTTGACCGCCTGGATCGATTCGAATGGCGTGTTAGCGACGCTCCGGCACGGTTTTAAGTGTTACGGCAGAACGTTGCGTGTTGCGTATTTCCGAGCGGCGCACGGACTTAATCCAGATCTTGAGGCGAGATACCGGGCAAACGAAATAGGAATTACGCGCCAACTCGTCACTAAGAGCGGCGCTGTATTGGACCTCACGATAAGCCTAAACGGTATTCCAATTGTTACAGTTGAGCTGAAGAATCCAATGACCGGGCAGAACGTCAGAAACGCGATCCATCAATACAAGTCGGACCGCGATCCCCGGGAGCTGATTTTTGAGTTCAAAAAACGCACCCTGGTGCATTTTGCGGCCGACACGGACGAGGTCTGGATGACAACCAGGCTGGCAGCCGGCGTCACCCAATTTCTGCCGTTCAACAAAGGCAATAACCACTCGGCCGGCAATCCTCCAGATAAGGAGGGACGCTCCTACAAAACCGCATATCTTTGGGAGGAAGTCCTACAGCGGGACAGCCTCCTGGACATCCTCAACCGCTTCCTACATCTTCAGATTGAGGAGAAACGAACGGATACTGGACAGAAGATCAAAAAGGAAACTATGATCTTCCCTAGATACCACCAACTCCAAGCCGTCCGCCAACTGGAATCGAGAGCGAAGCTAGAGGGACCCGGCAACAACTACCTAATCGAACATTCCGCCGGTAGTGGCAAGAGCAACACTATCGCCTGGGTTGCCCACCGCTTGGCTTCACTACACGATTCGAGCGACAACAGGGTTTTCGATAGCGTCGTCGTCATAACCGACCGCCGCGTCCTAGATCAGCAACTACAAGACACCATTTACCAGTTCGAGCACCGTCAAGGGGTAGTTCAGAAGATCGACGAAGACTCGAAACAACTTACCCAAGCCCTACAAGGCGGCGTTCCCATCATCATCACCACCCTTCAAAAGTTTCCCTTCGTTACTGGACAAATCCTAAAGATGGCGGAAGAAAAAGGCGAAACGTCCACCGGCCATCTGCTGACCAAACGGTACGCCGTGATTGTTGACGAAGCCCACAGTTCTCAATCCGGCGAAACGTCCACGGAATTGAAAGGTGTTTTGGGAGGCGAAGCTCTACTCGAAAAAGCAAAGCTCCAAGCGACAGAGGACGGCGAGGAAAAACTAGCGGAAATGTTTCGTTCCATCGCCAAGCGGGGCAAGCAGGACAATCTCAGCTTCTTTGCCTTTACCGCTACGCCGAAACACAAAACCATTGCCGTTTTCGGCAGAGACGGCGAACCCGCCCACCGTTACACCATGCGCCAGGCGATCGAAGAAGGCTTCATCCTTGATGTTCTCAAGAACTATACAACCTATGCGGTTTATTACCGCTTACTGCAACACGCAGAAGATGATCCTGAGGTCGAACGCAAAAAAGCTGCTCGCGCCTTGGCGAGATTCATGAAACTCCACCCCCACAATATTGCCCAAAAAACCGAAGTGATGATCGAGCATTTTAACGCGGTAACCCGCTTCAAAATCGGCGGTAAGGCAAAAGCGATGGTCGTTACTGACTCGAGGTTGGCGGCAGTTCGTTATAAGCAGAGCTTTGACAAATACATAAAATCCAAGGGCTACCAACACATAAAGACCCTCGTCGCCTTCTCCGGGCAAGTGCAGGACGATAAGATCAAGGATAAAACCTACACTGAAACGGGCATGAACAATGGCATCAAGGAATCTGAACTTCCTGAAGCGTTTTCGACCCCCGAATACCAAGTCCTGATCGTTGCCGACAAATACCAAACCGGCTTCGACCAACCGTTGCTGCATTCCATGTACGTGGATAAGCGTCTTTCTGGAATCCAAGCTGTTCAGACCCTATCCCGATTGAACCGCACCCATCCTCACAAAGAAGATACATTCGTGCTCGACTTCGTCAATGACCGAGAGGAGATTCAAGCGGCTTTCAAAGCCTACTATGAGGGTGCAGAGATGGGAGAGGAGCCCAGCCCACAGCGGCTATATGAGTTGAAAGCTGAGTTAGACCAGGAAGACGTTTATCGCCATGAAGAGGTCAATCGCTTTGCCGAGATCTACTTCGCCCCCAAGACTGTTCAGAGCGCTAGCGACCACCAAAAAATAAATGCGGTGCTAGACATGGCAGTGGACCGATTTACAACATGGCGTAAAGAGGACGAAAACGAGGCCGAACTTTGGAGAGGCAAGCTTATCGCCTTCCGAAACCTTTATGGTTTCCTGAGCCAAATCATCCCCTACCAAGACAGCGACCTCGAAAAACTCTACACCTTTCTTCGCTATTTAGCCACAAAGCTGCCCCGGAAGGGCACGGGCACAACTTACACATTTGACGACGACGTCCGACTCAAATACTTCCGGATACAGAAAATTGAGGAGGGCTCAATCAGTCTTACCGAAGGGAAGGCGAAGCCGTTAGATGGGCCAAGCGAAACTGGGACGGGCTTAGTGCGGGAGGAAAGGGTCCGTCTTTCCAAATTGATAGACGTAGTTAACGACCGCTTCGGAACTGACTTCACGGATTCAGACCAGCTCTTTTTTGACCAGATAGTTGAAGACGCTACCTCTGATACTTCGCTAGCGGTGGCCGCTAACGCCAATCCAGCCGACAAGTTCGCTCTCCTGTTTGGGGGCCACGTAGAAAACTTGATGGTCGAGAGGATGGAACAGAATGAGGACATCTTCGGTAAATACATGTCCGACCCTGCCTTTCAGGCAGCCGTTAACGACTGGTTGGCGAGTGAGGTTTATCGCCGCCTTCAGGCCCCAATGGTCTTGTCGCAAAAGAAAGCTTCGTACGACGCGAACAGCGCAAACGCGACCTAGCTCGATGAAATCGCCGATCATCGGAACCATTAAAAACCCGTCCTTCGTCTGGCTTTTCTGCAACCGGCACGAAACGCGCCGATTCCGTTCTTTGAAAGCCTTATACCGTAGTACTCAAGAGGCCCGCCGAATAACTTTTTCAAAAGTTGAACCTGGAGGAAGTGCCACAAGTGTCAGTATCGGTGCAAAAAACGCCTATTCCGGCCAAATGTGGCGCGCCACAATGAGCCAGAATATGCCACAAGCACCTTCAAACCCGACCCTTCTGGCATTTTCTGGCATATCCTGGCACGGCGGCTGTGACAGAATCTGGGAATTCTCGATCTTCGATTTTCGATTCTCGATTGGGGAGGAGCGGGGATGGTCCGGAAAGCCCCCTCGCCTGCTCCCTGGGAGGAGAGGGGGTTGGGGCATAGCCATCAATTTAAGGTTTATTTCCGAGCAGTAGGCTCGCGCCTCACCCGGTTCGCGGACTCACCGACCTCTCCTTCCGGGAGAGGTTTGGGGTTTGGGAACGCCGAAAAATCCTTAAGTTGATCGCTATGGGGGGTTGGGGGAGAGGTCGTGGTAGGTCCTAACTTTTTCCCGAATCGAGACTCGGGAATCTTACGCGGCGTCAAGCCGCCTGGGGAAAAGCTCGAACAAGTTCGACCACTCTAAATTGGCTACCTCCCCAATCGACATTCGAGAATCGAGAATCGAGAATCTTCGGAACCCCCATCCCTAACCCTTCCCCCTCTGCTTCGCACAGGCGAGAAGGGAACTCGGAACCCGTCACTCGTCACGCGTCACGCAACCTTGCGCTTCTTCATGGTCCTATAAACAAAGGCCAACACCTCAGCCACAGCCTGGAACATCTCCCGAGGAACGAAATCTCCAACCTCGCACTTCTTATACAACTGCCTAGCCAAAGGCGGGTTCGGAACGATCGGCACCTTGTTCTCACCGGCGATTTCCCTGATCTTCAAAGCCACCAAGTCAGCCCCTTTAGCCACAACCTGGGGGGCATACATCTTGCCAGATTCATACTTAATGGCCACCGAAAAGTGGGTTGGGTTGGTAACAATCACATCCGCCGTCTTCACCGCCGAAAGCATTCGGCTCCTACTCAGCATCCGCCGCTTTCGGGCAATCGCGCCACGCATTTGGGGGGACTGCTCCATGTCCTTCATTTCCTGCTTCACTTCCTGCTTCGTCATGCGGAGCTGCTTATCCACCTGTTTGCGCTGGAAGTAGTAGTCGATGCCGGCGAGGACCAGCCACGCGATGGCCACCTTCAGAAAGATCTGGTGCATCACGGTGGCGATGACGAGAAACATGGCCGACGTGTTGGCCCAGCCAAGGCTGAGCAGGTCGTTCCAGTGGGCCTGGATTGTGGTCCAGGCGAGGAAGGCAAAGAGCCCGGTTTTGAGGCACGCTTTCGCTCCTTCCATGACCGAGTTGGGGCTAAAGAGGCGCTTGATTCCTTGGGCGGGGTTCAGCCTTTGGAAGTTGGGAATCATGGCTTGGCCGCTGAGCTGGAACCCAACTTGGGCGAAGTTCATGCCGAGGCCGACGAGCATCGCGATGGCAAAGAGGGGGAGGATGGCTGCTAACGGACCCATAAGAACGCCCCACCCGTAGCGGGTGATGCTGCCCCGATCTAAGTCGGTGGGGATGTTGGTGTAGCCGTGGTGCAGACTCTGCATGAGGGCGTTGCCAAGGTTGCCGAGGATTCCTGGCAGGGCCATGAGCATGACGATGATAACGACCGCGGAAGTTAGCTCCTGGCTCTTGGCGACGGTCCCTTTTTTGCGGGCTTCGGAGCGCCGCTTGGGTGTCGCTTCTTCTGTCTTTTCACCGGCTGGGCTATCTGGCATGGGCTTGGAAAACTTGGGCTAGGGAGTTTGTGCCGAGGTTCACCCCGTACTGGACTCCGGAAACGAGGGCGGGTAGGGCGACGGTGAGGGCGATCATGCCCATGGCGATCTTGGCGGGCATTCCGACCATGAACACCTGCATCTGGGGAACGGCCTTTCCGATGACGCCGAGGGCGGCATCGACGACCATGCTGACGGCGGCAACCGGGGCGGCGATCTGGATCGCCAAAAGGCTGAGTTGGGTTAAAAGGGTGACGAGATTCGTTTGTATGGCCGGGATCTGGGCCATGGTGGGGGCGGGCATGGCGTGGTAGCTGTGAACAAGTGCTTGCAGCATGACGTGGTGGGCGTCGATTTGGAGGAAGATGATGAGCGCGAGCATGTACTTGAACTGGGCGATGATGGAGACCTGCACACCATCGATGGGGTTCAAGATTTGGCTGGAGCTGAGGCCCATCTCGACGTCGATAAACGCACCCGCCATCTGGGCAGCCTGCAAAACCAGGCTGAGAAAGGTGCCGATGAGAATGCCGGCCACGAGTTCGTGGCCTATGGCCAGGGTTAGGGTGTAGAGGTCCTGGGGCACGCCGCCTGAATCGGGCTTGATGATGAAGGTGAGGGCGGCGGAAATGGCGAGGGTGATATAGATTCGGATCTGGACGGGGACGTTCTGGGCGCCGAAGATGGGTGAGGCAAAGAGCATTGCAGAGCAACGCACGAATACGAGGAGGAAGGCGTAAAAGAGGGCGGCGTCGATGCTCACTGGCCAACCTTTGCCATGTGCTGGAAGCAGAGGGTGGTGAAGGCGACGATGGTGGTCAGCATCCATCCTCCCATGAGGGTGAGGAGCAGGCCGACTCCAATCAGCTTGGGGACGAACGTGAGGGTCATTTCTTGGACGCTCGTCACGGCCTGGAAAACGCTGACGAGGAGACCGGTAAAGAGGGACATGCTTAGGAGCGGCAGGGCGACCATCATGGCGACCTGCATTCCTTGTCGGCCTATTTCGAGGGCGGAAGACTGGTCCATTAGAGAGAGGGCCTTAGGCCTTGGGCCTTGGGCGTTAGGAGGGGATTTGGCCCTTTGGGCCTTCGGGCCGGAGTCTGGGTTTGCACCGAAGGCCGGAGCGGATTTGGCCTTGGGCCTTCGGCTTTGGGTTTTCGGGTCGGAGTTCGGTATTGCACCGTGAGCCGAATACCGAATACCGTGGGCCGGAGCGGATTTGGCCATAGGGCTCGGGCCTTGGGCCTTGGGATCGGAGTGTGCTCCTGATTCTGCTCCCGGATCTGCTCCGAACGCCGAATACCGAACGCCGAATGCCGAATACCGAATACCGAATACCGAACGCCCATCATCGGTACCCCTGCATGATCGCTTGGACAACGACGTGCCAGCCATCGGCGAGGACGAAGACCAATATCTTGGCGGGGAGGGAAACGACTGTTGGTGGGAGCATCATCATGCCCATGCTCATGAGGCCGCTGGCCACGATGAGGTCGATGATAAGGAACGGGATGAAGACATAGAAGCCAACGATGAATGCGGTTTTGAGTTCGCTGATAACGAAGGCCGGGATGAGGCTGGCCATGTTGATATCGGCGCGGGTTTTGGGGTGCTCATGGCGCATGTTCACGAACAGCAGGAGGTCCTTCTGGTAGGTGTTTTTGAGCATGAAATCGCGCAGGGGGACGGAGCCTCGCTGGACGGCGACATCGAACTTGATTTCCTTGTTGAGGTAGGGCTTCAGGGCGACATCGTTGATCTTGCCGTAAGTTGGACCCATGACGAAGAAGGTGAGAAAAAGGCTGAGCCCGATGAGGACCTGGTTTGGTGGAATTGTTGGCGTGCCGATGGCATTCCGCACAAAGCTCATGATGATAACGATCCGGGAGAAAGCTGTGGTCAGGATCAAAATCGCAGGAG
Organism: Fimbriimonadaceae bacterium; assembly: GCA_036502005.1. Taxonomy (GTDB): domain Bacteria; phylum Armatimonadota; class Fimbriimonadia; order Fimbriimonadales; family Fimbriimonadaceae; genus DASXZH01. The sequence goes on from DASXZH010000090.1 coordinate 130,262, forward strand.
CAAGGCTAAGAACTGTCAGCAGCGCCAACAATTGCAGGGTCGAGCTAACGTCGCCAGAGCCCTTTCCGGAGCCGAGGTCTAGAGAGACCTTGGGAATGGAGAGGGGCTGTTGGGCGAAGGCAGCGCAGGCAAGGCACCCTAGTAAAAGTACCAGGGTAAATCTTATGAGGTGTTTGGTTGAGAGGGCTTTCACTCGGTTAGCCTCCCAGCCTGTTCAGCCGCTCGATGGCGGCCTGGATCTCGTCTTCGGTCATGGCGGCCTTCATGACAGGGGTCGGCTCGCCGGACTCCTCAACATAGAGATATGAAGGGTCGTCGGTCTCTTTGGCGAGCATGTCCATAAAGAGGGGCTGCCCGTTTTTGGGGCGTGCGGTTGTAAGATCGGCGAGGCAGGAAACCCCGGAGTTGCTGGCGCTCAGGAGCAGGCTTTTGCCTCGCACGCTGACCACGTAAAGCTGTCCGCCGGCAAAGGACGCGGTGTCCTCGATGAGGATGCCGCTGCCGGATTTGGCGACAAGCCGCTTGTTGAGCTTGCCCATGAACTTGGGCAACACGAATTTGATGAGAGCAAGAACGATGCCGAGGGCCACCAGCATTTGCAGCATGGGCATGAAGCCCATGTTGGGCGCTCCGCCGACGGGGGCCGTGGGGATCGGGTCCTGCTTCGTTCCGAAGTTGGGGCCTGCGATCGCTGCCACTGCCGTTCCGAGGAAAGTTGCGATGAGAGGGGCTCTCTTAAACGAGGATTTGATTTGATCGTGCTTCGCGGCCTTGCTGATCAACCCCTCCCTCCCGGTTCGTGCCTCACCGCTTTCCTTTGTCGGTATGCCTGGGTTGGACTGCCGAGCGCATATTGGAAAGCTTTCGACCTCCCTCACGGAGGAGAGAGGTTTGGGGTTTCTGGCGCTCAAAACTTGGTTTATCTTACAAATTTTTTGCGTTCGAAGATCTCCGGAGGAGATTGGCTTTTCGGCGCGCAGAGTTTCGGGCCTATTACTAGCCCGCTTCCCGCAGCAGTTCCCCAAAGTGAAGTCTTGAAGCATGTTGGGTTAGGCGGCTTCTCCGATTCGACCAAGGCGGTCTTGGTTAGCCACGATTTCCGTGATTCGGACGCCGAAGTTGTCTTCAATGACGACGACTTCGCCTCGGGCGACGAGTCTGCCGTTAACCATCACGTCGACGGGTTCGCCGGCGGCCTTGTCGATCTCGACGATAGAGCCGGTGCCAAGCTCGACCACATCTCGAACGAGCATGCTCATTCGGCCAAGTTCGACGCTGATTTCCAGGGGCACGTCCATGAGAAGGCTGAGCCCTCCGACTTCTTCGTGCATCTGGTTAGAGGCGGCGAGGGCTGCGGCGTTGGCAAAACCTTGGGCTGCGTTTTGGGCCGTCTGCTCATCTTCGGCTTCGGATCCGGCAATGTACTCGGCGGTGGGTTTGTCGATAAACCAAGACAGGGAGCCGATGGGTTCGCCGCTTCCGAACGCGATCTCGGTTTTTACTAGCTCGTCGTTGCGGCCGAAATTATCGGGGAGGGAAAGGATCTGATAGCGGATGCTGAGGCCAGTGGCAACCATCGGTTCGTTCTTGGCGATGCCGCAGGCAAGGCAGATGCCTTGGACCATGCCTTCCAGAAACTCTCGGAGTTCGGGAATCAGGTTCTCGTCCGGCTCTGCGATCTGCTCACCTTTAATATAGGAGGCAAGCGATGCGAACTCGCTGCTGGGAATAACCAAGAACTGATTGTGCTCGGGTGCGGAGGCGAATGCAAACTGAACGGTAAGAGCCAACTCGCCGGCAAGGACGCGGGCCATTTCCGGCGGGACGACCTCGGGGGGCTGAAACGAGAAGCTTATCGGGCTTTCCGATACTTGGGCAACCGCGTTGGTTGCATTCTCCCAAATCTGCTCTTGCAGACCGGAAAACTTCTCTAATGCTTCGGGCGACAACTTTGACATGAAATGACTGACCTCACTCCTCAATGGCTTTGGAAACTGTGAAAACGATCTTCTTCCCCTGCAGCGCGGGCTTGCCTTCGAACTTGGGGATCTTGCCCACAAGCATCAAAAGGTCTTTTTCCGTGCGCTGGTCAAGGCGAAGGACATCGCCGGGCCTCAGGGCCAAGAAATCCTTCATATCCAACTTGGCTTTGCCAAGGCGGACGGTGCATTCAACCTCTGTATGGTTGATCTGATTGGAAAGCTGCTTTCTGGAACCGGCGGTTTGCTTTCGCGAACTGGCCGAGAACCACTTTTGGGCGCTGAGCTTTGCGGTAACCGGCTTAAGCAGCAGGTAGGGAATGCACAAGCTCATGGCGCCCCGCTGGGTGCCGATTTTGACCTCAAAAAGGATGGTGACGACGATGTCGTTCGGAGGCGCGATCTGGACGAACTGGGCGCTCGTTTCCATGCCTTCGATGGTGGGGTTGACAACGACGACACCTTCCCATGCGGTCTTAAGGGTCGCAAACATTCGCTCGATCGTTTGCCGAACGAGGGGGCGTTCAATATCGGTGAGAACGTTGCGGCTGATGGCTCGGCCGGGGCCTCCCAGCATTCGGTCGATCATCGTGAAGATGAGGCCGAACTCGATCTCGAGCACTGCCTGGCCGGCAAGCGGCGTCAGGGACATAACGGTGAAAACGGATTGGCTTATGCTGCGCAGATACTCTTCGTAGGGGACTTGCTCGATGGAGATGAGGTCCATGCTGATGGCCGTTCGCAGGTAGGCGGAAAGGCCGGAGCCGGCAAGCCGCGCGAACGTCTCGTGCAGCATCTGCAGGGTTCGGAGTTGGTCTTTGGAAAACTTGTCCGGCCTTCGGAAATCATAGACTTCGTAAGCCTTGTTGAACTTGCTAACGGTTCGGGCGGGGGCCAAGTCAGAGAAAGTTTGGAGGTTTGACTGGCGGGGAAGGGTGTCGTTCTCGCTAACTTCACCAGCCGCTTCGGAATCGCTATTGAGCGAGTTGAGAAGTGCTTCTATTTCGGCTTGTGAAAGGATGTCTGACATTGGTGCTTTACCGTGCGGGCTTTTTTCGAAAGCGTTTTCAGGGCTATCAGTATCGTTATTGGCAAAGCCCGTATTTTCTGTAGCTCCCCAGGATGGAAAAGTTGAGAATTTACTTTAGGTTTGGGGAAAGTCGAAAGTCGAAAGTCGATGGTCGAAGGTCGAAGGGGAGGGAGAATGTGTTATGTCTTGTGTCTTGGTGCCGGAAGCCAATGGATGGCGGATGGCGGATGGCGGATGGCGGATGGAGTCGCTAGCCCGCCTACGGCGCGTTGCTGCTCCTCGCAATGGCAAAATTTGCTAATGGGTTTTAAGAAAGCGGGGGACCAACCCCTCCTCCACCCCGACGGATCGGGGCTAGGTTCCCCTTTCGCTCGTCGTCCCTCCTCGCATATAAGGGGAACCAGTGAGTGCTCAGTCTTGAGTTCTGAGTCCTAGTGAGGGAAGTTGATCGTCGATTGGGGGATGGCGGATAGGGGATTACGGATAGGGGATAACGGATAGGGGATTACGGATAGGGGAGCCGACGTGGCGATTTGTTAAGTTAGGCTCTGGATTTGCAAGCCGGTGGGATGCCTGGTAGATTGCCGCGTCGCTAGCTCGCCTGCGGCGCACTGCCGCTTCCTCGCAATGACAAAATTACTAATTGCCGCAATATAGCAATCGGCTCTTCCATATTGGCGGAAAGAACTATATCATTGTAGAGTCCGTTTCGAAATCCATAACATTCCAGGGCGCCAGAGGATTTGGGAGTACATTTGTTAGAAAGCATTTATCGTAAGGCCAGAGTTGGCCATAAACATTATCGAACCGCGATGAGCAAGCTGGTTACGGCTTTGCTTCTTATCGGGGCCATGGTTTCGGCGGTCGCTCAAACAGCAACCATAACCGCCTTGCCTTCAACGTTTACCGCGTATGCCCTTTCTAGAAACGGAAAGGTTGTGGTTGGAGTGGACACGAGCACCAACACAGCCGCATATTGGATCAACGGCACGGTAATTGACCTCCCCGGGGCGGGTTCCCCGTCGGCTGCTTATAGCTGCAATGTCGACGGGTCCATTATTGTTGGTAAGAGCCTCGGGCAGCCTTTTACTTTCATTAGGGATTCTTTTGAAAACCCTTTTCAGAATCTCCCCTTACTAGGTGGTACGTCAGCCGGTGAGGCAACCTTAATTAGTGCTAACGGGTTGACCATCGCGGGCTACTGCGATGGAAAACCAGTAGCCTGGGAGATTGGGGGCGTCGAAGGTATCGAGACTGGCTATACAAGCACTGTTTTGAACGGCGTTAGCGACGATGGTTCAACCATCGCGTGCGATATTCAAGGCAACTATAGCACGAAAACTGTCCCTAATGTAAATACCCAGCAAAGTCCGGGATTAATTAGTCTTGGAAGCTTCGATGACGGTCCAAATGTAATCATCATCCAGCCCTTTGACGCTCTCGGCGATGGCCAGTCAACTGGCTTTGAGGGCTTATTTTGCTTAACTTCTGATGGCAGCACCTTATACGGGGGCGGCTATGATGCTTACGATGAAACGTTTACTAGTAACGGTAACCCATATTCAAATCCGGAGACTCATGGATTTGTCGCCGCCGTTCTTTTGCCTGCAACTCTGGCAAATAACCAATTAGGGAATTTTAGAAACTTTGAGGTCCACTCTTGCAGCGCCGACGGTAGTGTTCTTGCGGGGGATCAAATAACAGCGGTAATCGAGCCTGATGGTAACAATAATCCACAGTTTGTTGCGTTCGATTTCGAAGGTTTTACGGACATTGCGTTTGGCGGCAACGTTCAGGATTTGCAGCAGTTTCTTTCCAATAAAGGAGCGAGTTTTCCCGCTGGTAATGCTGAAGACGGCGTTTCAACCCAGGCTATGTCGGCCGATGGCTCCGTTATTTTGGGAACGATGACGCCTGACGGAACGACAACGACAAACTATCTGGCGACGATCACCCCGGCAGTGACAAGCCTTAATCTCGATCAACCGGCTTTTGTGGGTGGCTCCTATGTGCAGGCAACGGTTGGTTTGGACTACCCAGCCCCGGCAGACTCAACGGTCAACATTACAAGCGACACCCCAGCAGTTATTCCAAACATTTCGGTAGCCGTTCCTCAAGGAACGATGCTTGGAGCTACGACCCTGACGACAACTGCCGTGACGCGAACAACTTACGTGAACCTCACAGCCACGCTTGGTCAATCTACTACAACCACTTTTGTAGTGGTAAATCCTGCCCTGCCTGTGATCACCGAACTCTATCCTTCCGCAGGAACCGTTGTTGGAGGGAATCCTATTCTCGGTTATGTTGACCTTTCCTTTGGCTTCGGAGTGCCAGAATCGGTGACTATTACCAGTGACAACGCTAATGTTCAAATTTCAGGAGGAGGCGTGTCTTTCGCAGCAGGAGCTTCTGCAGCATCTTTCGCCATCACATCGACGCCGGTCACGGCGGTTACCAAGGCGACGATTACGGCCACGCTTGCGAATTCTAGCGTGTCTACAGTTGTCACAGTCGTCCCTCCCAGTGTTTCTTTGGTGAGAGTGGCGCCTTCTCCGGTTGTGGGCGGGACGAGCACGAAGGTGGCTGTCTACCTTAATGGAATGGCCCCAACCGGGGGGCTTGCCGTAAAAGTTTCAAGCAACAACTCGGCTGCGGTCGTTCCGGCTACGATCACGGTTCCCGCGGGGGCAACGGCGGCCAATGCTGTTGTGACAACGACTGCGGTTACAAGTTCAACGCCAGTTACGATTAATGCTGCCACCGGCTCGATAACGGTGACGACGAACTTGGTCGTCAATCCGGTTTTCTATCCTGCCATTACAGGTTTTTATCCCTCGGCAGGGGTGGTTGTTGGTGGAAATGCGGCCACGGCCTCTGTAACTCTTGCTTCAGCCGCGCCAACAGGCGGGGAAGTTGTCCATTTGACTAGCAACACGGTTGGAGTTACGGTTCCCTCGTCGGTCACGGTCTTATCAGGCAAGACCAGCATATCTTTCTCAGTCACGTCCACTCCGGTTAAGGCGGTCACGAATGTGCAACTCACGGCGACCCTGGGAACTTCAACTGTGAACACGATTGTGACGGTAGTTCCCCCTTCGGTTTCATTGGTGCGGGTTGCTCCATCACCAGTAGTTGGCGGACTTAGCACGAAGGTAGCTGTTTATCTAAATGGCAAAGCGCCAACCGGTGGATTTGCTGTTAGCGTGGCTAGCAGTAGCTCATCTGCTGTCGTGCCTGCTATTATCACGGTTCCTGCGGGCGCTACGGCCGCGAACGCGACGGTCACGACGAGCAAGGTTACGGCTGCCACCACGGTTGTTGTGACGGCGAAGACCGGATCAACGACAGTGGAAACCACGATGGTTGTTAATCCGTAACGCATGCGTTGTGCGTTGTGCGTTGTGCGTTGTGCGTTGTGCGCTTTGTGTTGTGTCTTCTGTCTTGGTGCCGGAGGTCGATAGTCGATGGGGGATAGCGGATTCGGGAGCGGATGGGGGATGGACGTCGAATATCGAATGTCTAATGTCGAAGGCGGAGCGGATGGCGGATAGGGGATGAGGGCATAGGCATCAATTTAAGGTTTATTTCCGAGCAGTAGGCTCGCGCCTCACCCGGTTCGCGGACTCACCGACCTCTCCTTCCGGGAGAGGTTTGGGGTTTGGGAACGCCGAAAAACCCTTAAGTTGATGGCTATGGGGGATGAGGGATGGGGGATGGTAGGTGATCCATTCAGTGGGGCCTAGATTTGATAGCCGGTGTTATGCCGGTTAGGTTGCCGCGTCGCTAGCCCGCCTTTGGCGCGCTGCCGCTTCCTCGCAATGACAAATTTCCGAATTGGTGTTCTACATGATCGGCTGGCCAAACAATCTTTCGCCAACTGCTGTATGACTAATCGCGAATGTTTTGTACACTGTAACTAACTCGCTTTTGTTGCAATCCTGCGAGGAAGGCACTTATTGCCGTTTGGCATGCGAGCTTTGGGAGATTATGCTAACTATATTCAAACGGGCCAACGTGGGGCCAACAAGTCATCGTGCCTCGACAGTTACCAGATTGGTCGCAGCATTATTACTGATCGCAAGTGCGACTTATGCCGCCGCGCAGACGGCGACTCTAACGGGGCTTGGGCCCAACTTCACCGCGAACGGAATGTCCAGAAACGGCAACGTAGTGGTTGGAGTTGATACGGCTAACAATCAGGCAGCCTATTGGTCGAATGGGACGGTCGTTGATCTTACGAGTAGCAGTGGATCGGTGGCGAATAGCTGTAATGAGGACGGATCCATCATTGTTGGCTTGAATAATAACACTCCCGTTTATTGGGTGCTGAATGGGTTCGCATATACACAGGAAACGCTCCCGATGCTCAGTGGCACTACATCGGGCGCAGCGCTTCTCATCAGTGCAAATGGACAAGTGATTGTGGGCAATTGCGACAATACGAGGGTGGTTTGGACTCTCACAGGCGTTTACGCCATTCCAGATACGGATGCCCTCACTGTTGTAAATGCGATTAGCGATGATGGTTCAACGATTCTGAGCGACGCGCAGGGCACTTATTTCGACGCTAAATACGGCTTTCCGGGATTCTTTGATACGCAGCGTATGGTCCAGATCTCAGTCAATGCCTCAGGTTTAACCACACTTGCCATAAGCCCTTATTACAAGAATAGCAACGATCCTAATAACGATTTGACGGGGTTCGAAGATCTCTTTTGTTTAACTTCTGATGGGTCTACTCAATATGGCGGGGCGTTCGACTTTTACACCGAAACCGACACTGGGGCTAGCGGTCCAGTTACGGATTACGAGAACGATGGGTTTTGGTCCGTAGTCAATACCTCTATTGTAAGTGCGCAGTTGGGGTCTTTGACAAACTTCGAGATTCATTCATGCAGCGGCGAAGGCGAAGTTCTTGCCGGCTGCGCAGCAACTCCGACGTTCACCACCGATATGTACGGGAAACAGACTTTCAACAACATTACGAATGGCAACTCGGAAATCGCGTTTGGGGGGAAGGTACAAGATTTTAAGACTTATCTGACCGGAAAGGGTGCCGCGACAACTGGGTGGACTCTAACCAATGTCCCCACCCAGGCCGTGTCAAGCGATGGTTCCGTGCTTTTGGGAGCGGGCACCGATTCTTCAGTTGATGAAAACTTTATTGCCAAAGTTAGCCCGGCGGTTTCGAGCCTTAGTTCTTCGCAAACCAGCCTCGTGGGAGGAAGTTCTGTGCAAGCTACAGTTGGGCTAGACTATCCGGCGCCTGCTAAAGCGACGGTTAGCATCGTGAGCAGTAATCCCGCTTACGTCGCGTCTACTTCGGTTACAGTTCCACAGGGAACCATGCTTGGAGCATTTACTTTCACGACCAAGCCGGTGGTAACGGCAACGAGCGTAGAGCTTACGGCTATGCTTGGTTCAAGTTCGAAGGTGGTGACCTTAACCGTCAACCCACCCCCAACCCCGGTTATCACAGGGTTCTATCCTTCCGCCGGTGTTATCGTTGGCGGTAACGCGGCAACTGCTTCTGTAACTCTTGCTTCGGCGCCTGGAACAGCCGGGTATGTAGTTCATTTGGCCAGCAACACTGCCGGATTTACCGTTCCCGCCACGGTTACCGTGCCTTCTGGCAAAACGAGCGTTTCATTTTCTTTGACCTCGACGCCGGTGACCGTGACCACGAAGGTAGCTTTAACGGCAACTTTTGGGACCTCAATCGAGACCACGGTTGTGACAGTTGTTCCGCCAACAGTTTCGTTGGTTATAGTTGCGCCGGCACCGGTTGTGGGCGGCGTGAGCACAAAGGTGGCTGTGTACCTGAACGGGAAGGCCCCCACGGGGGGGCTTGCCGTAAGCGTGGCGAGCAGCAGCGCTTCTGCCGTGGTGCCAGCTTCGATTACAGTTCTTGCCGGTGCCACCGCAGCAAATGCGACGGTGACAACCAAGGCGGTTGCAAGCTCTACTGCGGTTGTTGTAACCGCTGTAACCGGAGCAGTGACGATGACGACCAATTTTGTTGTCAATCCGGTTGCTTATCCGGCTATTACCGGGTTCTATCCCTCGGCAGGAGTGGTTGTTGGTGGAAATGCGGCCACGGCCTCTGTAACTCTTGCTTCCGCCGCGCCAACCGGCGGGGAAGTTGTCCATTTGACTAGCAACACGGTTGGGGTTACGGTTCCAGCCACGGTGACAGTGCCATCAGGCAAGACGAGCGTTTCTTTCTCGCTCACCTCCACGCCGGTTAATGCGGTCACGAATGTGCAACTCACGGCGACCCTTGGAACATCGACCGAGAACACGATCGTGACGGTGATTCCTCCTTCGGTTTCGCTGGTTCGAGTTTCGCCTTCACCTGTGGTTGGTGGCGCGAGCACAAAGGTGGCTGTTTACTTAAATGGTAAAGCTCCAACAGGCGGATTTGCTGTTAGCGTGGCTAGCAGTAGTTCATCGGCGGTTGTCCCGACGACGATTACCGTTCTTGCCGGTGCCACTTCCGCTAATGCAACGGTGACAACCACAGCGGGAACTGCCGCAACAACGGTTGTGGTGACGGCTAAGACGGGCTCGACGAGTGTGGATACAACGATGGTGGTTAATCCGTAGGGGAAGTCTTGAGTCTTGAGTCCCGGGGATCCGGAAGTTGACAGTCGATAGTCGATTGGGGCGATCTGTTCTGTTAGGCTCTGGATTTGTGAGCAGGTGGCATGCCGGGTAGATTGCTGCGTCGCTAGCTCGCCTCCGGCGCGCTGCCGCTTTTCGCAATGACAAATTTGCTCATGGGGTTTTGGGAGGTCTAGGGACCAACCCCTCCTTCGCGCTGCGCGCTAGGTTCCCCTTTCGCTCGTCGTGCCTCCTCGCATATAAGGGGAACCGGGAAGCGGGGGCCTGACCTATATGGAGATTCCAATCTTCAGCTAGCCTACTGCGCGTGGCCGCTCCTCGCTATGACAAGTTCCTTTTTGGGCATCTAGAAGTGCATTATTGCCGCAATATAGAAAATGGGTATGCCAGATTGGGCTGAAAGAATTATATTATTGTAGAGTCCGTTTATAAATCAGTTTCAATTCAGGCGCGAGCGGCGCTTTTAATTTTGCCGGAGGCATCGGGAGAGAAAGTTGTTAGAAAGCATTTATTCAGAGGCCAAAGTTGGTCCTCGTCACTATCGAGCCGCGATAAGCAAATTGGCCGTTGGCCTCTTACTCGTTGGCCTCATGGTTTCCGCCGTTGCCCAAACGGCAACCTATACCTTACTGCCTTCAACGTTCACGGCCAAAGCCCTTTCCAGAAACGGCAAAGTTGTAGTTGGAGTCGACACCAACACGGATTCGGCTGCGTATTGGTCGAACGGGACGGTGACAGATCTTCCCGCCCTGACCGGCGCGATTGCATACAGTTGCAATGAAGACGGATCCGTGATTGTCGGGTCCTTTGGCACGGGCGGTAATATGACCATTCCGTTCGTTGACAACAACGGCACCGTAACTTTCCTTCCGCTATTGGGTGGCAGTGTTTCGGGCTTTGCGACCCTCATCAGCGCTAATGGACTGACTATCGCCGGGTATTGCGATGGAGAACCGGTAGTCTGGTCGGCTTCTGGGGCACAACTGATCCCCAATACCACTGCAAGTTCTGTTCTTAACTGTATCAGCGATGACGGTTCCACGATTGTCGCCGATTTGTTCGGCAACTACTCCACCAGCGACTCTTCCGTCGAGGACTCCTATAGCGTTGGAGTTATCAACGTCGGAAATCTTGGCAAGAATCTGGCCACAAACAGCATTACTCCTTACACCCCGGTTGTCACCAATATAAGTGCAGGGCCAACTGGGATTGAGGACCTTTACTGCTTGACTTCCGATGGAAGCATCCAGTTCGGAGGCGGGTTCAATCTCTACCTTTTCCAATATCCGGCCACCATTACCGATGATCTGGAAACTTCCGGATTCTGGGCGATAGTTAATACAGGTAACACCAGCTCACCATTGGGAAGTCTGAGCGATTTCGAAATTCATTCCTGCAGCGGAGATGGAAGTGTGCTTGGCGGTTATCCTGTTTCGCCAGAGTTAGGACCAGACCCAAACGACAACACTCTGCTATTTGGGTTCAGTACTTTCAATGCTGCGTTAGCTTTCGGCGGAAACGTTGTTGACCTTCATGATTACTTGCAAGGTAAGGGCGCTGCAAATGTCGCTAACATCCTCTTAAACGTTCCAATCCAGGGCATGTCGGGTGATGGGTCCGTCATTTTGGGAACGGAGTTTTCCGGCGTGGCGCCGGGCAGTTTTATTGCTACGATCACGCCAGCCATTTCTGGCCTAAATTTGGACCAAGGCAGCTTTGTTGGTGGAAGCTCCGTGCAGGCTACGGTAGGTCTCGACTATCCGGCTCCGGCAAACACGACGGTAAGGGTCACCAGCAACAATACGGCGGTGATTCCCAACGCCTCGGTTTCGATTCAGAAGGGGGCAATGTTGGGAGCATTTACGGTTAGCTCATCCTCAGTGACGGCTCCCGTAAGTGTTATTCTTACTGCTACTCTAGGCTCAGCTTCTGCAGCGACAAGCGTCACGGTGAACCCGTCTCTGCCTGCTATCACCGGTTTTTATCCTTCGGCCGGTGTAATTGTGGGAGGGAACGCTGCAACTGCTTCGATTACCCTCGCATCTGCGGCAGGGGCGGCCGGCGATTCCGTATCGCTTTCAAGCAACACCTCAGGTTTTTCGGTCCCCTCAGCAGTGAAAGTGCTTTCGGGTAAGACGAGCGCTTCCTTCTCGCTCACCTCGACACCTGTTTCATCGGTCACCAAGGTGATTTTGACGGCGACGCTTGGTTCGTCTACCGAAACGACAGTGGTGACGGTTGTCCCGCCAAGCGTTTCTCTAGTGAGAGTGGCGCCAGCATCAGTCACAGCAGGGTCGAATACAATGATCGCGGTCTATCTCAATGGAATGGCCCCGTTGGGTGGCACCCTCGTTAATTTGGTGAACAGCAATAGCGGCGCAGCCCAGATTACATCTTTCATCATCGTGCCGACGGGGGCAACTGCTGCTAACTCGCAAGTGACGACGGCGGATTCCTCAAGCTCAAGCACGGTCGTCGTGAACGCGACAACGGGTTCGGTTACGGTGACGACCTCCTTCACTATCGACGCGCCATTCTTTCCACAGATAACATCGTTTTATCCTTCCGCAAGCGTGATCGTGGGTGGAAACGCGGCTACGGCAACCATCCAGATTGCCAACCACTCCAGTGTTCCTTACACCATAAGCATATTTGGCGATACGGCCGGTTATACCGGTCCCGCCAGTGTAACTATTCCTGCTGGCACGCAAAGCACGACTTTTGCTTTGCCAACCTCACCGGTGGCAACTCCGACAACGATCCAAATCTCTGCCTTCTTGGGACAATTCGCAGAGTCGACGCAATATACGGTGATCCCGCCGTCGGTTTCGTTGGTGCGGGTCGCGCCTTCTCCAGTTGTGGGCGGTGTCAGCACGAAGGTGGCTGTTTATCTTAATGGCAAAGCGCCGACAGGCGGGTTTAAGGTGAATGTTGCCAGCAGTAACGCGGCGGCGGTTGTACCTACGTCGATTACAGTTCCGGCTGGAGCGACTGCCGCGAATGCGACGGTAACGACGAGCAAAGTGACGGCTTCTACGACGGTGGTGGTGACGGCGAAGACGGGGAGCACGAGCGTGGAGACCACGATGGTTGTTAATCCATAGGGGAAGCCTTGAGCCTTGATTTTTTGGTTCACTTCTTACGAGTCTTCGAACCACATGAGCCCTAGCTAGGACCAACCCCTCCTTCGCCCCGACGGATCGGGGCTAGGTTCCCCTTTCGCTCGTCGTCCCTCCTCGCATATAAGGGGAACCGGATCCGGTTCGCACGGAACGTTGGACAGGCAAATATTGCAGAGATTTGATTAATAACTGATTACCCAGCTTTGAATCCCAACAGGTTCGCCATAATTCACCCTTCGCGAATGCCGCCAAGGCATTTTTATTAATTGAGGGAGAATCAAGTTGCCAAATATCAGTCTTAAGGGGACAAGTAAGAGTCCACAGAGTTCGTTTGTGGGGTTGCTAGCCAGGGGCGTTGTCGCACTAACGCTCGTCGTCTGCGCCATTTCCGCCAACGCTCAAACGGCGTCAATAACGGGGCTCGGGACCAGCTTCACAGCAGAGGGGCTTTCCAGGAACGGCAACGTTGTCGTAGGGATTGACAAGACCAAAAATGTGGCCGCCTATTGGTCCAACGGCGCCGTACACGATCTGTCCGGCGCTCTTGCAGGCTCGGTTGCTTATAGTTGTAATGCGGACGGCTCCATCATCGTAGGGGCAAATAACGAACTGCCTTTTGTTTGGAAGAACGGCACTTTTGCCTACCTTCCCTTACTGTCCGGCACCTTTAACGGGACGGCGTATTTGATGAGCGCAAACGGAACAACGATCGTAGGAATGGTCGATTCGCAATGGGCTTACTGGACGTATAGCGGCGTTGCAGCCATTGCGGTTCCGGGTGAGTTCAGTGACATCAATGCCATTAGTGACGACGGCTCCACACTCTTATGTGCTTTTGATAACTCTTACGGTTATGAGCTATATGAATTTCCCGGAAGCGGCCCCTCGGATGTTCCAGAGGTGATCACCCTCAATTCTTTTGGCCAAACTTCTACCTCCGTCGTCCCATACTACAGAAATGGTTACAACCCAAATGGAGACGCGACCGCATTTGAACAACTCTCCTGCCTAACGGCGGACGGCAGCATCCAATTTGGTTCGTCCTTTGACCGCTTCACGCAAACAGTTTCTTCTGGTCCCACGGGTTCGGGATCTTCCATTACCGACACCTACACCGATGGATTCTGGGCCATTAGCAATGTTTCGACTGACAGCGAGCAGATAGGAGACCTGATCAATTTTGAAATCCACGCTTGTAACGTCGACGGAAGTATCCTTGCGGGCTACTCGGTTACGCCGGGTAGCGGCAAAGACGCGTACGGCAATCCGGTATCAACGGTATTTGCCACCGGGGATTCTGAGGTCGCTTTTGGTGGAAGCTTAATGGACCTGAAGGGCTTTCTAACCGGAAAAGGAGCGGCAACCGCGGGCTGGACGCTAAATGATGCCGAGGCGATGTCGGGAGACGGATCCGTAGTCCTGGGATCGGGCCATGCGATCAATGTCAGCGAGCCATTTATCGCCAGAATTACTCCTGCCGTCTCCAGCTTTAGTCCAGACCAAACCAGCTTTGTTGGAGGAAACTCCGTGTTAAGCACGGTGGGGCTGGATTATCCGGCACCGGCAGGCGCGACGATTAGTATTACGAGCAGCAACACGGCGGCAATTTCTGCTTCTTCATTGGCCATGGATCAAGGGAAAATGGCGGGAACGTTAACGATTGCTTCGCATTCAGTCACGGTGGTAACGAGCGTGAAGCTTACGGCGACGTTGGGCTCAAGTTCCAAAGTGGTTACAGTTACAGTTAATCCGCCACCAACGCCAGCAATTACAGGTTTCTATCCTTCGGCGGGGGTAATTGTTGGAGGGAACGCCGCGACTGCTTCAGTTACTCTTGCTTCCGCAGCGCCGGCCGGCGGCTATGCCGTGCATTTAGCGAGCAATACGGCGGGGGTCACGATTCCAGCAACGGTAACGGTGCCTTCGGGAGCGAAGAGCGTTTCTTTCTCTCTTACTTCGACCCCAGTGACGGCGGTCGCCAAGGTTGTCTTGACAGCGACTTTTGGTTCCTCCACCGAGACGACGATTGTGACGGTGATCCCGCCTTCGGTTTCGTTGGTACGAGTTGCACCGTCGCCAGTGGTTGGCGGCGTTAGCACCAAGGTTGCTGTTTATTTGAACGGCAAAGCGCCAACCGGCGGTTTTGTGGTGAGCGTATCCAGCAACAGTGCTTCAGCCGTTGTTCCCAAAACCATTACCGTTCCGGCGGGCGCTACTGCGGCAAACGCGACCCTGACAACGAGCAAGGTTACGGCGGCGACGACGGTTGTTGTAACTGCCCAAACTGGATCGACCACGGTCGATACGGAGATGGTGGTCGATCCGTAGGGGGGTGCAGGGTCTTCGGCTCTGAGCCTTGGGATCGGTAGTTGACAGTCGAAAGTCGAAAGTTAGGCCTGGACTTGTGAGCCAGTGGAATGCCAGGCAGATTGCCGCGTCGCTGGCTCGCCTGCGGCGCGCTGCTGCTCCTCGCAAAGACAAATTTACAAATTAGGCGCCCGAGCTCCCAGGCCAGGTTTCCCTTTCGCTCGTCGTACTTCCTCGCATATAAGGGGAACCGGGATTTGCGGCTAAGTTTTGGGCTTCTAAGGCTTGGTTTCTCCCAACGAAAATTAGCTTTCTAGGTTTTCGGCCAACGACTTGCTAAATCAGTAATGTTTTTGTAGACTGTAGTAATCGCCGGAAGTCCGAAGGTGCCGAGTAACGCTACTCCCATCTGTAATGGCGAGGGTTGGGAGATTATGTTAAATAGATTCAAACGGGCCGCAATGGTTCAAACAAGTCATCGTGCTTCACCAGTTTATAGATTGGTTGCCGCGTTCTTGCTGATCGCGACGGCCAGCTTCGCCGCCGCTCAGAGTGCAACGTTAACTGGGTTAGGAACCAATTTCACGGCGAATGCACTTTCCAGAAATGGCAAAGTTGTGGTGGGTGTGGACAAAAACACCAATGTGGCCGCTTTTTGGCAAGCCGGCACCGTTGTCGATTTGTCGGGCCTTAGCCCCAATTCGCAGGCTCTGAGCTGCAACGAGGATGGAAGCATCATCGTCGGCGTTAATAAGGGGCTTCCGTTTGTTTGGTACAACGAGGGTGGTTTAGAGAACCTTCCCCTGCCTTCCGGCACAACTTCCGGGTCGGCAACGCTGATTAGCGCAAATGGAACAACGATCGTCGGCAATTGCGAGAATGAGTGGGTTACCTGGACGTTTGAGGGCGTCAAAGCCATTACTGGCACCGTGAATAACACAAAAATAAATGCGATCAGCGATGACGGTTCAACTCTCGTGGGTGATTTTTTTGGAACCTATGAGACGGACTTTAACGCGTTCCCGAATCCACCTTCTATTCAGCTGCCTATCGTGGTTCACTTAAATGCTTATGGGGAAACCACCGTCACCCTTGCCCCCTATTACTATAACACGTCGGATCCAAATGGCGATGTAACAGGCTACGAAGACCTTTTCTGCTTAACGGCCGACGGCAGCACCCAGTTTGGCGGGTCGTTTGATCGCTACACGCAAACCTATACCTCTGGGCCTAAGGGTTCTGGATCTGCCATAACCGACGCTGAAACGGACGGATTCTGGGGAGTCGTCAATAGTTCAACGAAGACTTCGGACGAGGCTTCTTATCTTGAGGTTCAAGCGTGCAATGTCGATGGCAGTATCTTGGCCGGGCAGACCGTAAAACCAGAGACTGGCACTGACGTTTACGGCAATTCGGAGGCTCTGTCGTTTCAGCTCGGCAATTGTCAGGTTCAACCGTTAGGTTATAATGAGGACCTTAAACAACTTCTGACCGGAAAGGGAGCTTTAACTTCCGGTTGGACCCTTTCCACGGCGACAGCGATGTCTGGCGACGGTTCTGTAATTTTGGGAACTGGCTTGGCTATTAACGCCAACGAGAGTTACGTCGCCACGATTACTCCCGTGTTGTCGGATTTTATTGTGTTACAGCCTGACTTTGATGGAAGCAGCTACGAGTCAGCCTTCGTTTACGTGGATTACCCTGCCCCATCAGGCGGTGTCATCGTTAAAGTCACGAGCAGTAACAATTCCGTGATTAGCTCACCTGACTATTGCTTAGTTGGTCAGGGACAAGAGGAGGGAATACTTTCCATTTATTGCAATGCCGTAACCGTGGCTACGACCGTTAATCTTACGGCCACTCTGGGCTCAGGCACGAAAACGATTACCGTAACTGTGAATCCGCCGGCAACCCCTGCTATAACGGGGTTCTATCCTTCGGCCGGTGTTATCGTCGGTGGAAACGCGGCGACTGCATCCGTTACGCTGGCTTCTGCCGCCCCGACCGGCGGGTATGTCGTCCATCTGGCCAGCAACACGGCCGGGGTTACTCTTCCGGCGACGGCAACTGTGGCATCCGGAGCGAAAAGCGTTTCTTTCTCTCTGACTTCGACTCCCGTGACTGCTGTCACGAAGGTTGTTTTGACTGCGACTTTTGGCTCCTCCACCGAGACGACGATTGTGACGGTGATCCCACCTTCCGTTTCGTTGGTACGAGTTGCACCGTCGCCGGTTGTAGGCGGTGTGAGCACAAAGGTGGCTGTTTATTTGAACGGCAAAGCGCCCGTGGGCGGGTTTGTGGTTAGCGTATCCAGCAATAGCAGTTCGGCTGTCGTTCCCAAAACCATAACGGTACCGGCGGGCGCTACTGCGGCAAACGCGACGTTAACGACGAGCAAGGTTACGGTGGCGACGACGGTTGTTGTAACGGCCCAAACTGGCTCGACCACGGTTGATACGGAGATGGTGGTTGATCCGTAGGGGAAAGTGTTAAGTCTTGAGCCCTGACTCCTTGGATCTCGGAAGTTGACAGTCGAAAGTCGAAAGTTAGGCCCGGATTTGTGAGCCGGTGGCGAGCCCGGTAGATTGCCGCGTCGCTAGCTCGCCTACGGCGCGCTGCCGCTCCTCGCAAAGACAAAATTTACAAATTTGGCGCCCGAGCTACAGGCTGGGCTCCCTTTCGCTAGCCGTACCGCCCCTTACATATAAGCCAGCCTGTGCTCTGAGTTTTAGGCAAGGGAAGCAGATTAGTTGAAGTCCGGGAAAAAGAAAAGCTCCGAGACCCTCCCGGAGCTTTCCATAATCCACAACTAAGCGCGTTTCGGCTTGATGTTCTGATTTACGTGGAAGAAGTTTTCGGGATCATATTTCGCTTTGATCTGGGCTAGCCTCTCATAATTTCCGCGGTAGGTTGCGCGCACCCTTTCATCGCCCTCGCCATCCATCATAAAGTTAACGTATCCACCGCCAGCTCCATGCGGGTGAAGGTCATCGAAGTAATCTCGGGCCCATTTCGTGATTTTATCGCGATTCGCAGGGTCCGGGTCAACGCCCACAAAAACCGCATTCCAGGTCACGTCCCGGTAGCTCCAGGCGGTGGCCTTCTCATCAACGCGGTGAACGGCACCGTTCACCGGATACAGATGCATAGCCGAATGAAGAGTCGGGAGTTCGAGGCCATGCTTCACATGGAGAGCAACCGCATCATCGTTCAAGGTTTTGAAAAAGTCGCCCTTCCAATACCACTGAAGACCGGCCGGGTAGAGTCCATCAAACAGGCCTTGAACCGCAGGGTAAGGCATTGGTCCGGCAAAATCGAAGATCGGTTTCCGGAAGCTGCGGAGAGGGGCAAGAACCGCGTCAAAACCTTCCTGGTCGCCCAAGTAGCACCACACGATTCCACAGACTTTTTTGAAGTGCAACTCCTCTGGAAACGGAGGGGCGGGAGGCACGGTATGGAAAGCGTAAAAGCCGCTGATATCTTCGGTGGCCTGGGTAATGAACTCGCGATACCACTTTAGGATATCGGAAGCTTCTGACATTTCCCAGAACATGATTCCCGCACAAACGGTCTCCACCGGATGCGCTTGGAAAGTGAAAGATGTTACAACTCCGAAATTTCCTCCGCCTCCGCGAATCGCCCAAAAGAGATCCTCGTTTTGGTCCGCACTAGCGGTGACAAAGCTGCCGTCGGCAAGGACAAGGTCCGCAGAAATTAAGTTGTCAATCGTGAGGCCGTATTTGCGAGTTAGGTGGCCGGTTCCTCCGCCTAAGGTCAAGCCCCCGACCCCCGTCGTCGAAATGATGCCAGAAGGCACCGCCAAACCGAAAGCGTGCGTGGCATGGTCAACATCGCCCCAGGTGCAGCCTGCTCCGACTTGCACCGTTTGAGAAATCGGATCCACTACCACGAATTTTATGCCTGACAGATCGATGACAAGGGCGTCGTCCCAGATGCCTAAGCCACCAGCGTTGTGGCCGCCACCACGGATTGATACATTCAATCCCTGATCTCTTCCAAAGCGAACACTCGCGATCACATCAGCGACATCCACGCATTTGGCGATTAAGCGCGGACGGCGATTTATCATGGCATTGTAAACTTTGCGGTCTTCGTCGTATGTAGGATCTCCAGGCTCAACTACCGATCCCCTAAGTTGTGCGTTCAATTTTTCTGCCTGTTCAGTCATCAGTACCTCCAAAATCAAAGTTATATTGCCATGAGCCCCGTTCTGAAACCGTTCTGCGGTTTTGGCCTGAGCGTTCTTTGGGCGTTATAATTTGGCCTGGACTCTTTCGATCATTGGCGTCGTCCAGGATTCCCCATTTTTCCTTAGGAATGAAACGCCGGTGGCGAGAGCGGCAAAGGCCTCGGCTTGGCGCGAACTTAGAAGATAGGCGTCGGCGAGGAGCGCGTAGTAGTAGGGAAGCCTCAGTTCGGCGCCCAGATCGGCCAAAGCTGCGAGCCCATTCCGCAGACGGCGCGGCCCATCATTAAAATCGCCTCTCCGCGTGGATGCCCACCCCGCTAAGATCTCGGCCCAAGCCCCGTAGTATGGAAACCCATATTTCACGCATAAGTCGCTTGCTTCCTCGGCAAGCTTTAGCGTGCTGACGGCGTCCTCTTGAAAGAGGTCAGCAATGCTGCATAGTCGAGAGCGAGAGCAAGGCTGAAGGGATGGGCCGACTCGCGTCCAAGGGCGACCGTTTCGGCACTAACTTCAGCGGACTCATTCGGCTTGCCTTCGTGCCACAACAATTGCGACAGATAGGAACGGCAAAACACTCCAACATCCCTTCCGGCAAAGAGTGTGAGGGCCGGATGGGGAGGTTCTCCTCGCGCAAAATTTGCGTATTCAATGCGGGTACGTGATTCAGAGAATTCCCCAAGATGAAAAAGGCTTATGCCGAGGAGCAAGTTCGATGCACGTTCGATTGCTTGTTCGCGCCGGACCTGGTCCAAGCATTGAAAGGCGATGTCTGCGGACTCGCGAATATCGCCCCTGACGATGTGGAAAATCCAGGCCCCACTCGACAGGGCGAAAGCGTGACTTGTGTTTCCCGTTTTGCGTGCAAGAAGCAGCCCCTTCTCATAGATTTCGCCAACGGAACTCGCGCTGTACCCTTTCACGACAACCAGCGAGGGGCCAAGCATGGCCAGCAGTTCCAGTTCCTGCGTATCTCGCTCGGTACTACTCGGCAAGTTGTGACAAAGACTAACCGCGTGCTCCAGAAGCTCAAGCGCTTCCGATTC
The DNA here is from genome assembly GCA_036502005.1 of Fimbriimonadaceae bacterium. Classification (GTDB taxonomy): domain Bacteria; phylum Armatimonadota; class Fimbriimonadia; order Fimbriimonadales; family Fimbriimonadaceae; genus DASXZH01. Next base: position 150,580 of record DASXZH010000090.1, read on the forward strand.
GGCAAATCGCCCCTGTGCGAGGACAGCGGCATTTCGATAATGTGGTATTGCCCGATCTGCCTTACCGGCTGATTCGTAGTGCGACGCGATGCGGATGCTCGCCGGGCAAGAGTCCATGCCATAAAGTTCTTCTAGCGCCCGGGCGATCTTAAAATCTAAGGACCGGCGGCGGATTGGGCTTATTCCCCGGTGCGCAACTTCGCGCAGAAGAGCGTGCGTAAAGTCGTATTCGCCTTCCTGCGTAAGTTCAATGATGCTCCTGCGCCCCAACTCATCAAGCGGGCGGGCGACACTCGCTTCATCCCAATCGGCCGCTAAAGCAAGAAGTTCGCTGGTAAACGGGCCACCGAACATGCTTGCGAACTCCGTAAGTTCGAAGGCTTCCGGCGAAATGTGACCCAAACGCTGCTCGATGACCGCTTGAAGACGGGCCGGGATTCCATCCCCCGAATTGACTTCTAGAGCCGCGCGAACGGTCTCAACGACAAACAGAGGGTTTCCTTTTGTCGCTTTGTATATGCTCTCAGCGTAGTGGCTCTGGCACTCTGTGCCCATTATTTGGGAGGTTAAGGTGAAGACCTCGGTGTACTCCAAAGGTTGTAACCCGATTTCGAGATAGTTATCGGACAGTCGCATCTCGTGTCGCAGCGCAATTAATGGATGGCTTCGATCAAGTTCTCCCAGTCTGGCCGTTCCGATAACGAGCACATCTCCAGATAACCTCGCTCGAAACATAGAAGCAAGCCAATCAAGCGTGTCGGCATCACACCAATGCAGGTCTTCGAGCAGCAAGATTAATGGCCGTGGAGCCGTTTGGATGGCCGCGTGGACGGCGTCGAAAAAATGCAGCTTTTGCCAACCTTCCGTGATTGTTTGGGGGCGAGCCAGCTCAACATCTTCCGCAAGAAGCTCCGGCAATACTCTTGCCAGCTCGATCAGTCGAACCTTACTGACACCGCTCAAGAAAGGTTGGAAAGCGCTTGACCGAAGCAACTCGGCTAAAGGCCCGAACGCGATTCGGCCTTGTCCAAAGTAGCAGTTGGCTGAAGCGATTTGCGCTCCTAAATGGGGTCTGGCTAGTTCTTCGGCAAAGCGCGATTTGCCTATTCCCGGTTCCCCGGTGATAAGGATGAACCGCGTCCCTAGCTGACTTTGCAAGAACGACCTAACCGATTCTAGTTCTGTTTTTCGACCGATTAAGGGGTAACGAGAACCTGGGGCGGTTGCGTCCCGGAGGGGAACTGCGCTCGGCGCCTCATCAGTTTTCAGGGCCTTTTCGTAAAGGTCCTCAACTTCCCGACAAGGTAAAGCTCCCAATTCTCTGCGCAACGTACGCAAGCACTGGTGGTAAATACGCAAGGCGGCCGCCTTATTGCCGTTGAGCATGTTCATCCGCATCAGCGACAAATAAGTTGTCTCGCGAAGCGGATCTAACGCAAGAAGTTTCGCGGAATCCCGAATGGCGCCATCCAAATCGCCCTCCGCTTCCTTGAAGCGCGCTAACCGGATTAACGCTTCTAGATAACCCTCCCTCAGTTGCTCTCTAGGGATTACCAACCATTCGTCGTTCAAATCAGGAAGGAGGTCATCTTTGTATAGTTCAACTGCTAGCCCAAGTTGCTCCTTAGCTCGTTGCGAGTCTTTGCTCTTTTCAAACTTGATCCCTTGCTCGAGGGCGGCTTCAAACTCGGAAGCGTCAACGCTACCACCCTGCCAGCAGACGAAATGGTTATCGTAAACCACATTTTCGCATTCGGAAGGCAGAGCCCGACGCAAGTGATAGATAAGCTGTCGCAGGTTAGTTCTTGCTTGGGCGTCACCCGATTCTGGCCACAAATTTAAAGCCAGGCTGGCTCGTGATTGAGGAGATCCAGGATGAAGCGTTATTGCGGCAAGGAGAGCCTGTAGCCTGTTCGTATTGACGGCGTCGATTGGCTCTCCGCCTACGGATAAGCGCATCTTGCCAAACAATTCGACGCGAACATGCTCCATGTGATAGCCCGATCCGGAAAAGATTGCCTTCCCTTCAAGGATAACTTTACCGAGATAGACTAAACCACCGCCGAGCCGAATTTAGCGGGATGAAGGTATGGCCGCTCGCATTTCCGCAGGGAGATCCCCTATTTTCTGGCGAGAACCCGGGGGCGGCAGTTCTTATTGGGCAGTTTCGGAGCGTGAAAGCAAATCCTAAGACTTAAGACTTGGCACTTAGGACTCTGGGCCACGCTTTCTATTGGAACGCGAAGGTGGTGAAATAAACCCTTAGAATGGGGCCCGATTCGCTGTCCCAATCGGCATGATGCTTCGTTTCGTCATGAACCAGAAGCGTCTGAAGAGCCTTTTTGTCTTCTTCCGGCATGGATTTCAACAATGCCTCGTTGGCCGCAGCCGCGACCTTGCGCTTCAATATCTCTTTGCCCTTGGGGCTGCTGATTTCACCCACGGAATAGGAGGCTAGCACGCCGAGGATGGCATCCTGCACAGGTGCCTTGTACGTGTCCAAGACTTCCTTTTTAAATCCCTCTGCGCACTGGACCGAAATCTTTGTGCGGAGATATTTGCCCTGCTGGACGGAGTCATCTTGAAGATTAACGAGGAATTCGTCAATGTCCTCAACTTCTTTGCCCATGTGAATTTCGTTTGAGCCGGATTTTTTGTCGCCGCCTTTCATCTTAAGGCCGAAAAATCCTCCGGTAACGAGCATGAGGACGGCGATGACGATGATCATCATCTTGTTTCCGCCTTTTTTAGGTTTTACTTCTGCTTCTTCTGACATGAATCCTCACAATCCACGAGCCACTGGCATAAAATGCCATTCTTAACTTCGGCACATTTACTGGGTTCCTAGAGGCCCGTTTGATTTTTCGATTTTCGATTTTCGATTTTCGATTGGGGATGGGGGAACCGTTGTGGAGTCGCTGGTCTCGACGGTCCGGCTGTAACCCCCCAGGGGATTTTCGGTTTTTGATTTTCGATTGGGGAGTTTCGCGCGAAGAACGCGGGGAAGCAAAGAACGCGAAGATGCTTTAGGAACGGAATTATGAGGGGGTTTCACGCAAAGCCCGCAAGAGACTCGGCGACTTTGCCCTCTCGCACATAGGGGGCAGCCAGTGGATTTTGATTGTCGATTTTCGATGGGGAGTTTCACGCGAAGAACGCGGGGAAGCAAAGAACGCGAAGATAGTTTAGGAACGGAATTATGAGCGGGTTTCGCACAAAGCCCGCAAGGGAGTCGGCGACTTTGCGCTCTCGCACATAGGGGGCAGCCAGTGGATTTTGATTTTTGATTTTGGCATTATGGGGTTTTTTGTGGGTTGAGATTGAGTCTCCCCAGGAAAAAGAGAATGGCCACTCTGAACCCTTGGAAGGTTCTGAAGCCTCTGGCTGCGAATTTCACTTCTTGGATCAAGGCATTTGTGCCTTCTGC
>DASXZH010000091.1:0-12476 GCA_036502005.1 Fimbriimonadaceae bacterium
GTACAAAACGAAATCGTTCTTCCATTACCGAACACTCCTTCCATGGCATTGACCTTGACCCTCCTAAAGGATCAAGGACACACCATGTGTAACCTATGTGTCCGGAACAATGTGTAACCTATCTGTCGGAACGCTCACTACCGACTCGCCTGGCCAACCAGCGGATCAATCAGCGCCTCAAACTGCTCCGAGGTCAGCTCCGGGCGCAGTTCGTTATACCGAACAACGCCTTTGCTGTCGATAATCGCCATGTGCGGGATTGAATGCACGCCAAATGCGGGATCGAACGCGTCCTTGGTGCTAAACGCCACCGGCCAGGTCATGTCCTTCTTCTTCATGAACACCGGCATAAGGCCGATTTCCTTTGCTGGATCGCCTTTGCAGTCGATCCTGCCAGCCGGGTCATAGTCTGCTCCTTGAATCGACGTAACCCCTACAAACGTGACCGGCTGGCCCTTGTAATGGTCCACCATCTCACGAATGTGAGGAAAAGCCGCTACGCAAGGCTGGCACCACGTCGTCCAAAAGTCGAGCACCACCACCCGGCCGGCAAGATCCGAGAGTTTGTGGACGTTGGGGTCGCTGCACCAACGGAACTCGATTTCTGGGCTCTTATGCCCGATTAGAGTGCCGTTTAGAGCCGGACCCGTAAAGGTTTCGTAGTCCATCTCCACCCGTGGCCTATCTTCCGCTGAGAGCTTGCCCTTATCCAGCGATCGTTTATCCAACGCGCCACAGACCTTTCGGATCTTAGCGAGGAGAGCCGTATCCTTCGGAAAGTCGGTTTTGGTCCAGTCGTAAAACATGCTCATGACGCCGTGGTCCCAACTGTCCATGTGGTCAGTTTTTTTCAGCCAGTTCATGGTTTTATCCATATTCGAAGGCATGTCTGGCTTATCCGCTTGCATGCAGCAAAACAGAACATAAAAAACCTGGGATTCATCTGCCGAGTTCATAAGATCTTCGGTGCCAGGCTCATTCAAAGCCGCCTTCAGGGCTTTACCCGCATTAGGCGTTGAATAGGAAGCGAACGCCCGCGTGTAGGCGATTCTCGCCTTTTCAGCTTGGTTGGGCGCGGGCAGGGCGTCTAGCCTCGCGATGATTTTCGGCCGCAAGTCGTCTAGACGGGCGAATCCATACGAGCACAGTGTGTTAAGCTGCTTTTGATCAAGGGTCCCAAAATCGATCTCGCCCGCCACGTGTTCCGAAAAAGCTTTTGTTTCGGCGTCGTCTTTAAGTTGCCCTTTTGTGTGAGTTAGAAACTCCTTCATCGCGTCATCGAAGCTCAAATGGCTTGGCGCTTGAAGCGTGCCCATCAGAATCGGCAGAATTAAACTTGCAATCATCGTTACTTGACCCCCAGAGATTCAAGAGCGTTGCGGAGACCCATTTCATCCCAAGCGTCAGCTTCGTAAACAACCTTGCCGTTTGAATCTAATAGGATGTTGGTGGGGCACCAATGGATTCCGAATGGGACCAGGCTGGCGTAATCCGGCAGCTTCGGCCCCCTATAATCGGGGTATCCAGTCTTTGGATTTATGGCGGCCATTGGACCACTCAATACGGTGGTGAAATGCAGTCCCGCCTCCTTCATATATTTGGCGACGCTGGCTGCGGAATCTTGATCGTCGATGGCAAGAACGCCGAGCCCCTTATCTTTCATCTCTTCGTAGAATAGATCCAGTTTAGGATGCTCAGCCCGGCATGGCGGGCAGTGAACGAACCAGAAAGTAATCAGCAAAGCCTTCTTTCCGGCAAGCGCTTCCGAAAGAGAGATCCGTGGACCCTCCGGTGTTGGAAGAGCGATCGCAGGCGCGGTTGCGCCGATGGCGATCAGTGGGGTTTCCTGGGGCAGGTTGCCACCTTGAGCGACCATTCCCGGCGCGGGCTTAAACTTAAAATCCGCAGGGGTCATATCTGGATTAGCTTTAAAGTTTGAAACGGAAAAATCTAATACAAACGGTCTTCCGCCATCGAATTCGGTATGGATAATCCGGTGGACGACATTGTCGTCCCCGATATAAAGCTTGTAGCTGATGGGATATCCACCCACTACATCGGCCTCTACAACATGGTAATTGTTGCCTTCCCAGGTTTCGTCCGGCAGCAGCTTTTTGGTAGGGGGATGGGGCGCTTCGATAGCCTTGTCAAAAGATCCAGTTACATAAAGCAGGAACAGGTCGTTATGGAACCAGTGCCACTCTTCTGAAGTTCGATCTATCGGGCCCTGATTGTAGGCGGCTTTGCCGATGTAATACATCTTTTTGCCATCGCTCTGGTATTTGTTCGTTCTATCTTCATTGCTATCCTTACTTGTTGCGATGATGTAGTTTGGATGCAAGAACGTCACGGTGACATTTTCGGAGATAGTCTCCGCCGGGCGATTTTTGGTGGCGGGAAAGTGGCGGACTGCAACCGAGTCGCAACTGAAACCCTTCATGGATTTGGCGTATGTCTCCACATCGGCAACTAGGCGATCGGCACCCTTGGCGTGATCCGGAGCCGATGGCATGGCGCTGCATGCAATCGCGCTAAGCGCAGCAATCAAACAAACACGTTTGTTCATCATATTTTTCTCCCTTTATCGATTCCGTCTCATTTTTCGGAAGTCACTTCCTTCTGCACGGTGTCCTTTGCTCTCTTCTGCAAATGACTATCCTTGTCTTGGACCGCCTTATTCCGCGTTAATCCGTGCGAGTTCCTTTGTGGGTTCGGATGGTTTCTCGCTGCCGAGGCGCCGCTGGCACGCCCGCGTTTTCCCATCGTGCCCGTCAGATGTACAACCATACCGGTGGGGATTCTGGAGTAGACGAAAGCGCACGTGGCAAGGGCAGCCGCTATTACGGCTGCCCCAACCTTCCAAGATATTTTTTTATTCACTTGACGCCCAAAGATGCGAGCGCGGCCCGAAGTCCGGCTTCATCCCACCCGGTAGAAACGTAGACCACTTCGCCCTCTGAGTTCAGCAGAACGTTCGTTGGACAAGCATGGACGCCATAAGGGTCGAGTGATGCGTAATCGGGTAGCTTTGGCCCACGGTAATCCGGATATCCGGTCTTCGGGTTTATTGCCGCCATGGGGCCGCTGAGCACCGTTCTAAACGTGAGACCGGCTCCTTGCCAATAACGAGTTACATCCTTTGCCGTATCCTGGTCATCAACGGAAAGAAGGCCGAATCCCTGATCCTTCAATTCGCGATAAAGCGCTTCCAGCTTTGGATGCTCAGCCCGGCAAGGCTGACAGTGAACGAACCAGAAATTGAGCAAAAGAGCTTTCTTTCCCGCCAAGGCTTCCGTGAGGGACAGCCGCTGCCCCGAGGGGGTTGGCAATGAGAAAGGCGCTGCCTCTCTGCCCACCGTGATCAGTGGAGTTTCCCCACGCATGTAATCCTTGCTGCTAAAAAGTTTTTGACCAGCAGCGGGCGCGAACTTGAATGCGCTCATCGAAACGTCGGGGTTTGCTTCGAAGGTTTGAAGCGTGAAATCCAAAATCAAAGGATGCCCTTCGTTGGTCTCCGTATGAAGGATGCGACGAACGATGTTGTCGTCGCCAACATAGATTTTGTAGTCGATCGGGTACCCGCCGGCGAGGGCCACGTCGATCACGCGGCATTTCTTACCGTCCACGTCTTCGTCGTCTAGCAAAGTCGTCGTCGGTTTGGTTGGCAGTTCGAACGCCTTGTCGAAAGAGCCCGAGACGAGCATGATGAGCAGGTCGTTGTGGTACCAGTGAAAGTCCTCGGCCTTTTTGTCGATCGGCTCCTTGCTGTAGTTTGCGCCGCCCGAGAAATACACGTTCTTGCCATCGCAGACTTGTTTATAACTTGAGGGCGCATTCGAGTCTTTCGCGGTCACGAAGAACATGTTTGGCCGCTCGAACGTAACGTCCAGAGTCTCGTCCATCTTCATCGGCGCTTTTCCCGTCGAGGAGTTGTAAATCCTTCGCGCGAGCAGCGTGCAGTGGAACCCGTGGAAATTCTTCGCTGTATCCTCCACAGATCGAAGCAGGGCCGCTCCAGCAGATTCGGATTTTGGGCCTGTAGCCCCGACGGCGCTACCAATCAGTGTCACCGCACAGACGCTAAAAACGAGGCCGATTTTCTTAACGATCATTGATATTTAACTCCTTTCATTAGGTTGCGTGCGTAGTCGTGGGTTCCCACATATTTATCCATCGTAATTTTTCTAACACCAAGCCCAAACTCACTGTCACTTTAACCTGGATGCGTCAACAAAACGTATACAGGCAACCGCTCCTAAAAAGACTACGGCTTACTTGTTTCCGATACCAACTCCCGAAAGGCTCCGAGCCATGGTTCGTAGCGCTTCCATCGCTCCACCGAGCTTTGGTAGATTGCCTGGCGGGCCTGCCAGTTGCTCGGCGTGTGAAGAACACGCACGTTTTCCTCGGGTCGTAAGCACGAATCTTCCCAGGGCAGCCCGCAGAACTCGATAACTCTCCGCAGCGTCGCTTCGCGATCGCTGACTACTTCTTCATAATCCACTTCTAGAAACCGGTTTGGCGGTAAGACCCTCCGCCAATGGTCGACGAGTTTCTTGTATTGCTTGTAGTAGAACAATATCTCTTCTCGGCTCCGAAAGGCAGCCGCTTTGCCGCGGAAAGGCGTGAGGTACAGCGAAATGCAGTTATCGATCGGATTTCGGCGACAGTGAATGATTCGCGCATTTGGCAAAAGAACGTGGATCATGCCCAGTTCGAAGACGTTTTCGGGAAATTTGTCGGTGACTCGTCGGGCATCAGGGCCAATGGAACGGAGTAGTTTTTCATAGCCATCAGTTGCTGCGAGAGCGGCCTTGGGATCTTGGGCGAGGCCGATCAACCCTTCCTTTTGGGTGCTCAAATCGTTCCAATACTTAAGCTCGGATCCTGCCGCAACCTGCGAGTGGCAAGAGATGATTTGCTCCATCAGGCTTGTACCCGAGCGGGGCAATCCAACGATCAGCAACGGCAACTCCGTTTGCGAGCCGATGTTCCTGCCTTGCTTGAAGAACGCAGGCGTAAAGGTGCGAATGTCCCTCTCGATACGTCCCTTGAACTCGCTCCTGCTTAATGGCAGAGCGTTCGGGGCTTCTTGAGCGAGGGCTAGCTGATTTGACTCATCCATGCTGGCCATTGCCAACTCATAATCGCCAAGGTCGTCGTAGATTTTCGATAGCGCCGTAAATAGCTGTACCCGGTCCTCTCCGGTCAGCCGCTGATCTTGCAGAAGGACCTTAAGTTTTTCCACCAAAAGCCAATCTTCATTGGTCATTTTGCGGCTCGTCACGAGCCCCAGGTATGCATTGGCTTGAACCGGCTGCAGTTCGATCGAGCGCTCGAAACTTGCGATAGCCCCTTCGAAATCTCCGTAATCAGAAAGGCCAAAGCCAAGTGCGCTGTGGGCGCCCGCAGAATTTGGATCTAGAGCGAGGCTAATGCGCACGTGCTCCATGGACTCCTTGGCCGCTCCGTGCTGTTCCAAGGCACTTGCAAGCAGCAAATGGGCAGCGACAGAATTCGGGCTCAACTCAACTAACTTCCTGAAATGAGCGGCCGCCTCCTCCCGCTTGCGTTGCTCAAGCAGAAAAAGCCCACGGCTTTCATGGCCCAGGATCGTATTTCGGGCAAGCTCCGCTGCCCGCTGGAAGTGCTCGGCCGCCTTTGACTTGTTGCCCAACTTCTTCATGGCGTATCCCAAGTTCAAATGGGCTGCGGCCAGACTGGGGTTCAATGCAATGGCTCGCTCAAGTGCTTCCGCCGAATCCCTATATCGCCCAACTTCTAAGAGGCAAATTCCGAGATTGTTGTGGGCATTCACATAACTCGGTCGAATGGCGACCGCGCGCTCACAAAGAGCAATGGCTTCGGCTACGCCCCCTTCCTTGCGAAGCAGAGACGCGAGGCTGTTGAGAGACTCCACATGATTTGGCTCGATGCCAAGTATCTTATCGAGCAACTCTCGCTCCTGGAGGGCATCACCATTCCTATTGGCAATAACTCGCAAGAGATGAAGGGCGAGTAGGTGACAAGAATCGATTTCGAGAATTTGCCTTGCCAGGCCACCGGCCTTCGCAATGAGGCCGCTTTTATAGGCGGCCTCCGCGCTAGCCCAAAGTGATTCCACTTCCCTCATATGCCTGAGTCAGCCACGCCCTCACGAGGCTTAGTGGCCCATGCGATTCGCGGGATTTCCGAGGCCGCCGGGCATAAGAAGAGCGCGAGCTTTTGGATTGTTTCTCATCTCAGCCTCCCTTTCTGCCGGCGACATGCCTTTCAATCGCTCTTGGAGTTTCGCCCGCTCGCTTGTCTCCTTGGAGATTACTGCGGAGTTATGGGCCGCAGGGTCGCTCTTACAGCCGGACACAACTACCGCTGCCACGAGTGCAAGAAGCCAGATCGCTGATCGATGCATTTGTTTGTCTAATCTCCTGAATAGCAAAAATCCGGGATCGCACTTACTCATGCGATCCCGGTTAAGGCCTGCCTCTGCAGATTACTGCGTTGGCTTATCGATCCGGTAGTAGTAGTCCTGCCACGGATCTCCATAAGGATATTTTGGATTCATGATATCGCCAATGTTATACTGCTGAGCAAGCTTCATCCTGCCTGCACCTACCGCTCCGCCGCCATAGTAGGTAGCGTCCGGTCTCAGTGTAACGTGCGTCGACTTTGCATGTCCATCAATCCATCCCACGTTTGATTGCGTTGTATGAATTCCCCATGTATAGGGAGTGGAATAAGGTGCAACGGGACCATCGATGGTATCTGGCTGCCAGACAGCAGACCCATAGCCCGGGTAATAATAGGTGCCTGCCGCATCTGCAATCGCAATAGTTTCGGCCGGGCTGTCGATGGACGTGTAGCTAACTCTGGGAACGTTGGTAGGAGTATAGCTGGGTGGCGGATAGACGACCGGATTGACAAATACGTTAACGTTCAATCCGTATCCGAGAGGATATCCCGCAGGCGAGTTTTCGTTGCCATTAGAAGTCAAGAGAATCGGAGTTGAATCCGGGCAACCCATAATCGCTTGATTCTTCATATAGGGATTCAGGAGATCATCGGCTTCGTAGTAGGGTCCGTCAAAGCCCGGCAGGTTATAGTAGAAAGCTCCCCACCAGAAGTAGGCAGTGTAAGTAGTAGCCGTGAATACGGGGTAGTTATCTAGCACCGCGTTATCGTCGTAATCATTGGCGTACATCAAGGCACCAAGTGCAATCTGCTTGACGTTCGACAAGCAGGATGTCTTTTTGGCAGCTTCCTTAGCCTGGGCGAAAACAGGGAAAAGTATCGCGGCTAATATTGCAATGATCGCGATCACGACGAGGAGTTCAATAAGCGTAAAGGCTTTTTTGGAGTGTCGAGTATTGTTCATGGGATTACCCTTCATTATTTGACTGATCTAAAAATTCTTCGGAGCGTCCTCATTGAGTGCCCCCGAAACATTTGGAAAGCATTTCATAACCGCTAAACGCTGTCATTGCGCGAAGCTTAAGGATAAGTTAACGCTCGGGCGTCAACAAAATGTAAACAAATCAACCTTTTTCGGTTGGTCGGGCACTTTCGCGACACGGATGAGAGTAGCTCGCGCGAACGCCGATGTTGAGTGTGAGCTTTCTACAGTATAAGGCGAATATCCGCGATTTTCGGCCAGATATATATCCCAGACCCTGTTGATGCTTTGGTTCTAGCAATTCTTTGAAGTACTGCCGGCGTTTTGATAGCCCGAATCATTGGAGCAAAGGTAAGGGCCTGAGCCTGTGGGGTCCTACTTAAATTTAATAGCGAGATCAAAAGCTTCTTCTATGTCCATGCCGAGACCGGCGGCCCAGGCTCGTTCGAACTGGTCCTTTGGAGATTTGGCCCTTAGGTTTTCCAGCGCCGCCTCAAATTCTATTTTATCTGGCTCACGAAGCATTTTGAGTGTGCCGTGAGTAGCACCCAACAGAGTGACGGCCTCTTCCATAAAGCCGATCTCCGATAAAAGAAGGCCATGAAATTGAAGCGCGTTTAAGATCCAATAGGCAAACCCCACTTCCTGTCTACGCACAAGTGCCTCGTGGCTGGTGGCGAGCGCGGCCCCAAGGCTGCCCTTCAACCAGTGGTATCTGCTGATCATCGATAGGCTCATAGAGGTGCCGAAATCGTCATGCGTTTGCTTACCATTACGGAGCGCCTCGCTCGCGATTGGCATCGCGTGGTCCAATTCGCCCAAATCCAACGTCACGCGGGCTAGGTTATACAGCAAGAGCCACTCGGTTTCTCCGCTATTCGTGTGCTTGGAAGCCTCTATGCCCTCGATGAAGAGTGCCCTGGCCGCTTCCAAGTTTCCTATAGCCCAATACTCCGTTCCTAGACCGATGCAGGACCGCACTTCAAGCAAGAAGTTGCCGGATTTTTTGGCGTGGACGAGCCCTCTCTTGTTGAGCTCGATACACTCTTGGCGGTGGCCGCAATAACCAGTGGCAACGGCAAGGGCGGCGTAGGCCACTGCAATGAGATCATTCTCCCCGCTTTCAGACGCGATCGCCAAGGCACGCTGGCACTGAGCGTAGCAGGATCCAAAATCCGATGCAACGAGAAACGTGTTGGCTCTTTGGCGTAGCAAGCTGACTTTCAACGAGGGCTCGACCTCATCGAAAAGTGGGGAATCCGCGATCTTCTGGATGTATGCGCGCTCTATCTCTTGCGTTCTAGATACATGCCTAAAACTCGTGATCATCTCAAGGATGCGAATGCATTTGGTTAGCTGCCCACACTCAAAGTAGAACTGAAGCGCGGCAATGCAGTTGTCCCGTTCGGAACCTAAGCAGATGGCCCGCTGAGTTCCGGATAGCTTTTTGGTGTCTAGCAGTAAATCGAGATAGTAGCTTGCGTGTGTCTCCCGTAATGCCTCTTCTTCCGTTTCAGTTAGGTGCTCGAACCCATATTCGCGAAAGACTTCGAAGAGCCGAAAGCGAGCGGGGGCGCCTTCAGCCGATTCTTGAGAATTCACCAATGAACGTTCTTGCAAATCGAGGATCATTCGTAGTCCGAGTTCAAAAACCCGTCGTTTGTGTCCTGAAACGCCTCCCCAGGTTGCGATGCGTGATGCCGCTTCAACCGTAAAGCCACCCCGAAATACCGATAGTCGCGAAAAAAACGATTGTAGTTCGCTCGATAAACCTTCATAGCTGTAATCGATCGCAGCTCGCAGGCTTTGATGTCGAGCCGGGACATCTCTCCTCCTGCTCTTGAGGATCTCCAACCTAGAGTGGAGGTTTTGCAATATCTGCGAAGGAGTAAACGCGGTGGAAAGCCCGGCCGCGATCTCAATTGCCAAAGGCAAGCCTTCCAGCGTTTTGCAAATCATGGAGATATTGCGGGCGTTGTTAACAGTGAGTTGAAAATCCGGCAGAATCGATTGACATCGATCTGAGAACAACTGCACGCTCGGGCAATCCGCCAATTCGCGAAGATAATCAGCAGAAACTGCTCTTGTCCATTCGCCCCGGGTTGCGCCGGCATTCGGCAAGGGAAGTGGCTCCAAATGGACCTCTTGCTCCCCATCCAACTTCAGAGAATGTCTGGACGTAACAAGGCAGGCCACGTTGGGGATCTCCTGGATGAGGGTGCGAATCACGGGAAGCGTGCTTTCAATTATGTGTTCGAGGTTATCGAGAATCAAGAGGTTTTTAGGCCCCGTCAAAGCCGCCTGGATTTGCTCAATCGTATCGGGGTTGCCTTCGTTCCTAGGGCTTATCGTGTTCAAGACGGCATCTAGGACCATTGATCCGTCGGCCAAATCCGCAAGCGGCACAAACCATATATTCCAGTTGCGACTCTCGTGCAACCTTTCGCCGATCTCTATGGAAAAGCGCGTTTTGCCCGTTCCGGCGGGGCCAAGAATGGAGACCAGACGGCAATTGCGTTCTGCGAAATGCGACAGAGAACTCTCGATTTCTGCGGCCCGCCCGAAGAATCTGGTCAGTTGAACCGGTAGTTTTGAAGCAGGTGATAAACTCTTTCGCCCTGCCTTTTCTTTTGGCAACTTGGGGGTGTTCTCCGGGATTGATTCTCCCTCATCCTCATCGGCGGTTTCTGAGCCGCCTTCCCGTTTCGCTTTTTCCGCTAGCTTTCGAGCCGCGTCACTAGGTTTAATGCCAAGTTGAGTTCTAAGAGTGCGCTCCAAGTCGCGAAACTGCTTTAGTGCGCTCGATGGCCGTCCAGTTTGCAAATAGTGCCGCATCAGGCTCAGATGCAGTTCTTCCTCCAGCGGCTCTTTCGCAATGGCGAATCGCAAAAAGCGGATGGCGTCCTCTTCTCTGCCTGCTTTTCCGTTCAGTTCCGCCAGGGTTCGGAGTGTGTAAAAGTGCGCGTCGGCCAGACGAAGTCGCTCGGTTTGCACCCAATCGTCATAAAAACCCGGCAACAGCTCGCCCTTGTAAATGTCGATCGCCTTGGCCAGATTTGCTCGGCGCAACTGTTCGGAATTCTCTGCCGAGGATCTAGCGATCAGGCGCTCAAATTCGGCAACATCGGTGGTTACAAGACTCGTGCTTAGCTGAACATTTGACTGCTTTACGACAAGAATGCTGCCCGTTGGCAGTCCTGGCGGCTCAAGATGTCGCCGAAGTGAAGAGAGTGCTTGTCTCAAGTTTCGGCGCGAGATCTCCTCCTCCTCGTCGGGCCATAGGAGGTAGGCAAGTTCCTCTCGCGAGTGGCTACGGTTGGGAAATAGCGCCAAATGGGCGAGTAGGATCCCGACTCGGCGTGTGCGAAACCGAGGGGTCGTTAGCGTGTCGGATTTCGCTTGCAGCGAGCCAAGCAGTTCAATGTTCCAAACGGGAACCATCTCTCTCTATGGTAACACGCCGGTCTGTCGGAAAACTGGGGACCGGACTGTTGGTCCATGAATGCCAAGTTGGCGTTTCGCCAGTTTCAACAAACTAAGATCGGATTACGTTTCGGAACGCCCTAGCTCTATTTACTAGCTCATCGTGCGACTGCTTCGGATCGACCAGCGCGGAGCCGACACCCACTGCGATAGCCCCCGCTGCAATAAAGTCGGCTATCGTTTCAAGTGTTACCCCTCCCGTAGGCATAAGCGGGATATGGGCGAGGGGCGCGCGTAGGGATCTCAGATAAGTGGCTCCTCCCAAAGCATCGCATGGGAAAACCTTAACCACATCTCCGCCTGCCGCATAGGCGGCTACAATCTCGGTCGGCGTAAGCGCCCCAGGTGTCACCAAAACTCCAAGCCGTTCGCATAGCTTTACCGTTTCAATGTTCAGTGCAGGAGAAACTATGAACTGGGCACCCGCCTCTATGCAGTTCTGGGCGGTTTGCGGATCTAGCACAGTGCCCGCGCCAACAAGAATGCCGCTGCGCTGAGAAAGTTCGCGGATCACATCCACTGCCCCCGGAACCGTCATCGTGATCTCCATCACATTGATGCCGCCCTCTACGAGGGCGTCCGCCACGCGCATCGCAGCCTCGGCCGAAGTCGCCCTTACAACTGGAACGATCTTCGTCCGCTTGATCCAATTCAATACCTCGGACTTTTCCATCTCCTAAAGAATCATGCACGAAAACCGCCTCGATTTACCGATCTGATCCGAAGGATGTTCCCGAGAAATCACGCTGTTTCAACTTTTTATCAAAAAAAGTTCAGATTCAAATGGTCACGTTTTTGGTTGAATGCAGGCTCAATTCCCTCATTTGCAGCCGAAACAGTAATAACTACGAGCCCGTATCTTCAAAGACCACAAGCGTGGGAAGGGAGAAGAAATGAACACTATTGAAGTCGAAGAGAAGACCTACGAGATGCCGCCTAAAACCGGAGTCACCGTCGCCCATTTTATCACCGTCGCGGACATCGACCGGTCGGTTGATTTCTACGCGAAAGTGTTTGGCGCTACCATTCTGAGCAGGGGCGACACCAAGGGCGCACCGGGATACGTTCGGCTCGAGAATAGCTGGCTCATCGTCAACCCCGGCGGAGGGCCGACTCCGGATAAGCCGACGGTTATCCTCAGCGTTCCCGAGGACCCGAATAAGGTCAGCAGCTTTATGAACCTACGCGTTGCCGATATCCAAGCGTGCTATCAATTATGGAAAAGCCGAGGCGCGGAGTTCATCACCGAGCCGCTGGACAAGTACGGCGAAACGCGCTGCTACATCCGCGATCCAGACGGATATATTATCGAGGTCGGCCAGAGTAAGCCGGAATTCACCTACGGCTAAAATTGAACGATTCGGCTCATGCCACATTAGGTTAAGGAGTATTGATTGTCGCAAAGACCTTCACCCCTCTGGGGCGGACATAGCCATTAAGGCGCCACTACTCCGCCCCAGACATGGCATTAAGTTAAGGAATTTTCGAGTGCCGTAAGACCCAAGCCCCTCTCGGGTGGAGGGGCCGGTGAGTCCGCGAACCGGGGGAGATCGTATGGTGATTTGTCAAGGTTCATTTTGAACCTGTAGGTTTTTTGGTC
>DASXZH010000092.1:0-18239 GCA_036502005.1 Fimbriimonadaceae bacterium
GTCGTAGTTGTGATCAAGCGAGGAACGGCTTACGAGGCCGTTCGACCAAAAAACCTACAGGTTCAAAATGAACCTTGACAAATCACCATACGATCTCCCCCGGTTCGCGGACTCACCGACCCCTCCGCCCGAGAGGGGTGAAGGGTTTTGCGATAGTCATAATTCCCTTAACTAAATGGTTATGCCTCCAAAGCCCCCTCCGCTCCTCAAAAAGGGGCACCAGGCCGTACAAACCATCGGTCAGGTTTCCCCCCTTGAACCCCCTTCCGAATGAAATCGTCACCCGGGAGCAGGGGAGGGGGTTTTCACCCTATTGTAGTTAGTCAGGGATTTGAAACCTAAAGTAGTTTCTCAACTTTTTCAATCCAGACCCCTTAAGATCAGCGGCTAAACGCCAAAGATTTTAGAGTAGGAGAGCCAGCAGAATTGCGGGGTCAGGGAAGATGATAAAAGCGGTTTTATTCGATGCGGATGGGGTTCTGGTGGATGCTTGCGAGCTTCACTACGTGGCCTTCAATCGCGCGCTTGCAACGATGGGGTGGAATATCAGCCCCCAGGAGCACACTCAGACTTACAACGGCCTGCCGACTCAAAAAAAGCTAGACCTGCTAACGGAAACCAAAGGCTTTCCGGAGGATTGGCACAAGGCCGTTCACGGCCTGAAGCAGGAGTTCACTTGGCAAGCGATCGATGATTGTCTCCTTTACGATTGCGAAAAGCGCCAGCTCTTGTTAGAACTCAAAGAGCAGGGCATTAAAATCGCCGTCTGCTCAAACTCCCTTCACAAGAGCTTGCAAAAAATGCTGGCGAGTATCGGCATTCTGGATCTTGTCGATCTCATTCTTGGCAATGACGATGTGAAGGCCCCCAAACCCGACCCGGAAATGTATTTAGCGGCCGCGAAAATGTTGAGCGTGGACATTGCCCAATGCGCGATTATCGAAGATTCGCCCGTTGGCTTACAGGCCGCTTATGCCTCCAAGCCTGGCCAGGTAATAGCCGTCCAGGGACCAAGGGAAGTCAACATAACTTTGCTGAAACAGATTAGAACAGCCATGAAGGAGGCTGCTTGAATATTGTCATCCCCATGGCGGGCGCGGGTTCTCGTTTTGCGCAGGCCGGTTACAAAGAGCCTAAGCCTTTCATCCCCCTTAACGGCCAAACCATGATCGAGAAGGTCATTGAGAACATCGCCGTTCCTGGAGCCAAGTTTTTTCTGCTCACCCGAATTGAGCACATGAGCTATCTCCCAAACACTAGCCTTTGTGACCGCAGCGATGTTGCCTTTATTCCAATCGAAAAGATGACGGAAGGCGCCGCGTGTACCGTGCTTCGAGCCGAAGGCTTCATCGATAACGATGAGCCGCTGATCATTGCCAATAGCGACCAGTTTGTGGATTACGACCGGCACCGATGGCAAGAGTTCATTAAGCAAGTCGATGCGGGCATCATGACCTTTCCGGCCAATGAACCTCGATGGAGCTATTCCTTGGAAGAGAACGGACGGGTGATTCGCGTTGCCGAGAAGCAGGTGATCAGTGACAAAGCAACCGTTGGGCTGTACTACTTTGCTAAAGGCCGATTTTTTGTTAAAGCCGCCCACGAGATGATCCTGAAAAACATCCGTGTGAACAACGAGTTCTATGTGTGCCCCACCTTTAACGAACTGGTGGGTCACATCACGGTGAGGAACTTCGATGTTCGCAAGATGTACGGACTCGGCACTCCCGAAGACTTCACCAAAAACGCGGAGCTTATTGCCAAATGCGCGTAGCTCTTTGTCTTTCCGGCATGGTTCGCACCCTTGCGAAAACGTATCCGAGCCTCAAACAGTGTCTCATCGATCCCTACAAGCCCGATGTGTTTATCCACACCTACGACAAGATGGGGATACGGGATCTTCCCGTTTCTTCTCCCTGGCTGACCAGTTTGCTGAGAACGAAGGCGATAATGATACAGTCACTTGATGACTGGACGCCCAAGTTTCGACAGGAGAGGGACCGGCTTTACAGCTATCCTGGCCCGGTATGGCCGCTTAACGTTGCCCCGGAGAGTCGATGGAAGCTGGCAAACATCCTCGCTCAGGCTTGGCATGTGAACCAGTGCGATTTAATGCGAAGAGAGCAGGAGCGGAAGGAGGCTTTTAAATACGATCTTGTGATTCGCGCCAGAATGGACAACCTATTCTCCACAATACCGGCGCCTCTTGGATCGCAGGTACATCGGGCATATCCGGAAAAGACCGTCTATTTTCCCGATCATTCCGGCTACGGTGGCATCTGTGACCAATATGCGATGGGCGACAGCAACTCGATGTCGGTTTACGCGGACTATCACCTCCACATTGAACAGACCTATCGTTCAAGATCATTCACCCCTTTTCGCGGTCCAACCGAGACACTGCTTTATCGCTATCTTAGCAAGTTTACGGATCTCAAATTAATGCAGTTTCATTTTCCGTTTGAACTTCAACGAGAAACGGGAATCGAGTATCAGAGCCATAAAACTCCGGAGTTTTACGAAAAATACATCGCGACGGGAATAGCTGAATGATCGTGATAGCCACACACAACGGCAGGCAATTCTTGCCAGGACTCCTTGAGAGCTTGGCCAGGTTTGGCACTGGCGGCCGCAAGGTTTTGCTGCTCGATACGGGCTCAACTTGCGCGGAATCCCTTCAGTTGCTCAGCGCGATTGCCCAGCAAAGTTGGCCCTTTGAACTTGAAGTCTCGAAGACGCCTTATCGCGGATACGATACGGGCGCCTATATTCACGCTTTCCGGAACTATGAGGCCGAAACCTATCTTTTTCTGCAGGATAGCGTTCTTATCAAGAACGAAAACTGGCTGGAGGCGTTTGAAAGTCGCATCAGCCATGGCGTTGGCTGCGTCCCGTGGTTAGGGTTTCCCATGCAGTGGAACAGCCAAGAACAAATCGACTGGGTAATGGAAAAGTTCGAGACCCCAGATTGGCCGCCCCTCGGCGTTTTTGGCCCCATGTTTATGGCCACAAGAACCGCGCTGAACGATTTAGAATCAAGAGGCTATTTGGAAAATATCCCTAACTGCAAAATGGAACAGATGGCTATGGAAAGAGCGTGGGCTGTTGCCTTCACTATTTCAGG
Source organism: Fimbriimonadaceae bacterium (assembly GCA_036502005.1). Lineage (GTDB taxonomy): Bacteria > Armatimonadota > Fimbriimonadia > Fimbriimonadales > Fimbriimonadaceae > DASXZH01. The sequence continues at coordinate 3,125 of DASXZH010000092.1, forward strand.
CTGGGGCATTCGTCCGGTTGAATGCGCTTTTAGCGAGCCGATGCTTAAGAACGATATGTACAAAGATCTGACCAAGAGGTTCGCTTGGAGAGCTTAAGCCTGAGTGTTATTATTGACGCGGGGCAGAATGCCGAGCACTTGGCCGTCTCTCTTACCGCATGGAAACAGGTTCAAGAACCGCTTGGCATAGAAATCATTTTGGCCACGAGATCCGAATCGGCTGCTACTGAAGGTTACAAGGTTGTTGTTTGTGAGGGGAGCAAGGGAAAGCGGCTAAATGAGGCTGCAAAGACCGCTTCGGGCGATTACTTGCTGTTTGTCAAGCCAACGATCATCGCAGATCCCGCTGCAGTTTCAACTTTAGTTGAATCTATGGCTCGCGATTTGTCGATTGGGGTTGCCGCACCAAAAATAGTTACTCGCGATGGGGTTCATGCACCTTCAGAATTTATTCTTATCGAGGACGAATGCCAAAGACGACCGATAGATGTGCTTGCTCGCCCCTCGAGAATCCAGCGAGACAATGATTGGCTACAGCCGCCATTGGACGGCATCGCGTTTCGCTCGGACGCTCTTTTGATCCGAAAAGTGACCCTGTGGGGAGCCGGCGGATGGAACGAAGAATTGGATTCAGATCTGCTTGATATAACCCTGGGATTATCCATCAAAAGCCAGAATTGGCGAGTCGTGTTTGAGCCGCTCTCGACGGTCGTCTCTTTAGCGCCTCTAAGCGCCGAAGCTGACCTCACGCCGGCGTTATCGCAGCAGTTGGTGGCCGAATGGTATGGCAGGTTCCATCCGCATTCATTGCGAACCGCGGACGGCGTAATGCGATGCCACCCGTGGTGGTTTGGTGGGGACGGAAGAGCCCCATTTGCCCTTCAGCAGGTGCGAAGCGAGTTTGAGCCTATGCCGATGCAAACCTGCTATGGCAACAAGGACATCCCTGGAGGGTGCTGCTCTATCATCGTGGTCACCTTCAACTCGATGGAAACGATTAAGGGTTGCGTGGAAAGCGTCGTCGCCTTTTTGGGCACCTTTGATGAGTTGGTCTTGGTGGACAATGATTCGACCGATGAAACTCCCGGTTATTTGAACAGCCTTATCGGAGCTGATCCCCGGGTTAAGGTTATTCTGAATCAGAAGAACCTTGGGTTCTCGGAAGGCTGCAACGTGGGCATACGGAATTCGCAAGGCGACTTCATCGTCCTTCTGAATCCGGATACAACTGTTATTGAGGGCTGGATCGGCCGCATGCGCGCCTATTTTGAAGATTCCCGGGTGGGCGCGGTTGGGCCTATGTCGAACGGGGTTTGTGGCCTTCAGCAATATAACCTTCATTTTCCTAAGAATGTAAAGAGCGGCCTGAGCCCAAATGATCTTCACGATTTGGCGGTCAAAGTCAATGCCAGGCGTGGCGTTGAATCCAAGCTCTTGATCGGTTTCTGTTTCATGATTCGCCGAAATGTTCTTGACCAGATGGGCCTGCTTGACAAAGAACTATTCTTGGGTTGCGACGACCTGGATCTTTCCTGGCGGCTGCGCTTGGCAGGCTATAAGCTGATGATCGCGACTGACGTGCTGATCCTCCATAAAGTGCACGTGAGCTTCAAGACGCTTCCTGAAGAAGTGGTTGCGAAATATGAAAGGGACAGCGCCAACAAAATGGCGGCCAAGCTTTTGGCCCATTACGGCAAAGGGAATGTGCCCGATCAAAGCGAGATTTGGGGCATCGAGTGGTTTAAGTCTGAACTCAGGGTTTGGGAAGAAGTGGCTTAGCTCGCAAGTGGAGTAACGGTTGACTCCGTTGTGTTAAGAATGACGGTCGCGCCCTTTCCTTGGCCCAAAGCTTGAAGGATTCGCAGCTTCATCAAATCCGGGTTGTTACGGAATGGTGGGCAACCATAGGGCAATACGTATATACCGCCTCCCGAAAAAGTAACAGCTCGCAATTTTTCGGGGATTACGCGAGGTCAATTATAGGTTCGACCCACGTCTGTTCAGCATATCCATGGCTGAACAGGAAGACCAAACTCCTCAACCGGTGAGCATTTACGAAATGCTCATTATGGTCGTCGACCAAACTGCTGCAATGGCGTGGCAAAAGCTGGGTTTGCAACCCGACATGCGCACCGGCCAGATCCACCAAGACATGGCGGAGGCGAAGGTGGCAATCGACATCACCACCCACCTTTCCACTTTTATCGAGCCCAAACTGGATGAAGAGGATAAGCGCGAGCTTCACAACCTTATTCGCAACCTTCGCATGAACTATGTTCAGAAGAGCCAGGGGGAATCCTCGTGACCCGGCAAGAAGCTTTCCAGCGCGTATCGACGGGCGCGGTGTCCGTTGTCGATTGGTTTAAACGGATCCCCGTTCGAGCACAGCTAAAGGCAAAGGACTGGCAGGAAGCGAAGGAGCAGGAGCAGGACCAGCCGGCGTTATTCGTTCTGAAAGAACGGCAGCAGGACGTGCTGGACTTCTACAACCATTTTGAGAACCTGGTGGAAATCTTGTGCGACGCTGCTCAGCGGGGAGCAACAGTGAAACTCCAGGATCGGTTTACGGAAGAAAGGAACTGGATGCAGACGCACTACTATTTGGTGCGCCCTTACTTGGCTGCCTATCTCACATTGGATGCGGACGACGCCGATCACAGCCTTCTCTTGCAGGGTGTTGCCGGAGACGCGGTCCAAACCCTGTACGCTTCGGCATCGCTGGACTCTCTTGTCCATTCAGACGACGGTAATATGATCTCACGAATCATCCGCTGCAGGGAGGCGCAAAATTTATATGCGGAACACCTCCGGCAGTTGATCGCCCGTGAGAAAGCATGCTCGTAGGATTTCATCACACGCCCTTAGATGCCCTGGCTGAGCTTTGGAACGCCTGCCTGCCGGAAGGCTACAAGATCTCCGAAAAGCAGCTTCGCCAGAATACTGTCGAGTCGCCCGTTTTTGATTGGGGCGCTTCCGTAGTTCTGATCGATTACGATGCGAAGCCGGAAGGCTTTGTGATCGTGAAACAGTCGGCTTCTCGGCTTTATAAAGGGCCGCAAGCGGATACCGCCCATATTTCGGCGATCGTCTGTCCCAATAACGAAACTGGCGTGGACCTGCTTTCTTTCGTTAAGAATAACTTGCGCAACCGGGGCCTTTATCAAATCACGTTCGGGCAGGATTCTCGGCATTTCTTTGCAGGATGCCCAATGGATTACACAACCCTGAAAGATCTGTTAACGGTTGAGGGGTTTGTTGCGGGCGGCGAGTATTGGGATCTGCAGAGCGATTTGAAGGAGTGGCAACCGCTAAAGCCGGCTATTGATCGGATCAAAGCAGGCCCGGAAAAAGTTAAAGTTGAACCGGTTAAACATGATCAAATCGATCATTTGGAAGATTTTCTGAAGCGTGAGTTTCCGCAGCGCTGGCGATACGATACGATGGGGAAAATTAAAACCGAAGGGCGAGCGGATTTTGTTTACGCTCTTTGGGTGAACGGCCGTGTTGAAGGCTTTGCTTTGACCCAAGATGCGGCCCAGGAACTCTTGATAGCGGGGGCCGTTTTCCACGAAGGGCTAGGCACTGATTGGTGCACACTTGGGCCAATTGGCGTGAGCCAGGGGATTCGAGGCCGGGGTTTGGGCGACTCGCTTTTGGCCGCTTCCTTATTGGGTTTAAAGGAACGCGGCAAGGGGATGTGCACGATCGACTGGACCACCCTAAAGGATTGGTATGGCAAGCATGGTTTTGAGGTCAGCCGAAGCTACGCTTCGTATACGCTGAAGCTTGAAGAGAGTTTTTAGGGTGTGTATTCAAAAATTGCGCAATCCAATGCAAGAACACGAAGTAATACATTTCAAGGACTAAGGCTCGGCGGTGACGTATCCGAAAATTTCTTTAGCGGGCGTTAGAGGACATGGGATCGCTGTTTCACGGTAGCTCTAGGTTTCCCACCAGAGGCGTCGAAAATAGCGCCCGCGAAGACTTGGAGAATTAGTTAAATGCCAAAACACCCTTATTATCCGAACGTGCTCATTCAGCCTTCCAAAGTGCAAAAGGCTGTATCGGAAGGTGCCCAACTGGTCGAAGTCGATCTCGATCCTTCGGCCTTCGATCACGGACATATTCCAGGCGCCATCGGCTGGCAGTGGGAAAATCAACTTCGAAGTCCAGTGACTCAGGAGATCCTGAATCAAGTCGAATTTGAACAGTTGATGGGGCAGAGCGGCATTACGCCGGAAACCCCGGTCCTCCTTTACGGAGATAACAACAACTGGTTCGCGTGTTGGGCGTTTTGGTTGATGCGTCTATACGGCCATGAGAATGTTCGGCTAATCGATGGTGGTGCGCGAAAGTGGCTCAGCGAAAAGCGGCCGCTGACGTTCGAGCGGGTAAACATAGCCCCGGTGACCTACCGAGCTTCGGGCTTTCACGCCGAAAGCCGTGCATCGATTGAGAATATATTCCAGAGTTTTTTCGATCCGAATAATGTGAGGCTTGTGGACGTGCGATCCGGTGGGGAGTTCGCGGGGAGAATGAAAAGCGCGGGGGAAGGAGCAACTGAGACCTGCGCCCTGGCCGGCCATATTCCAACCGCCGTCAACATACCTTGGAACCTGAACTGCCATGCGGACGGCACGTTCAAGTCGCCTGACGAACTGCAGTCGCTTTACGAGAGCTTCGGAGTTAGGCGAGACATGACGGTGATTACCTACTGCGCGATCGGGGAAAGGGCAAGCCTAAGCTGGTTTGTGCTGAAACACCTGCTCGGTTACGAAGTAGTGATGAACTACGATAAATCGATGGCCCAATGGAGCAGGCTTGCCAACGCACCGCTGGAAACGGGCGAAGCCGCTTAAGGAATAGATGAGCTTATGACCTCTGTTATCGAGGAATACGAAGAGTATCAGCGGCCTTTAGGTCTTACCACGATTCAAATCATCTCTTACCGATTAGGCGAAAAGCATGTTTGCATCGTGAACAATCTCGACCCAGGAGCGACGATTTGCCGTGTAGTTGGGTTTTCTAGGCTGGACGCCCTTAAGCGCGGGCTGTTGCAAGCCAACGAGCTTCTATCGGTAACGCCGTTTACGACGGCGACGCCACCAGTAAAGGTCGCCTGCTTGAGTTTGATTGAATACACAGACGGAGGGGAGCATGCCTGCTATTCCGTGGAAACATTTCTGCGGATGCCCATTGAGTTTAGGACCCAGTCCTTGATGCAGAACAAGCTCGTTTTTCGCGACCCCGAGGGTGAAGAGCTTCCGAGCGGGATGGCATTGAAATACCTGAGCCAAGCCTGCGCCTAAGATGGGCTTGGTCTCTTATTTTTTTGCCGAATCCGGGGACGAATCATCCGCCTTAGAATCCGTCTTGGTATCGGCAGGTGCGACCGTTAACTTATCGTCCAACTTAAATCCTTTATCGATATTCGCGTGAAGCATTTGTTCGACCTTGGACTTCTGTTCAGCCGTCGGAACGGAGCCTGCAACGTAAACCGTTTTATCCATGGTTGTGATGCTCATCTTGGATGAATCGATTTCCTTCGTTGCATCAATTGGGCCTTTGAGCTTGGCCGTTTCCTCAACCTGATCGGCTGTTTTGGAAATGGTTTTGCCAACTCCCGATGCGACCTCTTTCGTCTTGTCCCAAGCGTTTGATGCGCCTTTAGTGACTTGGTCCTTCGTTGTATCGGCTTGGTCCTTCGCACAACCCATAAACATAACGGCACCAACGGCGACAGCAATTGCAAGCAAGAACAACGTTTTCATAACAAACTCCGCTTAGTTAGACGTCGATTTTGGCGTTTGGGATTCACGGTAAGGTCCTTTGGCCCAGGCCCCGAATCTGATAAAATACTTCCATGAATGTTAAAGCCCTCGCTATCCCATCAGCATTGCTCGCCATCACCCTTATCGCATCTGCCCAAAACGCAGATAAAGCTCAAATCAAGAAGCAGTACGCAAAACTTGCGGTGGCTATGAAGGCTAAAGACATAGCCACGATAGAAGCTATGGAAACCAAAGACTATTCCGAGGAAGCGATGGGAAAAACGATGGCCCGAAAGGAGTCGGATGAGAAAATGAAGCAGGAGTTTGCCGCCGTAAAGTCGATCAAATCTTTGGATATAGAGGTCCTCGACTTGAAGATCTATGGCAAAACGGCAATTGCTACCAGCAAATACACTATGGTTGCGACCATTGCAGGCGGCGACGGGAAGATGCACACCCTCAAGGCTCAAGGAAAAACTACGGACAACCTGGTGAAAGCCAACGGTGGTTGGCTGTTTAAGCACGAAAAAGACTCGGGGTACAAGGCTACGCTGGACGGCAAGACAGTGAAGATGCACGCCTAGATCGGTGAAGGTGGCGGAACGGCCACGTCAAGTGTAACAAGCTTCTGGCGCGGTTCCCAAATATAGGCCGCGCAGTCATCCGTTTCAATTCGCTTGGTTCCGACGCTGGTTGGACCTTGCGGCAACATCTTGGCGGCTTCCTCGCTTACAGCGATTCCCCCTGGTGGGCAGCAATGCTGGAGGTGCGCGGCAACATCAATGACGTGGGCAAAGTTCACTGATTTGATGTCTTCCGTTGGGGCGTTCACGGCCCCCGTATGGATTCCTGCGCGCAGAACAATCGGGATCGAGAGCTTGTTTCGGTAGGTGTTCAGCTCAACAATGCCGCTTTGGACGTTCCTCGCCGCCCCGAAAGCCTGCTGAGGATGGGGAAAAGCGCAAGTGACGCCATCGCCGGCTGTTGAGTGGACGCGGCCTCCATATTTTTTTGTGATGGCATCCACAAATTGGTGGTATTCGGTAAAGGTGAACTCGACACTGAGAGGATCGGCATTCGCCTTCATCTTGGTAGACCCGACGATGTCAAGGCTCAAGAACGTCATGCTCTGTTCCCCGGACCGAAGCTTGTCCTGTAGAGAAACCAACTGTCGCAGCAAGTCTTGTCTTTCTTGAACTGGATCCGTTATTCCGAACTTCGATTGGTTTCTGCTAACCAGTTTTTGTGAAATGAGGCCCATGAAACCGCCGCCTACGACGAACGGGATCAACATAATGGAGTTATCGTGACTCTTAAAGTGGTAGCGCATCACCCACTCGGCAAAGAGAGTAAAAAGCGACTGGGCAACGAAGTAGATCCCACCAAAAAAAGCACCGGAAATCGCGGCCGTCCTCGCTTCCTTGCTGATGCTCATGTTCCAAACGCCAACCCCTAGCAAAATCAATTGGATGGCGCCGAATAGGTTTTCGCCGTCGATAACGTGGCCCGCCAAGACGCTGCTCAGCGCGCAGGTGGTGGCAACTAAAGCGGATAGGACATACCGGCGAACATCGGGTTCTAAGGTTAGGAATGCGGAGCGAATCGATTGTGCAAAACCCTGCTTCTTCTTTTCCGGAAGCATGCGCACGGCAAGCCGCACATATTCTGGGGTAGCGCCGGTCGCCTCGGAAACGGCCATGATGGCAGAATCGTCGAGTTCACCGCCCCGCTGCTCGCGTAACCTTTCTGCAAGCAGGAGCATTTCGCGCACACTATCGTCACTCAGTTCCGAGTTTAGTTGCTCCAGGCCTTCCACTAACGCCACCTTGCAACGTCATTGTACTCGCCAAGACTGGCGGTCCTAGGCCTTGTGATATTCTCGATTCTCGATTTTCGATTCTCGATTGGGAATCCAGTTATTCGCGGCTCTTGATACGATACTGAGCGTCGACTTTGCGGAGTGTATATAAATCGATTCGCTGTGGCAACTGTGAATCCGTTATCCAGGTTCGGCGCCGCCCAACAATCCCTTAAGAACAACCGTTAGGAGGCGGAGGTGGCGGATTCTTCTGCGAAGCGACCACGATGGACGAAAGCTGCACCACCTGGTTGGTTTGCAAAGTCCCAATCGGAGCGTAACAGCCGGTGATCAGCGGATCGTAGCGGAGGCCGCCGTAGGTGTAGGACTCAAACTCCGAGAGCGTGTTAATGCTGCCAGACGAGAGGCCAAAGCTAACTGCCGATGAAGAAACGGCCGCACTGAAAGTGCCATTTGAAGCAGTTGTTGCTTGTCCGACAAGGGTTCCAGCGCTGTTATAAAACTGCACTACAACCCCGCCAAGGTCGGCGGATTGGTCGTCCGTAACTGTTCCGTTTATGGTTGCCGTTCCGCCGGTGGAACCATTCGAAACCGAAATTGCTGCCGTCGCGATGGCGGATGGAGTCACCGCCGCAACCGCCGTAAGCGTGTAGTTGCCGGGGGTTGCGGGCGCTTGATAGGTCACGCTGTTCGAGTTAATAACGGTAACCGTTCCGCCTGAAGCTTTAAAGTTCGCGGCTGTGTTTGCATTGCCTGTAACGCTTGCCGAAAATTGAGTGCTCCCGTTTGGCGCCAACTGAACCGAACTCGGCGTGATAGAGATCGCGACCGGGATAACTTTGATCTTAATGGAATTCGGTTGGCCGCCTGGCGCATCGGGGGTCGCGGTGATCGTGTAGGTGGTAGATGTGGCGGGGGCCGTAAAAGTAACCGTGTGATTATCTTTTTGGGTGAGGCCCACCACCTGCGGAGAAATCGTAAAGACAACGGTTGTGTCGGTACTGTTCGAAACATTCGCCGTGATTGTGATCGTCTGCCCATAGGCGATCGATGTTTGGCTCGTAGATATGGAGACCGTTGGAGTTCCGCCGCCAATCGTACCCGTCGTCCCGCCACCCCCGCCGCCTCCGCCGCACCCTATGATCAGGGAGAAGATTACGGCCGCACAGAGGACGACAAACGATAGCTTTAGCGATAGCTTATTCATGATCACTTAATCCAGGACTGTCTCAGGGCTTATTTACGTTCGGGGTCGAGGCTAAATTCGATAGGCAATAAATCCTTTAACGTGAACTCCTTTATAGCACGATTCGCGCTGCTTAAGTAAATCCGGAGTTGAGAAGAATCCTTGCAGAACTCACGCATCACTTGCAGGCAGTTCCCGCACGGGGGACCACCATCTTCCGTAACCACGGCGATTGCGTTTAAAACTTCTCCGCCATCGCTCACCATTTTGAAAATCGCCACCCGCTCCGCGCACATGGAAGAGCCGTAGGAAGCGTTCTCGATATTGCAGCCCGTGTATGTGTTGCCTTGGTTATCAACCACGCAGGCGCCAACTTTATACTCGCTGTAGGGGGCGTAGGCATATTTTCCAGCGACTTCCGCTTCGTGGATGAGGGCTAAAGGGTCGTGACTCATTTTAGATAAGCTATTGTGACTCCTTGGCCGCCCTCCGTTGCTTCTCCGTCCCGAAACCTTGAAATATCTTTGTTGCGGCGCAAATAGTCTTGGGTGATTTTTCTTAAGACCCCTTCGCCTTTGCCATGCACGATTCTAACCTGGGGAAGACCGGCCAATAGGGCGTCATCCACAAATCTTTCTAGTTCTTGGATCGCCTCTTCTGCCCGCATCATTCTTAGGTGAATCTCCATGGTCGCGGTTTGCGCCCGGTGTAGATTCATGTTGGGCTTCGCCTTTACGGTCTGTTGGAATTTTTCTTCGGTAGGCGAGACTTTGCTAGTGCTGACTGTCACACGAAGGGGCCCAAGCTGAACCACCACATTGCCGTTTTTGGGTTCTTCTAAAATGTTGCCCGGCTGAGGGTAACCCTCCACCTTTACGCGCATGCCCTTGCTAAGCGTGGCTTCATTTGGTTTTTGCTTGGGAGCTTTCTCTTCGAACTCTTTGGCAACCGATTGCCCAAAGCTTTGAAGGCCCTTTAACTTTTCTCTGGCTTGCGCGTTTGCGTCTGCATTGGGCGACGTTTTGAGATCCTCGAATATCTCTGCTGCCTCGGCCCTTATTTCTCTTAAGGCAGTTTCGATGGTTTCGGCGGCCTTCGCGTGTACGTTCTTGCGGATATCCTCCGCTTCCTCCAGCTTTTGCTGGGCGCGCTGCTCGGCCTTCTTGATTTCGGCTACTCGCTTATCGGCCTCGCTTTGCGCGTTCCGGGCTCGCCTTTGGGCGAGTTCCAATTCCTCCATCATCTTAGAGACCTGTTGCGCTTCGACCGATAGGCCCGCATAAGCACGCTCGATGACTTCCTTAGGCAGTCCGTAGCGCTCCGCTATGCGGAGGGCGTGACTCGCGCCAGGCGAGCCCATTAAGACCCGGTAAGTTGGGCGCAGGCTTTTTACATCAAACTCCAAGCTTGCGTTTCGATAGCCAGGGGTGCTGTAGGCAAAGGCTTTTAGCTCGCCGTAGTGGGTGCTGGCCACGATAAATGCACCGCGTTCTTTAAGGGTGAGCAAGATGGATTTGGCGAGGGCCGCCCCTTCGGCAGGGTCGGTACCGGCACCGATCTCGTCAAATAAAACTAACGCGCCCGGCTTTAGTAGTTTGAGAGCTTCGGCGATGTTTTTTATGTGTCCGCTAAAAGTGGATAGCGACTGCTGAAGACTCTGTTCGTCGCCGATATCGGCCCAAACTTGGGAGAAAACGCCAAGTTTCACGTCGATGGCTGGTAGATAAAGGCCCGCTTGTGCCATGAGGACAAAGAGCCCTACTGTTTTAATGGCAACAGTCTTTCCGCCCGTGTTTGGACCGGTGATGAGGAGGCCCTCGAAATCGAAACCTACAACTATATCGATTGGAACTGCTATGTTTCGGTCGAGAAGTGGATGCCGGCCGGCCTGGATATTTATCCCCACGCCCTGCCATCTTCGCGGTTTGGAGGCTTTCATTTCGAACGCCAGCTTTGCTTTGGCGAGAAGTGTGTCCAGTTCTCCGCTGGCCTCGATTCCAAGCTCGATAATGCCTGCGTTTTTTCCAACTTTGGAGGATAACTCTGCCAATATCCTACGCATTTCTTCTCGTTCTGCCGCTTCGATTTCTCTTAAAGCGTTGCCAAGCTGGAGCACATCTTCCGGTTCGACAAAAAGGGTTTGTCCGCTGCCACTGGTGTCGTGAACGATGCCGCGGACGCGGCCTCGATACTCCGATTTGACGGGCACCACGTAGCGGCCGTCCCTTACTGTGTAGATCGGGTCTGAAAGAAACTCGCGGCTCTTTCCGCTTGTGTAGGATTGGATCCTTTCCAGAATGCGACTTGTGGCGGAATGTTTGCGTTGTCGCAACCGGCCAAGCTCTTGGCTGGCTCCATCTTTCACGTCTCCGCCTCCGTCCAGCGAGCTAAAGAGTTGGTCTTCCAGGAGCTTTAGCTCCGGAAACTGGCCTGCCAGATTCCAGAGGTGTTTGAAATCGTGCTTTTTGCCTTCTATACTCGCTTTGAAGTTGCGCATGGCGGCGAGGGACTCGCCGACTTGGTAGAGTTCGACCCCGCCCAACGAACCTCCTTTTGACGCGCGCGTAAGGGAATCTCTTAGGTCTTTAACCCCTCCCAGCGAGGGGGCTGGCACTTGGGAAAGGAAGTTGTAAGCTTCTGTGGTTTGGTTAAGGCGCTCCCAAGCTGAGTCGTTCTCGTAGGCCGGTTCGAGCTCGGAGGCGGAGACAGCGCCAAGCGCCGTCTCGCAATGGAACGCGAGCCGGTCTCGGACGGCAGTAAATTCAAGCACGCTGAGCGCGTGGTTCATTGAGTTATTGTGACGCCTAGCGGGGGATGGGTGACGAGTGACGGGTGTTCAGACCAGGGTTTCCGAGGTCGTTTCCTCGGGACCTCCCCCGGTTCGCGGACTCGCTCCACGAAAGGGGCACCCGATCCGGACGAGCCATCAGACGGGATTCCCCCTTAAACGCCCCCCGAATGGATTCGACACCGCCCCTCCGCCCGAGACCAGGTTGCGTTCCGGTACGGCTCGTTCGGGGCCCTCTCGAAGCGTGTTGCCCCTCATCGAGGGCGAAGCACGCTCAGACGGCGGCAACGCATCACGTAAAGCGCGTATTTCACTTTTTGGTTTTAACCGCAGTATTCTTTGGTGCCGAACCGCGGGCAGGTTTCGTAGGAGTCGTATTATTGGAGGCGGCGGAGACAGCTGGAGGGTTCGCAACCGAAGCTGCGGGAGTTGGTGCGTTTGTAGCTGGGGCAGCGGAAGATTGAGCCCCGCCAACAATCTCAATGTCAGTTACAGGATGGATCTCCCAGCACGTGGCTCTCCAATCTCCCGCCTTGCTGTTGTTTAGGGTTGCAGCAGAACCTTTATGTTCTGCGTCATAAAATTGCCACCCAGTCACCTCGACCTCGGTGCCTGGTTTCAGCGCTGTCTTCAAGTCTTGGGTGGTCTGACCGACCAGTCCGGAATTGCCTGCCAGCCTAAATCGCGGAGTGACCTCGACAATAAAGCACTTCATAAGATCCGTCGTGCCTTTTTCGGGCGAAAGATAGATGTGAGTGTCCCACCACTGCTGATCAGGCGTTTGGCAGTTGCAGGTCTCAGCCCCACCGGGTTTGACCTTCACGACATAAGCTTGAACATCGGCTCCCTTTGCTTGGTTAAGGTGCGTCGCCTGGCCCGGGGGCGGTTCGGTCGTAAATACGGATGCCGTTGCCGTATAATCGATATCGTCAGCTTCGTCGGGCGCAATATATCGATTCTTTAAATCGTTGGCGGCGGCGACATCCGGTGTCAGGTCTGCTCCGCCAGGCTTGCTGCCACCATTCATCGAGCAAGTTCCGTTCTCAATGAGCAAGGGGAAGTTTGTTGAAGATGTCGTTGCCGTCAATCCCGTAAGCCCCGCTGCAATGACTGCCCCTGCTGCTGCCGTGCTAACTTTCTTTATGCCTTGCTTCTTCTTGAAAGCCTGAAAACTCTTAAATGCCGAGTTTCTCTGGTCGACAATAGGAGTTGATGATGGATCGTTTTCTGGCACGGGCGGTATTTTGCTCATATATTAACCTCTTTTGGAGCTGCCTGCATGCCTGATTGCGCCTTCTGGGTGCCGACGGTATCGTGAGGGATACGGCCTGGGTCGCCGGGCTTGTCCCCGGCGGCGGTCTCCACCGGAGAAGTCCCGGCCGAGCGTATAGTCATGATCTTGTTCAATGCGTCGAACCAGAAAGGGGCTCCAAGTGAAGCCGCAAAGATGGTTATTATCATCCCGAGGAGTTTCCGTCCCCAGTCGCCAGGTGTCTGCGGAAACGCGCGTGGATCGCCTGCCGTATTGCTCCAGCCTATTAGGCTGAATGCGGCTTGCTTCTCTGCAGGCATCAGCACGGTGGCATCCATGGGTGGGCTCCCAGTGGCGACGCGAGTCCCAGCAGTGCCCGCGGTACCAGTTGTGCCCGTAGTCCCCGTGGTGCCGGTCGTTGTCGTAACGGGAGGCGTTGTTGCCTTGAGCGCATCGGCAAGAGTTTTAGCAGCACCTACGGACTGAGCAGCCGCCACCGGGTTCGACATAAGAGTGTTGGAAATCATCAAAGTGTCGCCGTTAGCAATCAGCACTACCGCAGTGGCGACACAAAACGTGATCACCTGAATTCGTTTCTTGTACCAACCGCTCGCCCGCATCATCACGGCGTTGTACCAAGTCTCAATATTCTTTCTTGCCGCATCCAGGTCGTTGTTTGCTGAAGCAATCATAGGGCGCAAGATTTTGAGGGTTGATTCATCGTACTGAGCCAAATCAAACTGGGCCAAGAGACTCGTTCCGGGTTGATCCGCGTGCGCGGGATCTTTAACGTTTAGAAGGCTAGTCAAAGCGATCGAAAAGATATTGGGTTCCAAGTATGAGGGAGCCTTACAAGTATCACCAGTGGAATCTCCCGTGGCAGGATTCACAGACTTCGTGGACGTGTACGAAGAGCTTAGTACGAGATCATGGTTCAGGATTTGATGTGCCAGTCGGTGGGCGTCGGGCCCGGTGAACATGCCGTGGATAGCGTCCACAAGGTTTTCGGCCCTTAAGCTCAAGAACTGGGCAATCGCTTCGTTCAACGAAGTGCATATCAGCGATAAGACAAGATAAATGAAGATAAGACCAATCGCAACATCCAGAATTGTCGAATTAAACATGTAGCACCTCAGTAACTCTATTCTACATATTATAAACATAAACGCTTTAAAATACAAACTTTTTAGGCTAACTGGTTAAAAGACTGCATCCCCTCGATACGCGGGGACCTAACCCTTTTCTCGCGCTTCGGCATCGATAACCTGACACCCGTCACACATCACCCGTCACACGCCACAATAGGCAGTGCGAATCGGTGAATATCAAGACCTCCGCGTTATGCGTGAGACCAATAACGGCATGTACCTGGCCGATTACGAGGCGGAAGTGCTGCTCCCCCGTGGACAGTGCCCTCAAGACATAGAAATCGGCGAGAGCCTACGTGTGTTCGTTTACACCGACTCGGAGGACCGGCCAATTGCTACCACCCATAAACCGATTGCCACTGTCAGCGAGTTCGCTCTCTTGAAAGTTGTGGCCGTTACGCCCGCTGGGGCCTTTATGGATTGGGGCATCGCCAAAGACCTGTTTTGCCCGCTTAAAGAGCAGACCGTTTGCTTTAACGAGCACGAAAAGCATTTGGTTAGGGTCTATCTTGATCAGCTCACCCAACGGGTGGTTTGCAGCTCTAATATCGATAAGTTCTTGAGGCCAACGGGCGAGGAGTTGGAAGTCGGGCAGCCCATAAAGATCATGATCGCCAGTTTGGGACGGGATCGAATAAAAGTGATTATCAACGGGGCAATAAGGGGCTCACTCTTTCCGGATGAACGCTTTGGCCGTTTTGAACCGGGCGATGTGCACGATGCCTTTGTGAAGGCAATCCGACCGGAGGATAAAAAGGTGGCCGTGTCCCTGCGGCCCTTGGGCTATAAGGCGGCGTTAGGCATGCGGGAGGTGGTTTTGAAGGCGCTGAAGGACAACCAAGGATTTGTGCCACTTACCGATGGTTCTTCGCCCCAAGAGATCCATCGCTGGTTCGGGATGAGTAAAGGGGCGTTTAAGAAGCTGATTGGGACCATGTATCGAGAGGGCGAGATCTCGCTTGAGAGCCACGGAATTAGGCTGAAAGGGAATTTTTGATTTTTGATTTTTGATTTTGGATTTTGGGTCTACGAGATTTTCTGTGGGTTAGGTCTAATCTTAACCGATGGACGGTTCAGATCTTTACACACGTTTGCTGGGTGTCAGCGCTCCTTGGTTTGTCTCTTCTGTAGAGTTTGACGAGAGCAGCCAG
>DASXZH010000093.1:0-29447 GCA_036502005.1 Fimbriimonadaceae bacterium
TTCCGTTGGCGGTCGAGCACAATATGTTTCCTTGCGCATCGACGCACAGCCCGCAACCGGATTCCCAAATTCCACCTTCCGAGCCGCTCGGAGTAGTGCAAAAGATTGCCGTTTGCTGAAGCGTGCCGGTATTGTAGGCCATCACCCAACCATGGTAAATGCCGTAATCTCCTTGCGAACCGAACGCTATATAAAGGCTGTTGTTTTGCAGAAGCAATCCCGTGCGCTGGTTCTGGGTCATCGCCGTAAACACCGTCAGCGAATTGTTGAGGCCAGGAACAGATCCCGAAATAACCACCGGACTGCCGGTTTGCTCGGACCCCGTGACCACGTTTAAGGCATGAAGCCTCCAAATATATTGAGGCACGCCTAGAACGATCTCTTTCGTCTTGGCAGTAACGTAAAGGGTTCCGGAATTGGTTGCCGCATTCCAGCTAATAACGGGTGTGGCCGTAATGCCAAACAAAGGGTGAAGATCAGGCGCGTTGGTAACTTCGGCCGTTGGAACCGCGGTTACGCCATTTAAGGGATTGATTAAGCTTGTTTTCCAGATAGGAATCGAGGCGGCCGGGTTGTCGGCATCAAAAGCGTAAACGCTATCGTTTTCTGTTCCTACGATGATAATGTTGCGCACGCTGTTATCGGAAAGCGTGACACTCGGCACATAAAGAGGCTGGGTGTAGATTTGGCCGTCGACCGTTCTGGAAAAGAGCTTCCCAAAAGTTCCAGGCCCAACATTGGCGGGATTCAACAGCGTTTCTTTGTTATTTACGCTGGACCGGTAGTTGTCGTATCGCTGGGTGAGAACCGAAACCTGAGCACAAGCGACTGCAACCACAATCAGGCTGAGGATCACCAATACACCCAAGCGGGCACCGCAAAACAGACGCAGCAAAACACGGAGATTCATAGACGCACACAGCATGACGGGACCCCATGCTAATAGATTCAACGAATTTACAACTTGCTTCGTTTGCGATAAATTTGCTGCTTCCGTGTTTAAAAAAGGAAAACTGAGCGCTAAAAACCCTTGGGTTCTATTTTTAGTGCATGGTTCAAAGCGGAAAGCCCCAGAATTACTAAACGAGGAGGGTTGCCGGCTCGCGAACGGTTATAATTGAATCGGGAATTGAGCTGCAAGCGCCGAGGGCCCAATGTCGGAATACATTTTTACATCCCTAACTGATCGGCCCCAGATCCGGGTTTTCGGCACGCTTTCCGTCTCACATTCGGGTCTTGTTCATGTAAATTTTCGTTCCAATCGCGTGGTCGCCCTTCTTGGCTATCTCGCCTCCCACCCAAGGCCACAACTACGTGAGGATTTGGCGCAACAACTATGGCCAGAGGCTGAGCCTGCTGTAGCCCGCCACAATCTTCGGCAGAACCTGATTTACCTCCGAGAGGCCCTGGGACCATTTGCTGACACGGTGCTGGAGGCTTCTCGGTCTCACCTTGGGCTAATTCCCGATTCGTACGATTCTGATTTTCAAATATTGGAAGCAACAGGCCGGCACCAGGAATTTGAAACCAAGCGCCAGCTTTGCGAGGAAGCTAGGCGGGTTTACACCGGCCCCTTTTTGCAGAGCATTAACGACGAGTGGGCACTAGCTGTACGAAGCCGCATCTCGTCACTTTACGTCCACGCCATGCTGTTTCTGGCCGATGCGGTCTTGCAAGAATCGCCGGTAAAAGCACTGGACTATGCCGAATCCGCGATAGCGGAGGCGCCATTCATGGGCGCTCCCCGGGTCCGAAAAATCAGGGCTCTTGTTCTACTTGGCGATCAACCTGCCGCCAAGGCGGAATACGAGGCGTACCGAGATTTACTAAACCGCGAGCTAGGTTCGGAGCCAGACCGGGAAGTTCTGGATGCGCTCGGAGAGGAACCGTTCATCTTCAACCTTATAAGTCGTCCCGGAGACGCGGCTTCCCCTTTTGAAGTGCTTTCACGTGCCGGTCGCCCACAACAGGCCGTAAAGCTTGCCGTGAACATGGTTCCCCTGTGGATTGAAACGGGAGTGTTTACGCCGGGAATCCAAACCTTGCAGGAAACCATGGACGGCAATGAGAGCAGAATCTCCACTGACGCTATGGTCGCTGCGAAACTATCTTTGGCAGAGCTGATGTCTCTACAGGGCAACTTTGCCGACATGAATAAGCTCATGTTGGAGACCGAACAAAGCGTCCCTCTTATGAGCCCAGAAACAAAGGCAAAGTGGCTGATTCTGCGAACGCGGCAGAAGTTTTGGGAAAACGATATCCCGGGCGCGCTAAAGCTCTCAAAAGCAGCTATTAGATGCGCTCAAACTTGCCAAGAAAACGAGCTCCTGCTGGACAGCATAGGTGTTGCCACGCGTGCCGCAGTTTACAGCGGCGATTACAATTTGGCAGCCAAAGGAATCCGGCATTCTATTGCTTTGGGCAAGCAGCTAGGAAACAAAACGGCCATCGTTACCGCGATGCTTGAGCAGTCAGAGCTTCACGAAACACTCGGCCGACCCGACCTCGCCGAGGAGTGCGCGAGAAAGGCAATACAGCTATCTAAAGGGATTGTTTCTCCCCGAATGGTGAGCAACCGGCTCCAAGCGGCCAGGGTGCTCGAGGGATTTGGACGAGTTAACGAGGCGGAGGTCACCTACTTTCAGAGCCTGCAAGACTTCCGGTCCTTTGAAACAGGTTTTGGACGCCAGTTGGCCCTTACTTATTTAGGAGATCTGCTTTCGGCCAAAAACAGGTCAGGAGAAGCGGCAGCCTTCCATGCAGAGGCCCTCGCGCTTAGGCGTAAGCACTCGCATAAGTTGGGCATCGCAACCTCACTGAGAGGACTTGGAAAGGCGCTTTACGATATTGGCGAACTAAATGGCGCCCGTGAAGCTTTGGCGGAGAGCGCACAACTTTATTTGGAGCTAAGTTCTACGCCCGGATATGCGAGCTCGCAGCTCGCTTTGAGTAAGGTAGAAGCCATGAGCGGAAACAGAATCCTCGCGATCAGCCTTGCCACCCAGGCCCGAAACCTGCTCGCTAAAATGGACGATTCTGAAAAGAGAGCTATCGGCCCTTCAGGGCTAACCGCCATCCAGGAAGCGGACGCCCTTATCGCTAGTTGGCGCTAGTGCCGACCCGATGTGGGGCCGAGCGAAAAATGATTTAGCTCGGCATATTTCGAGGTCCGATTCAGCCGCCAATAAAGGACTGTCCTGTAAAATGCTCTACCTTCAGAACTTGCCCCGTAGCTGAACTGCAAATCATTGAAGGTGATTCTGAGCCTCCCATGATGCAAAAAGACTTTCCATCCCGCGAAAACCCAACGAGGCCTCGAGACTGCGCGGCACTTAGGCTAACGACTTGCCTTCCCTCGATTAGACTTAGCAGGACGACGCCGGCTCGAGTTCTCGCCAGGCAGTATGCGCCATCGCGGCTGACGCAGATTCTGTCGCTTTGTGCGGGCAGCGTAATTGTTTGCAGCATCTTTCCGGATGACGTAGACCAAGTCCTTACTGTACTGTCACCGAGCACACCTGCGAGGACCTTTCCCGCGGCCGCCATACTATCCACGAACAACCTGACTCCAGAATCTGAGAACTCCAAAACCTTTTTTTGCGTCCCTAGATCCCATACTTGAGCAATGCCCCGCCCATAATCCAGAACAACTTTGCGGGTGTCCACAAATGCGATCCACCTTGCGGAGGGTATACGAAGGATCTTATCACCTGTCTTGGCATTCCACACCTCCGCCTCATCATCAACTATCGCAGCAACTTGCGCACCGTCCGGGCTGAAGTGAACATTGAATACTCTTAGCGGCTTCGTGTTAAGTGCGACCAACTGATGGCCGTTTCGAGTACTCCAAATTCTTATTGCACCATCCTCCGCCGAACTTAGTAGCAACCGGCCATCCCTACTAAATTCAAGCGCGTTGATAGCTTGCCTATCCGGCTTTGAGTCCCCAGAGTTGCATACAATGCACTGGCCAGTTCTAATGTTCCACAACCTGATTGAGAAGTCTTGGTCCGAAACCCAGGGAGGCGCTCCCGCGCCGCCGGTGGCTATCGTAGATTCGTCAGCGCAAATAGCGACTGCACTTATGGAGCTCAGGTGCCCCAAAAATTTCTTGATCATTTGACCGGATCCGGCATCCCAAAGGGTCGCCACCCCAGGAATTCCTGCTGCCGTCAGGACGAATCGACCGTCATAATCTGCAAATTGGGTCATTCTCCGCTCGACACATTGAGAGTTAGCTTGAGGTGGGAACCCATTGGCACTGGCACGATTAAGAACAACTAAAATGCTTAGAGAAATCAGAATCATTTTCGAGAAAACATTCATAGTGACCTGCACTGCTTCAGACGTATGTCTCACAAAAATATTCACTACAGGAAATAGAAGCTGTATGATCGGATTGTGAACCTATTTGGTCCTTTAATAGCCGCTCCTATTCAGCTCCGCGTGACACATCACGTTGTTCTTAAGCGAAACATCCTTAGTTCTTGTTATGCCACTAGAGATGGGTCATTTGCTGGCTCTGTAGGCTACGCGACAAACGATTCTGGCGAAGAATATCCTCTAATCATTAACCGCGGTAGGGTCGTGAGGATCTGCAACACCTTAAGAATGGAAGGTTTTGAAGTAACGGCATTCCTCGGCAGCAACGCCTTTCAAGTGGCAAAAGGCATTACTGGCCCAACATACGAAGCCAAGCTTATTAATCACAGGTTGAAGCTGGCCCAATGTTAAAAATCCGGGGTTCGCGATGGGAACCCCCCGCCACGGCGGCCACTCCGGATGATCGTGTCAAGAAGATAATTGGCAAGCTGGCTGATTCTTATATGGTTATTAAGTCAGTCTTCTGGACTAAGCTAAAAAATGGCGATGATCTTGGTCAGGTCAAGATAGTCGATGGAGAGCTTGCAGCCTGGCGGGTGTTGGTACGCCTTCCGAACGGTGAGTTGAAAAGGATCGAGGACGTAATCCCTTCGCTTCATGGACGTATGGTTGAGCGAGTCGATTATTTGGATCAGGCGGGCTGGTTCGTGTTAGAAGCTAAACGAGGCCCTATTAATACGCACCGGCTGGCGCAAGGAGACGAATTGTTTTGGATCGAAGATTAAAGGATCTCGGCGTAGCCACCGTCGTTCTCGCGCACGATTGCTTAACCCCTATAAACGTAGTTAAACCTGCCGCTAGGAGCTACCTCTCCCTGATCGATGAACGATAGAATGTTGCCATTCTGCGACACTCCGTCTACCCACTTAAACTCAAAATTGAGATTGCCGTTCAACTCACAAATGGCGCGAGGTACGGCAATCTGAAGTTCGTTGCCTTTCATTGCCAGCTGTACCTTGGATACCGGGCTCCAGTTCCAGCCACCGGTGTTCTTCTCAATCCAACCGGGCTTTAGATTGATTGCATAGTCATAACCCTCCCAACCCGTCTGATGATTTCTGTCCACATCCAGCAAGAGGGTCATGAAAACTTGGTCGGGAGCAAGCACAATGGGCTTGGTGGTTTGTGCATAAAAATAGACGTATTTCGAATCTCGCGCGACTTTCATCTGTGCGAAATCATTTAAGCTGGCGCCATTCGTATAAACGGTGTCGCCGTATCCTGCGTGATCACGATGTGCCGCGCCGTCAACATGGCCCAAATAGGTGGGCTGAACCTGCTGCCATTGGCCAAAACCCTGGCCTATATGAACAGACACTGGCCGGGAAACGGAAGGCAACGGCCGAACGCCCTTATACTGCCGAATGAAAGAGACAAGCTGATAATAGTAGTCGTCCCCATGGCCGGGCGTGTTAGAGCCGAGCGTGGAGGGCCCAAGTTCCGTCATTGGCTCGATATCGCGGCTGTATTCTTCATTGTATTCATCGACAAAGAAGGTCCCGTTTGCAGGCAGCGGCTTACCGAGAAATCTTTGCCCACCCTGGTTCAGAAAGCGTTGGGCGATCCATTCATTCCAGCCGGTCACGTATATAAACTCGGGATCGACTTTAAGAGCGCGCTTCCATTGTTCAGCGAAAAAGAGACCATCGGCCGGGTGCGGATCGCTTGGCTCATGGCCAGCGTGATAGCTGCGTCCGATGTTGGTAGTCGGGTGCTCGGCAACGGCAACGCTAATCTCTTCTGGCTTATCCTTACTCTCGTGCCAGCCCGGATTTTGCGGGCTGTTATCAATCCACGGCCAACGGTCCTGGCCGTTCCCAAACCAGCCGTTCGGATCAGACCAAGCCCACGATTCTCGAACCGTGAAGAAGTTGCTAATCTCTTTAGAAAGGCCCTGCAACGGGCCGAGAAGAAGTGGTTTGCCTTTCCACCTAAACCACAGATCGGGATATAGATTCTTCGAATAGAACGTGTCGTATAGGTGCTGCGCGGTTTTGGCCGCATCAGCATGGGTGAAGAATGCGAATTGCGGAGTCTTCTCTCCCTCCCCTCTCATTTCCTCGTACACAGTGCATAGGGTCAGGAATGTGCTGTCGTAAGTGGCGGCGTTTGTCACATCAAAAATGAGCGTGTCCACGCCCGCGTCCGAAAGTTCTTCCGCGTGCTTTCTTATCACGAACTCATCGTCGCTTAGGTAGTAACCAAGTTCCGGCTTCCCCCACCAATGAAATGCAGTGACGGGCCCATATTGGGGATCGGCTGGGTTCTCTAACCTGAGCTTTGAATTGTCGTAAACGGGTTGCCCCGGCTGCATCCAGAGGAAATAGAAGATGCCGACATAGCGGTCCTTTCGCGGTGGACCACACTGCTCATAGCCCGGAAGCTGTCGGCCCAGTTCGTCGGTCGCTGCCCACGTATCGCTATTCAAATCGCGTAGAGGAGTCTGAAGCACGAGAAGCGACAAGGCGAGGCAAGGAATCATAGAGAAACAATACTATGTGCTATCGCTTAACCGCCCCACCATTTAAGATAGAAGCCAACGCGAACTCAACCAGCTCCTTGGTAGGAATGGCTCGACCACGAGCATTGGCGAGGGCGAATGAAACGGGTGAAAGCACCTGCCGAAACTCGGCTGACGCCTCATCGGCCATTTTCAGGTAGGGGTCGTCGGCATCCAAACCCAGGGCTTGGCTCAAGCTAAGCATCGCATAAAGCAGAACGGCTGACTGCTCATACCGATGCTCCTTGCGGGCAATCATTGAGGCCTGGCCGATGCAGCAATAGAGCTGCCGACGAAGCTCGTATCGGCTGCTTTCTAGAAGCGTGTCTCTTAGCAGTTCTTTCGCCGGCTCCAGTTCCCCGCGCAAAAGGTGGATATACGAGAGGTTGATTCGAGCCGTGATGGTGGCCTGAAGGCCGAGGTCTCGAACAATTTCTATACTTTCGGCCACATGTGGCTCTGCTCTTTCGAAATCGTTCATCAAGAGAAGCGAAAACCCGTAGTTGCTGAGGGTTACCGATAGAAGTAGTCGATCTCCCATTTCCCGGTAGAGGCCCAAGCTCTCTTCGAACAGCTCCACCACGCGAACGATGTTCCCTTCCTTTGCCGCGACGACGCCAAGATTGGCCAGCGCCGAGCCAATCAGAGCCTTGTCGCAAACCTTTCGCGCAAGTCGCAGACCCTCCTCATGATTTCCCTTCGCGGAAGCCAACTGGCCTCTTTCCCGTTCGCAAAAGCCCAGTTGGTTCAAAGACTTGGCAACTCCAACCTCGTTTTCAAGGGCCGCGAACTCGGCTATCAATCCCTTATAAATAGGAATCGCAGCCTCATACTGGCCTTGCATCACGTGGAGCCGCGCCAGGCAATATTTGGCCTCCGCTTGAAGAATACAGGGGGCACCGGCCTCTAGCACGCATAGAAACTTCGAAATCCAATCTCGGGCCACATTCCACTGGGCTCTAACCACCCAGTAAGGAAACATGGGCAGAGCCATAGCAAGGCCCTGCTTGGAATGGCCGCTTTCCTCGCACCATCGCAAACAGGCAGCAATGTTTGCCCCGTCGGCATCAAGCCGGTGGATTGCTTCTTTGAAGCCCGCTCCGGAAATGTCCTGCTCTGACCTCCCGATCAACTGGAGGAAGTAACCGTAGCGCCTGCGAGCAAGATCCGCCCTTTGCTCGGGCGATAAGAGTTCATCGGCATATTGCTGAATCGTATCGAGCATGCTGCAGCGTATCTCCGAGGCGTCCTCGGTATCCATTCCTTCGCTGACAATCAACGACCAGTCCAGAAGCTCGTCCATTGAAATGACGGAGTGCTCGCCTCCGCAAATAGCGGAAGCGGCGTCTAGGGTCCAACCACCCCTAAAGGTGGAAAGCTGTAAGAAGAACTCTTGGAGCTCTGGTCGCAAAAGCGAGTATGTGTAGCCGAGGGCAGCCCGCAATGTACGATGCCGTTCATCGATATCGGGCCGCTTACTCACAAGCATGCCAAACCGGCCAGAAAGCTGTTCCAGCATCTGGGACGGAGACAGAATTCTGGCCCAAGCGGCGGCCAGCTCAATCGCAAGAGGGATGCCCTCCAGCTTTTCGCAAATTTCGGCAATGGTGCCCGCGTTTCGTTCCGTCACTTGGAAATCCGGCATAACGGCCCGTGCCCGGTCAACAAGAATCTGAGTGCGCGGCGTTTTTATAAGATCGGCCGCCGTCCAAGATTCGCAAGGAGGCGGCAGCGGGGCTAAGTGCAGGAGCCGCTCACCTTCAATGTTTAATCGATGCCGAGAGGTTATTAGGCATTGCAAGCCGGGGACTTCGCTGAGCATGTCCCGAACGTCGCCCGCTCCCGGCAGCAAGTGCTCAAAGTTATCAAGAACCAGCAGCACACGCGGAAACTCGTTCAAATGCTTCGCAATCTGCTGCTGGGCAGACATGCCCGCTATCCTCTTTATGCCAAGCGCCTTAAATATCGCATCGACGATATTCGCCGGATCATCGATAGGAGCAAGGAGGGCAAAATAGACATTATCGTCGTAGATAGGCCGGCATGCTTCTGCCGCTTGAAGCGCCAGGCGAGTCTTGCCAACACCGCCCATTCCGACCATCGTAAGCAGCTTCGTGCCTTGATTGTCTAGGGTCGAAACAATCTGCTGAAGTTCCTCGTCTCTCCCAAAAAAGCGCGTGAACTGGAGGGGCAATCTCGGCCTTAGTTGTTCCGCCGGGAGTTTAATGACGGACGGTTTTCTGCGCGCTTTAACGGGCGGTGCCGATTCCGGCCTTGCGGTGCCGGTCTTCGGCGACTTAACAATTTGCTCGTAAAGCCTCTGGATTTCGGGGCTCGGATCGGAGCCTATTTCCTCCTGCAATATCTGTTTCAGTTGTTGATATTGGCGAATGGCCGAAGAACGCTCGCCAGTCGCTTCGTAGAGTTTTATCAGCTCGGCATGAGAATCCTCGCGGAGAGAATCGAGGCCGATGAGCTTCTTCGCGTACACAATTGCCTGTGGCAAATCGTTCGCCTCTTTGGAAGCCAGCACAAGCTCTTCAAGCAGCGCCAGATAAGAATCCGCCAAGCGGAGCTTGTCCGAGGCAAAGCATTCTTCGTAGTAACCGGGCAGAAGTTCGCCTCGATACAACTCATAAGCTCGCAGCAATAAAGGAAGCTTTGCCTTTGGCGCCCCTTCCGCCATTGCCTGGGAGATCGTCTCTTCAAAGGCCGCTACGTCCGTGGAGACGGCGTCCATGTTAATGCGAACGCTCCACCGGTCAGCGAACAGAATGCTCCCGTGCGGAGTTCCCGGCAGCTCCAACTGTTTCCGAAGCGCAGAAAGCGCCTGACGAAATCGATGGCGCATAGACTCAACATCTGCTTCGGGCCATAAAATATCACCGAGCTCATCGCGAGTGTGGCTTCGGTTAGGATGAAGCGCCAGATACGCAAGAAGAGCGCCCGTCTGATGCGTTTGAAAACGGGTGATGACTGAGCCTTCATCGTTATAGGCTCGGAGCCAGCCAAAAAGCTCCAGTCTCCAAGCCGAAGGAAGATATCGCATGGCCTACAGATTATTTCAATCGAACCCGGTCGTCGGATTACGCCTTAATTCTTGCGAACCGGCTTCAAGGTTGCTGGAGAAGACATGGCCGGACTAAGCACCAATGGTTTCTTGATGTCTTCGTCAAGACTCATAAGCCACTGATTACCATTCTTCACAAACACGCGCTTTTCTACTCGGGTCACTTTGATGGGGCCGCCAGGCGTAAAGTTGCGCCCCTTGGTAGTTCCCGTCAACACCGTCATCATAGTTACTGTGCCTGTATTCCCTGTCGACTGCAGGGACAGAATCTTTGTGGAATAGTGGACGTTATTCAACGTGTTGAAGTGATACCGCAACAGAAACAGCGCCACTTTCTTTCCGTTCGTAACGCCGCGCTCATCTTTCGTCTTAAAGTCCGGCGAGTATAACTTTTCAAAGAATTTCGAATCCTTCTGCTCGAGTGCTTTTGCTTCGCTTACCGTTAAAATCTTGGTAAACGATTTAAAATCAGTCTGAGGCTTTTGCGCTAAACAAGCGCCCACCAGTGCAATCGCCCCAATGGTTATTATCGTTCGTCTGGCTCTCATAGCGGAGACGCTCCAATAATTTTATGGAATCTGCTCTGTATCACCGGATCTCTCGTGTTCGAGAGGCTACGCATGTCGTCTGGGTGCTGCCTAGCAAATTCTCTGCGTTGGTCGGGAGCGGTTGCTTCCAACTGGGTAAGGAATTGATTCACTTTATTTGGATCGATATTTGCTTTCTTATTGTAAGCAGTAAGCTCTGCCGTAGTAGGCGTAGACGATTGATTCCCGCACCCTGCAATGCAAACAGCAAGTCCACACGACGCAAATATTTTTAGATTGTTTTTGATCATTGTCCAACAGGTCTACGAAAATATGGGAAGGGCAGCTTCGGCTGCGCCTCCCCAAATAGTTCCACGTTTAACTTAGCAGTTCCTAGAAGCCGCCGTCGTTGTCCCAGAGTTGGAACACGTGACAGTCCATAGTCGGCGAAATCGGTTGAGGAGTAGCCGCAGGAGGAGCGAACGAGAATGGAGCCCCGCCTTGAGGCGCTGCCGCCATATCTGCTGCTGCCGGCCTCTCCTTGAACCACATTACATTGGGGAACAAGGTCTGGCTAACTCGCATCGACTTTGCATGGCCATCTGCCAAGGCGTAATTTGCCGATTCATTATATAGGCGATACATCTTGTCGAAAGTCGTTGGGGGTGTTCCTGCTGCCTGATCTTCCCACGCTGTGCATGCGCTGACGGCCGTGTCTTCCACGCCGCTAAAGTTGCTGTCGTAGTTGAAAGGCGCTGCAGGCCCGTCCGCTTCTAAGATCAGTTCGGATGGATACGCTACGGAGCTGCCGTTCACCGGAGTGTTGGGGAAGAACGCCCAAGAGCTCAGATCGATCACAGCGTCACCGTTCATCGTTATGTTCTTGGACGCAGGGTGCGTAGCGTCGATGGGATAGAGAGGACCGCCCGGATCTGACCAAAGACCTTCGCTCTTAATATAAGGCATCAGTAGGTGGTCGTAGGCGTTGTTGTGGCCAAACGTACTTCCTGGATTGATCTCGTAAGAAAGCTCGGCGGTGCCGGGATCTGCCGGGACTAGACCTGGGACAACGAAATCATCGTAGTCGTTCTGATACATGATGTCGGCAAGCGCGATTTGCTTGCAATCAGAAAGACCTGCAGTTTTCTTTGCCGCTAGTTTTGCCTGAGCAAAAACCGGGAAAAGAATCGCGGCGAGAATTGCGATGATCGCAATTACAACGAGGAGTTCAATAAGGGTAAAGCCCTTATTCGAGTGGACCTTGTTAGGTGTCGAAACATTCATCATAAGTTCTCCGAGGAGTTTGCCGTGACCCGCCAATGCGCCAGACTCGTACTCCACGCCAAAAATGCTGTCAATAATAGCAACTGACACGGGGATTATAAGACGGCAGTGTCAAATATGCGTCAAAGATTTGATTCTATGCATGCGAAATAGCAACATTACGGTGCTGGAGGGACCTTTAGAACTGGATGTCATCGGTGTTTCAGTTGCAAACTCCGATATTTTGCCTCAACTTAACGGCCATAGGGCCTCGTTCCGTACGGCCACAAATGACCATGCCGCAGTTGTCGAGCCTACAGAAGCCCCTTCCAATAAACTGCCGCATCGGCTTCCGTTGATCAAGCCATTGTGACCGATCAAGAGCCGACTATAATGGCGGTGATATTCAATGGAAACAATCACGACAGACGTCGCAATAATTGGTGCTGGACCTGGTGGCACAACATGCGGAGGGTTCCTGCGCAAATATGACCCAAGCATCTCGGTCACCATTTTTGAACGAGAAGTTTTTCCCCGCGACCATATCGGTGAAAGTCAGCTTCCTGCGCTGAGCGCCATCTTAGACGAACTTGGCGTATGGGATGACGTAGAAGCTTGCAACTTCCCCGTCAAGATTGGAGGCACCTATCGCTGGGGCAATTCGGACGATCTCTGGGATTTTGACTTCTTGCCCTACGGGCAATTCGAGGATGTGCCACGACCTTCAAAATTCGAAGGACAGAGGCTGCAAACTGCCTTTCAAGTGGATCGATCTATCTATGACAAGCTGCTTTCGGACCATGCCGAAAAGCTGGGCTGCGATATCCGCTTCAACACCTCCGTTCGCTCTGTTGAAAAAAATGGCGACCGAGTGGAAAGCCTTACCTTGAACGATGGAACCAAGGTCAAGGCCAAGCACTACGTGGATGCAAGCGGCCACGTAGGAATCCTCCGAAGAGCGATGGGCGTCGAAATCGAAGAACCCTCCGCCCTGAAAAATATTGCGATTTGGGATTACTGGCGGAACGCCGAATGGGCGGTGTCCCTTGGCATTGGTGGCACGCGCATTCAGATTCTCTCGCTTGGATACGGTTGGATTTGGTTCATCCCTATTTCACCGGACCGAACTTCCATCGGTTTTGTTTGCCCAGCCGACTACTACAAGAAATCTGGCCTAACAATAGAAAAGCTCTACGAGAATGCTCTAAACGAAGAGCCGCTGTTGCGCTCACTCATCGCCAATGCCAAGCCCGAAGGCAATCTGTCCACCACCAAAGACTGGTCATTTGTGGCCGAGAGGATGACCGGCGAAAACTGGTCGCTGGTGGGTGAATCAGGCGGATTTGCCGACCCCATCCTTTCAGCCGGAATGACTCTCACTCAGGTGAGCGCCCGAGAAATGGCCTACATCCTGCTGGAAGAAAGACGCGGAGCGGACACCGCGTGGATGATCGAAGAGTACGAGCGCAGAAATAAGCGCAGGCTCACTCAACATATTCGATTTGCCGACTACTGGTACAAAGCCAACGCCCACTTTTCAGACCTTCAGGAATACACGGCGGAAATCGCGAAGGACGCAGGACTCAATCTCAGTGCTCAAGAAGCCTTTCGCTGGCTGGGAACAGGCGGCTTCGCCGAAGAAGACATGCAGTCTGCAGGCTTCTCACTGATCCGCATCGACCAACTCCACCAAATCGCGGCCAGGCTTTCAGATTGCCCTCCGACAAGCGCGCTTGACGGCTTTAACCAGTTTAAATTAAAACTCGAAGGGGCCAAAGAAATCCAAGTCGCCCGCTTTGAAAACGGCAAAATTTTCAAAGTCAAAGCTCTAGAGCGAGATGGCAAAATGCTTCCTTACCGGACCTTATTCGAGTGGATGATCGCCGGCCTTAGGCACTCGCCACGGTTTGAAACCGCAATGGCTTTTCTTGCCTCCAAAATGCCAGCCGCAGGCTTTCCCAGGGATCGCTTTCTGCAGGCTAGGCTTATCGAATGCCTGGACGCGATGGTACGCGATGGATGGGTCGAGGCGACCCTCGCTCCCGCCATGCCGGTCATCCGTCACGACATTCCGCCAGAGTCAACCGTGATCCGAAAACACGTGGATTAGAACTTTGACGATTGATTGACGTCCCGCCAGTAATATTTAAATGCGAGTTGCGATTGCGCCTGTCATGGCGCTTCGGTTTGTGTTTCACTCGTAATAGGAGAGAGACCACCAATATGATTTATCAAACCCTAAAAAAACAAATTGCCCTCATTAGCGGAATAGTGGTTTGCGCTTCCGCCTTTTCTCAAGGCGCAAAATCCACCGCGACACTCCAGATGGATCCCAAGCTGCTTGACTTCGCAGGAGCCAAGGCGGCCGGATGGTATGACTTTCCAAGCGGCGTAACCCTAAGCAGCGAAAAGCCTGCAATGGTAACTAAAGAGCCCAAATATGAAGGGACCGTCGAATACGGCACCTTCACTCTTGGCACTGGCCCCAAAGCCGTCCACGCTCTTGCCATCGATCAGCCCGCGAACGGCGATGCGAAGATCTATTTTGACGTTAAAGGCGACGGCGACCTCACCAGCGGCGGAGACGGCACCTGGCAAGGCAAGAGCACCAATGATGGCCTAACAGAATACAAAGGCACCTATGTTTTCCGCGTCTCTTACGGCACACCTAGCCACGAGACGGGTTCCACCAACTACGGCCTTAACTTTTACTTTGGGCAGGGCCGCACCAGCATTTTTTACTTCCGAGCCGGTGCCCGAACTGGCAAAATCAAGATCGGCGACCAAGAGTACACAGTCAAAGTCATCGAGAATGACAACGATGCTGTCTACAACAAAGCTTTCCAAGAGAAAGGCAAATCAACCAAGCCCGAATGGCTTCTGCTTGACGAAGCCATGATCGATCCTCGCGGAACCTTTGCTCTAAACGGCATGAACTACGAGGCTACGATCAACACCGACGGTTCAAAGCTAACTCTCGCTACCACCACCAAGGCGGTTGCAAAGCCTTCCGCAGTTGCGCCAAAAGAGCCAGATCTACTAGCTGTTGGAACGATGGCGCCTGACTTCGACGTTCCCGCTTACGATGGTGGAACGGTCAAGCTTTCCAGCCTTCGCGGAAAGGTCGTCGTGCTCGACTTCTGGGCAACGTGGTGTGTTCCGTGCAAGCAATCTCTGCCGCACTTGGACAAAGTCCAGCAGCAGGTAAAAGATAAGGGAGTTTACGTTCTTGCCCTTAACGTGTTTGACGATAAGAAAGCATACGACCAGTGGATTCCCAATGCAGGCAAGGCTTACACCTTCCATTGGGCATTTGACCCAGCGGGCCGCGGCGAAGCAAGCATCGCTAAGTCCAAGTATTTGGTCTCAGGAATCCCAACAACTTATGTGATTGGCACAGACGGCAAGATCGCCGCATCGATCGTCGGATTCGACGGCTTGGATGACCATCGCCTGGAGAAAGCTTTGGCAGCGCTCAACATACCCATCACTGTTCCTGGCGCTACCAAGTCTGTGCCGATGATCGGCTTCGGAGGCAAAAAGTGAAAACCTTAATCTCTGTCCTGTGCGCAGTCACATGTGCTGCCGGCGTTTATGCCCAAGAAGGCAAAGTCACGACAAATTTGCAAATGGATCCAACGATGTTGGACTGGGCCGGCTCGCGGAAGGCTGGGGCTATGTTCATGCCAAGCTCGGTTGAGCTCAGGTCGGATAAGCCGGCTTTCGTAAAGAAAGAGCCCAAGTATATGGGCGACGTCACCTACGGCACGTTCGTTCTCGGCAACGGCCCCCGGTCGGTCCATGCTATCGCCATCGACCAGCCAAAGGACGGCGACGCCAAGCTCTATGCTGACATTAAAGGAGACGGAGATCTTACCAGCGGCGGCGACGGGACCGTCACAAAAAAGATGAGCCCCGAGGGTATGGCCGACTATGAAACGACCATCGTTTTCCGCGCTTCTTACGGAACTCCAACCCATGAGACGTCTTCCGCAAACTACGGGATTAACTTCTACTTTTCCGGAAGTCGCGCAGGCCTGAACTACTACCGGGCCGGTGTTCGTGTCGGCAAGGTAAAAGTTGGCGACAAAGAGTACGCGATCAAAGTTTCTGAGAGCAACAACAACGGCCTCTTTAACGAGCCGTTTACGGTCAATCAGAAACCCACCGCCCCGGTTTGGCTGGAGTTCGGTGGCGACCACGTCGATGCCCGAGGTACGTTCCCTCTGGACGGCCTTAACTATGAGGCGATCCTCTCCGCTGATGGATCAAAGCTAACCCTTGAGCCAACGGCGAAGGCCATTACCGCTCCCAACGTTGCCGTCAAGGATCCGGACCCACTAGCGCCAGGAACCATGGCTCCCGATTTCGAAGTTCCTGCCTACGGCGGCGGAACGGTTCGCTTGTCTGGACTACGCGGCCACATCGTGGTTCTCGATTTCTGGGCAACCTGGTGCGGCCCGTGCAAGGCTTCCCTTCCTCACGTTGAGAAGGTTTATGAAGCGATGAAAGACAAGAACGTTTATGTTCTGGCCCTTAACGTGTGGGACGACAAAGCGGCATACGACCAGTGGATTCCGGCGAACACCCAGTACAAGTTCAACTTCGCCATGGATCCAACCGGAAGAGCGGAAGGCAACATCGCGAAGGCGCAATACATGGTAAGCGGCATCCCGACCACCTATGTGATTGCACCGGACGGTAAAGTGTCCGCAGCCATCGTTGGCTATGAAGGCGAAAAAGACCACCGGCTCGAAGAAGCGTTGGCCAAACTCGGCGCTTCGTAGACTTGGTTCATTGACTCGCGGGTAAGCCGCTTGTGGCCGGATTCGGTTGCAGGCGGTTTTTTCTTGGTGCGTCAGATTCTTCTTGGCAAAATGGCCGCTGTATACTGAATTGAAGAGAGATTAATAATGCTAACGATCGATCAGTCGGTAAGGCGCGACCCTGAAATTATGGGCGGAGAGTTATGCTTCGCAGGAACGCGCGTACCGGTCAGAATTCTCTTCGATTACCTTGAGGGAGGGCAGAGCCTGGACTACTTCCTAGATGGGTATCCATCAGTCAAAAATGAGCAGGCGGTTGCCGTTTTGGACTACACCTATAAGCAGCTCGATCTGGAAACTCTGCAAGCAAAATCTGCTTAGCTTAGCTATGAGGGTGCTTCTTGATGAATGTGTAGACCGGCGATGCAAGGTCTTTTTTCCGAGCGTCCATGAAGTTCTTCACGTAAGTGACGTTGGGTTGCATGGAACAAAGAATGGTCAACTCCTTCGAAAAGCGGCCGAGAGTTTCGATTATCTCTTGACAATCGACACGAAAATGCCTTTTCAGACGAATGCGAAGGGTCTCCGAATCGCAATCGCTATCATGCCGATCCGTGCTCAGTCGCTCGAAGCGTATGAGCCCTATGTCCAGCGTTTTCTGGAGATCGCCGAGCAATTGCCGGTCGGCGAATTTACGGTGATCTAAGTTAACGCCCTCTAAGCCCATGCTGAGGTAAATGAGAGAATGCACTTAGGCCATCCGCCCGCGACTCACCCGACTGGCCTCCAAACCGGCTCCCTGTCCCGGTCTGGCACAATGGCTCTCGTTGCATCGGTGATCGGGTCGTCGATGGCATTTATCGATTCAAGCGCGGTAAACGTCATCCTTCCAAAGCTGCAGAGTTCCCTAAACGCTTCGTTTGCCCAGGTGCAGTGGGTGGTTGAAGCCTATTTGCTCTTTGTTGGAGCGCTTCTGCTGACGGGCGGATCCCTTGGAGATTTGTTCGGGCAGCGTAAGATTTTCTGCCTGGGCGTAACCATTTTCGCAATAGGATCGGCCGCCTGCGGGCTCTCGCCTACGATCTATTTGCTTATTCTGGCGAGGGCGGTTCAAGGCATTGGAGGGGCTTTGCTCATTCCAACAAGCCTTTCGCTCCTGACCGTGGCTGTTCCCAGGGAAAAGCTTGGCGGGGCAATCGGCATATGGTCGGCGGCGACCGCCTTAACGTCCGGCGGTGGCCCCGTCATCGGGGGCTTCCTCGCGCAACAGTTTTCTTGGCGTTGGGTGTTCTTTATAAACGTGCCTCTGAGTATTGTTGCGATCCCAATTGCCTATTGGGGAGTTCGCGAACAGTTTCATGAGGAAACTTCGAACAAACCCGATTGGTTGGGGTCCTTACTGGCGACGGCGGGCCTTGGCGGTCTGGTGTACGGTTTCCTTCAGTCTTCCTGGCCCTTTGGGGTTGCGGGGGCGATTCTGCTGGTCGCATTCGTCTTCTCCCAAAGGCGGGAGACAAACTCTATGCTCCCGCTCACTCTGTTCAAATCAAAGTTGTTCACCGGAACCAGTTTGCTCACATTTTTCCTTTACGGGGCATTGGGAGCGGGCCTATTCTTTTTCCCGATCTTTCTCGTGAAGGGGCACGGTTATTCCGAGAGTGCGGCGGGCGCCGCCCTGGTACCGTTCATCTTGATCGTAGGCGGTCTTTCGGGATATTTTGGCCGGCTTTTAACTAGGTTTCCGGCGCGCGGCTTCTTGATCATTGGGCCATTAGTTGCCGCTGCTTCTTTCGTTCTATTTGCGATTCCTGGTTCAGGAGGATCTTATTGGACAACCTTCTTCCCCGCTTCAAGCCTTCTTGGCTTGGGAATGGCGATTACGGTTGCGCCGCTTACGGTGACCGTAATGGAAGCGGCAGGGGCGGGGCACGTTGGAATCGCCTCGGGCTTTAACAACGCGCTTTCTCGAGTTGCGGGGCTGATTACTTTGGCTATCTTCGCGTTGGCTCTGAAGCTGGTCGCCAGCAGCGATGAGGCAACGTTTCAGATACAGCTTTATGGATTTAGGCTTGTGATGATTCTTTCCGCCGCGCTGGCCGCCCTCGGCGCGCTGGCATCAGCGATTCTGATCGAGCGTAAGTCAAAGAAAGAATGAAGTTGCTCCTACGGTCAACGAGCCTTTCAACCCTTAAACCTAGGTTT
Organism: Fimbriimonadaceae bacterium; assembly: GCA_036502005.1. GTDB lineage: Bacteria > Armatimonadota > Fimbriimonadia > Fimbriimonadales > Fimbriimonadaceae > DASXZH01. Next base: position 18,712 of record DASXZH010000093.1, read on the forward strand.
GAAGGCATCGTCTTCCTTTCACGATTTCTTTTCGGAGTTCGGGTCCCGATGCCGAAGGCATCACAGAAATTAGCCCGGGGTTGAGCGAAGCCAACAATGTTGGCTTCGCGGTACCCCGGGTGGCCTTGATCCTAGTAAGCGGTGGAGGGTTTGACAAGGGCCACTGGTGGTCCTGTCAAACCCTCCACCGCCGAATCAGAAATACCTAGCCAAACGGAGAATTCTGACGAGAGCCATACTGAATTCACGTGTCCAGATGGCGCATGATGCTGGAGGCGGCGTTACTGTACGTCGGCGGTTTAAGTTTGGGCGGATTCGCCGGATATGGCGTCGCTCTCTATACCCGCGACCCTGAAGCTCCTATGAGAGCCAGGATTTTCGCCGGCGAAGATTCGATGCTGATGCTCTGCATCATCCTCGTTGGTGCCATTTCGGGCCCTTTTATTCTCCACGCCATCACACGCAAGTGGCCCATTCTCACCTACCCGGTCCTAACTCTTTGCGCACTGATAATAGTCGGCGAAATTGCCTTCCTAGGCTATATGACCGCTGGCAAGTAAGTGTAGGTAAAGTCGCAGGAATGATAAGCACTCTAAAGTTTATTTTAACCGCCGGGTTTGCCGCAACCTGCATTGCCGCATCCACCGAAGGCGAACAGCAATTCGCCAGCATTGGAGACCTTAATCTCCAATCCGGTGCTGTGCTTAAAGACTGCAAAGTTGGCTATCGAACGTTCGGCAAAATGGATGCCGCTAAAGATAACGTGGTGTTGGTGCCAACGTGGTATTTAGGAATCTCCGAGAACTTTGTAAACTCCTTTAAGCCAGGAGGCTTGGTGGACGCCACCAAATACTACGTGATTGCCGTGGACGCCCTGGGCAACGGAGTTTCCACCTCGCCATCTAACAGCACGGGTCAACACGATGCCGATTTCCCGGCCCTAACCATAAAGGACATGGTGACCAGCCAACATCAAATGCTAATTGGCTTGGGGATCCAGCACCTTCACGCAGTGGTCGGCATTTCCATGGGCGGGATTCAAGCATTCACTTGGATCACGGCATATCCGGACTTTTTAGACAAAGCGGTGCCAATTGTTGGATCACCGAAGCCAACTTCTTATGACCTGATGTTCGACCGATCCGCGATCAAGGCAATGGATGCCGCTCTTGCCCATCCGGATAGCCGAGACGACCTCATCCGGGCATTTGCTGACTATTTCTGGCTCTCCCTAACCACCCCTTCCTACAACGTGGAGCACACCAAGCGAGAAACCGCAGTTGAAAGCATGTCTGGGTTTGAAAAGGCGCTCTTGGCTTGGGACATCTATGATATGAAGGTCGATTTGGACGCCATCTGCACGAACGACGCCTTTGCTCCACTTGACGAAGCAGCCGCAATAAAAGCGATCCATGCCAAAGTGCTGGTTATTTCAGCTGTTCAAGACCATGCAGTGAATCCCGCTCCGGCATTAAGCTTTGCCAAGGCGTCAGGGAGCCAGATCCTGCTTCTGACGGGTAATCCCGGCCACAGCTCTCCAGGGATGGAGAGTAAACGCGTGAACGCCGCCGTCGATACATTTCTGAGCAGATAGAAAAAACTGGAGCCGATGATCCGATTTGAACGGACGACCTGCTGTTTACGAAACAGCTGCTCTACCACTGAGCTACATCGGCCTAAAGACTTGCGCTAAGCCCAAAAGGGCCGCAAGCAGCATAAGACTTTACCTCAGAATCGCCTTTCGTTAAATTACGATTCAGACTGCAAAATCGGCCAACCGCAATAAGAATAGGCGTATATAATTGCAATAGTCGGCGATTCGTAAAGTCCTCCGGAGGTTCACCCCCAATGAAACAGCCAGCATCCTCTTTGGCGCACGACGTGATAGATCGGTTCCAGCACGCGGACCATATAGAGTTAGATATTCCCGACCGGCCGTTAGAAGATGTAAAGCTTGCTTTTGAGCAGAACGGCTACAGCGTTCACACGCCAAGGAATGCGCCCCGGCATCTTGTCGCGAATCGAGTCGAGCCGGATCGCACTCCGCAGCCCAATGCCCGGTAATATCCTTGAGGCATGGATCCGCTCCCCAGCAACATCAACGTCAACGATGACGTACACCGCGAAAATCGCGCCTCGATGGATTCGATTCTCGCAGAATACAGGCAAACTTTGGCCCGCGCAAAGCTTGGCGGGGGCCCAGAGGCAGTAGCCAAACACAAAAATCGCGGCAAGATGCTCGCTCGAGAGCGAATCGATGCCCTGGTCGACGAGGGCTCGCCCTTCCTAGAGTTCAGCAGCCTAGCCGCCAACGGCATGTACGATGGAGGCGCGCCAAGCGCGGGAATCGTCACTGGCATCGGCCGTATTCACGGCAGGGAATGCGTTGTCATCGCCAACGATGCGACAGTAAAAGGCGGCACCTACTTTCCTATCACTGTCAAGAAACACCTGAGAGCCCAGGAGATCGCTCTCCAGAACAACTTGCCCTGCATCTACCTGGTGGACTCCGGTGGCGCATTCTTACCCCTGCAAAGCGAGGTATTTCCGGATAAGGAACACTTCGGAAGGATCTTTTACAACCAGGCCACCATGTCCAGCCAAAAGATCCCGCAGATCGCGGCGGTGATGGGCTCCTGTACAGCTGGTGGCGCCTATGTGCCAGCCATGAGCGATGAAGCGGTCATCGTTAATGGACAAGGCACGATCTTCTTGGGAGGACCGCCGCTTGTGAAAGCGGCGACCGGCGAAGAGGTCACAGCGGAAGACCTCGGCGGAGCTGATGTTCACACGAGAATCAGCGGCGTGGCGGACCATTTCGCGGAAAACGACCAACACGCGATTGATATCCTACGAAATATCGTGGAAAGCCTAGGCGAGCAAAAGCCAAAACCGAGAGCGGAACAAGCGGAAGACCCTCTATTCAATCCGGAAGACCTCTATTCCCTCGTTTCTTCCGACCCAAAAAGGCCGATGGAAATGCGCGAGGTACTTCCCCGCATCCTAGATGGTTCACGCTTCCAGGAGTTTAAAGCCCGCTACGGGCCCACCCTCATCTGCGGTTTCGCACGGTTTTACGGGCATTTGGCAGGCGTTATCGCCAATGATGGGATCCTCTTTAGCGAGAGCGCCCTGAAGGGCGCGCACTTTATCGAGCTTTGCTGCCAAAGGAAGATCCCTCTGGTTTTTGTTCAGAACATCACCGGCTTTATGGTGGGTCGCAAATACGAGAACGAGGGTATTGCCAAGAACGGGGCCAAGCTGGTCAGCGCGGTCAGCACAGCCAATGTGCCCAAGTTCACAGTGGTTATTGGTGGCTCCTACGGAGCTGGAAATTACGGCATGTGTGGGCGAGCCTTCGGGCCTCGCCAGCTCTGGATGTGGCCGAACGCCCGCATAAGCGTGATGGGCGGCGAACAGGCCTCAAACGTGCTTCTAACCGTTAAAATGGAACAACTTCAGGCGAAGGGCCAAACCCTGAGCACTGCCGAGCAGGAGGCGTTCAAAGCCCCCACTTTGCAAAAGTTTGCCGATGAGTCCTCGGCCCTCTATTCCACCGCTAGGATTTGGGACGACGGGATCATAGATCCCGTCGACACCCGTCGTGTTCTCGGCTTGGGCATCGAAGCGGCTCTCAACGCTCCAATCGAGCCGGCCGGATTCACGATGTTCAGAATGTAATCGCCGTTAGTTGCCGGTGGTTGTTGTGGTCGTGCTTGATGCTGCCGGCGTCGAGCTGTCTCCACCCGTTGTGGGTACGGTCGTTGTTGTGTTCGTTTCCGTATGGGTGCTGCTTGGCGCAGGCGGAGTCTCAACCGTCACATTTGGAGGTGGCGTTGCCGTCGTTGTGTGATCATGGACTACAGTCGGGCCTGGCACGGTGACAACATCTGGCGGCTGATTATTCGTACAGCCGATGATAAAAACACTTCCTGCAACCACGATTGTCGCAAGTTTTAAACCTGATTTTTGATTCATAACTCTCCCTTTTAGCGCAGATAATTCACAGCATGCGCCCAATCTTTATGGCGAACGCGAAAGCAAGTTTGGTTGAAGTAAAAAACGACTACACCCTTGCGTCTCAAAAAATCGGTCTTTCTGAACATCACGGTTTTGAAGAGGAGAATATGAATAACCACAACAGCAACGAATCAACTTGGGACACCAACATTTACACGCCGGAAGGCAATGATCGTCCAAGCTATAACGCGCCAACCACACAACGAGCGACTGACGAAAGTGATCGCCCTCCGCTAACGGTGGCCGAAATCGTCGCTCAGGCCAACAGGGGCAACAAAACGTAATGAAAAATGATCCAGCCGAACAGACGCGGAAGCAATCGCTTTCCGGAAAGGATCAAGCGGCTGAGAATCTTAAAACAATGCAGCCCGAGAGAAAAATCTCTCGGGCCGGATCAACCTCAGATAGCCAACAAGGCCAATCTGAAGCGGATCGACAGCAAGCTGCCGATGAGAACAAGCACTAGACGCCGACGGCTTGTCGAGTCTGAACAACTTCCCCGCGCTGGTTAACTGCGTCCCAATCGATCACCTGCATGTAGGCCTCGATGTACTTTGCGCGTGCCGTGCCGAAATCCAGGTAGTAAGCGTGCTCATACACGTCGAGGGCCAGCAACAGAACATGGTTCCAAATGGGATAGGTGTTCTGGGCGTCGCCGATGTAGTTAAACACCCGCTTCTCTTCCAAATCATAAGCAAGGAATGCCCAACCGCGGCCCGCGATGCCGGTTGACTTGAAATCGGCCGCCCAATTATCAAAGCTGCCGTATGCATCGTTGATTAGGTCTGCAACCTTCCCGGTCGCCGGGCCGCCTTCGCCGCCAATGGTGCCGAAGTAAACGTTGTGGTTGATGTAGCCCTCATAGGCGAAGGTGTAATCGGCCTTTAGAGCCCGGATCTGGCTGAAAATTTGGTTTGCCTTGCTGGGATCGGCTTCCATTTCGGCAAGGGTTTTGCGGATCTCGTTCGTTTTGTTGGCGTAGCCTTGCCAAAGTTTTAGGTGCTCATCGTGCGTTTTTCGACTAATGCCGACCCGCTCGGTTGAATAAACCTTTTCAGGGATTGCTTGCGGAACAGTTACAAGTTTTGGTTCCATTTTCTTTTTCTCCTCTCTTTCGACGCCTCGGCGTCGCTATGTTTAAAGCCTACCCTCCGAGTGACGAGTGAAGGACGTTGGCTTAAGATAAACGCCTCTGATCCGATTTTCCAAAAACACTCCCTCCGGGTCTTCTGACACATCACGCGTCACCCGCATAGGCGTTAAAATAAGGAAACGTTGGCGTTTTTGCAGCCACAAATCTCTCCCGGATGGAAAGGTCGGTGAGTCCGCGAACCGGGAGAGGCGCGAGCGACAAACCTTTGAAAGTAGCCCTCTAAACCTTATTTTAACGCCTATGCGCGTCACCCGTCACACGTCACCACATCACGCGCCACAGTTCGCCCATTAAATCGCCTCAGACAATTGATCGATGTGGTAAACATCGTGCCCCAAAAGCATGCCTATCTGGTCCCTCACAGTTAGGTTGCCGCGCTCCGGATGCACGGCGGAAGAATCCCAATCCAAAGTGGAAAGCCCCCTTACAAACTCAAATGTGGCCGCCCTTGCCTCTCTAAAACGCGCAAACTGTTCAGGAATCTCGGTCATCGAATACTCGTGCGCTACTGCCATTTCGTTCTCATCCCAGATTTCCAACGTGGAACCGGGCTTCTGCAAGGTCTGATGCAGCCGGGCCAGAAAAATAGGCTCCCAATCGGCGAGATGCGCGATGACTTCTCGGGGTGAAAACCGGCCCTCGGCAGTGGCTTCGTCCAACTTTGCGGGCGGAATCTTAGCCAGAAGTCTTTCGTAAATCGCCGGTGCCAGATTCAAAGAGCTTACTAAATAGGAATTCATAGCCAAGTTTAGCCCCGACGGCACAATCCTTGCGTTCCCTCCCGTTGTGGCGCGCACCGGCGTTTTTAAACGCAGAACTTTCAAGGGAGGGGACAGAACAGCGTTAGCCCTAATGCTTTTCTTCCCCACCTTAGCGCTAGCCTTCTGGCACGGCCACAAGGCGCCCCTAAAAGGCGCGGCGCATTTCCAAGTTCCCATGTTGGTCGAAGGTTTTACGCCTGTCGTAGAAGTCACGCGAAACGGCCAAACTTTTCATTTTCTTATCGATACAGGCAGCGACGAAAGCGTAATCCCTAACGATCTTGTTCCCGACGTTCCAGCAGGAAAAAACGCCGAACTCATGCTTGGCCCATTCCCAATTCATGCGAGGACGGTTAGCCGCGAGGAATGGAAAGGGTTCACAAACGACAAGCTCGATGGCTTACTCGGTGCTCCGGATATGGCCAACTTGGCCGTTGGAATCGACTTTGATAAAGGCAAAGCCGATTTCTGGAGGCGCGATCTCACCAAAGGTGAAATCAAGGGTTGGCTCCAAGCTAACGACTCCACACTGAACGAAGTGCCCCTAACCAGGCTAAACGATGGCTTGCTGGACGTCGGCTGCGATTCCAACGGCAAAGATTTTCGGGCCATTATCGATTCAGGTTCTAACCTAAATCAGGTTCCCGTTGGCTTCGCGATACCCGAGGCATGGGCGAACCTGTCAGATACTCGCGTTTCCACCAATTTCGATTCAGAAACCGTCTCGATCTATCTCGCTCCCAAAATAACCGTCAATGGCGAAGATTTCCAGTGGAAGATGATTGGCATGGACCCTCCTTCAGATCCTGAGGGCGACCCAAAAGAGGGACTCGTTGCCCCATCATCCTTTTGGGGTCCAAGATTCATCATCGACTTCCGAGCGCATAAACTTGATGCCAAGGTGAGCTCGAGCCCAAACCAAGATTTAAGAATGGCGCTATCCGACATGCTTCGCAGGCCCGTAGAACTATCCCACGGCAAGGCGACCATCAAAAAGGGTGTGGAAGTAACTGCCATTGCAGGAGTTCCCGTACAAACCCTCCTGGACGGCGTAAACCAACCCGAACAGATGCGACAAACCTTGGCGGATTTGTACTACAAATCCGAACATGGCTGCAACGTCGATCTCATCATCAACGGCATGCCAACCCGCGCTACAATCCCGATTTCTATTCCTTTGGAATAACCCGGCCTGCAAGTCTGCCAAAAGCAGAAGGCCCGGCGTAAAAAGCGTGTGCGCCCAGCATCTCTTCGATCCTAAGAAGCTGGTTGTATTTGGCGACTCGATCGGTTCTGTTTGGCGCGCCCGTCTTTATCTGCCCGCAGTTAGTGGCTACGGCCAAGTCTGCAATCGTCGTGTCCTCCGTCTCACCGGATCGGTGGCTCATCACAGATGTAAAACCGGCTCGCTTGGCCAAATCTACCGCTGCGAGTGTCTCCGTCAGAGTGCCAATTTGGTTGACCTTAATGAGAATGGAGTTTGCAGTTCCCTCTTCAATTCCCCGAAGAAGACGCTCTACATTCGTTACAAACAGATCGTCCCCGACAAGCTGGACTTTATCTCCAATTGCTTCAGTCAACCCATGCCAGGAATCCCAATCGTCTTCGGCAATACCGTCCTCGATCGAAATGAGAGGATATTTCTCCGAAAGGGCCACTAGATACTCAACTTGCTGAGGGCCGGTTCGCTCCCGTATCTCGCCCGCTTTGTAAACATACTTGCCGTTCTTATAAAACTCGCTGGCAGCGGGGTCGATTCCCAGCCAGATGTCGCCTCCCGGCGTGTATCCCGCCTTTTGAATCGCCTGAATGATGAAATCAAAGGCGTGATCCTGGGATTCCAGATTCGGCGCGAACCCACCTTCGTCGCCAACGCCTGTGTTTAGACCTTTGCTTTTCAAAACCGCTTTAAGGGCGTGGAAGACCTCGGCACCCATTCGGAGGGCTTCCGAGAAAGATGAAGCCCCCACCGGAAGCACCATAAACTCCTGAAAATCTACATTTGAATCCGCGTGTGAGCCACCGTTTAGAATGTTCATCATCGGAACCGGCAGAGTATTGGCAGTAACACCGCCCACGTAACGATAAAGCGGCAAATGGGTCTCGGCGGCAGCGGCTTTGGCAACCGCCAGGGAAACTCCTAAAATCGCGTTTGCGCCAAGATCGGCCTTGTTTGGTGTCCCGTCCAAATCGATCAACATTTCATCGATCGCCGTTTGGTCTGTTGCGTCTCGATCGAGAATGTGAGGAGCGATTCTGTCGTTCACGTTCTCGACCGCTTTGAGAACGCCTTTTCCGCCGTACCGCTTTTTGTCCCCGTCCCTCAACTCCACCGCTTCAAACTGGCCGGTGCTGGCGCCGCTTGGAACAGCGGCTCGGCCAAAACTTCCGGTCTCGAGCAAAACATCAACTTCTAAAGTGGGATTTCCGCGGCTATCAAGGATCTCTCGGGCAACAACGTCTACGATGATTGGCATAGAGAAACGATACCTTCTAGCAAGGCTCGCAGGCGGGGTAATCTTCTTACCCGATGGCACTCAGTGTAACCAAAGAAAACTTCTTTTGGCACAAGCTCCATTCGCTAACCGGCATCATCCCAGTAGGCTTTTACATGTTGCAGCACTTGGTGCTCAATTCCTTTAGTTGGGCCGGCGCCGATAAGTATAACGGTGTTAGCGGATTCTTCTACTCAATGCCGGAGTATGTGCTTCTCACCATAGAGATATTTCTGATTTGGCTGCCCCTGCTTTTCCATGCGGTTTACGGCATTTTCATCGTGAACCGGGCAGAAAGCAACTACTTCACCACTAAATATAAGTGGTCGCAAAACCGCATGTATATGCTGCAGCGGTGGAGCGGCGTCTTTGTTTTCTTTTTCCTTTGCATCCACGTTTCGATGACGACGATCAAAGTCAAAATCAACGGCGCGAACGTGGTCGATTATCAACACATGCACGACATGCTAAGCAGCTTTGGCTACGCATGGCTGATTTTTTACATGTTGGGAGTTTTGGCAGCGAGCTACCACCTGTCCTATGGGGTTTGGAATTTCTGCATTCGCTGGGGCATTACCATCAGCGAACGGGCGCAGGTTGCCGTCCAGAAGTTTTCCCTCGGCATGTTTGTGGTGGTAACGCTCATCGGATGGCTTGCCTTAGCCGGATTCTTTAAACCTGCGAACCAGGCGCCGACTTCTGAGGGGCCAATATCGACGATGCTCGCATCGCCGAAAACGGCGCTAGGAGCGTGATAAGTGATAGGTGATAAGTGATAGGTCCGAAAGACAGTTAGTCCGTGAATAGGGCTAAAGCATGTTCTGGCTCAGGCGATAAGGCTTCCTCATCATAGGGCCTTCTTCTTTCCTTTACTACGGATCCGTTACTACGGATCCGTCAATGCTCCTAAGGAACGCGTAAATCCTTTTTCCAAGAACTGCAATATCAGCAGACATTTGAGTGAAATACCGCTCGGAGATAATGTCCAGACGTCTGGCCAGCTCAAGTAAGGTATCAAGTTCGGCGTGTGATCAGCGCGCAATGCGAACAAAGTTAGCGAGATTCGCTCGCGAGCCCCGTACCCCATCCTTCCGATATATTGCTCGGAATTGACTCCGCTGCTCTTTTCACCTGAGACGTTAATCCAAATTTCTCGTCGTCTGGGAAACTGGAAGTTAGCTTGTAAACCTGAGTCGCGAGGTCCATGCCCAGTTGCCAAATCTCCAAATCCCGGTGGCTAAAACTCATCTACCTTTTCTCCTTATCACCTATCACCTGTCACCTATCACCTATCACCTATCACCTATCACCTATCACCTATCACCTATCACCTATCACCTATCACCTATCACCTATCACCTATCACCTATCACCTATCACCTATCACCTATCACCTATCACTAATGCTTAGGCAACGGAATCGCGTGGGCATCGAAAATATCCGCGTTCTTCTTGATCGCCAAAATAACGTTGGCTGAAGGCTCTTTGTCGGTTGAGATCTGCGCAATGGCGGCTTTGGCCCCGCCCATGATAATGTTCTCCATTTCCTGTACGCTGACGCCTTCCCGCTTCAAAGCTTCCAACACGCCCGCCAATACGCCAACTTTATCGGCGTGACGAACAATCAGAAGATGGGTAGCCGTTTCGCCTTTCGCCACGTTAACCACGTTTGGCACGAGTCCGGTGTTCTTAAACTCCTTCACGATGCGCACCGTCTCGGCGGCGACGGCATCCTGCGCCTGATCCGTGCTTGCCCCGATGTGATGGGTGGTATAAACGTGGGGGTTATCTTTCAACGAACCCGTGTATTCGCCTTGCGCCACCGTTGGCTCATCCTCAAAAACATCCAAGCCCGCCTTCAAGTTCTTTTCAGCCAGCGCGGTAACCATTGCAGCTTGATCTACAACTTCCGCCCGGCTTGTGTTTATAAAAATCGTCCCTGGCCGCATAGCATTAAAAAATGCCTTACCCAGCAATCCCTTTGTTTGCGGGTTCAAAGCGATATGAACCGAAACAAAGTCGCTCAGGCTCGCCAGTTCTTCGGGAGTTTTTGCCTGTGTAACACCGATCTCGGCGGCGATCTCGGGGGTCATCCAGCGGCTGTTAACCGCGATGTTCATGCCGAAGGCACGGCCTCGCTTCACAACTTCCTGGGCGATATTTCCAAAGCCAATAACGCCAAGCGTGCGCCCGTAAAGCCCCTTTGCGACGCTAAACTCCTTTTTATTCCACTTCCCTTCCCGAAGGCTGATCACGTTGTCGGGAATGTGGCGATCACAGGCAAGCATCAGCCCAAATGCAAGCTCT
>DASXZH010000094.1:0-141771 GCA_036502005.1 Fimbriimonadaceae bacterium
CAACTGCATACCCATCCAAATCGTAAGGCAAAAAGCGCCTCACTGAGTGCCAACCGGAAGCTAGAATCATCGACTTCTTAGTCATAAAATGAAGACGGTGCACAGGAATTAATAGATGCCTTTAAGTTGATGGCTATGCCCCCAACCCCCCTCTCCTCCCAGGGAGCAGGAGAGGGGGACTTTTGGGAAGTAATCTGCTCAAAATTCTTTCGCCGCCGAGTCCCCTGCCACGAAGCCAGTGGCGAAGGCGGCCTGCAAGTTATAGCCGCCGACTGGCCCGGCGATATCTAGGATTTCGCCACAGAGATACAGGTTTGGTACGATTTTGGATTGCATGGTTTGAGGATCGAGTTCGTCCAGGCTGACACCACCGGCCACTACTTCTCCTTTCTCAATGGGCACATGGCGGGCTTCGCCGAGGGGAAAGGCTTTCAACGTTTCCACCAATCTGTTTCTGGATTTCTTGCTCAATTGACCGACGGGTTCCTTTGGGTCGATTTGGGCTTGCTCCTGAAGGAGGCTTAAAAGGCGTTCCGGCAAGAGCTGCCCAGCCCATGCTGCGATAAGCCGTTTAGGGTTTGCGTTGCAAAAGGCAAGGGCTTCTGCGCCCAAGATTTCAAAGGTTTTGTCCGGGCAGACGTCGGCTTCTAGGGTCACCTTCCCTTCTGGCTTTCTTTCTGCCACGACGCGGCTGATGCCTAGCACGGTCGGCCCGGAAACTCCGTGGTGCGTAAAAAGGAGATCGTCCCGCCATCGGGCGATTTCCTTCCCGTTCTGCCGGGCTTTTAGAACGCAATCTCTCAGGGCAACTCCTGCCCAGCCCTCCGTAGGCTCTGGCGCGGTTACGATTGGCGCAAGCGCTGCTCGGATGGGAACTAACGTGTGCCCAAGCTGGGAAACCCACGAATAACCGTCGCCAGTCGTTCCCGAACCGGGATACGATGACCCGCCAACGCTGAGAATCACTGCCTCGGCCTCTATTTCTCCTGACTTGGTTGCGACTCCCTTTATAGTGTTGCCCTTCGTTAGCAAACCAGTAACAGGCTCGTTTAAACGAACTTTAACGTCTGCTTCCTTGAGGTATTCACCTAAAAGCGCCACAACGTCCTTGGCGTTGCCATGGGTTGGAAAGACCCGGCCATCCTCGCGGGTGTAGACCTCTAGCCCCTTCTCGCGAAGCATGTCCAAAATGTGCTGGTTGGTAAATCGGTAACAGGCGGGCCTTATAAATCTAGCTTCGTTCGGGCGAAAAGCTTTGAGCACTTCTTCGATTGGGCCGTCGTGGGTGATGTTGCATTTTCCCCCTCCCGAGATGAGAATCTTAATGCCGATGCGATTGTTCTTTTCAAGCAGAATCACTTCCGCGCCGAGGGCTGCGGCCCGCCAAGCGGCGATAATGCCTGCCGCGCCCGCCCCAACCACCACTATTCGCCCTGGCATCGCGTGCAATTTACCGGTTGCGGTTCTAAAATAAACGGTGCCCGTTTTTAGCTCCATCGTAAACAACCTTCCCTTCATGGTGCCTTTCATGGCCCCGGAGGCGTTAGAAAGGCTGCTGGGCAGGCCCATGGAGCTGCGGTTGGGCGCCAACGAAAGCAACTTTGGAGTTTCGCCCTTCGCGGCAGAAGAGATGGTGAAGGCCATGGAAAAGATCGGCTGGTACTGCGATCCGGAGTGCTTCGAACTTCGAGAAGAGCTTGCCTTCCTCCACGGGGTTACGAGGGAGAACATTGTGGTTGGCAGCGGTCTGGATGATGTTCTTAGCCTATGCGCGAGGTGCTTTTTGGACCCAGGTGACCACGCGGTGAACTCGCTAGGCGGCTATCCGACCTTTAATTACGGAGTTCAGGGCGCGGGCGGGGTTTTGGATCTAGTTCCCTACAAAAACGACCGCACAGACCTACTCGGGCTTTGCGAAGTCGCGCGATCTGTTGGGGCGAAGCTTCTATTTGTCGCCAATCCAGATAATCCCAGCGGAACGTGGCATAGCGCTGCTGCGATTGCGGAACTAATAGAAAACCTACCGCCAGAGTGCATTTTGCTTTTAGATGAAGCCTATTCTGACTTCGCGCCACCGGAAGCCATCCCGCAAATAAACGTAGCAGATGAACGCGTAATCAGGCTTCGCACATTTTCCAAAGCGCATGGTATGGCTGGAGCTCGCGTGGGCTATGCCATCGCCTCCGCCGAGATCATCGCTTCCTTTAACAAGATACGAATGCATTTTGGGGTCAATCTGGTGGGGCAAACGGGCGCTTTGGCCTCTTTAAGAGACCCCGGATTTATTCTTGGTGTGATCAATGAGGTCGAACGAGGTAGGACTGAGTATCACATGCTAGCAGCGTCCCACGGCCTCGAAACCCTGCCATCAGCTACAAACTTTGTCGCCATCGATATGGGCAGTTTTGAAAAGGCTAAAGCCACTTTGGATGCCATGCTGAAGCGGGGCGTGTTCATTAGAATGCCGGGCGCAGCGCCACTCAACCGGTGCATTAGGGTAACTGTTGGCACAGAATCTGAAAGGAAGCGATTCGGCGAAGAGTTCGCAACCGTCCTATTAACATCGTAAAAAGTTTCGGAGAATGCGTTGTGCGTTTTGCGTTGTGCGTTTCCAACATGTGTTCGCGAAATATCGGCCCTTACCCCCGCCTTTCGACATATCTTTCAGCGCTTCTGGTTTGTACGACATTTGGCTGTGGACACGCTAAATCGCATCTTGAGAAACAAGTTCTCAACCTGACGCTGCAGCCGCTGGGAAAGGTTAGCAAGGCAAATATCCAGCAGGTGGGGACTACTCTGAATCGAACTTTCAATGTGCGTTTAAGCATTGAAAAGCCCATCCCCTTTCCAAAACAAGACTGGTATGCGCCCCGTAAAAGATGGCTTGCCGATCCAATCGTTGCAACCCCAACGAAGGAAAGAACTCTTTATTTAGCCAGTGTGGATATTTCGCGCCCAGCCCACGGTCAAGCCAACTTCGGCGTTCTTGGGTGCGCGAACGGCAACGCGATTGTTTCCACCTTCCGAATGAAAGGCAACAAGGACCTGCTAGACAAGATCGCCATTCATGAAATAGGGCACACTTTTGGTTTGCCTCATTGCCCGAACAAAGGCTGCATCATGCAAGATCTCGTCGGGCACGCTTCGACCTTGGACGGATCCACCACCTTTTGCCCGAGTTGCAGGGCGAAAATCGGGCAATGGCTAAAGTGAGGCTTATTTGCTTGCCTGGATCTGGGTGATTTTGGCATCTAAACCGCAGCCGAGATCCCTCACACGAAGTTCGGAATGACAACACGCGAGTTCGGCATGACAGGCGCGCACTCCATATTCCGGCGTAAGGTAAAATGAAATTTGCTGAGGAGCGCTGCAGTTCCATGGGGACCAGGCTCAGCATACTAACGGCGCTCGTGAGTTTATAAGGCTTACGAGCGTTTTTTTGCGTTCGGATGCCCAGGAAATCAAATGAACACAGCAGAAAATCCAATCAAGACTGATTTTGAAGTCGCCGATCTCAGCCTGGCAAAATGGGGCCATCAAGAGATCGCCATTGCCGAAACCGAAATGCCCGGCCTTATGGCCATCCGTGACGAATATGCAGCCGCAAAGCCATTAAAGGGCGCTCGCATTGCCGGTTCGCTTCACATGACCATCCAGACGGCGGTTCTCATCGAGACCCTCGTTGCTCTCGGCGCGGAAGTGCGCTGGGCAAGCTGCAACATCTACAGCACCCAGGACCACGCAGCGGCGGCCATAGCCGATAACGGAACCCCCGTTTTTGCTACCAAGGGCGAGAGCCTGGAAGCCTATTGGGATTACACCCACCGAATCATGGAGTGGCACGATGGCGGCACGCCCAACCTCATCCTGGATGATGGCGGCGATGCAACCCTTCTCGTTCTTTTGGGAAGCCAAGCCGAGGAGAATCTCTCGGTTTTGGATAACCCCACGAGCGAGGAAGAGCGGGTTCTGTTCGCTTCCATTCGCAAGACTTTGGAGACCAAGCCTAAGTTCTACAGCCGCATTAAGGAGAACCTGAAGGGCGTTAGCGAGGAAACCACCACCGGTGTTCACCGCCTTTATTCTTTGCAGAAAGAAGGCAAGCTCCCCTTCCCTTGCTTCAACGTGAACGACTCCGTTACGAAGTCCAAGTTTGACAACCTTTATGGCTGCCGCGAGAGTTTGGTAGACGGCATCAAGCGCGCCACCGACGTTATGATCGCGGGCAAGATCGCGGTCGTCTGCGGCTACGGCGATGTTGGCAAAGGCTGCGCGTCCGCTCTTAGCGCTCTCCGCGCCCAGGTTTGGGTAACGGAAATCGATCCTATCTGCGCCCTGCAGGCTTCGATGGAAGGCTTCAAAGTCGTGACCATGGAATATGCCGCCGACAAGGCCGACATCTTTGTCACCGCGACCGGCAACTTCCATGTCATCAACTACGATCACCTGAAAAAGATGAAGAACCAGGCTATCGTCTGCAACATCGGCCACTTCGATAGCGAAATCGATGTCGCTTCCATGGAAGAGAAATGCACCTGGGAGGAGATCAAGCCCCAGGTAGACCACGTCATTTTTGGCGACGGCAAGCGGATTATTCTCTTGGCTAAGGGCCGCTTGGTGAACCTCGGCTGCGGCACGGGCCACCCTTCTTTCGTGATGAGTTCCAGCTTCTCGAACCAGGTTTTGGCCCAGATGGAACTGCACGCCAATGGCGCTAACTACGCTCCTGGTGTATACGTTTTGCCCAAAAACTTAGACGAAAAGGTGGCGAGTCTTCAGCTTAAGAAGCTTGATGCGGAGCTGACCAAGCTCTCGCCCGAGCAAGCGAAGTATATCGGTGTGGACGTAAACGGTCCATACAAGCCCGAAATGTATCGATATTGATTCTCCCAGGTCCAACGGACCGAAGCAAGATAGCCCAGCCAAAGCGACTCCGGTCGCGCAGGGCTGGGTTATCTGCAGCGAACCTTTTAAGGTCTGAAGGACCGAGACATGTTGGGGGTCTTTTGCTGCGCGGGTGATTGTTTTGCGTACCTTGGGCATGTGTCGGTCCTTCAGACCTCGGAGATTTCGTTCGGCCCAAAACCCAGCCCTGCGCGACCAGAGTCGCTTTAACTGGGCTATCCTGCTTTGGTCCTTTGGACCGTCGGAAGCCTGAGTCAGGCAGCTTGCTGCCGCGCGCGCGTCCCACCCGTAGCAAAGCGTAAATCGATCAATCTGTGCTTCGTCACAAATGACATGGGCTTGATTCATCGATTTACTCTATTGGGCTTGCTTCTCACTTTCCAGGGCTCCGCTCGTTCGACTACGTCGAACTTCGCTTCACCCTTCGCTAAAATATCCTGACCCTTCTTCGGGCCGACGGAGCTTAAGATCGGCTGCCTCGAACTTCGACTTGCACTTCGCGCTGGCCTAGCCGCTTGCCCTAACCTTCCCCTCATCGAACGGATCGACGTGGATGACCACCTCAGCCGGGGCCATATCCTCCATTATCCGCTTCTCCAACTCATCCGCTACCTGGTGCGCGTCTACAACGGTCCATTCTCGTGGCAAAACGATATGCAAATCGATATTGCGAACGCTGCCGGAACGGCGCGTTCGCAAACGATGATAACTCAGCAGCCGCTTGTCAGAATCCAAAATCGCACAGATGCGCGCGATCTCCTCTTCGGGCAAACGATGGTCGAGCAACTCCTGAAAAGCCGTCGTGCAGAGGCGAATGGCCCCGTAGGACATCCACAGTGCCAACCCAATGGCAATCACCGGATCGACAGCGGGCTGGCCCGTAATCTTGGTGATCGATAAACCGGCGAACACTCCCAAGCTCGTAATGAAGTCGATCCGAAGATGGTTCGCGTTCACGGTCAAGGCCGGCGACGAAGTTTTCTTGGCCACAGAAAGAACGTACAAGCTGGTCCCCAAGGCAGCCAGAGAGCAGAAGAAGGTGGCGCCAAGGCCAAAAGAAAGCCGTGGAATGCCAAGCTCGTGGCCGTTCATAAGCCTTTTCACGGCTTCAACAGCGATCAGGATCACGGCGGCAAGGACCATGATTCCTTCGCCGAAGCCGGTCAAACTTTCGATCTTCCCGTGCCCAAAAGGGTGGTCTTCGTCGGGTGGCGCGGCCGCAACCCGCACGCTCACAAAAGTCAGAGAAGAGGCAATGAGATCGGTAAAGGAGTGAACAGCGTCGGAGAGCAGGCTAACCGAACCCGTAACCAGCGCGGCAACAAGCTTCAAAAGGGAAACAAGAACGTTGAAGGCAACGGATGCCGCAGCCGCGTGACGCTTATCGCGCGACAGCTCCGCCGTTTCCGCCCCACGTTCACGCAGCACTTCTAATTGTAGACGCTAGGCCGCCTTTAATAGCGCGGGCGGAAGCAGCTTTAGGCTCAACTCGTTCTCGGTCTTGTTGCAAAGCACCACTGCTCGCTCAATCGTGTTTTCTAACTCGCGCACGTTGCCAGGCCAGGCGTAGCCTTCTAGCACCTTAAGCGCCTCCAGCGAAAGTTGCAAGATGGGCCGATCGTTGAACGAACAATACTTCTGAAGGAAGAACTCGGCCAAGGGAGCAATATCCTTGATCCGCTCGCGCAACGGCGGAATGTGTAACTCTATAACTTGTAGCCTATACAAAAGGTCGAGTCGGAAGATGCCTTCATCGACCGCTTCTCGTAAATCCCTGTTAGTGGCCGTAACCAACCGGACGTCAACTTTGGTTGGCCTGCTTGCGCCCAGTCTTTCGAACTCTCTTTCCTGCAAAACGCGCAATAGCTTAACTTGGATCAACATCGGGATCTCGCCGATTTCATCGAGGAAAAGAGTTCCATCGTGAGCCAGTTCAAAGCGCCCCAGCTTGGAATTCTGGGCTCCCGTGAATGCGCCTTTCTCATAGCCAAAGAGCTCGCTTTCCAGCAGTGATTCAGGCAAGGCCGCGCAAGAAACGGCGACAAAGGATTGGTCGCTTCGAGGCGAAGCCTCGTGAATGAACTTTGCCACCACTTCCTTTCCAACTCCGCTTTCGCCGGTGATCAAAACAGTAGCGCGGGAATCAGCGACCTGCTTGGCCATATCGTAAACTTGCTTCATCTCATCCGATTCGGCAATGAACTTGCTGGTGGGCGCAGCAGCTTTTTTGCCAGCTCTCGCGGCTGGCTTCGCCGAAGTTCCATCGGCAAGGGAGTTGGCAACCACCTTCTTTAGCAGCTCAAGGTCAAAAGGCTTGGTTACATATTCAAAAGCGCCATCCCGAATCGCCTGAACGGCCTGAGGGATGGTGCCAAAAGCGGTAATTATGACGACCGGAATCGCCGGATTAAACGCTTTGATATCCCTTAGCAACTCGTACCCAGTTCGGCCCGGCATGGTCACATCGGTGATCACGCAATCAGGAGCCTCTTTGGTCACCATTGAAAGCGCCTGGTCGGCGTCTTCAGCGGTCACCGCCGTGTATCCCACCTTTTCAAAGGCGACCTGGAGAATGCGACGAATGCTTGGTTCGTCGTCAACAATGAGAATGCGTGCTTTGTTTTTCATGCTGCTTTTTGTTCTTGAAATAAGATTTCGAACCGGGTCCCCGAACCTGGTTTCGATGAAACTTTTATCTGCCAACCATGGGCGTCTACGATCTTGCGAACGTTGCTAAGACCCAGCCCGGTTCCGTTGGCCTTGGTTGTAAAAAATGGTGTAAAAAGCTTTTGAACGACCTCGTTCTCGATTCCTTGGCCCTCATCTTCCACGACTAACTTGCCGCGTTGAAGGCTGATAACCACCCTTCCGCCGTTGCGTGAGGCCTGGATCGCGTTGAGAATTAGGTTTCGGCACACCTGTTCGATGCGCATAAGGTCGCCTTTCACCCGAGAGGCTCTGGAATCCATCATTAAACGTAGCCTGACTCCTGCGCTATCGGCCGTCTTTTCGTATTCGCTGCAAACCCGTTGGAGGATCTCAAGAAGGTCCAGCTTTTCAAAATGCAGCGTAAGCGGCCTTGCAAAATCAAGGAAATCGTCGCAGAGGGCGTTGAGTTTAAGTGCTTCCTGTTCGATAATGCGCCCAAACTCGCCAAGCTCGCCAGGGGCCGATTGAACGATCTGCGAGGCGCTTCGGATACCCGTTAGGGGGTTTCTGATCTCGTGGGCGATTGCCGCCGTAAGCTGGCCGATTTCGGCCAGACGCTTTACGCGGTCTAGCTCCTTTATCGCCTTTTCGTGGTTGCTGACGTCTTGGATGGCAATGGTCGCGCCACCACGTGGCAATGGCGAGGAAACGATGGACCAAGCTTTATCGGTCTTCTCATCATGTGCTCGCTCTACAAATTTTTTGCCGCTACAGGCTTTGCGCAAGGCTTTGGCTACAGAGGATTTCATTTCGCCCGGGCACTTGCTTATGATCTGGTGCAGATGGGTGCCGCGAGTGAGTTCTTGCTCCAAGATGATTTCCGCCTCCGGGTTCCACTGCTCCACCGCGCCGAACGCGTCGGTTACGATGACACCCACTCCTAGGGTTGCGATAATGGCGTCCAGCTTTTCGTTGGCGGCTCTCGTTTCGGCTACGGCCGCGTTCACGCCGGCAAAGAGGCGCGCGTTGCTGATGGCCATCGCAATATGTCGCGCCATCGGTGTGGCCTGGGCAAGATCGTGTTTAGAGAATTCCACCTCGCCGATGCGACGGGAGACGTTTAGAACGCCGATGCAGCCGCTTTCAGGAGTGATGAGCGGCACAACCATGGCGCTCCCAATATCGGTTCGGGGCTGCACCTTGCCCACCAAAAGCGGGTTATCCAGGGGATCCTGAACGATCATCGGCACTCCGGTGGAGATGCACGCGCCGGCGATTCCGTGCCCAGCCCGTAAATGGGCGCCTTCGGGAACGGTCATATCTGCGCCGGTTTTGGCGGAAAGAACAAAATGGTCGCTATCGTCCTCTCGAATAAAAACAGAGATTCCGGAAGCGGAAAACCACCTTGCGCAGCCTTCTAAAATGCTGTTCAAATAGAGGTCGAGCTTGGTTTCGTTCGATGCCCTTGAGACATCGAACAATAGTGATAAATCGCGGTCCTCGATCCTCTCTTTCATAACCCACGCTAATTGTCGGCATTCCGCGCGCCTGTTCTGAGGGGCCTTGGACTCATTCCAAGCATCATCCTGCCTAGCGCTGACGTATCCTAAACTCGGATGAACGCAGGCGCTCTCATTTTTCCTTTGGTGGGCCCAACCATAACTCGGCTCGCCGATATCATTCGGGCTCTTAAAGAGCCGATGGGCAAGAAAGGTATCGACCAAATCCGGGTTGAACTCACGGAAGCTTTGGAGAACGTTAACACTGTGCTGCAGCAGCACGAAGCGTTTGCAGAAGCGATGGCGCGGGAGATGAATTATCTCCGTGCGAGGGTTGAGTATTTGGAGCTTCCTTTTTACAAGCGATGGTTTACGCCCAAGCCCACCTTGCCCGCGACGGGCAACTCCCTGGCCAAGCTTTGAAGCAAAATAGCTAGGTGCATGCGCTCTCAAACATTGCCCTTCCTACAACCCTGATCAAATCGCGGCGGCTTTCCGATACCCTAAACGCCGAAGTGCTTTTGGCAACGGAGACTTTTCAGCACAACGGCAGCTTTAAGTTCCGCGCCGCTTACAACACGGTGGCAAGCGTTCCAAACGATCATTTTGTGGTTGCTTCCAGCGGCAATTTTGGGCAAGCCTTGGCTTACGCCTGTAGCTTGGTGGGCAAGAAATGCCATGTGGTGATGCCGCAGACTTCTTCGAAAACCAAGGTTCAAGCCGTGAGGGATTTCGGCGGAATCGTTGATCTCATCGATGTCAAGGTCATTTCCCGCTCGGACCGGGTGAAGCAACTTTCCGAAGAATATCCAGCCGCATATATCGCCAGCGCTTACGATGACGAGTTTGTGATCGCGGGCAACGCGACGCTAGGCGTTGAGATCATCGAGAGTGGCGAGCCCCTCGATGTGGTTATCGCTCCCCTTGGTGGAGGGGGCCTCACTTCTGGCCTCATCCGAGCATTTGCAAGAGAAGGCGTAAAAGTTTACGGAGCGGAGCCTGCAATGGCCAATGATGGCGCTCGCTCGCTGCGTGAAGGTCATATCGTTCAAAACGAGACCGAGCCGCAAACCCTAGCCGATGGCGCAAGAACGTTAAGCTTGGGACACCTGAACTGGCCAGTTTTGCAGCACGGCATTGCGGGAATTGTTGAGGTCTCAGAAGAGAGCATCGTTAATGGTTTGAAGCTGCTTTATAGCAAAGCGAACCTGAAATCAGAGCCAACCGGTGCCCTCGCCGTTGGGGCTCTCTTGCAAGAACCAAAACGCTTCGAGGGCAAGAAGGTATGTTGCGTGATAAGCGGTGGCAACGTTGATCCAGAGCTTTATGCAAGCCTAATCGTGTAGAAAGGTTTTGGGTTTCTGCGTTTCTAGGATTCTAGGGAGAAAATGGCAAATATCGTTACGTTGTCCGCGAGGTTTGCGACTTGTGGAAGAAAGTGGCGGCGTGAGCCCTTCAATTCGTTTAATCTAGTGTTGAATCGGCTTTCTCGTTTGTTGGAAGAGCTATGAAGCGACTGCAGAAGAAACATCCGCTTGCCATAAGGTGGTTTCATTGGCTGAACTTCCCCCTGCTGGCGGTGATGATTTGGAGCGGGCTTCTTATTTACTGGGCGAATCCGGTTTATGGAGTGCCTGTGCCGGCCGTTGGGAGGGTTAATCTTCCTCCCGAAAAGATCCTTGTAGACAAGAAGGGTAATGGAATCGATCTGTTTGCACCCGTCGCGCCGGGATGGGTCCCTAAGGCATTAATTACCACAAATCCAAATAACGATAAAGACCACACTTACCCGCCAGTTTTGTACGATCTCACTCAGCGGCTTGCCGAGGGCATGGGCTGGCATTTCTTTTTCATGTGGTTTTTCACGATCAACGGCTTGCTCTACGTGCTTTACACCGTTTTTTCGGGAGAATGGAAACTGCTACTGCCCGGAAAGGGAGCGCTAAAAAATGCCTGGTTAACCATTCTGCACGACATGTATTTGCGGAAAGAATCGCCACCGCAGATCAAGTACAACGGCGCTCAGCAGATCACCTATTCTTTGATTATCTTTATGGGGGTTGGCTCGGTTTTGACCGGTTTGGCCATCTACCGCCCGACCCAGGCCGGTTGGCTTACGTGGCTGTTTGGCGGCTACGGAGCGGCGAGGTTCATCCATTTTTGGCTGATGATGGGCTACGTTGGGTTCTTTACAATCCACATCTTACAGGTGATTAAAACTGGCTGGAACAACTTCCGAGGAATGATCACCGGGCATGAACTGGTAACCGAGACCCCGGCTTCTGATTCTGGAATGGAGGTAGCGACCAATGCCTGAAGAAGGGGATTTCACCAAATCGCCAGAAGTTCCCCTGGTTGAAGTAAGCGCCGAGCAGCGGATGAAGGTCCTCTCCAGGCGCGGGATTCTGTGGTCGGCCGTGTCCATTGTCGGAACTTACGGATTCTTTCACTGGCTTCATAAACAGAAGCCCCTTGGCTATAAAACCGACAACGAGGATGGCATCGATTGGCCATTTAGGGCCGCACTTGTGGTCGATGATAAAGTTACGTCGACTCTGTATTCTCCCCGGTGGTTATCGCCGACCTACGACGACTCGGCCATAACAGAAGCGAGGGTGAATGGCGATGTCGGCTTAAGCGATGATAGTTCCGATGATTCCGCCGACAGTTCCGACACGCCTCCGCCAACGGACGACAAGAAGTCGAAGAAGCCATCAACCTCCACCATCGATCAGGCCGATACTAGCGGTGCTTCGTCTGATGACAGTTCCAGCAGCGACTCCTCGGATTCCAGCGATTCGTCAGATTCTTCCGATTCCTCCGATTCCTCGGATACGGCATTTGATCCCAAGAAATGGTCGTTGATTCTGGAGGGCCATTCCAACCCGAAGATAAAAACGCTTAAGATTGAAGATATCAAGGCGTTGCCAAAGCATGAATTCGTCACCGAGTTTAAGTGCATTGAAGGTTGGAGCTACTTTATGAAGTGGGCGGGAGCGCGCCTCTCGGACTTCATGGCCAAATATCCGCCCGCAATGAAGGCTGATTACGTGGCTATGGAGACGCCCGATGGGCTGTATTACGTCTCCATCGACATGCCCGCCGCAATGCATCCGCAAACCCTGCTCGCCCACGAAATGAATGGCAAGCCGCTCACTCTTGAACATGGAGCGCCTCTCAGGCTCATCATCCCCCACAAATATGGGGTCAAGAACCTAAAGCGCATTGGCAAATTAACCTATTCGAATCGGCCGCCCGAAGACTATTGGGCTGAGCAAGGCTACGATTACTACGCGGGCCTTTAACAGATGGGTCTTCTTTTTGGAATCGACGTGGGTGGGACTAAGATCGAGGGCGTAGTTCTGGATGAAAATACGCCTGAGACGCCACTTTTTCGTCACCGCATTGCCACGGAAGCCGAGGGCGGATATGAGCACATTTTGGGGCGGATAGCTTCTTTAGTAGCCGAAATGGAACATGGCGTGGGCCAAATGACAAAAGCCGTTGGCTTTGGAACCCCCGGTGTCTCCGATCCCAAAACCGGCTTAATGAAGAACTGCAACACGGTGTGCCTGAACGGACAGCCGCTAGTTGGGGATTTAGGTTCACTATTGGAGCGAAATGTCGTTTTGGCAAACGACGCGAACTGCTTCGCTCTCGCCGAAGCCTTGATGGGCGCTGGAAAGGGTGCGGAATCTGTGTTTGGCGTCATTCTGGGAACCGGAGTTGGCGGAGGCATTGTAATCCACGGCCGCGTAGTTGCGGGGACACAGGGAATTGCGGGAGAATGGGGCCATAACGTGTTGGAACCCCGTGGGCAGCAGTGTTACTGCGGAAAACGCGGCTGTGTTGAGACGGTTCTGAGCGGCCCAGCCATGGAGCGGTATTACTCAACTCTTTCGGGCGAAAACCGAAAGTTATCCGAGATTGTGGAGCGGGTTAAAGTTGATCCTGCCGCTGCGGAAACTATTAAGAGACTTACGGACAACTTCGGCGAAGCGATTTCTGTTGTCGTGAACATCCTAGATCCTGAAGTGATTGTTCTTGGCGGGGGTGTTGGCAAGATAGATGCCCTCTATGATGCCGGGGTTGAAAGCCTTGGCAAACGGGTTTTTAACGATAGCTTGTCGACTAGGGTTGTTCGCCCGATGCTAGGCGATAGCGCCGGCGTTTTCGGAGCCGCTTTTCTGACGGCGGCAAATGGATAGCACCAAGGTGGTCGCTTCCAGGTTGGCTCTTGAATGGGTATTAGAACTCAACGAGGCACTGCCAGGCGCAACTTGTTCCTATATCTTCGCCGGCCGCGATAAGGACGGCCAAGAGGTGGTCCTCAAAGTGCCGGAGGCTCATGCAGAGGAGAAAGATTCTTGGCCGGTCTCCCAATCCTTTTCCGGGCATGGCGGCGTTTCAATTCTTAGGGTTGATCAAGAATCGGGTTCAGTATTGATGCCGCGTCTTCGCCCCGGTACGACTCTAGCCGATACGACCTTACCCGACGAAGAACGCGTCGAGATCTGCGCCTCCATTATCCTAAAGCTGCGGAAATCGCCGTTTGTGCAAACGATGTCCATGGAGCGCTGGCTGAAGGAACTCTTCGAATTCGAAGGAGACAGCCTCTTACGCGAAGCACAGGAAATAGCCAAGTTCTTGATGCAAACCACTACCGATCCTATTCTCTTGCACGGAGATTTGCATCATTACAACATCCTCCGGGATGGCGAAGAATGGAGAGTTATCGATCCGAAAGGGATCATTGGGGATCGCGCTTTCGAGGTTGTAAGTTACATGCGCAACCCGTGGCACGGTCCACACCAGCCACGCGTTATGGCGGCTCGATTGGAGCTATTTAGCAAGCTACTGGGAGATGACCTTTATCGATTGTGGGGCTGGTCCTTCGTTCAAACCTTGCTCTGTTCGCTTCAATCTGACGGTGATCCTTTTGACCCTCTCCCAATGCGCGAAGCCGCCGAGGCTATCTACGCTGCGCGCCCGGGGTAACCTTCCCGGCTGATCTATGACGATCTTAGTGCCAGTAAAACGTGTAATCGATCCCTATGCCAAGGTGAAGCCGCTGCCGGATGGGTCCGGCATTGATACGAGCGGAGTCAAGTTTGAGATAAATCCTTTTGACGAAATCGCCCTGGAAGAGTCCGTTCGGATAAGAGAAAAGGACCCAACAACCGAAGTTATCGCCGTCTCCATCGGAACGGCCGAGTGCGAAGAGCAGCTAAGAAAGGCTCTTGCTATCGGTGCGGATCGAGCGATTCTTGTTGAAACCCCATGCACTTATGACTCCATCGCTTTAGCCAACGAGTTAGTGGCTATTGCAAACGAGGTCAAGCCGGACTTGATCCTAATGGGCAAGCAGGCAACCGACGACGACAACAACCAAGTTGCCCAAATGCTGGCCGCGAAGTTGGATTGGCCGCAGGCCACGTTTGCTTCCAAGGTTGAGTTAGCAAGTGGCTCGGTAAAGGTCACGCGTGAAACCGACACCGGCGAAGAAGTTTTAGAACTGCCCCTCCCGGCGCTTATCACAACCGATTTACGGCTCAACGAGCCACGCTATATAGCGTTGCCGGGGATCATTAAAGCTCGGAGCAAACCATTGATTAAGCGCAATCCGGCTACAAGCCCCATTCTAAAAACACGAGTGACCAAGTTTGAAGCCCCTCCCGCCCGGGCGGCGGGACGGAAAGTTGCCTCTGTTGATGAACTTATCGATGCCTTAAAAGCGAAGGGAGTGCTGGCATGAGCAAAACCCTTGCGATTCTTTTTGGCGCTCAAGACGCCAGCGCAGCCTCTGGTTTTGCCGCTGCGCTTGGTTTTCCGTATGATTTTCTTTCCCTAAGTGGAGAAGCGCCGACCAACTTTGGAGCAGGCAACATTTTGACGGCCAACCTTAGCGAAATACCGCCGGCCGGCGGCCTCGCAAAGGCGATTCAGCAAGTGGCTGGTGGCTACGATTACATCATTTCCGTCTCTTCGATGGCTTCGAAAGATTTGCTAGCCAGGGTTGCCGGGTTGATGGATGCGGCCATGGTCACCGATGCGATTGCCGTCGAATCGCCGACCCTTTTTAAACGCCCTGTTGTGGCGGGTTCCATGATCGCCACTGTTGAAGTGGTTCAGCTTCCGGTTGTTATTACCTTTCGCCCGGCGGGCTTTAAGGCCTCGCCAAGCGGGACTTCTCCGGTTAAAGCGGTGAGCTTGCCAATTGAAGGGAAAGCAAAGCGGATTTCGGCCACCGGCCATAGCGGTTCGCGTCCGGATTTGAGCCAGGCCAAGGTTGTTGTAAGTGGAGGCAGGCCTCTAAAAGATGCGGCCACCTTTGAAAGCGTGATCGGTGGGTTAGCCGATGCGCTTGGCGGCGCCGTTGGGGCAACCCGAGCAGCCGTCGATAGCGGCATCGCGCCCAACGAGTTACAGGTGGGGCAAACGGGCAAAATTGTTGCACCGGACCTTTATATCGCGGCCGGGATTTCTGGTTCGACACAGCACATGGCGGGAATCAAGGACTGCAAGACGATTGTGGCTATCAATAAAGATCCCGACGCGCCGATCTTTGAAGCGGCAGATTTTGGGTTAGTCGCCGATCTTTACGAAGCGATCCCGGAGATTAGGGCGAAGCTTGGGCGGTAGACGCGTGATAGGTGATACGGAGAAACTAACCACCCCCATCCCAACCCTTCCCCCTCCGCCGGAGCGCAAGGGGAAGGGCTTTTCCGAACCAGCGCCAATTCGTATCACCTATCACCTAAAAACCGAGTAGAACAAATACGATGTCCGTCGCCACCGTTCCCGCCACCAGTAAAGAAGTTGTTCCAGGCAACTTAGAAGCAATTTTCCAACTCCTGCAGCACGCAACCAGCGCCGCTTCCGAGGACGCCCTCTTAAGCGAGTTAGCATTCGAAATGCGCGAGATGACGCAATCGGAAACATGCGATATCCTGTTGAAGGACGCTTCTGACGGCCTCGTCCTTAAAGCGAGCACCATTGCGCCTGAGTTTGCAAACCGCGTCCGATTGGGGCGTGGGATCGGCCTTTGCGGCAAAGTTTTCCTCGACCTTAAGCCCCTCTTTCTTAGAAAAGGCACTGAAGAGGTAAAGGAGTTTGTTAGGTATCCCGGAATCGACGATCACCATTTTGATTCCTCGGCGATAGTGCCAATTTGCCTTGATGGCAAGGCGCTTGGGGTTCTTATGCTGCGCAGGCTGGAACCCTGGGATTTTAAGAAGGCTGAGCGCGAAAATATTATGCGCTTGGTGGATACGGTCGCCTTGGCTTATTCGAGCTATCACCGCGCTTACGAGGTCGGCACCCGCAGCAACCGGCTCGGCGCTTTATCTGAAGTTTCGAAAACGATTTCAGCCAGTCCATACCTCGAAGAGATTTTGCAGCTACTGGTAAACCTCACGGCTCAGCAGTTTAACTACCGGATCTGTACGGTTCGCCTCCTAGATGAAAGCCAAAATGAGTTAGTTCTGAGGGCAACGCAAGCCCCCGCCCGGGCCTACGAGCGCAAGCGAGCGATTCGATATGGAGAATCGATTGCCGGGAAAGCGATGGTGGAGAATCGGCCGATCATCGTGGTGGACGTTCAGAATGAGGCGGATTATATTGGCCACGATCTGGCAGTAGAACAAGGCTTACGATCCATGATTTGCGTGCCCCTTACGTTGCAGGATAAGCCGGTTGGAGTTTTGAGCTGCTACACAACCGAGGTGCGGGAGTTTTCACCTGACGAAATTAAGGCGCTAGAAACGCTTGCTAAGCAGGCCGCTGTAAGCATCGAGCACGCAAAACTTTCGGTGCGATCTACTCTGATGCAGGAGATGCACCACCGGGTTAAGAACAACCTACAACAGATAGCTTCCCTTCTTCGGCTTCAACTTCGTCACAGCCACTACAAGTCCTTGGAAGAGGCGATTAACGACTGCCTAGCCCGAATCCTCGCCATCGCCACCGTGCATGATCTTCTCAGCCGGGAAGATTTGGATCATGTGGGTCTCCGCTCGATCGCGGAAACCTTGGTTCAGCACCAACAACATAGCCTTATCCATCCGGATAAGCATATTAACTTCGAGGTCCGGGGCGAAGACGTTCGCTTGAACATGACCCAAGCGACTCAGGTGGCCCTTGTTCTGAATGAACTGATTCAAAACGCGGTGGAGCACGGATTCCACGAAACCGATGAAGGCGACATTCACGTCACCGTTGAAGAACGGGAAGCGGAAGTCTCTCTTTGGGTTTCTAACAATGGCGACCAGCTTCCGCCCAAGTTCGATCCCGCATCCCAATGCAACCTTGGATTGCAAATCGTGGACAACCTGAGCCGGGCGCTCGGCGGCAAATTTAAGATCGGGGATATCCTCGGTTGGACGGTCGCTGAGGTGAAATTCGGCCGGTCAGGCGGCGAATAATTTAAAAACCCCAGCTTCGGAGCTGGGGTTGCATTTATCTAAGTTGAGAACCGACCTGTCTAGCTAGTGGACAATCGCTACGCCACGAGCTGTGGTTGTATGACTTACTGTTTCGTTTTTTGTTCCGAGTTTCACAAAATTTAATAAAAATATCTTTTTGCGGAGTCCACAGCGCAGCCCGAGAGTGCCGGCTTTTCCCGGCGCCGACCGGTTATAGCGCAAAATAAAAGAGTTCATGTTATCGAACCGAGCCAAATACGCTACCCGGGCCATTCTAGAGCTCAGCATTAACTTTGAGCAAGGCCCCGTACACCTGAACGAGATCGCAGAGCGGCAAGCGATTCCTGAGCCGTTTCTGCAACAGATCATGGGCACGTTGCGGATGACGGGCTTTGTTAAGAGCCGTAAGGGCCCCGGCGGCGGGTTCATGCTCGCTCGTCACCCGAAAGATATCATGATCGGGCAGTTGGTGCGGGCTATCGATGGGCCGATCGCTTTAATAAGCTGCGTGAGTGTGACGAGGAGGGCCGAATGCGGCTGCCCTCATCCACAAACCTGTGGCATTAAAAAGGCGTTTCAAGAAGCGCGCGATGCGATGGCAGCAGTTTTGGATGAAACCAGCTTTGAAGAGATCCGGAAGCGTCACAGTCCAGGCATTCCTTTGGATGTTCCGGATTTTGTGATTTAGAACCAGACTGGTCCGAACGAGTTAGGGTAGACCCGTCAAACGGTCATGACTTCCGCCAATCTTCAAGGCTCAGATTTAGGCCCGTCTTCTTGATCGCCAAGAAGTCCGCTGTATTCCCCGTCACTAACGGCAAACCAAGCCGCGCTGCGACAGCTGCAATAAGACAGTCGGGAAGTTCAACGATATTTCCTTGCCGCTTTGCTTTGGCTTTGGTTGTCGCGGCTGTAATGTAATCGGATGCGATTGGGACGATCTCCTCGTTCTTTCCAAACCATGCAAGCGATTTGGCTACTTGTACGGGTGCACCTTTTTCTTCCAATCCTCGGACGATCTCATAAACTGTAACAGGTGAAGTGAATCGATTATGTTGTTCAGAGTAGCGATCTCCGTTTTTTACTACGACGAGGTCAAAACCTTTGAGATATTCGGAAAGTATGTCGGTGTCGAGAATGGATCGCTGCATCTACTCGCCCGTTTCGCGCTTTGAAGGGGTGTGCCGCTCCTCGTATGCCAACTTGACGGCAGCGTCCAGTGCCGCTGCGTCTTCAGGGCTTCCGAAAAGCCCCCGGCCCTCTTGGGCTGGGTTTAGATCTTTCGTTGCTCGGCGCAAAATCGTGCGTACCGCTTCTTCGGGCGTCACATGATCATGTGTGACTATAAAATCGATAGCCTTTGCTTCCGGGCTGTTGTCCGGGATATGGATTTGCGGAATGTCATAGCTCACTTCTTGGGCACCTTCAATTAGTATTATGGCTGCCCAACCGTTAAGATAAGAAATTATGAATCTCAGACGCGGCTGCGCGGCCTTCTTCAATCGCCCAAACCACTAACGACTGACCGCGCCGACAATCCCCGGCCATAAATAGATTCGCGTGGTTTGTGTATAACTTGCGATCCTTAGATGGCGGAGGCATAGAGAGCCCGATCTGGGAAAGCAGATACTCTTCCGGCCCCACAAATCCGGCCGCGATTAAAACCAAATCGGCCATAAAGACTCGGCCTCCCAAATCATCGCCGGGGCGTTCGGCTGTTTCCACCCCGCAAACGACGCCCGACGAATTGCCCACAAAGCGCTTGGTAACCACTTCGAACCGTCGAGGGTCCTCGCCAAAAGAGTCAATCGCTTCCGTGTGGCCGTAATCAGTCCGCATGATTTTCGGCCATTCCGGCCACGGGTTTTCTGAGTTACGCTGATCGGGCGGTCTTGGCGCTATTTCCAAGTTCACAACCGAGGCGCAGCCTTGCCGAATCGAAGTCGCAATGCAATCCGTCGCCGTATCACCCGCGCCGATAACAACAACCTTCTTATCTCTCGCGTTCAAACCAGCCGTTATAGGTTGGTTTGCAAGCACGTTCTTGGTCGCAACGGTGAGGAACTCCATTGCAAAATGAATGCCGGACAGTTCCCTGCCCTCAAGCGGCAGGTCTCTCGGTTTGCCGGCTCCCAACGCCAGAAGCACGGCATCGCTGTCTTTCATCAGCTTTTCAAGCTTGATGTTCTTGCCGATATTCGCGTTCAAAATGAACTGGACCCCTTCCGCTTCGAGCTGGCGAATGCGGCGAAATACAACTTCCTTCTCAAGCTTCATGTTGGGGATGCCGTACGTGAGCAGGCCGCCGGGAAGGTCATCACGCTCGAAAACATTTACCGCGTGGCCCTTGCGGGCAAGCTGTTGGGCAGCGGCAAGTCCAGCAGGACCCGAACCAACAATGGAGATTTTCTTTCCGGTTCTTTTCTTTGCCTTTTCAGGCTGAATGAATCCGTTTGACCACCCATATTCAGCAATCGCATATTCGATGTCGCGGATCGTAACCGCAGTATCGACGGCAGCGAGCACGCAGGCTCCTTCGCAAGGGGCCGGACAGACACGGCCTGTAAATTCGGGAAAGTTGTTTGTGTGCTCCAAGCGCTTTACGGCTTCCGCCCATTCGCCCATGTAGATGTGATGGTTCCACTCGGGAATCGCATTGGCGAGCGGGCAACCCGTGGGAGATTGGCAAAACGGAACCCCGCAATCCATACACCGAGCTCCCTGGTCCGTCAACTTCTCCGTGTTCGGGGACTGATAAATCTCAAGGTAGTCCAGCTTCCGCTCATCCGAAGGGCGGTAGCCTACGGGCTGGCGCTTAAACTCTGTGAAGCCGGTGGTCTTACCCATCTATCCCACCGCGACCTTTTGTTTAGTTTGCTTTTGCGCAGCGAGAACCCGCTTGTAATCCCGCGGCATAACCTTGATGATCTCTTTTGAAACCTCGACCCAGTTCTCCAGAATCTCGTCGGCAATCATCGAGTTGGTAAGGGTTCGATGGCGAAGTATGAGTCTATAAAGATCTTTCAACTCCGACTCATCTTCGATAGATTCTAAGTCCACCGTGCCAGTATTAAACCGGTTAACGGGAGTACCTTTGGGATTCACCACGTAGGCCACACCGCCGGACATGCCCGCCGCGAAGTTGCGTCCGATGTTTCCGAGCACAACCACTTGGCCACGCGTCATGTACTCGCAGCCGTGGTCGCCCACGCCCTCCACAACCGCCGAAGCACCGCTATTTCGAACGGCAAACCGCTCGCAACAGCCACCGCTAATAAATGCTTCGCCTGATGTAGCCCCATATAAAACGGCGTTGCCAGCGATGACCGACTGCTCGGGTCTAAACAAAGATTCCCGCGGCGGAACGACAATAATGCGTCCTCCGGAAAGGCCTTTGCCAAGATAGTCGTTGGCCTCGCCCTCCAGTTCGATGGTGATGCCCTTGGCTAACCAAGCACCCAGGCTCTGGCCAGCCGAGCCACGAAATTTCAACTTAATAGGCCCATGCGCCCGGCCATCCACAAACTCCGCGCTAAGGGCAGTGCCAATCGTGCGGTCTGTGTTGTGGATTCTAAATTTGTAGGTCTGAGCACCGTTCCCTTGCTTTACGGCAAGGGCAATTTCCTCGTTTAGCTTGGAATGGGAAACAACTCCAACGCCCAGTTTGCCCGTGTACTTTGAGTGTGGATGCAGGCGCTCTAAAACGCGGCTCAAATCGAGTTTGCTTCGCTTTGCCTGTTCCGAATCGGTGACCATCTCCAAAAGCTCGCTGCGGCCAACCATGTCATCAACAGACTTGAGACCAAGCCCCGCCATGATGTCGCGAAACTCCGCCGCAACCATGAACAAGTAGTTGATCACATGCTCAGGCTGGCCGGTGAACTTCTTGCGCAACTCTGGGTCCTGGGTTGCAATTCCAACTGGGCAAGTGTTTAGATGGCACTTCCGCATCATCAGGCATCCAAGGGCGATCAAAGGAGCGGTCGAAAAGCCAATCTCGTCTGCACCTAGCAGAATCGCAATGGCAACGTCTTTTCCAGTCTTGATCTGGCCGTCTGCCTGCACCTTCACCCGGTTTCTTAGCCCGTTCAAGCACAAAGTTTGGTGAGCTTCGGCGAGCCCAAGTTCCCACGGCAATCCGGCATTCTTGATGCTGGTGAGGGGCGAAGCCCCGGTCCCGCCATCGGAGCCAGAGATCAGAATATGGTGCGCGCCAGCCTTTGCCACGCCTGCGGCGACAATGCCGACCCCGACTTCGGAAACAAGCTTCACGCTAATGCGCGCCAAGGGATTGGCCTGCTTCAGGTCATAGATAAGCTGAGCTAGGTCTTCAATGGAGTAAATATCGTGATGGGGCGGAGGCGAAATCAGACCAACGCCGGGAGTGGAGCATCTTATCTTGGCGATCTCGTCGCCAACCTTTGCACCCGGAAGTTCTCCGCCTTCGCCGGGTTTTGCACCCTGCGCCATTTTGATCTGGATCTCGTCGGCGTTGGCAAGGTATTCAATCGTAACGCCAAACCTGCCCGAAGCTACTTGCTTTATTGCGGAACGGCGCGTATCGCCAAACTCATCAGTGATCCACCGGCCCGAGTCTTCCCCGCCCTCGCCCGTATTGCTCTTACCGTCGATGCGGTTCATGGCAACGGCCAGGGTCTCGTGGGACTCGCGGGAGATCGAACCAAAGCTCATGGCCCCGGTGCTAAACCGCTTTACAATGTCCAATTCCCGTTCAACCCGCTCCACGGGAACTGCCTCAAATCCGGTTCGAATTTTCAGCATGCCGCGGATGGTGCATTCCGCGTTTGCCCTGTCTGCCTCGTCGGCGAAGCGAGTGTATGCGGATGCATCGCCGCTGCGCGCCGCTTCTTGTAAGGAAGCGATGGTTGCAGGGTTCCACATATGCTCCTCGCCTCCGTGACGCCAGTGGTAATCGCCGTGGCCTGCCAAGAAGTTATCGGATTCCTTACCGCGCGCACTCAAGCGGAGCAGCGCTTGCTTTATATCCTCAAAAGTGTGCCCACTAAGCCGCGTCGAAGTACCGGTTAGACAAAAATCAACGACCTCTTGCGAAAGCCCGAGGGCTTCGAAAGTTTGCGCTCCTTTGTAGGATTGCAAAGTAGAAATGCCCAGCTTTGCCAGCACCTTCAGGATTCCCTTTTCCAAGGACTTGCGATATCGCTCGATGGCCCCTCGAGCCGAATCTTTGATCTTGCCTAAGGCGATGAGCTCGATCAGATAGTCGTGCGCCAGATAGGGGTGCACGCCGTCCGCGCCATAGCCAAACAGGCAACAGAAATGGTGGACCTCACGCGCTTCGCCCGTCTCGACAAACAGACCGACCTTACTGCGCAAGCCCTTCTTAATAAGTTGGTGGTGAACAGTGCCGCAAGCCAGAAGCGAAGGAATATGGAGCTTATTTGGGCCGACATTTTTGTCAGACAGAACGATGAACGAATACCCCTCTTCAACGGCGGCAATAGCTTCTAAAGCGATTTGTAAAAGACGCTGGCGCAGATCGGAATCGGCGCACATGGTGGTGCCGATCACCTTCGTTTTCCAGCCGTTTACCCTTAGGCTTTTAAGCGCGCTTGTTTCGTCGCAGTTCAGAATTGGGTGTTTAAGGTTCAGCCTTCGGCAGTTTTCTGCGGTCGAATCGAGCAAGTTGCTTTCCGGCCCAACCGGGCAAGCGAGCGACATAACGATCTCTTCTCGAATGCTGTCGATGGGCGGGTTCGTTACCTGCGCAAACAACTGCCGCAGGTAGTCGAAGACAAGTTTGGGCTCCTTACTAAGAGGGGCGATCGGCGTATCGCAGCCCATCGAGCCCACCGGATCGCGGCCCTCCTGCACCAATGGCAGGAGCATAAACTCGGTTGTTTCATGAGTGTAGCCAAAGGCGGTTAGCCTTTGATAAAGCTCGCCCTCGACCTTGTCGCAAGCGGCCTTGGGCTTTACGTAGGCATCTAAATCAATGAGCCCGTCTTTCAGCCATTTCTGGTAGGGGTGGGATTCGGCAAGGCTCTTCTTAACTTCTTGATCGCTGAGAATGCGGTGCTGTTTGAAGTCGATTACAAGCGCTTTCCCAGGAGCAACTCTTCCCTTCTTGATAATCGAGGCGGGAGGAATTTGGAGGGCTCCTGCTTCCGATGAAATGATGACCAGCCCATCTACAGTCACGCAAAATCGGCATGGCCGAAGGCCGTTCCGATCGATAGCCGCGCCGGCATAACGCCCGTCGGCAAAGGTGATGGCGGCGGGGCCGTCCCATGGCTCAATAAGGCATGAGTTGTACTCAAGCATCGCGCGTACGTCACCGGGAATATCTGTGCTGGATTGCCAGGCTTCTGGCATCATCATCGAAATCGCTTCTGGAAGCGAGCGTCCGGCAAGGGTGAGCAACTCCAAAACGTTGTCGAACATGCCTGAGTCGCTTGTAACCGGATCGATGATCGGCAGAAGCTTTTGGAATTGATCGGCGAATAGGCCGCTCGCCATGTGGGACTCTCTGGCCTTCGCCCAGTTCACATTTCCCTTTAGGGTGTTGATCTCGCCGTTGTGGCTGATGTAGCGCATCGGCTGGGCCCGTTCCCAACTCGGGAAAGTGTTCGTCGAGAATCTGGAGTGCACAACCGCCAGGTGGGTGGCAAAAAGGGTGTGCTGCAGATCGGGGAAGTAGAGTGGAAGCTGCTCCGGCGTTAGTTGCCCCTTGTAGACAATCGTGCTTTCGCTGAAAGACGCCATATAGTAGCCGTCGTCAATAGCACTGGACGAATTCAGGATCGCATGGTAAGCCTGCTTCCGAATTAAATAAAGTTTGCGTGCAAACTCTTCCCGGTCTATTCCTGGCGCGGCTTCCAGAAATACCTGCTCGATAAAAGGCTCTCGCAAGAGAGCCGTTTTGCCGACACCGGCTTCGTCAGGATCGGTGGGTACAACTCGCCACCCGATTAGCTTTTGTCCTTCTAACTCAATATATTTTTCTAACTGCTTCTTGCATAGGTTCCGAGCCTCTAATTCCTTGGGAAGGAACACCATACCGACTGCGTACTGCCCTGCCTTCGGCAGATCTCGGTTGAAGCATCCTTTGACCACGGTTTCGAAGAACACGTGCGGCAGACCCACCATAATCCCCGCGCCGTCGCCGGTTTCAGGTTCGCTGCCGCGTGCGCCGCGGTGCTCCATGGCGAGAAGCATTTCTAAAGCGCTTACCACTATGGCGCGCTCGGGCTGGGCGGAAAGCTGGACTATGAGCCCAATGCCGCAAGCGTCCTTTTCAAAAGAAGGATCATATAGCCCTTGAGTGTGAGTTAGGGGATCGCGGGTGCGATAACACTGGTATGGTTCTTTTTGCAAGCTCGGCTCCAAAGCATTTTCGTTGCTTCGGGCCACAGTGCCCAGTGCGGCCCGGGCTGCTTTACAGCCGAACCTAAAAAGCCCAGACCGTCGTGGGCTGGAATGTAAGTATAACGCAGATTAAGTTCAACGCCAAGTTCTTTTTGTTTTGCCTCGTCGTTGAAAATCGTTTCAAGCTGGAAAACCTGCAAGTCGTCAGATTAAGCATGAAGAAGGCAACATTCAACTTGGCTCGTCGTGCTGCTGCCGCAGCGGGACTTAGTTTGTTCTTAGTTCCTCTTGCCGTAGCCCAATCCGGTTATGCCGTTGGAGACAGCTCCAACCCGGGCCCAGTTAGAATGGCCCGCATCTCCTACGTGAAAAGTGGTGCGGAATACCGGCCAACTGCTTCAGTGGGGTGGTCTACCGCTTCCGTTAACACGCCGTTGAGGCAAGGGGCGCAAATCTGGGCGGAAAACAGCTCTCGAACAGAGACCGTTTTTGACGATGGCAGCGTTTTACGCCTCGGCAACGGCGGCCTTGCCACTTTGGAAACCATGTACAGCGACTCCAACGGGGAGTTCACGGAGCTCAAAGTCACAAATGGTTTAGCAACGATTCATATCAAGAGCAAGCTTTCACAGTTTCAGGTCGATACGCCGCAGGCTTCCGTTAAGGCCTCTGGCCCTGCCACCATTCGAGTTGGCATCAATGGCAACATTTGCGAAATAGCCGACCAGGGAGGGGAGGCGCAAGTGGAAAGCGGCGGCGGTACCCAGCCGCTAAAAGCTGGGCAACTTATCGACTATCGTCAGCCTTCCGGCTCGACAGCAGTCGCTGGTGAAGGAGCCGTTAGAAGCGTGCCGAAGGCCGACGACTGGGACACTTGGAATACCGAAAGAAACACGGTGGTTTACCACCAAGATAGGTATGTTCCAACCGACGTCGACTTGATGGCAAGCGATATCGACCAATACGGAACCTGGCGCGATGACCCCAAATACGGCCACGTATGGTGCCCAACTGAGGCCGCCGACTGGCAACCGTACCAGGATGGATCGTGGACATGGGTTGCTCCCTTCGGATACACCTGGGTCGGACATGAACCCTGGGGTTGGGCTCCGTACCACTACGGCACTTGGTATCACGCTAGCTACGGTTGGGGTTGGTGCCCAGGGCCCGCCAGCCAATACTGGGATCCAGCAGTTGTAGATTTTTGTGATGACGGCGCGAACGTTGCATGGGCGCCGTTAGCGCCTTGGGAAGTCCAGTATCCTGCTGCCATTTCCATTGGATTTGGCGGCGGCGATTGGGCTCTATCGTTCAGCATTGGCCAAGCAGGGTGCTACTACCCAGGCGGAGCTGACATATGCATAGGAAGGCCGTGGGGCAACGCCTTTGTGAATGCAGGTTGGAACTACTACGATCCAGGCCGCTTTGATGCCTACTATTCCAACGCATCTTACAACAGCTATTACGGGCAGAGCCGATTCCAGCCTTACTATGGTTCACATGGAGGAGGCGTCTTCGCTTCCCGGTATGGATTTACAAACGGAGGCCACTTTAACCGAGTCTCGGCCCGCGAGGCGGGAATCTTCCAGCACGGCAGGTCTTATACAGGCGCTCCACGCGGCGCGCAAGTTTCTGGACCGCCGAACATGCGGCCCTCAAGGGCGTCGTTTACGCCCTCTCACAGCTTTGCGCGCAACGATCCTCCAGCTTCGGTAGCGCAGAGAGCCGTTTATCGGGCACCCGTTGGATCGCGCATCGCTAGACAGTCAATTAACCCTGGCCGGACTTTAACTCCATCCTCGCGAGTCGCTGCCAACCGCACGGCCAATAATCGAGTAAACACGGGCGCAAATGGCCGACAAACTATGACCACTCGCAACGCGATGTCAGTTGCTCACAATGGCAACGCTGCCACAACCCACAACGCAAGAGTTGCAGCAAATGCATCCGCACATAACAGAAACGTGGCAACCAACGCAGCCACCCATAACCACAACGTGGCTGCGAACGCCAGGAATCGGAATGCGGCTACAAACAACCGAGCTGCCGCTGCCGCCCATAATAGAAATGTGGCCTCCAACGCCAGGAATCGCAACGCGGCGACTGTTGCCCACAACAGGAACGTGGCTTCCACTCACAATCGAGTGGCCGCTGCTACCCATAACAGAAATGTCTCTGCGACGCACAATCGAGTTGCAACAGCAACGCGAAGAGCTTCGAATCCAGTGAGATCGGCACCGCGCAGAGTGGCTTCGTCAACAAGGATGAACAACCGCGGCAACGTGGCCAGCCACATGAACCGGTCAACGTTCCATTCCACTTCGGCCATGCGACGTGCTCCTCAGCAAATGAATAGAGCTCCTCGCCAGGCACCGAGATCGACCTTCGGCGGGTCCAGTCGACCTTCGACAAGATCGAGCTTTGGCGGCGGGTTTAGCCGACCGTCGGCGCCGCGAGGCGGCGGATTCGGTGGCGGCGGCCGCGCGTCGGCCCCACGCGGCGGTTTTGGCGGCGGTGGACATTCGGCCCCGAGAGGCGGCGGCGGATTCGGCGGCGGTGGACATTCGGCACCGAGAAGTGCCCCACGAGGCGGCGGTGGTGGCGGACGGCGACATCCGTAAAAGAGTAAACGGTAAACAGTAATCGGTAAACAGTCGGATCAGTTCGGCTGTTTTCCGTTTTTCTACAGCTTTCCTTCCCTCTAAATCGCATGAGCGTTAAAGTGAGATTTGAAGGGCTACTTTTAACGGTTTGTAACTCGCGCCTCTCCCGGTTCGCGGACTCACCGACCTCCATCCGGGAGAGATTTGGGGTCTCGGCAATCCCCAGGATGGTTTGTTTTAACGCCTATGTCTCTATACGGGAACTTGAATCTGCTCGACCTGTTCGCCCTTAAACCGAATGATCTCCATCTTCGATTCACGAAACAGCTCCAGAGAGAACTCATCCGGATATTCGCCTTCGTAGATCACCCGAGTGATCCCCGCGTTGATGATCATCTTCGCGCAGGTGTTGCAAGGCTGGCAAGTCACATATATGGTGCTTCCCTCGCACGGGATCCCAATTTTTGCGGCCTGCAAAAGCGCGTTTTGCTCGGCGTGGAGAGAGCGGATGCAATGCCCCGCGCGGAGACAGCCCAGCGGCCAATCATGGCTGCCACCTTCCGGCGGGCAATGGGAAAGTCCCGTCGGGGCACCGTTGTAGCCGGTGGCTAGGATTCGCTTATCACGAACAATCACGGCCCCCACTGCTCGGCGCTCACAGGTTGAGCGGCTTGCAACGAGCGTGCATATCTGCATGAAGTAAGCGTCCCAACTTGGCCTCTGGATCATGAAGATATTATGGCAAGACTCGGGCTCTTGGCATTCGACATTCGGTGTTCGGCCCTCGGTGTTCGGCCTTCGGAATCGGCACAAGGCATGCGCCTAACAAGCTGCGGCCCGAGTTTCCAGTCAGTGTAGCAATGCAAACACTGAGGGCCGGCACCCTACTTCCCCCGAGGGCCGAATACCGAAGGCCTAAGGCCCAAGGCTGCGTCCGCGCCTTTTCTCCAAACCCGTCATTTCCGGCGTTGAGATTGGCCTCCGAAATGCCGATCTTCCTAATGTGGCCATGAACGATAACGAGTGTGCAGAGAATATTTTAAGAGCGAGAAGAAAGGTGGCCGCGACCAACTTAAAGCGCTGCCCCGTGTGCGAGGCGCTCAACGCAGTTTCTAACAACGAGTGCTTTGTTTGCACCTGGCGCGGCAAGTTCAGCCACGATCCGATGGACATCGAAGATGGTCTTCGGGAACTGCTTACGCGCTGCCCTGAATACAAGGCATCGACACCACAAATCATCCCAACCTCTCGCAAAAAGAGAAGCCCGAAATGGCGTTTTCTTCTGCGCAGGGTGATTAACGGTCCGATCGATTTTTCGGTTTAATTCGATAAGAATTTTCCCGCAAAATTCCTTCGCTTGGCGCGCCAAAACGCGACTATACTGAGTCCTTCCATGGAGGACACAGTATGCATTTGGCACAGGATGGCCTAGTCCCTCTTCACAGTGTTGAGGCGGAAATGAGCACGCTCGGCGCGATGCTTTACAGCGAGCGAGCCATTGAGCAAGTGCTTGCTATCGTATCGGAGGATGATTTCTATCTGCCCTCCCACCGCATGATCTTCATGGCCATGAAAAACCTGGCCAGCAAGAGCCAGCCAATCGATCCCGTATCCACTAAGCTCAGTCTGATTGAGAGCGGGCACCTTGCCGACGTCGGCGGCGAAAACTACCTTATCAACCTTTTGGAGTTCGTCCCCAGCGCGGCGAATGCCACCTATTACGCCAATCAGGTTTTAGAACGATCGCTGGCCAGAAAACTCGATGCGGCAGGCCACGACATAATCGGCATTGCTCGTGAACCGGATATGGACGCCGATGACCGGATCGACAAAGCTGAGCGGCTTATTTTCGATGTTGGCAATAAGCGCCTTGGCCGCGATTTCGTTCACATCAATCCTCTCACCAAGGAATACATGCTCGAAGTCGATACACTTATGGAGTTCAACGAGCCAGCCTTGGGGCTCCGCAGTGGCTTCCATGACTTGGACGACATGACGACAGGTTTTTACGGAGGCGACTTCGTGATCGTAGCCGCCAGGCCCTCGATGGGAAAAACCTCGCTCGTGCTTCGCATGGCGTGGCATGTGGCGGAAAGGGAGCGCCAGCCGGTAGCAATCTTCTCGCTTGAAATGGGCGCCAACCAGCTTACGCGGCGCTTTGCATCCATGATCAGCAATGTAAGCCCAGGCGTTTTAAAACGTCCCAATTTGGAAGTCAAAGAATACAAAAAACTCGCGGATGCTTGTGAGCGAATGTACGATCTTCCGCTTTACATCGATGAGTCCTCCGATATCAGCGCCCTTGAGATGCGCGGCAAGTGCAGAAGACTAAAAAGGGAGCACGGTCTGGGCCTTGTCATCGTCGATTACCTTCAGTTGATGAAAGGAAATAAGAAGACGGAAAACCGGGTTCAGGAGATCAGCGATATCGCCCGGTCGCTCAAAAACATGGCAAAGGAACTACAGGTACCCGTCATCGCCCTTAGCCAGCTAAACCGAAGCGTTGAAACCCGGGAGAACAAGCGGCCCCAGCTTAGCGACATCCGAGAATCGGGGTCTATCGAAGCGGAAGCGGACTTGGTTATGTTCATCTATCGGGACGATTATTATAAAGATCGTGAAAAACCAGAGGAGGCAAACACCGATCCTTTCCGAGTCGAAGTAGCTGAAATCTTGATCGCCAAGCACAGAAACGGGCCGGTTGGCACGGTGAAGCTCGGCTTTATTCCCGGCTACGCAAAGTTTGAGAACCTAAAGGAAGGCAGCTATTAAGATCCTGATTGTGGGATCTGGCGGCCGTGAGCATGCACTCGCTTGGAAACTCGCTCAGGAAGCGGAAGTGTTCGCAGCCCCCGGCAATCCAGGGATTGCCACCGTTGGCGACTGCTTTCCGTTCAAGCCAAACGACCATGCGAGCCTACGCATTTTGTGCAAGAGTCTGCAGCCAGACTTAGTCTTGATCGGTCCGGAAGATCCACTTATTGCTGGTCTTGCCGACGAATTAAGGACGGATCGCTTTGCCGTTTTTGGCCCTGGCGCATCTGGCGCCAGACTGGAAGGTTCAAAGGCTTTTTCGAAGGAGATTATGGCGAAGTCCGGCGTTCCTACAGCTCGTGCCGTTTCTTTTACCGAGCCTGCTCCCGCCAAAGAGTTTGCCCGTTCGCTTAATGGCGTAGTGATTAAGGCCAGTGGAGCAGCTCTTGGTAAAGGCGTCGTTGTCTGCAACTCGATTGAAGAAGCCGATGAAGCAATCGACGCCATGTTGGTAGAAAAGAGCTTAGGCGAGGCGGGAAGCACGATCTTAGTGGAAGAAAAACTGACTGGCAAAGAGTTCAGCCTAATTACCATCGTTAGCGGCAAGCACTTTACTTCCCTTCCCGTTGCCCAAGATTACAAACGTGCGCTCGATAACGACCGGGGCCCAAACACGGGCGGCATGGGAACCTACAGCCCGGTTCCTTGGGTGAGCGATGAACTTGTTAAGAAGACCGAAGCGGCTATCGTTGCTCCAACGGTTAGGAACCTGAACAAGTCGGGAATCGATTTTAGGGGCGTGCTTTTTTCCGGGATCATGGTTCAGGACGGCAAGCCCTACTGCCTGGAATATAACGTAAGATTTGGCGACCCGGAAACTCAAACCATTATGATGAGGCTGGGAAGCGGCCTTTCGGGCCTGCTTTTTGCGGCGGCCATTGGCGAAATTCTAGCTCCGATGCCGGTGAAAGACGACGCGGCTGTTTCTGTGGTTGTCGCCAGCGGCGGCTACCCCGGCCCTTACGAGCCTGGCAAAGCGGTCACCCTCCCTGCCACCCTTCCCGAAAACGTGCAAATCTTCCACGCGGGAACCCAACGCGTTCAGGGCCAGTTGATGACTGCAGGAGGTCGTGTTCTTAGCGTCAGCGCAACTGGGGCAACCATAACGCTTGCCCGCGAAACAGCCTATCGGGTCTGTGAAGGCATTGGCTTTGATGGAATGTACTACCGAAAAGATATCGCAGCGGAAGCGGTTAGCGTTCGATAAGTTCGGTTTCCCCTACATACGAGGAGCTTGCGAAGCGCGAAGGAAGAGGTCATCTGACCAATCACAAGCTGCCGGATGGCCCCCTCCTACGCCCCGCACGGAACGGGGCTAGGTTCCCCCGTCGCTCGTCGTCCCTCCTCGCATGTTGGGGGAACCGCGGAAGTCGCAAAAGAGCGAAGTATCTATAACCAAGCATTTTGGATTCGCCTCTAGAAAGTAATATAGCTGTATGAAGATTATTCCTTTGGCTCTCTCCGTTTTCGTCCTGGCATCGCTTGGTATGGCGCAGGGCCCCACCAAGCAAGAAAAACAAGAGCTGGCAACCCTAGCCAAGATGCAAAAGGACCGGGACGCAGTCAAAGCCAAGTTCGATAAGCACCCGAAGGATCCCGCGCTTAAGGGCAAGTTTGTGAAGATCAACGATGCATTGGCCAATGCCACCATGACTTGCGATGCCCTTACGCCCCATCAGAAATATGCCGGTGCGCTTAAGCTCTATCGAGTTTCACTCAAAACCGATCCTCGCGATCCGGAAGCTGATAAGTGGGTTCGCGAAATCGAAGGCATCTACAAAAGCATGCATCGCCCCATCCCAAACTAAAGCATGATTCGCGAGAAATCGAAGTTCGTCTGGATTACGGCGGGGGTTGTCGCCCTCCTTACAATACTTCCCTTTCTGTTCGCATTAGCGATAACGCCGCCTGGCACGCGCTACATCGGCTTCCAGTACAACACGGACGACCACATGGTCTATTCCGCCTGGATGCGGCAGGCAATGGATGGGCATTTGTTGATGGACAACCGCTTTGCGGTTGATCCTCAGCCTGGGCTGACCATCCACATTTACTTTTTCTTTCTTGGCTTGCTGGCTAAGATCACGGGCATCCCGTGGGCGGCAGCCATCGCTCGTTTCGTATTTGGCGGCCTGTTTGTTTTATTGCTGGCAAAGTTCTTAAGGCTAGTAACATCCGGCGAAACGGCGCAAAAGCTGGCTTTGATTATTTGCTGCTTTGGGGCCGGCATCGGCTTTTTGGCCTGGCAGCCGCTGGGGCAGGATTTTCTTGCGTCGTCTCAGTCGCCTCTGAAAGGGATCCTGTTGGGCCATCTGCCAAACGATGTTTGGCAGCCGGAGGCGTTTGCGTTTCCTTCGTTGTTGACAAACAGCTTGTTTTCGGTATCGCTCTGTCTGATCATCGGGATCTTCTATTGCGTATTACGCGCACGGGATTCTTGGAAGCCGGTGCTGCCCGGAGCTTTAGGGATGCTTGTGCTCATGAACGTCCACAGCTACGATGTTCTGATGATCACCCTCGTTTTGGTTGGGCTTTTGGTGACTGCTATTGTTCAGAAGCAGCTAACGGCGCAGTGGCTGGCCAGAGTGGTTGTGATTGGGTTGGGCGCGATCCCAGCAGCGCTGTGGTTCATGTACGTGCTGAAGCATGATTCGGTGTTTCAGGCGAGGGCCGATACGCTGACCTATACCGAAAACTTTCGGTCGATTTTTGGGGGCTTCTGCCTTTTAATGGCCGTTGGGGGCATGGGAGCAATAATATGGTCTAGGTCGAGGCGTGATTACACAGTCCCTCTGTTGCTCTTGGTGCCCCCCGGTATCTTGTTCTTGATTTCTGGTTCTGATCCTCAATCCGGTTACTCGCTCGGTATTGCAGCATGGCTCGCCATGTACGGCGCGTTCTTAGTGCTCCTAGGTCGTTCATGCAGACGAAATATGCCGATCAATCTTGTCCTTTCCTGGGCAATCCTAGGTCTTATCATTCCCTACTTCCCAGGCCTTTTCCAACGAAAGCTGATGATGGGACTGAGCGTCCCTTGGGCCATTCTTGCCGCGATCGGCCTCTATTACGCGGTTCAGAAACTCAAACAAAATGAGAAGAAACTCGTCGCTGCGCTCGCCATCATCGTGCTCTCAGGCACTTCAATTATGTGGATGGGCCGCGAGTTCTCGATGATCATGGCGAACGACTCCAACACCACCCTGCAACCTGTTTTCCTCTCCCAAGACACCGCGAAGATCATCGATTACCTGAACGACCACACCGGTGGCAAAAGAACGGTTGTTCTTGCCATGCCGGGCATTTCCGCCAGCCTTGAACAACTCGCCTCGCCGGTTCTTCCTGACCTCAACCCAATTCTAAGTGGTTTTACTGGTGTTTACACATATGCCGGACACTGGAGCGAAACGCCGGACTACACCAAGCGGCGAACAAACGCGAACACCTTATTTATCGCCAAACCCAAACATGGAGGGCCGATGCCGCTCGACCAACGCATGCAATTTGCCAAGGATCAGCACATCGATTACATCGTCTCGCCCGTGCCAGAGACGTTTTTCAAACGAACGCAAATCCCCCTGATCGATGAACGGGACATGGGCGACGTGGTCGTGGATGGCCAAGAATTCCGGCTCATCAAAGTGCGTTAAGACCTAAACGCGCAG
Organism: Fimbriimonadaceae bacterium; assembly: GCA_036502005.1. Classification (GTDB taxonomy): domain Bacteria; phylum Armatimonadota; class Fimbriimonadia; order Fimbriimonadales; family Fimbriimonadaceae; genus DASXZH01. Next base: position 33,903 of record DASXZH010000094.1, read on the forward strand.
GCCGGGAGACAAATGAACGTTGTTCGAGTGCGTCGGCGCGACAAAAACGGGAGTCGAAAACTCGTGGTTTCGCTTCGAAAGCGCCTCAATAAACAGGTTGCGTTCCACGATCTGGCCCAGGGCAAAACCCAAAACTAAGGCACCGGCAATCCAGACGCCGAAAATATATCGCAGCCGCACCTATTAAGTGTAACAGCGTTCTTAACAATTCGCCCTCGTAGAAAAGCTAACTTTACGTTAAGTTTTCGATCTAAGATAAATGCCACCTAAACCCGCACCTCTCCCGAAAGGAGAGGTCGGAAGCTTTACACTATGCGCATGCCAGTTCAACTCGGAAACACCGACAAAGAAAGCGGTGAGGAACGAAACGGGAGAGGCTCGAGCGACCAACTCTATAAGAATCGTTTCACACGGCCCCTCTCGCTCGTATTAACTTCGTAGAAGGTAACTTGTAGCGTCCCGAGACACCATGCACAGCCACTCCCATAGCCACGGGCATTCCCATGCGGGGCACCACCATCACCCGCCCGCCAATTTCGGAAAGGCTTTTGCGATTGGGGCTCTGCTCAATACAGCCTTTGTGATCACGGAGGTGGTTTTTGGCATACGCGCGGGCTCGATGTCCCTGTTGGCCGATGCGGGCCATAACTTAAGCGATGTGCTCGGCCTTTTAATGGCTTGGGGCGCGGCTGTATGGTCGATCAAGCCGGCGAACAGCACCCACACTTACGGCTTTAGAAGCACCTCGATCTTGGCCGCCCTGTTCAACTCCAGTTTGCTCTTGGTCGCGGTCGGCGCTATTGGTTATGAAGCTGTTCGGCGCTTGTTTGAAGCAACCCCAGTCGAAGGCAACGTCGTTGCGTGGGTTGCCGGGTTTGGCATTTTAGTCAACGGCAGCGTGGCGCTCATGTTCATCAGCGGCAGCAAAGGGGATTTGAATATCCGGGCCGCCTTTAGCCATCTAGCGGCGGATGCCGTGATGGCGGCCGGAGTTATGATTGGCGGCATCCTCATCACCATCACTGGCCAGCGTCTGATCGACCCGATTCTCAGCCTAGCCATTGTGATCCTCATCATGCTCGGCACCTGGGGCTTGTTCAAAGATGCCCTCAAGTTCGCCCTGCAGGGCGTTCCTCCCGGCATGAAGCTGGAAGAAGTCCGAGGTTGCCTGCAAGGCATTCCCGCCGTGGAAGCCGTCCACGACCTCCATGTTTGGGGGATGAGCACGACCGAGGTTGCCCTAACCGCTCATCTGGTGGCACCGACCGCTGCCGATACCGATGACCTTATTAGAAAGGCCGCCGATGCTTTGCACGATCAGTTCGGTATCCATCATGTGACTTTGCAGATCGAACAGAACGCGCCGTGCGCTGAAGGCTGCGACGGTCCTTGTGTTTAGGAGTTCCCTTCCACTTGCGCTCCGGCGGAGGGGGAAGGGTCAGGGATGGGGGTCACTTTGTGGCCTGCGAAAGCTTCCTTGTTCAATTCTCAGGAAACTTGCTTCCGAAATTGCGGATTGCGCGGCAGCAAGCTGCCTTATTTAAGCGGGAGCAAGCTCCACGCAGTCCAAAGCTTCGCAACGGAACGTAGCGATGTCAGATCGAGTTATTTCCAAGCACTGTTCTCTGCCCAATACTGCCCCTTCGGACCAAAGAATCCCGCTCCTTCTACACCTGCATAACCTCCAGAGAAAACGTCCGGATTGTAAATGGTCCAGTCCGGGAAACCAACTCCCGAGACAAAGTAAGGCGTTCGATCCAAAGTGCGAAAGCCGGCCACTCCTGTTGCGCTAACGGCTGCGTTGAGAGTCCCGCCTGGTTCCCTCCAGCAAAAGAGAGCTGCCGTTCGGTTGCCGGAAATTGTTTTGTCGTGTACCTGGAGCTTGTGCCTGCTAACCTGAATGGGAGCTCTGCCAAATAAAACGGACCAAGCCGCATTAGTGTCCTTGTTTCCGTAAACGATCGCGTTTCCGAAGCGGTGGCGATCGGCCAAAAACTCCTTATCCGAAACAACCTTCAATGCACCGTTACCGCGATACCAAAAGCTCTCGGAATCGAATCGCGCCTTATTGAAGGACCACGCGTTTTCTTCGGCGTTGCCAGTGGTCCCATAAACCAGAACCGCGTGATTATTAAAGGCCTCCTTAAAAGGACCAATCTGTGAGCTAGGCCCGCGCGCGCAGATTTGCCAGGCGCCATTGGCAAACTCGTAATTGCCACTCGAGCTGTAAACATGCTGGCCATCAATCAACAACTGCCCACTGTTGTAGTTAGCCGGCAGATACAAGCGGGCGACGTTTGAAGTGCTCACATTTCCGGCCGCGTCGATGTGAATATGGCTCGGGGTGAGGGGCTTGATCTGGCCCAGAATAGTGACGCCATTGTAAGAGGGACTCACGGCCAGATCGACGGTTGTGAAATCGATGGTCTTGGCTTCCCTTTTTGTATGGGCTTTCAAGTAGTCCATCATCTCAGGCCATTCCAAGCACGAAGCACCCTTCGTAAGCGGCGTCGACCACCAGTGCCCCACTCCCGGCTGCTCGTGGTAGACGGTGTCGAGATCGAATGCGGAGAGCGCGGCATGCATATTCCGGGCTTCCTCAACCGGCACGTTGTCATCGGCGCCGCCGTGCAAAATGTACACCCCTTCGTCGTTATAGTTGGACAAAAGGGCCATTGTGTTGCTGGTCGCTGCCGCCCGCTGAAAGATGCCTGCAATGGGGGCAGGATGAGCATTCAGAGGAACTCCTACATAGGTGTAAAAACTCGCCCAACCGGCGCTGACGGCGATTGCCGCCCACTTATCGGGGAAAAGCGCCCCAAACTGCCAAGTCCCGTGGCCGCCCATCGAGTGGCCTGTCACATAAGTGTGCTGCGGATCGGTGGCGTATTCTTTCGCCGCAACCTTGAGAACATCCAAGCCGTCTTCCCGCCCCCAGTCCTCCCAATCGAACGCGTAAGGCCTTCGGTTGGTCGCACAGGCGACGTACGCCCAATCCTTGGACGAGTAGGCATCGGCTTGGCCGCTTGCCTCAACGCCTGCGCCGTGGAGGCTCAGCATCATAGCGAGACCGGGCATAGGATCGGGAGGAGGAACAACGGCGTAGTATTGAACGCTGTCGTCCACTGGGCTAATGTATGTCTCTTTTCTAGTCTGGGTTGACTTCCTGATTCGAAACTTGGTGGAAGTTTCGTCCAGCGATTTGCCGTTCTTTTGAACCGTTATCGTTAGAGGAACTTCCGCGTCTTTTTGCCAATCCTCTTGGGGCAGGTTCACACGCACCTTCAAGATCGAATAAGGCTGGATCTCAGGAACCGAGGTTTCCTTTGCTCCTTTGCCTGGGAAATTGGCGACTACGGTTAGGTCTCGTTGTGGCGAAGCGGTGCAGTTCTCCAACACAACCGCTCCAAAATCATCGTTCGTTTTGGTGTCGAGCACCGCATCGGGCATCGTCATGTCCGAAGGATTGATTCTCACTTCGGATTTGGGGCTTTCCAACCCAACGCTAAGGCTTCCACGGCCGGTCAAGACGAGCAGTTCATTCTCGCCCTTTTTAAGCATGGCCGGAATTTCAACATAACCGTTGCCATAGGGATCTCCCGTCCTCGGCACTCCGTTCAGGTACATCATCGTATCGCCGGTCGTGTGTAGAATAACGGGCCGGTCACTATCAGAATTGATTTGACAGTAGGCATATCCGCCTTCGAATGGGGCGCCGCTAAAATTGCCGTTCTTGTCCGCTTTGAAAATGTGCCATTGCCTTTTGGCGCCGTTGGCAGCGGTCACGCTCGCCCCATCAGTTGGGCTTGCCATTTCCCCGGTTACTATTTGTTTCTCAATGGGGTCGATGGCAAATGGGATCCGCCCACCTCTGCCCGTGGGTGGAATGGCCAAAAGGGTTGTTATCTGAAGTGTTTGTTGGTTACCAGGGAAATCTATTGATGTCGATTGCGCGCAAAGGAGGGAGATGAGCGGTACAAGCATTGGAACTACTAGTTTACGCTTTCTTTGAACCCGGCGGGGAGGCAGCCGGCCTGGGTAGATTTTCACTAGGCACGATACGCGAGTTAATCCTGAGGCTGATCTCGCCTAGCATCATAGGGTTTCGCCGAGAGAGGAGTCTTGGCTGGCCGCGCTGAGTTGTTCAACAAGATCCGTGCAGTTGGAGATAGCATCGCTCCACGCAACTTTTCCTTGAGTTGTTTGAACGGAATATTTAAGCGTTCCACGCGAGGCGCCGGGACCTCGCATAAAACTGCCTTTTTCAATCCGTGAGATAGGCACATCTACCTTTTTCGATCCAAAAATATTGTAGTACAGCAACTGGTCGCCGCTAAGAACAATTCGCTCGTTGAGATAGCTCAATATGCCGTACCCAAGCAGCACATAGAACACGGAGCTAACACCAATAGCAAAGAGGGGCGCAGTAATAGGGGTTTGCTGCCAGACTCCGTTCATCTTCATCATCGCGCCGGTTAGGTACTGGGTTGTAAACCCATAGATTAAAGCTCCAGTCAGAGGGAAAACAAAAGCTGCGACGAGGAAGATATCGGGCGACCGATAGCGAAATGTTCCCGTCTTTGGAGGGGAGTGATCTTTGCTGATGAAGAACGCCTTAAGCCGTTCATAGTCAGCGATCTCGTCGCTGAAGACCATGTTGCCACCAGGCGTTTGGACAATACAACGGTGGTGCATTGGCGCCATTTGGCTGGACGATGGCTGGCTTAAAGTTTTTTCCTGCACGTCGATTACTTGATTTAGCGTGAAACTTAGGCAAACGACCCCCGATGCATTTGTCCACTGCACTTCGTCGCCATTGATTTCGATTTTCTCGTTCGCGTACGCCATTCGGTAGCGGATGCCGGCGACGAGTACGGCAATTCCGATAAGCGTAAAAGGAAATAGAACCCAGGCGAACGGCCACCGGGAGCCGTGCATATTGAACCGATGGCCGGGATCGATCAGAATAAAGGTAGCTAATCCAATAAACGACAACCAGAAAATCGAGAACAGGGTTAAGGAACCGCCCAAGCTGCCGATTCCACTTTCGCTGTAATCGAAAGTTCCCTCTAGTTTGGCATCGTTCGCGCCTGGAGCCACAATTCATGTTAACCTGTTTCGCAAGCGGAAGGCCTATCGAAGTCCGTAGAATAGCTATATGAGCAAAGTCGAGAAAAACGAGCAGGATTGGAAAGAAGCCCTAACCCCAGAGCAATATCATGTCCTTCGCGAGAAAGGCACCGAGCGCGCCTTCACCGGCAAGTATTGGAACCTGAAAGACGATGGCACCTACCTCTGCGCTGGCTGCGGCACCGAGCTTTTCAACTCCGAAACCAAGTTCGATTCGGGCTGCGGCTGGCCAAGCTTTTACGATGGCCTCGATAAGGACAAGATCGTTGAGACGGTGGACAACACTTTTGGAATGCAACGGGTTGAAGTGACATGTGCAAAGTGCGGCGGACACTTAGGCCACGTTTTTCCGGATGGCCCCCGCCCGACGGGTCTGCGATACTGCATCAATTCGGCGAGTTTGGATTTTAAGAAGCGCGAGGAGTAGCCTAGCGGTCGCCATATTTCCAAACCGGACCGTCGGGCTGGTTCGCGCAAATCTGGAGTGCGGCAACTAGGTCGTCCGATGTCCCCGAATCTCCGACGGTAATGGTCCAAGTCAGTGGTCTCTTCCTTGTTGCCAACTCATAGAAAATGTCGCCGGTTCCAACGCGAGTCTTTATAAAGGAACCAGCAACGACATCAGCGGAATCGCAACTGAGAACGACTGTCTTTCCTTTTCGCCATTCTATTTGGCCATTAAGAACAGAAATAGACTCGTCCCTCTTTGCAAAGTTCAAGATTGCTAGCACTAGAAGTAAAATCCCGAAGCCTAGGAGACTGTAGGGAATCGATGCCTGAACAATGCCTCCGGAAGCAAGCAAAAAGATGGCTGCGCCCATCATAAAAACGGCCACTATGCCGACAAGGATCGCTTGCGAAGTGCGATACTTGGCAGAGCTATAGATTACGCTTTGAACGCTATTTGACTGGCCGCCTATGAAAAAGATTCTAACACTTATCCTTACTCTTAGCCCTTTACTTTGCCTTGCTCAAACCATCTGCATTGACCCAGGCCACCCGTCGGAAAACGGCGTTGGGACACATGGCAAGCACGTGACAGAGCTTCACGCAGCTTGGGTGGTTTCCCTAAAGCTTCAAAAGATCCTGGAAGCGGATGGCTACAAAGTCGTCCTCACCAAAAGCTCAGAGCACGAAGTCGTTAGAAACATCCGAAGGGCAGAAGTGGCAAACGAAGCCAATGCTGCGCTATCGGTGCGCCTACATTGCGACGCCGGAACAAAACCAGGCATTGCTGTTTACTACCCGGCCAAACAAGGGCATGTAAACGATAAAACCGGCCCGAGCGAAGAAGTGATCAAAGGGAGCCACAAAGCTGGGGTTATTTTCCATAAGGCGCTTATCCAATCCTTGGATGGCGCTCTGCAAGATCGCGGTCTTCTCACAGATTCGGAAACCTACATTGGTGGCAAGCAAGGGGGCGCCCTTACCGGCTCTATCTACTCCACGGTGCCTGTGGTTCTGGTGGAAATGGCGGTGCTACAGAACGAGCATGACGACCTGTTTATTTCGACCGAAGATGGGCAAAACACCGTCGCGAAAGCGCTGGCGGCGGGGGTCGAGGCGGCCGTACCGCGAAAAAATTAAAAAGAGTCCGCGACGCTGCGGCCACTCAAAGTTACTTCTGATCGGTTCGATACTTCTGAATCAGCTCGATGGCGAGCGAAACATCGTTCCAACCAATAACATCCACATCTTTCTCTTCGAGCTGTTTGTAAACCTCAAAGAAGTGGATGATCTCTTTAAGCGTGTGCTCGTTAAGATCGTTGATCGATTTTCGATAGTTGTAGCGAGGGTCTTTCGTGGCCACGCAAAGGATTTTTTCATCAGGCCCTTTCTCGTCGCGCATCTCGAGAACGCCAATAGCCTTAGCCTCAACAACGCAACCCGGGAACGTGGGATGCAGAAGAAGCACGAGGCAATCGATCGGATCTCCGTCTAGGTAGTGGGTCTGCGGAATATATCCGTAGTCAAATGGGTAGAAAAGAGGCGAGAAAAGGACGCGGTCCAGCTTTACTAGACCGGTGTCTTTATCAACCTCATATTTGTTGGTGCTTCCTTTCGGAATTTCAATAACCGTGTTAAAAACGGCGGGCGCGTCAGGCCCAATTGGAACATCTAAGAGCGACACAGTATCTCCATTAGTAAGAGTGTGACAGAAGGGCTAGAAGTGATATGTGATAGGTGATATGTGATAGGTGATAGGTGATAGGTGAGAAGGGGCTTGTACGTAATTATTATCGACGCGCTCATTTTGCCTGTCACCTATCACCTATCACTTTTCACATTCAACTATCACCTACCGCTTGTCACACATGCAATATGGGGTTAATATAACAAAAAGGAGTTGTGATGGAAATCCGTTTTGAAAAACTGACTGTTGCTGAACCGCGACACGAGTGGGTACACGCCACTCTCACGCGGGCCAAAGTGCCGGGCGGATGGCTGGTAAGCGTCTTCTGGAGTTCGATTCAAGCAGGTGGGACCGGTTTAATGTTCTACCCAGATCCCCTTCACGAATGGGATGGAAGCAGCCTTCCCGACGACCTTGATCATCCCCATCGGCACGACCACGCGGTCAAAGCCAGCGTCGGCTAAAATCGCTACACGGCTGGAATTCGGATTTCAAGTCATACGTGTATGGCTGATGAGTTAAAACACGTTGATATGTTAGAGCATCCGGAAGCAGACCTTTCTGCGAACGCCGAAAAGGGTGCGGCTGTGGGCGGAGTGGCTGGCGTTGTAGCGGGCGCTTTGGCAGGTTCCCCTTTAGGCCCGGGCGGTGCCGCTATTGGAGCCGTCATCGGCGCTGTAGTTGGGGCCGTTGGCACGAGCGTAGTTGTTGCCGCAACCGATAACCAGGGCGAAAACCATTCGGATAGGATTCAATCCGAATCGGATGCGGTGGTTCGCCGAAATGAGTTGCCAAGCGATTCAGTTCTTTCTGATGTCCAAAGGTTAATCGATACTGACGAAGAAATCTAGGCTTCTGGCACGTCCCTTCAAAACGTGCAGATTCTAAGCCATCGCGGTTATTGGAAGTCTCCGGCAGAAAAGAACTCCGCCACTGCATTTACGCGTAGTTTTGAGCTTGGCTTTGGTACAGAGACAGATCTCCGCGAATTGAATGGAAGGCTTGTTATTAGTCATGATCCTCCTCTTGCAGGTGCATTGCTGATGGAGGAGTTCCTGGACATTTATCTGGGTTTCCCCAGCCGGTTGCCACTGGCATTGAACATCAAGGAAGATGGACTTCAAGATGCCCTCACAAGAATTATCGCAGAACGTGACATCAGCAATTATTTCTGCTTTGATATGTCCACTCCCGACATGCTCTATTACTATTCAAAAGGGCTGAACACCTTTACTCGCCAGAGCGACGTTGAACCAGAGCCCGTTTGCTATTCCCAATCGAATGGCATTTGGATGGACACGATGTTCCAAGAATGGATCGAACGAGACAATATTGTCCAACCTCTTGCAGATAGCAAACTTGTTTGCATCGTTTCACCGGATCTTCATGGCCGGCCGCACGAAGAATTCTGGGACCGATTGCTAGATTGGGATCTCATGCAAGAACAAAATCTGATGCTCTGCACCGATTTCCCTGAAGCTGCAGCCGCCAAGTTTAAAGCTAAGTGAAGGGGCTATTTCTGCTTCAAGTACAAGATTCTATAGAATTTGTTCTTTTTTTCCTTTTCGTCTATAATAGTTTCCGGGCATGACAGAAGAGAGGGCGCACAAAATCGCTGCTACGCTTGTTAAGCAGTTTAGCCGGGAACGATACTTCGCAATTTCCCTCCCGAAATTCGAAGATTTGGACCTGATCGCCAAGACTTTGCGTGAAGAGTTTGGCTGTACCGTTGTGTGGAATTACCTGCGGAACAAGATCAACGTTTACTGTCCTGAAGTTACTCCTGCACCAGATCAGGCAGTAGTTTTAGTCGAACCAGCGCGCGTTCGTCTTTCCAGTTAAATTTCGCATCCATTCGATAAAAATATCCGATCCTCGAACGATCGGGTTATCTGCTTGCGTCCTTAGAATTCCTTAGACAAGAGCCTGGCGGTTTGAGCCAGGAGACCCTTCCAAAAGCCCCCCAAAAAGCCTTCTCGGGGGGCTCCCTAAATTGTCCTGTAGACTGGGGTTAAAACCCATGCTCGATATTGATGAGTACCTGAAACAGCGGGAAATTTCTAGCGGAAGGCCGGTCATGCACCAGAACTGGCGCGAGCTCTTGTTTCTCCATTTTTCGGTCGATCCGGAGGCTGTTCAGAAACTGATGCCGGCAGGTCTCACTGTTGATACCTGTGCAGATCGTGCATGGATCGGCCTTGTGCTCTTTCGAATGGAAGGGATCAGGACCAGAAATGGCCCGGCCGCTCCTTGGCTCAGCGCGTTTCCCGAAACCAACGTGCGAACATACGTCCACCGAGAAGGGCGGGAGCCCGGGGTGTGGTTTTTCTCATTGGACGCGGCACGGTGGCTTGCATGCCGATTCGCGCGGCAGTTCTTCGGCCTTCCCTATTATCACAGCCTGATGTCGGTTCGGCGTACAGGATTGGAGATCGAATATGACCTGGCTAGGCAAGGCAAGCCAGGTGTGAACGCTGATATTAAAGCGCGTATTGGCGATGAACTTCCCGAAACCGCACCGGGCAGTCTGGATTTCTTTCTGATCGAGCGATACCTGCTGTATGCCAAACGGCGCGGTTCCTTGTTTACAGGGCGCGTCTCTCACTCGCCTTATCCGCTGAAAACGGCCGAGGTTGTTGCTTCAAAAGAGTCTCTTATCCATTCTATTGGGATTCAGTCGAAACCTTGGGAGCATGTTTGCTTCAGCGAAGGCGTCGACGTACAGGTCTTAGGCCTTGATAGCAACTAAGCGGCCGCCGCGGGCTGGATGCGGAGTACAATCCGTCACGCAAATTAAAAGCAAGCAGGTAGTGTTTATCTATGCCCGAGTTGCCCGATTTGGAGGTCCAATGCAAGAACTTAACGAAGCTCTGTAAGGGCTGTAAAGTAGCCAAAGTGGTTGTGCAGCGGCCAAAGCGTGTTCAACCAGGCGAGGAGGCGTTGAATAAGGCTCTCGATGGCGCAACACTGAACCAGTTTAAACGCGCCGGCAAGCAGATGCGGGTGCTGTTTTCAAACGGACAAGTGCTCGGCGTTCACCTCATGCTCAACGGCGAGATCCGCGTTTGCGCTAAAGATGAAGAGGCCAAATACGTCTCTTGTACCATCTCGTTTACGGATGGGAAGAGCGTTGCCTTTACAGACAAACAAACTTGGATCACGGTAACCCTCCATCCGGAAGAATCTTCTGTTCCGGATGCTTTAAGCCCCGACTTTACGCTGGATTATTTTGAGGGGAGAGTTAAGGCCAAGGCCAAAACGCCAGTTAAAATTTTACTGATCGATCAAGAAGTGGTTCAAGGCATCGGTAATGCCTACGCCGATGAGATCTTGTGGCATGCCAAAGTTGACCCGGCGAGCCTCTGCAAAGATTTGCCGCCCAAAGTTGTTGGGACGATCTTTAGGGAGATCCCCAAGACCTTAAAGAAAGCCATAACCGACATAGAGAACAACCACCCCGATCTTAGCTTTGGTGAAGCAAGGGATCATATGGCCGTTCACAACAACGGCAAGGACAAATCCCCCACCGGGAAGCCGATTCAAACCAAAGAAGTGAAGGGCAAGAACACCTATTACACGGAGGAGCAGGTCATGTACTAGGTTGGGCGTCAAGAACACCTATCGGAGTTTTCTCGAAGCCGTCTGATGGAATCGGTTAATGAACAAAACGTATCAATACGACGCAGGCGGAGGAACGGGCACCTTTATCCTCCGGTTCCTCATGATTGTGCCCGCCGCCATCGCTATATTCGGCTTTGGCTGGGCCGACTATTTCCGCCGGGGACCGACTCCATCGATGTCCTTAAGGGCCTTGATCTCGGGCACACTATTTGCTTCAATTGTTTTGTTCGTGCTTTTCCGCGAAAACTATATTCAGTACTGCCTGAGGCCGCGCTTTGAGCGCATCATTTTCGAGGAAAAAGAGTTAGTGCACATAAACCATCGAGGAAAAGAAGACGCGCGATTGCCCTACGAGGATATCAAGTTGGTCAAAGCTTTATCCTTTATGGCACTCGAAGTAGATGCAAAAGGGCGCTGGAAGATCATCGCTGGCGATCAGAGCATCACCCTAAGCTCAAACCTTGCTGACCTGGACTGTTTCTGGCAGGACCTTACTCAGCACTGCGATGTCCAGTTGCCTTCGAACGTTCAGTCTGATGTTGGCTAAGCCCGCCCTTCTTCCAGGGCCCGTTACGGGACCTCCCCCGGCTCGCGGACTCACCGGCCCCTCCGCCCGAGAGGGGCTTGCGTATTGCGGCACTCGAATATTCCTTAAACTTAATAGCTATGCCCCCTAGCCTTCCCCTATAACGCTACTTTATCCGCCGTGGCATCGGTATTGAACCTAGCGATTCAACAAACCCAAACCTCTCCCGAAAGGAGGGATCGGTGAGTCCGCGAACCGGGAGAGGCGCGAGGAGAATACTTGGAGATTAACCTGTGATAGCCTTATTTTAACGCCTATGCCCCGAAGGGGTGACATATATTAGCCCGGTTGGTCGAAGACCCCGGGTAGAGCCAATTCTTTTCTCCGGCACCCTGAAAGGTGTGCTACAAAATGGGTTCAAATAGACCTAACTGTTTCCAATTGCCACTTAGATAATTTTGCAACTTGCGCTGACTAGATCGGAGAACGACCAACCCCCATCCCAACCCTCATAGCCATTAAGTTAAGCCTAAGCCGCTCTTTTCCAAGCCTATTTCCTCGGGACCTCCCCCCGTTCGCGGACTTACCGGCCCCTCCACCCGAGAGGGGCGATGGGTTTTGCGGCTCACGAAATTTTCTTAACTTAATCGCTATGATCCCAACCCTTCCCCCTCCGCCGGAGCGCAAGGGGAAGGACTTTTAAGGGCCCTGGCCCGTACAATATAAGGAGCAATGTCAGAACTCGATCCACGTAAGCAATCCATCCTGCGCGCGGTCGTGTTCGAGTACGTGTCCAGCGCGGAGCCCGTGGGCAGCGAACTCCTTACCCAAAAATATGAGCTGGGCGTAAAGTCCGCCACCGTTCGGAACGAGCTAGCCGATCTATCGGAGCTCGGTTTCTTAGAACAACCCCATACCAGCGCGGGACGGATACCCAGCGACAAAGGCTACCGCTACTTCGTCGATCGGCTCATTATAGCCCGTGATCCGGAGTCGGAAACCAAGCAACGGGTCAGAAGCGCCTCGGAAGACGGCGAGGCCCTCTCGAACATGCTTCGCGAAACCACCCGGGCCCTTAGCCGATTAACCCATTTGCTTACCGCGGCAACCGTGATTCGGGATACGAATATCACGGTCCGAAACGCGATCATCAGCGCCCTCAGCCCGCAGCAATCCTTGTTAGTGGTGATCCTAAGCAACGGCCATGTTGAGAACCGAATGCTGGAAGTCCCGCCGGGCCTTACGCTCCAGGATTTGGGACGGGCAAACGAGATCGTGTCCGGGCTATCGGTTGGTAAAGGCTTGCGCTGGTTTACAAAGAACAAAGCACCCTCGGTGCCTGATAATCAAGCTTTAGAAAAGCTTTTGAACACGGTTTGGTCTGCACTGCGAGGGATTTCCAAGGACCTAACTCGCGGCACCCTGACCACGGAAGGCGAAGAATTTCTCTTCGGCCAGCCCGAATTCCAGCGGGACGTTTCCGCTCTCAGCGAGATTATTGAAGCCTTTAAGGATGAGGATTTATTGTTGGATGCCCTCAACTCGCCCGACCAGCAGCAAACCGTAACCATCGGTCGCGAGAACAAACGGCAGCATCTGCACCAATTTTCTATCGTGCGCCAGAGCTTTTATGTGGGCGAAACAGAGGCAGGCACCATCGCGTTGATTGGCCCCACCCGAATGCGTTACGAGAGCAGCATTCCCCTTGTGAACTATGCGGCGAAAGCGCTTAGCGATTCGCTAACGAAGTTTTTTGGTTGAGTAGGCGCGTACAATAGTGCAATGAAGAAGTTCATGCTCGTCGCTGCCATTATCCTTGCATCGATTGCTACCGTCAGCGGCGAAATCGAGCGCGTAGGCAGAATGGAGGGTTCCAAGATGAAGCTCTATTGGTGGCCCAAATTACAGATCCCGAAAGGATGGGTCCACGATGAAGAATTGAGCTTCGATAAGTCCTCTAACATGCTTTTGCCAAAAGGGAAAACATTTAATGATGCACCGACCCTCATTTACGGAAGAGCCTTCTATAACAAGGATAAAGTGGCAAGAGGCTCATTCAAAGATTTCTACAAAGACGACTTGGACACCATGCGCAAAAATACCGAGAACTTCCAAATTACTCAAGTGAAGGACGGCCTTAAAGACGCCAAAGGCGATGTTCTACCAACGTTTGATTGCCACTATAATGGCGAGACTTACGACGAGATTTGTTATGGTGAGGAAGAGGGAGGCGATTATCGGACCATGATTATCATGAGTTCCACCAGCAAAGAAGCGTTTGCGAAAGACCTGCCTACTTACCGCCAGATCGTCGCAAGCTATAAATAATGTGACGCCATATTGTTCCCTTCTAAAATTTAATCCCGTATTCTTATCCGTCCATAAAACTCACCCTTAAGGGAAAACGGTGAGTAATGGAAGCAATCACGTACCTTGCCGCTCTTAGTATGGCGCTGAGCGGTTCCGGATCAACGGCAAATGCCGAGTTGGTCGGAACGTGGAGGGTGCAACTATCACCAGAAGTGCGCGAAACCGCAAAGAAAATGGGAATGCCGGAGCCGCAAGCCCAGTTCATTTTCAACGCCGATAAGACCTTCGCTTTTACTTCATCCGCCGGCGGAAACTCAAAGAACTCCAACGGCACTTATGAACTTTCGGATCACGCGATTAAGCTTTTGGCCCTGAACAACGATTGGCCCAGCGATCAGGTCGTGGAGCTAAGAGACCACGCCCTAAACGTGAACGGTCTCAGGTATGTCAAGCAAGACGCAACCTCGATTGCCGGTCTTTGGACCTTGCGGACTGATTCGGGCGAGGACCGTTCTATTAAGATCCAGTTCGATAAAGAGGGCAACTTCTCTTTTACCGGCCAGTTTGCGACTTCAAAGGGTCACTACACTCTTGACGGGGATAGCGTCAACCTGGTTTGGACGGAGATCGATGGCGAGAAGGTGGATGGCAACGTTCACAAGACGGTTCCCCTTACGCCGGACGGGGTTCTGAAAATCGACACATTTAGATATATGAAGCAATAGGTGGCCTTAGCCGTACACCTCGTGCTTCCTCCATTGCCCGCCGATCCTCGCATATCGGTGGGCTTTTTCTTGTTTCCGAAAGCCCCTCTATGCTGCCGGGGGTGATATCCGGAAGGCTCATACCCATGGATAAGTTTGGTGTGTTCGCCCTCTCCCGGTTCGCTCGCGGACTCGCTTACCGACCTCTCCTCGAGGAGAGGTGATTGTTTTTGCGGCCTCGGACGTGAGATCCAGATGCCAAGTTCTGGTTCACACAGGGTAGTATTTTGCCGCTGCGACATCTTCTAGCTAGCCGGAGAAATACTCACCCCTCATCGAGGAGGGGTCGCTGAGGAACGAAGCGGGGAGGGCCGATAGGGGCAACTTCGATTCAGTCAGAGCCTAGCCATTTCAGAACCTCTAACTCTGGGCAAAGCCACTCGATGGCACTCTTATATTCGGCGAACCCGCCGAACGTCGCGCGTCTCGAGCTCGATTGATGTTTTCCTCATCTACCGCCTTCTCAAAAGACCTAAAACCCGCCAACTTAAACCCGTGTTTTTTGGCCAGACCAAGCATCTCTTCAACTTGGGCCACGCTCACATCTTTGCCAAGGGTGTAGCTTTCAGGACGACCCTCCAACGCAAGCATGATCGTTTCGCTCATGCAGGCGTAAGCGGTCTTGGGAGGGAATCCGAAGTCGATCCCGAGTTCCGGGCTACCGGGCAATGCAACAACGCCGCCTTCTATTACCAAAACATCCGGCCTTTCTTTGGCGACCCGAACCGAAACATCGCGCGGACGCGCGACGTCGCAAACGATGCATCCGGGTTTAAGGTGCTGAGGCAAAATCACGGGTGCATCCGAAGACGTCACCGTCACAACCGCGTCGGCTTGCTTGATGTCTTCCATGTCTATGGAAGCAACGCTCCCGGGAATCCCATCGGCTATCGCTTGGGTACGGGCTAAGTCGCGGCCTACTAGAACCGTCTTACCGAACTCTCGACCGAGCATGAGCGCGCAGGTCTTGCCGATAGAGCCGGTCGCGCCCACAACGGCAAGGGTTGAACTCTTTAGATCAACATCTAGTAAGGCCGCAGCCCGCAAGGTGCCTTCAATGGCGGTCGCAACCGTATAGCTGTTGCCTGTTGTAACGGCTATACGGGCATTCTTGGCAATCGTGATCCCACCATCTCCGACCACGCTCGTAAAAGCGCCCAGCCCAATTAGCTCCGCGCCGAGGTCGGCCGCCATCTCGGTGCATTGGTGGATCCGCTTATAAACCAATTCCAAAGGAAGGCTCATCATCTGTTTTGGGGTTAATGGGCAAGCGATATACCACCCCTCCGTTTCAGCTCCAGTTTCCGAGCGGATGATGCTCGTTTTGCTCATGAGCACAGGGCTTTTCCGAGCCAAGTAAAACTCAAGGATGGGATCCGGCACGTATTGGGCGATCGGGTATTTCTTCGCCGCGTGCTTCGGGGTGAGGGGATGGACGATAAACGCGAATCGGGTCAACTTTCGGTCCTAGCGAGAACGACGCTGTACATCTATCTATACGAGAGTTAGGTGCCTACTTTTTCCGCTTCTTGCAGCGGGATGATGTTAGGTTTCCAGTTTAGCTTCTGAAGGGTCTCCAGATAATCCGACTCTTTCATCTCTTGCGGCTTTTTGCCCAAAACCGTAATTAAAACGCCTTCCATCACGTTGGTGGCAAACGTTTCGCCGCCCATAACCGGAGTTGTTGTAATAGCTCTTTCCGCACCCGTCGTTTTCAGCCATTCCAGGTCCGCTTTCCTAAGGGTTTGGGTGAGGATCGTCTTCCCTTTCATGTTGTCGGGCCCGTAGCGCCGAATGTAGTGCCAGTCGCCCGCGATCATGGTCGCCTCTTCGAAGATTTTGGGGAACTTTGGCGTCCGCTTTTCTTGCTTCTCGCCGGTTGGATAAAACCACTTGAACGGCAGAACGCAGACGAGCGGCAGGGTGATCGCCCCAAAAACCTTTACCCATTTGTATTTTCTGAGCGGAATGGGGAGGCCGAGCGCGAAAAGGAAGTCTCCAAAAATCACCTTAGCGCCCGATTTCTCCAAAGCCTGCGCCATACCGAATCTATCCACGGCGGATACAAGCAAAACCGTTTCTTTGCTGAAATCCACGGTGCCTTCTCGCTGAAGGGTCTCGATCGTTTCGCGCTCAAGGGTGTGCTTGAGACCGCTGCCATCGACGATCGGCGTCTTCTTAGCGCCGCTGATCAATTTGGCGATTTGCTTTTGGGTGTAGCGCTTCTCGCCAACCACGAAATAGATGTCAGCTCCGCCGACGCCGAGGGCATCGACTTTGCCGTCCAGATCGGTGAACATCTGGCCGAATTTCTCCAAATCACCGTCCGTTCCGATCCTTTCGATGCTAAACATCTCGCCAAGGATCTCGACTTCGTGGGTCTTGTTCCTCTTGCTGGAACCCAAGCTAACGGAAACTACTCTTCTCATTTAATAAACTGCGATGGCCTCGATTTCCACATCCACTCCGCGCGGAAGGCCGGCGACAGCTACCGTGGCGCGGGCAGGCGGGTCTTTAGAGAAGACGCGCCCATAGACCTCATTGACTGCGGAGAAATGATCCATGCTGGAAAGAAAAATGGTGGTTTTCACCACGTTCTCCGGCGTTAGGTTCACATTGACCAGCACAGCTTCGATGTTTCTTAGCACCTGCTCTGTCTGTGCTTTTACGTCGCCTTCAACCAGCGTTCCATCTGGCTTGAGCGGGATCTGACCGCTGAGGAAAACGAAGTTCCCCACCGCGCGGATTGCCTGCGAGTAGGGCCCTATCGCGGGGGGCGCTTCGGGCGTGAAAAGGACTTCCTTTTGCATGTTGCGAGGTTACCCACAGTTTGTTAAGTTTGGGCCGTTTAAGGAACTACGGCCCATTGGCTGGCGCAGAAAGAATGGTTACGCCATTTGCGTTAAAGGAGATTCCGTGGAACCAAATGTGACCGTTTTTGGAGCCGATTGGTGTGAAGCCACCGGCCGCGTATTGAATGCCCTTAGGTTCCACTCGCTGCCTTACGAGTACATCAACATCGACCTCAACCCTATGGGGAAAGAGGAAGTTTTGGAGTTAAATAACCGGGAGGTGAATATTCCGACGGTGGTTATTGAAGGGCTTGGAACTCAAATTCTCTCCGCTCCGAGTGACGAGGAGTTGCGGGAAGCGCTTATGGAAGCGGAAGTCTTGAAAGACTAGGGAGAACCGTTAGCGGAGGTCCGTAAATCTAACCTTCTCTAGCTGCCCTGTGATTAAGCAATTCCATCCAATCGAAAACTGTTTCTACGGCCGCTCGGGCACGATCGGCAAGCTGCTCGCTTGACCCTAAGCCCATGGGACCCGCGGCAAGTTGATTGAGGAGGATTATTAGTTCTTCAGGGCCCGCGTCTGTCCGAACTGCCTCTAAGACACGTGGAACATAGGCCCTGTACTCGTCGCGTGCCTGTGCATAGTGGTTGACTCCAATTGGGTCCCAAATGTAGAAAAGGACTTCGTCGATGCGTTCTGAAAGTTCTTTTTCAATCTCGTCGTTCATTATTTACTTTATGCAAAGAATCTACTCCATTGTTAAACCGGCTATATGGACAGATCCTGGTGGGATGAGAACATTATTAAACTGCACAGGAGCTACCCTAGGGTCACGTGAGAGTAGGCCCTAGAAGCAGGCCCAACGGGCTGAGAAGACTTAGCGAAGGCTGAAGGCCTGGTAACAAGAACCGCCTTCCTCTGGAGGGCCGAAGGTCCGTAACGCTCAATCCCACATATAGCGCTCATCGTATTCCACGCCCGAGAGTTCTAGCATCTGCCGGTATTCATCCATAAAGCTCACCTTCTTGTGGTGCTCTTTCTGGGAAAGAATGTAATTCACGACTCCGTTGTAATCACATGAATGAACTGACACAGAGGCATATCCAGCTTGCCAAGAAAACGATTTGCGCAGTGGAAACTGTTCCTTGATCCAGCCGCTCGACGCAGCCTTGACCTTCTCGACTGTTTGTGCAATCGACAGTGTTCGCGAAAGGCCAAACAGAATGTGAACGTGATCCTCGTGCCCACCCACCTGAATCGCCGGACTGTTGAGATTGCGGAGGATGCCGCCAAGGTAAGGAAACAACTGGCTTTGAACGTCCTCAGTGAGGTTTGGAACTCGCTGGTGCGTGCTGAAGACCAGGTGGACAAGAACTCGCGAAAGAGATTGCGGCATGCTCTATTTTATCGAAGTCTCTATCAGAGTTCCCGGTGTCGCCCCTACAGCTTTCGGAGAATTTTGTTGCTGGTTACCAGGCCTTCGGCCTTCGCTAAGTCTTCTCAGCCCTTTGGGCCTGCACTCCAGCCAACAAATCAACTCTATTTTTGAAAATCTGGACGGCATCGGGGCAGGGGGAGCCTTACGCCTAATCTCATATACACATGGAGGCTGCCAGACTTCCCGTTTGGAAGGTCACTCTCGGAAAAGTTTCAAAGATTCCGTAGACCCAGGGGCGAATCCCTCGCCATTCAATGCCGAAACGGCTGCCAGCAGATTCGACCTCATTTGAACCAGTGACTTATCCGTCACCGTCTGGTCCTCATCATCCAGAAAAACGCCCTGCAGCCTTTGGCTAAGGGCGATTCCGGATTTCACACAGCCATCAAACGCTGCCATTGGGTCGGGGCACAGCGGCACGCTGAATCCCATCCCCAAAACCGCATGGGCTTCCCCGCTTTGCACTTGAGACAAAGAAAACTTGTCGTGGTCGCCGCTGGATAACTCGAACAATGGATTGTCGCTTCCAGCGACTTTCCATTCAAAAACCCCACTTGGCGAATAGTCTAATCCAAGCCCCGCCGCAACTTTCCAAATCTCAGCTTCAGGAAAAGGATGAAAGGCCGTCGATACGGAAAAGTTCACGCCCACATCCAACGACTCTTTTAGCTCATGCAAGACCGAAATGGTCTGGGCAATGTCAGCCGGAACTGGCATAGCCAAAGCGCGTCGCCCGACCTGCCGGGCCAAGTCCTCCGCCGAATTCCAAAGATTCTGCGCGTTGACCGCGTTCAATTCGCCGTGATAAGAAATCAGATCCCAGGCGAGAGCTATTGAATCATAGGCTCCGCTGGGATCGTTCATAGCAAGAGGCCGCCAGAACTTATCGGCCCCTGCCATTACATAAACTTCAGGAGAGCCCAGCACTTGCTGCCACTGGGGATTTAGAACCGCTTTCGCCGCATCGGCGGGCATGGATCGCGGTCCCACCAACTCAATGACAAACTGCTGATTGCGAACAGGCCCTGGAATGACCCTTGGCGACACCCTCACATCCGGAAGCGCGATCGAAGGATCGCGTTGAAGAGGCTGGCCAAAGATCGTGTTGTTCATTCCGTATATTCAAGTTCGTGCAGCATCCGGGGATTCATTCGCCAATCCTCTCGAACTTTAACATAAAGTGCCAAGTAAACGGGCTTCTCCAAAAGTATCTGCATCTCCAGTCTAGCGGCTGTGCCAACGGATTTCAAGAACTGGCCCTGTTTACCGATCAAAATCGCTTTTTGCCCCTGCTTTTCTACGACAATTGTGGCCTCTATCCTGACAAGACCGGTCTCTTCCTCTTCCCAGGTCTCAACTACAACTGCAGTAGCATGGGGAACCTCTTGGCGAGTGGCCTGAAGAACCTTTTCCCGAATGATCTCAGCCGCCATAAAGCGCAAAGGCTGGTCCGTGTATTCGTCGGCTGGGAAAAGCGGCTCGCCTTCCGGCATTTTCTCCAAAACTAAATCCAAAACCTTGTCCAAGTTATGACCTTTGGTTGCCGTCGTCAGCATGTAGTTTTCAGTGCCGAAAAGCTTGCAGTAGGCTTCCACGTTTTCATTTACCATCTCAGCGGCGAGCAAATCCATCTTGTTCAAACACAAAATGATGGGTGCCAAAGGCACCTTGTCCGGGCTGATCAGTCTCGCAATTTGCTTGTCCGTGTCATCCGGCTTTTTGGAGACATCGGCCACATAAAGCACGGCGTCGATATCGCTGAGAGCGGTTCTGGCCGCTTCCACCATTGCTCGACCCAAAACCGTATGCGGCTCGTGGATGCCCGGCGTATCGATCAGCGCCACTTGATAATCTGCGCCTTGAACGATGCCCAAAACGCGCCTGCGGGTGGTTTGCGGCTTGTTGCTGACGATGGAAACCTTATGGCCAACAAGCGCATTAATGAGTGTGCTCTTGCCGACGTTCGGCTTTCCGAGCATGGCCACCATTCCTGCGCGATAGGCCATTACTTGCGCCTTCTAAAGACTACGCTTAGGCTCATATCATCGCCGCCCTCTTCGCTTCCGCTGCCAACTTCCACTCTCTCGCCGACGGGCGCAACGTCTCGTTCGCGATCACGGCCGCCACGACGCCTTCTGCGTCGGCTACGGTCGTTGATGACTTCCTCTTCCTCGCCCGGCTCTTCAATGAACTTCGGACGGAACAAGAACTCGTCGCCAGAATCCTCTTGGTCTCCGCCTTCGATCCACTCGTCGAGCCGCATAATCGGCACGTCGAAGCTGGAGGCATCGAACCGAACCGTATTGTCCGGCCTCGGCGGGAGTTCTGCCATGTGAAGCAGGTCTTCGGTGGGTGCGCTCAAAATTTGGTCCAGCTCTTCCTTTGGCCCGGCCATAAAGAGGTGGGTTGAACCGTCGGTCGCTTGAACCCGAATGCTTGAGCTTTCGCTCTGCAGCCATTGGCTGGATTGAAGGTTATAAGCCGACCACTTGTTTGGCAGAGTTAGAGTTCGTGGCCCTGCTCCTGTACAGTGAACGCTTAGGAACGGAGGGCGAACGTGAACAACGTCTTCTTGGTAGTTCCAAACATGCACGCCTGCCATATGAGCCAAGGCTCGCAAGAGCCCAGGAGTGACAATCGGCTCGCCAAGGAAAACCGACTTCCAGTGCTGGGTCGTGTCCTTGTCCTGGTTGAATTCCTTCACAACAAAGCTGGGCAAACCGGTTGCCGTGTATTCGCCAAGAACAGTTGCTTCTTCTGGAATCGCGAAGTAGCTAGGCTCCATTCGGGCCGCACCTCCGATCTGGCGATCGGGAAACGCCTCGCAGAGGGGATGCTTGCGGTTCAGAATAGTTGTCCCGGGTTTGCTGTGGAAAGGCTGCGGCTTAAGGGCGATACCCGTCACTTCTCGCGCTCTCTCAAGCGATTCCCTGCCGGAATCAAAGAGACCGGCGGCAAAGATCCAGAACAAAACCTTGTTATCCCGCTGAAGGCGATTCTTGATCGCTGCTCTCAGGTCGGGCCTAACATCCCAAGCGTTCAAGAACACATAAAGCTTGCTCTCGGGGAACTTCTCTCGATGCTGAAGATCGCTTAGCAGATAAAACGCGGCGTTTAAACCGGAACGTAAAACCGACTCGCGCACATTCTGAACCAGTAGCGCAAAGGCTTCCTCATCCACAAGATAGGCCAGGGCGCGCTCGTCGATAAAGATGGCCACGTCAGGGTCCTGCAGTGGCGCCGCCATTCTCTTAATAAGAAAATCGCGAACATGCGAAGCACGGTCCCAAATGCCGGGAGTTTTCAGCCAGCCGTTGCCCCACAGGTCCATCCAGCAAACGCCAGAAGCGTGGGCCAAAGCCGAGCCAGCGCCACGCCAGTGGACGCTTTCCAAAGCCTGCGGCGTTTTGATAACGGGGTTGAAATCGTCCGGCTCTTGCCTGCCGCCGATAGAAGTCTTGAAGTCCTCCTCGCTGATATACAGCTTGCCGTTAAGGGCGAAACTGTCGATCGGACCAGGAAATGGCGCGGCACCGCCGGGTTGGCGTGTGCTGTAGCTGGGAGGTCCGGCAATAAAATCAATCTCGGGCGTGCGTAACAGCTTGCCAAGCGAAAGGTGGCCACTGGCGGGGTGGGACCATTCAAAGGTGTAGCCATAAGAAGCACCGACCAAGAAGTAGCCTTCGCTCGCCTGTTTTGCGGCATAGGCCAAGTCTCCAATGCGCTCGACAATCGAATCGCTAAGGAAGAGATGGTAATCCACCCATCGGCGCTCACGCCGACTGGAGCGAATGAACTTCTCCGGCGCGCCCTTATCAGGCCGGTACTCGGGAATGGTGAGGCTGTTAAAACTCGTCGTTCCATCAAACCATGCCGCGCGTAGAGCAACAACATCATTTCGATAACGAACTCGAGCCCAATCGCGGAACTTGCTCTTGGCAGCGCCGCTGGTGTCGTAACCCCAACCTTGGCCATAGAACCATTCTCCGCGCTCAAGGTGCACGCCGAGAATGTGATCCTTCTGATCTAGCAGCCGAAGAGTTTGGACAAATTTTGTCAGGCATTCCTTGGCAACATCCCAGAACTTGTCATCTGAGATGCTCGGCTCGGCAAGCATTCCATCAGCGGTGGTGTATCTTGCATCGGGGTAGCTATCGGTCCAACCAGCCGGGGCGATGAAAACGAGGCGGAAAAGCACCTGAGCATCGGGGTCCGCCTCAATGCTTTTATTGAGCATATAAGCGGCGAACTGGACGCTTGCTTCTACGCTGCGCGGATCGACCTCGAACTCGACCAAGTGGGAGTGAAGGTGAACACCGGCTTCGCCGGCTAGTTTCATCTCATCGTAAACGGTGGACGCCTGCTGAGGGTCCGAGGAACTGCCGAAGAAGGCCATCGGCGGATAAACCCGGTGGTCGCGAACTAAGGTTGGAATGCCGGAACGGAGGACCACCTGGGGAGCATCTTCGGGAATTGGAATGATAGGCCGAACGGGCTTTTGTGGCACTGGTTCGGGAACAAACGGAGGATCAATAACCTTCGGTTTGGTTTCTCTTCGAGATTCCGGTCTTCGCTGCTTTTCTTCTGCCACAGGCGCATCGCTCGCTTTGCTTCGGCGATTCCGTCCCTTTCTATCCGGCTTCTCGGTTTGCGCAGCGGCAGGCTTGTTTCGTGAGCTCGACGTTCGAACTGGTGCATCGCCCTGCTTGCTCCGGAACACCGGCATAGGCATGTCGTGTTCCAGATCTGAAAAATCGTCCGTAACTGCGACCACGGCAGCAACTTCTGCAACCGAAGGTGTTTCTTTCTTGCCGCCACGACGGCCGCGGCCACGTCCCGCCTTTTCTGCAACTTCTGCTTGCGCTATGACCTCAACAACTTCAGCTTCCTGGAAAACCAAGATCTCTTGCACAGGTTCAGGCTTCGCCTCTTTAGGCGCGCGCCGAAAAAGACCGCGACGCGGCTTCTTTTCGAGTTCGGCAACCGGCGTTACCTCCGGCGCCGCTTCGGCTGCGGTCTTTCTAAGCCCACGGCGAGCCGGCTTTTTCGCAGCAATGGGCTCTGCGGTTTCGGCGGTATTTGATTGTGTGATTTCTTCCGGAGCGGTTGGCTCGGTTGAGGTTTCGGGGTTTACGTTTTTCCTTCGAGGCATGGTGTTCTAAAAATCGATTCCTTGGCCCACGCGAGAAGATCGTCCGGTCGATCGAAATACATATCCGGGTTCTCGTTCAATAAGGCCTCTTTAATTCCTGAACCATATCCCACCGCTACTCGCTTCATGCCAGCTTGTTCGGCACATCGCATATCGAAGACGGAGTCTCCGATGAATACGGCATCGCTTGGCGATACTTGCAGACGCTCGCATGCGAGAAAAGCGCTTTCGGGATCGGGTTTTGGGTGTGTGACATCTGATGCGCAGACAGTAGTATCGACGTTTCGAACCCACTCTACGCGCTGAGCTAATTGCGAAATCTCGATGGCGCTCTTGCTCGTTACAAGCGCCGTCTTGTATCCATTGGAACGAATGAGATCGAGTGTTTCGATCGCTGCTTCGAACTCCTGCTCCAAATGGACGTATCGTTGAAAACTGTCGACGGCAAATTCGATTCTTTCTTCGAGTCCAGCTTCGGAAACAGGTACATCTGTGAACATATGCATTTGCTTGCGAAGCGGGAGTCCGATGATGGATAAAAGCTCCCCATTCGATGGTCGTTGGCCATTAAAATGCTCGAACGCATCGCCCAAACCACGAACGAGAGCCGGCATGGTATCCACAAGGGTGCCGTCTACGTCGAATAAAACTGCTTTGAAATTCGCTAATGAAAGCCCTTTGGGCATTTCTAGCTTAAGTATGACAGAGTGGAGCCCTTTATCCGAAGCTTTTTCAGCTATTTTGCGCCGTACCCTATCCACACGGCGGCCAAATACGAGATTATAAGAGCAGCATGACAACGAAGACCATCAAATCGATTTCCCTGGCATTGGTGCTGGTCGCACTATGCGGATGCTCATCCAAAGACTCAACAAGCACTTCTAACTCGACGAGTTCCGGCACCACGGATAAATCTGGGGCAACGGCGAAGCACCTAAAGCTGGCGTTTGTGACCAACAACGCTTCCGACTACTGGACCATCGCCAGGAAAGGTGTTGAGGCAGCTCAGAAAGAGATGCCCAACGTGGACGTGGCCTTCAGAATGCCCGCCGATGGGTCTCCCGCTGCCCAGCAGCAAATCGTGGATGACGAGTTGGCCAAGGGCGTGGACGGCATGGCCATCAGCCCAACCGATCCGAAAAACCAGACGGATATGATTAACAAAGCCGCTGGCCAAGTTTTTGTCATCACCCAAGATAGCGATGCCCCAAACACCAACCGCGCTTGCTACGTGGGATCCGATAACGAAGCAGCCGGAAAGCAACTTGGCGAGGAACTCAAAAAAGCTTTGCCAAACGGTGGAAACGTTATGGCTTTTGTGGGTGAGAGCGATGCTCAGAACGCGCACGACCGGATCCAAGGAGTCAAGGATGCGATCGCCGGCACCAAAATCGTTATTGAAGACGTGCGTCTAGACCATGCGGACCACACCAAGGCTAAATCAAACGTAGCTGACGTTCTCGTTAAGGAACCTAACATCGCCGGTCTTATCGGAATCTGGAGCTATAACGGTCCCGCCATTTACAGCGCAGTTCAGGATGCGGGCAAAGTCGGCAAGGTGCAGATCCTTTGCTTCGATGAAGAAGACGATACACTTGCAGGCGTTAAGGCGGGCGCTATCTACGCGACCGTCGTTCAGCAGCCGTACGTTTTCGGCCACGACAGCGTGAAGATGATGAATGCTTATCTGAACGGCGACAAATCCGCCGTGCCGGCAAACAAACTCGATTACATCCCAACCCTCGTGCTTCACAAGGCCGATATCGACGCCTATAAGGACAAACTAAACAAGCTGCGCGGAAAATCTTGATCTTTGTTAAAGGTGCCGCTTGACTAAGAAATTCAGCCGCGAGATCGGCATTTTCGTGCTGCTCGTCATCCTGTGCATTTTTGTGCAGTCGATGAACCACCGGTTCATCAGCGTCACAAACCTTGCAAATATGGCGCGGCTGATCGGCATGTACGGCATCTTCAGCATCGGTGCCGCGCTTGTCATTATCACCGGAGGAATCGATCTTTCGGTGGGATCGATGTTCGCGCTGCTTGGCGTGTTGCTTTCCATCGCACTGGTAGAAAAGCATTGGCCCGCTGTTATTGCCGTGCCTGCCGTTATTGGGGTGGGTGCGTTTTTGGGTTATATCCACGGCGTTCTGATCACTCGCGTTAAGCTTCAGCCCTTCATCGTGACCCTCTGCGGCCTGTTGATCTATCGAGGGTTAGCCCAGTTCATCGCAAAAGATGAGACGAAAGGATTTGGGGAAGCGAAAGGATTTGAAGGTTTAAAATCCTTTGCAACGGGAGCTATTTTCGGAGTTCCCATCCAGTTTGTGTTGTTGATCATCATCGCGATTATTTGTGGAGTGCTTTTGCATGGCTGCGTTTATGGCCGCCGCCTTTATGCGGTTGGGAGCAACGAAGTTGCCGCTCGCTATTCCGGCATCGCAACGAATCGAATCGTGACCAGCGCCTATGTGATTTCTGGACTTCTGGCCGGCATCGCCGGGATATTATTTGCCTTTTATACCAACTCTATTTCGCCTTCCACTCATGGATCTTCCTATGAGCTTTACGGGATAGCCGCCGCCGTGTTGGGCGGATGTTCTTTGCTCGGTGGTGAAGGCTCGATTATCGGCGTTTTGTTGGGGACAGCCTTGTTGCAGGTGCTGCAGAACTTGGTGAACCTGTTGGGAATTCCGAGTTCCCTCAACTTCGCGGTGGTTGGTTCGGTGATTTTGATTGGGGTTGTCGCGGATCGGGTTCTCAGTCGGCGAAGGGTAAGGTAATTCACCAAGTAGGAGATGAAATACTAATGATCAGCCTGGTGGCAATCCTCTGTTGCGCTTTCGCGCCCAGATCGACGCAGAATGCAAGTGCAACACAAGATTCAAAAGTGCATTTTGCAAGGTCTTTCTCCAAAGGCGAAAACACGACCTATTCCATGTCTGTTGCGTACACAGTCCAGAGCGCAATTAAATTTGATGTTCGTGCCGAAGTCATGCGGGTCAAGCCCGGCTTCGCAAAAGTCCACTATAAAGGAATTAACCTCGTTGCTCCAGGCACGCCAAGCGAACCTCTGCCAGATTTATCCAGCTTCGTTGGACCTGACGGAATGCCCCAAGGTGTGAGCTACCAAGGGGATTCGGCACTCTTGGTGATGATAGGTCTTGCCGGAATTACCAGCAACAGCACTGTGGGCCTGCACGACACTGTAGCCTTTCACTGGACAGACCAATTAAAGCTGCACGTCGACGGGCAGGGGAAAATTTCGCAAATTGATGCAGCGCACAAAACCATTACAGTCGACTGGAAACAGACTTGGGCTTTTACGTCGGGCACCTCGCTTGATGTCAGTTTGAAGAGCGTGTATGACCTTGCGGACTGTCGCTTAAAGTCTTCGGATGGTGAGGCTTCCCTTGCAGGGCAATCGGTATTCAAGTTCAATGTCACCTCAAAAGAAGGGTGAGCTAGCACCTTACTCAGAGCCCGTCGTTAGCCGCGATCTGTTCGCAATAGCAAGAACCCTTTCGTAGAGTTCGGCCCCTCCGTTCATATCGTCGCTCCACTTGATAGTTCCATCGGCCGTCACGACGCTGTATGAGTATGAAATAGCGCGGCCGCCAACCGGAATCGAGTCAATGCGCGCCCGAGGCGTGTACCTTTGCCAGCAGGTAAGGGAGTCTGGCTTTAGGTCACGAAAAGAATAATGACCCTTAATTGCACCCGCCCAGTTGTACACGACCGCGCCTTGCCCATCAAAAACAATCTTCGCGTTAAAGAAGAACCCCCAAAGATAGATTGAGCCACTAACAGAAGCTATTCCGACGAGCGCAAAGATAAATATCTGCACCCATGGGCTACCTTGCTGCGAGAAACCGGAGATTGCCCTCCCCTTAAGCAGATTCGTAGTAAAGATCGCGATTAGGCCGCACACCCACAGAGAAGCAAAACCTGCAAATAATCCAAGCCGAGCCGTGCGATAGTTGTAGGCTTTTTCCGGACCCGTTGTGACCGTTCCAATGGAGGGTCCTATTGTTCCTGGCCCTGCCACTATGTGCATACCGGCACTATCATGGGGAGTGCTTTCAGGTTGCGCCTCCACTCGCCCATATGCGTACGGATCGAAATTGGGATTTGAATGCGGCGGGGGCGAAGGTTGCCGCTCAGTGACCGGAGGATAAGAAATACTCGGGGCAGCACTATATTTCCCAGCGGCCGCCTCAGCAAAAACAGAAACCAGATCACCACAGTTGTCGATCGACCCGTTCCATTTGATATCGCCGTGCTTTGTCATCAAGGCATATAAGGTGTTGGGAGGAGTTGCCCGAACGAGCCCACCGGGAAGAACATCGGCTAGCGGTGACTGAACTTTGACCCTTCCGGACGTGTCCGTCCATGTAACCACTCCGTCCTGCACTGTGATCTTCTCGTTCTGCCACCCGCGCCAGGCAAGAATTCCGAAAAAGAGGATCGTGACTACCGATATCGCATAGAGCGACCACTCTAAAAGGGGACTGACTGGGACGCTGTTTGGATGATCGCCCGCTTGGTAATGACCGATTATCGCCTTTGGGTTTGGCCCTTGAGTGAGTAGAAAGATAGGCATCGCGATGATGAAGAGTCCGCCTATGAGGGCAATCTTGTAAAAGAGCTGCCCGATCTTGCTATATCGGTACGTGCTAGGTTGCATAAGCTCATTATCCGTTTTTCTCGTTCCGACAATTTAGGAGTTGCCCGAATTGATGACCTTCCTTGCTAAGCCTGAATGGTATTCATTCCGCTCAGGGTCTAGATCCGCTCCCTTCTCGGCCCAGAAACCTAGAGCCCCACAGACCTAGAATACAAGAAACCTATCCGCCATCCGCCATCCCCCATCCGCCACCCTTTTTTTCGACTTTTTTTTCAAAGAAAGCGAAACGGTCTGCCATAAACACATGTAAGATATATCTAAGATTGCTTCTAATACTATTTTAGATATTTTCTAGAAAGATCGAAGCTTTCAAAATAGAGGTAACTTTACAAATGAAAGGACAACACTTTGAATGCGGCCATCACGAAGGCCGCTTTATGAGATTTATGTGGGAAGGACGAGAAAGAGGACACCGAGGAAGAGGCGGGCGTGAATTCGGATTCGGCCGTGGACACGGGCGAGGGGAAAGATTCCTTGAGCAGGGCGATCTCCGCTGGCTGATATTGGACCTGCTTGGCAACCAGCCCAGGCACGGCTACGAGATCATCAAGGAGATCGAGGATATGGTCAACGGCCAATATTCGCCGAGCCCCGGAGTGGTCTACCCCACCCTCACCTATCTGGAAGAAACCGGATTGGTCGCCAGCGAGCAGCAAGGAAGCAAAAAGCTTTACAGCCTTACCGATAAAGGCCGCGCTTCCCTTGACGAGAACAAAGAGGCGTTTCAAGCGATTAAAGACCGCGTGGAGCATTTCAAAGCCAGGTTTGGCGGCCCACCCGCGCCGGAGCTTCTGCGAGCCTTCGCCAATCTCCGTGCTGCCATCCAGGTTCGGCTCGCTAAGGGCGAGATAAGCCCCGATAGCATCGCGAACATCACCGCTGCCATTGATAAGGCGGCTGGAGATATAGAGAGGAGTTAAGAATGCGTAAGGCGTTGTGCGTTTTGCGTTGAGCTGGGATTGAAACGCTCAATTGTTTCTCACGGAAGAGGTTTTGGTTCTCGGCCATGGTTCTCCTTATATGTGAGGAGGAGCGACGAACGAATGGAGAACCTAGCGCGCAGCGCGAAGGAGCGGGTTGGTCAGCATGACATCCAAATAACCTTTTCCTGCCTAACTTATCTTCGACGAAAAACGCACAGCGCTCAACGCATCTTTGATCCCCACCGCATAGCGCAAAACGCATCCCTTTCCTTTTCCCCGCTAAATAACTAGGTTTTTTATGCCGATGATTTCATTGAATCAATGGATCTGAATCTATTAGCACTGGGAACGAGCCTGTTTGGCGGGATGGTTGATACCTCCGGCCAAGCTGCGGCAACCAATCCCGACGAATTTCAAAACATTTTGGAGATGACCCAGGCCCCGCCTGGCCCCGAACCACCTCCACCCAATCCTGATGCCTCAGGAGAAAAGGAGCTACAGACACAAGAGTCGAATACTCAGTCAAACAAGCCGGACCTTTCCTCCACCGACAAAACCCAATCCTCGTCGGACAAGGACAAGAAGACTTCCCAAGTTCATGCCATTGCCACCGGCGTTGCCGTTGTGCAGCCAATGGTGCTGATCGGTGCAGCTAACGCAACTAATGCGCTGCCTACCGGCGGTAAAGCAACAGCTAAAGGAACGGCAACCGGGCCGGACATCAAAACCGCAGCCGGTACCACCCCTGCAGCAACTGCGACACCAACAGCCAAAGCCAGTCCAACGTTGGTCTCGCTGAAGGAACTCCCAACAGACGCTTCGGCGACAATTGTTTCCGCCCAATCAACGACGGACCCAACAACGGCACAACCAGCGACAACGACGCCGGCGCCAACGGGAACAATCGATAGTCCCCTCCCGATAGCCATCGATCCAACTGCGGCACCTGCAGTAAACCCACAGATTGGGACCAACATCGCTAACCAGCAAATCCAAGCGGCCCTTGCAACCGCAAAAGATAGCGGATTCGCCATGCCCAACCCGACCAGCAGCAGCAACAGCACGCCAAGCGTTCCAGCCGCACCTTCGGTCCAGAACAACATTATTCAAGCCCAACAAGCTACGAATAGCGGAAGCCAAACGGCGGGCGGAAACGCAGGCGGAGCCCAAAGCGGCAACAACAACCAAACGGCCCAACAAAACGCCCAACAGCTGACAAACATCGAAGCCATCAAGGAGTTCGTCGACCACGCCGATAAGCTAGCCCTGACAAAAGCTGCAGAGAACGTAACCGTTCATCTTCAAACCGAAGACAACACCAGCATTACCCTTAACGTCAAGTCTTCCCACGGTGAAATCGCCGCCCAGATTGTGACCAACAACGAGTCTTTACGAAACGCCCTTCACCAGAATCGTGGCCAGCTCAATCATTCCTTTGAAAACAAGGGCATGAATCTGGGCCAGGTTTCGGTTGGGCTCAACGGCCAAGGCAAACAGCAACGGCCTTCGCAACAACAACAATTCAACACAGGCGCGACTTCCAGTAGCGCAAAGGAGACAACAACATCCACTCCCGGCTCTTTCCCAACGGCAAGTGCCGGCAAAGGAGTGGATCTTTCGATCTGAGGTTAGACTATGGCAGTATCGTCAATCCTAAATTCATCAGCAAACGGCGCCGCAACCGCAAACAGCGGTTCGAACACAGCGCTGAATATGACGGAGTTCTTGCAACTCCTCACGACCCAATTGGCGGATCAAGATCCGCTGAATCCCACCAGCGATAGCGATTTCTTCGCTCAGCTTGCTCAAATGGGCACCGTTCAAGGCGTTGACCAAATGCAGCAGTCGATGCAGGTAACCCAAGCGTCCTCTCTCATGGGCCAAACGGTTACGGGCCTTACGACCAATTCGGCGGGCGAAGCGGTTCCTGTTACCGGAACTGTCACATCCCTTTCGATATCGAATGGCAGCTACTTGTTGAACGTCACTGACTCGAGCGGATACACGAGCCAGGTCAATATGAGTTCGCTTCAGTCGGTTTCGGGACAAACCACCACTAAGACCAGCACCGGAAGCTAAACATCCACCTATGAGCGACATCCAGAACAACAAGATATCGGAACTACTGCAGCAGCAGCAGATCCAGCAGCCAAAGACCCAACCCCAGACCCAAGCGGGCCAGGGACCGGATTTTGGCTCCATCTTGCAGGATCAGCTTAAGGTGAGTGGCCACGCTCAAACACGTCTTCAAAGCCGCAACATTCAGCTCAATCAGGATGAATGGCAGCGGGTGGTAAACGGCGTGAACAAGGCAGCCGCTAAAGGTGCAAAGGAATCTCTGGTGATGGTGGACAATGTCGCCCTCGTCGTTTCTGTGAAGAACCGAACGGTGATTACGGCAGTGGACAAAGACAACCTGAAGGACAACGTTTTCACAAACATCGACAGCGCAGTCGTTGTGTAAGAAGAACTTAACAAGGCAAAAGGGAAAGGCAGGATCGGAGGACGCCTCCGAATGTCGGCCAAAGCTCCGGATTGGAGCCGGCTTCCTTAGCCAAAAAACCGCGGCGTAGCCGCAAGGAATATGGAGGATAAGGAATGTTACAAGCAATGCTTGCAAGCATGTCGAGCATAGAGGCGCAGCAGGAGCGTATGGACGTTATTGGCAACAACCTTGCCAACGTTAATACGACCGGCTTCAAAGGCTCCGATACAAGCTTTGAGGATTTGATCTCTAACGTGATCACCCAGGGTGTAAACCCGTTGCAGTTTGGCCAAGGAGTTATGGTTGGCAGCACTTCGACGGATGAAACCCAGGGAACGTTAAACGCAACCGGCCAGCCGAGCGACTTGGCTATCCAGGGCGACGGCTACTTTGTGGTTGCCAACGGCAGCAATCAGGCGTACACCCGAGATGGCCAATTCACGCTCAACAGCAACGGCGAGTTGGTGCAGGCCTCCACCGGCAACGCGGTCTTAGGCTGGTCCGCGGATGCTTCGGGCAATATCGCCAACGCAGGTGCCATTACCCCTGCTTCCACAATCAATATTCCCCTTGGCAGCCTTAGCTCAGCGCAAGCCACTTCCGCGGTGGGCATCGGCGGAAACTTGAGCACAACAGCTTCAGCAACAGCAACAGCCACGATGGGAGTCAACGTCTACGACTCCCTTGGTGGAACTCATGGAGTGAATCTTAGCTTCGGTAATCGAACTTCTCCTCCGGGTGCAGGTGCACCTGCCGGAGCAACTTCGAGCTGGACCTGGACAGCCACGGAAGGCACCACCAATGTCGGATCTTCTACAAGCACCGGCAATCAGCCCCTTTACTTTGATGCCAACGGCAATCTCATGAATCCCACCGCCTTGGGCAACATCACAATTCCAGCCGCCAACGGCGCCGCCGCTACCACCGTCGCCCTGAACTTCAGTGGCCTTACTCAGAACGCGAGCAGTTCGCTTGTCCAGGCGACGAGCGTGAATGGAGCGGCCCCTGGTTCTCTGCAGTCGTTCACAATCGGCAGCGATGGCACCATCACGGGCGTGTTTTCGAATGGCATGACCAAGACTCTCGCTCAGGTTGCCATGGCTAGCTTCACAAACGACCAGGGTCTTGCGAACCTGGGCGACAACCTAGTTTCTCAGACTCTTGGTTCTGGTCCTCCAACCATCGGAGTGGCAGGCACCGGCGCACGCGGTGGCATCCAGGCAGGATTCTTGGAGCAGTCCAACGTGGATGTCGGCACCCAGTTCACCAACCTCATCGTAACCCAGCGCGGTTATGAGGCAAACACGAAAGTGGTTACGGCCGTGAACCAGATGCTTCAGGACCTTCTGAGCATGTATTCCGGCCAGTAATAGTTAAGCTTGCGTGACCAGAGAGACAAAGAGACCGCGCCTTCGGGCGCGGTTCTCTAATTGTGGGTCCGATCTCCGCGAACTCTGGACTGCGAAAGCTTGCTCCAACGCCCATACTCTAGCGAACTCGTCCCGCAAAAGCCGCCCCGGAGGGGCTAAAAGAACTTAGCCGGCAGTTGAGCCGAACGCGACACTGCCGGAAGCAGGTCCAAACTCCCAGCACGCCGAAGGTGTGCCAGAAAGTTAAACGAAATACTTCATTTCGGGCTCGATGTGTGCCGCCTTGCAGAGCTCCAATAATTCATCACGCGAGTTGACCATTCGATGATGTTCCGCCTGCGAGGCAATATAATCGCGAACGGCCGGTATGCCATCGACCGACAGGCTGAAAACCGCATAGCCCTCCTGCCAATTGAACTTTCGGATGCCCAGTTCGTTGTGAACAAAAGAAGAACTGTCCTTCTTAATATCGCGTACGACATCTGAAATGCAATGGGTCGGTTTCAGGCCGAGAAGCATGTGAACGTGATCATCAACCCCTCCAATTGACATAGGGGCGCCTCCTAACCCTTTCGCTATTCCTCCTAAATAGGCGTGCAATCGATCCTTCCAACCCGCTTCAATAAATGGAGCGCGATCCTTGGAGCTAAAAACAAGGTGGTAATTAAGAGCTGCGTACGTCGAAGCCATTCAACGATTCTGGCACACCTTCGGCGTGCCGGAAAATATTGTGGCGCCCCACCGGCAGTGTCGCCTACGGCTCAACTGCCGGCTAAGTTCTTAAGCCCCTCCGGGGCACCTCCTAAAGTGGGAAACACATTTGCAATCTGTCGGCACGCGGAGAGAAACGTTAGAATGGATGCAGTCCAGCGCTTCGCGATGTCTGTTAAAAAGGCAAAGCGGCATCATAAGATCCCGGCACGGTTTGATCCGCGTGATAGACCTGAAAGCCCAAGTACCGGCCGTAGGCCTCCCAAAGAGCGTTCCCAACGTGCCCCTGCGTGATCGCCACGTGATGGGGGAAATGCTGCAGCAGCACGTTTCTATAAAGCTTCTGCAGATGCGGAATGCGCGCCCAGCCATAAGAGCCAAAGGTCTTCGCGATGTTGTCCTCGATCGCGCCGTGCGCGATCATCGCTTTCCAAGAGCCATCAGGATCCTGGGTGACGCGCGACAGGGTCAGAGGTCCTTCGGCCGCCACAAACTCGACCGTTCCCTGCGAATCCTCGTACCTAGCTGCTCCGCTGCCCGCGATGATTTCTTGCACGCCAAGGACCGGCTTCTCTTTTGCAAAACTCTTGGGAAACACCCCGCAGTGCCAAACCGTGCAAAGCTCGTCGTCGTCGTTGTGAAGGTTGTTCCAATCCGCCAAACCGGCTGGCGAGCCAGAGGCAAGCTGGCAGGCGTGCATGGAAAGGGTGCCAAGGATATCAGCCTCGCAAGCGCTCGGCGTGCCTTCGTCGCCCAATCGGCTCATCGAAGTGCAACTGCAAACGCCGTAGTTGGCCTGAATGCTGGTCCAGCATTGAATCGCGTAAGCATCGATTTCGTTCTCAAGCTTCCATCTTCTCAGGAACAGCTCCAGTTTAGCGCTCTTGATGATCGCGTCTTCGGTAACCGTTCCCGTGTTGGCATAGTCTCGAATCTGTTGCGCGATTCCGAGCACTTCCTTATCTTCGTTCGCAATACGGTTGCAGGCACCAAACGCTTCACTGAGATCTAGAACGACCGTGGTCGGGCCTAGGCGCTGCAGCTGTTTCTCATCGAATCGGCAGGTCCAAAAAGCTTCTGGCCTTGCCCCGATTTGGCCATAGCGGGCGTTTTTCACGCCATTAACAACCCGAACTACGCGCACAAACCAATCCAGGCTGTCGGCAAAGGCTTTATCCGTTGGAAACAGAATCGGGCGAGGGGCAACGCTGTAGGGCGCGCCGATCTGGCGCAAAGATTCACCAATAGAGAGAAGGCCGCAGAACGAGTCCCGGCGAGCTGTTTTCATGGTTAGCGTCTCTTCTTCCTGGCAGCCGTAAATGAGGATCGGGACGTTGAGGCCTGCTTTGCGAACGGCGGTCGCCGCCGATTGCTCATCGCCGAAGTTCACCGCTCCGATAACGATGCCGTCCACGTTCTTTTCTCTAAAAAGCCTGGCCGCGAACTCGGCCTCTTTGAGGTTTTCCACACAGCCGACTTTTGTGTCGTTTGTGTCCGGAACGACAACTTCGATACCTTGATTTTGCATGGCTTCGATCGACTGGCGTCGCATTTTGGCGGCGAGAACTGAGGAGAAGAATCCGCGGTTCGCGGGGATGAATCCGAGTTTTGTGGGCTTGGGTGTGAACATGGTTTCTGGGCGGCGTAGCCGCTCAGTAATGCTACCCAGGGGTTCTGGTTTCGTGGGAGATTAACTGGTGTGGAACTCCCGTTAAGTTCCGATTGTCCTCAGAAGAATCTTCAAAGTCTTTGGATCTATAAAAAAGGTTACGTCACAACCCTGCGTTCCGCAACCCCCAGTCTCGTTCTGCTGCCACCCACCATTTGGCGAAATTTCGACGACATCTTTTCCGTCCTCTTTTCTCTCGGTAATGGTGTACGAGTTGGGTGATTTCGAAACCTGGCCCTGCTTTACATAGTCGTTGAAGGCGATGGTTTGAAGCTTGTCCAGTTTGACCACCTTCGCGGGAGGCAAATTAGGTTTGCATCCGTAAGAGAAAATTAAACACAAGAGCGCTACCGGCGCAAGGACCCTCATATGTCCATTATAAGGCTCCGTTGCGCTCATGGTAGATTGCCAGCATTCGTTGGCGATCCGCCGAGCGAGAGATAATGCTCGAGAGAGCTGGCGTCTTTGGAGCGGACGAGCCAGGCGCTAGGGACCGTTTCATTAGCAGCAGGCACGGACAGCGCAACGTTGGCCTTACCGTCATCGTTGACGGCAATAAACCCAACCTTCGACAATTCGTAACGGAATTCCAACTCTAGCGCCGACATACGCCCCAAACGCATGTAAGAGAAAGCCTGAGGTCCCAACGAAATCACAAGCTTTGTTTTACCGACGACGATATGCGCAGACTGATAAAACGGGCTGGACATGTTGCAGCTCTTCCTTACCTTCGTGAACTTCTCGAAATAGAGCACTTCTTCGGCAAGCTGAGGAAGCTTGAACATGAAGCCAAACCCCCTCCAGATTTCTGCGCCTCACCAAATGGTGGCCCCGAGGAGGACAAGAACCGCAACAATGCCAAAGATCTCCCAGAAGATCCTCATCTACGGTAGCGGAAACTCTTCGCCTTGCTTCGGAATCACCACGTTCCAACCCAATACTTCCTTGATCTTCGCTTGCAGAACCGCTTGAGCAGGCGGTTCGCCGTGGACGATAAATGCCTGCTTCGGCGGGGCCTTGAACTTCCCCAGCCAAGTCATGATCTCGCCCTGATCAGCGTGCGCCGAAAGAGAGTTGAGCACCTCGATCTCAGCGTGAACGGGCACATCATATTGGTGAATATGAACGTGTTTCGCTCCCTCCAATAGCTGTCTTCCCATTGTGCCCTGGGCCTGATATCCCGTAAACAAAACAATAGTCTTGGAATTTGAAATGTGGTGCAAAAGGTGATGGACAATACGTCCGCCGTTCGCCATACCGCTTCCGGCGATGACGACCATGGGGCCCTTCTGAACATTTAGAGCTTTGCTCGCTTCGCTATCCCTAATGAAGGTGACGCCTTCCGGATGCAGCGGCTTTTCGCCCGCTTCTAGCTTGACCTTGATCTCCGAATCGTATTCATCTTTAGCGGCCGCGTAAACGCCGGTCGTGCTGTTTGCCATCGGGCTATCGATGAAAATAGGTATCCGCGGGATCCTATTCTCCTCTTCCAGTTGGTTGATAAAGTACAGCAACTCCTGAGTGCGCCCAATCGCAAAGGAAGGAACTAGAACCACCGAGCCCTGCTGATAGGCCCTCGTGAAGATCTCTGCGAGCTTTCCAAGGGTGTCTTCGTGGGCGTGGAATCGGTCGCCGTAGGTGCTTTCGACGACCAAGTATTCCCCGTATTCAATCGTGGTCGGATCTTGGATAATTGGCGTATTGAAACGTCCCAAATCCCCCGACATAACTATCTTTTCGCCATTTTCAAAATATATCTCAGCGAAGGCGGAGCCTAAAATATGGCCGGCCGGCAAATATTGGAACTGCGCCTTACCGGGAAGAGGATGAAACTCATGGTAATGAACCGGTTGGAAAAGCTTCATGCACGCATAGGCGTCTTCCTCGGTGTAAAGAGGCTGCGCCGGACTATGAGAAGTTAAGTTGTGCCGGTTTGCAAACCGCGCGTCTTCTTCTTGGATCCGACCGGAGTCGGGCAGGCTGATCCTGGTTAAGTCTATCGTTGCCTTGGTTGCGTAAATGGGGCCTTTGTAGCCATCCCTAACCAGCTTTGGAAGATAACCGATGTGATCCAAATGGGCGTGCGTAATCACGATCGCTTCGATTTCGCGGATATCGATCGGAAGCGGCTCCCAATTTCGATGTCGAAGTTCCTTGTCTCCTTGGAACAATCCGCAATCTACAAGCACTTTGTGGCCGTTAAGGGTGAGAAGGTGCTTGGATCCGGTCACGGTTTCCGCAGCGCCGAGGAATCTGATCGTTTGAGGCATTAAAGCGGATTATACGTTGAGAAGCTTGGCGAAAGTGGAAAGTCGAAAGTCGAAGGCCGATTTCAAAATGGGTTGCGTCCCAAATCGAGAATCGACAATCAAAAATCGAAAATCCCTGGGGGGGGTGGCAATCGGGGCCGTCGCGACCAGTGTCTCAACAGCACTTTGGAGTTTGGAAACTCCAATTCAAAATGGAACTCAATACCATGATTGACCCCTAAACCTCAAAATAATCGTCTAATTTAATGAAGCCAAATATGAAACGATTTTTTTGCTCCATTACAGCCATCGCTTTAATCGCCGGAATGGCTTGTGCACAAGACCTCAGCAAGAAGATCACCTTTGAGTGCCCCGCCGAAACCGTGGATCAGGTATTTGCAAAACTCGCCAAGTTGACCGGAATAAACTTCACCTCCGAACCTGCCACCGCTTCCGACGTTCTCCTCATCTCAGTCAAAGATCAATCAGTCGGCAAACTGCTTCAGGAGATCGCGACGGCCTGCTCAGCCCAATGGATGACGATTGCCGATGAGTACCGCCTGATTCCAGATCCTGAGAAACGCCAAAAAGAACAGGCGGATTGGGTTGCCCGGCGGGCAGACGCGATTGTTAAAACTCTTGCTAAAAATAGCCCCGGCAACGGGGGGCTGTCGACCATCATAGCTGCCCTGGACCCCACAGCTTTAGCCCAACTAGAATCCGGCCAGCGCATAGTTTATTCAAATCAGCCTAATAATGCACAGGTCGCATCTTCCCTGCTTAATGCCGATAATCTAGCCTCGCTCCTTAATGGTAGAGTGCCCGAAAACAACTCTGGCGAACTGCCAAAGACTGTGCTCGCCGTTTCGAATAGCCAGGACACCTACCGATTCCGGCTTGATGTTTATAATCGTAAAGGAGGGGTGATAGCGAGCGAAACCGGGGGTCTGGCGGGCATGGCCGCCTTGATCGCACCATCCGCTTTTACGCTCCCGGATGCTCTCACGAGTGCAGATACTGCCGCCGTCGCTATTCCGGATACGACGACCGAACTTATAAAGAACGGCATGGATCGCGGCACGCCTCACACTGAGAAGCTGAGCAAGGAGGCGCTAGATATCCTAGGTCATCCATACGCGCACGATCCGCTTTCGCTTTACGCCGGCCCAGCACTCCTCCAACGGGCCAAGGAATGCGACCTGCCGATTGTCGCTGACCTGCCTGATTCCGTTTCACTTCTTCAATCCGCAACGGCGGCCGACTTCTTAAAAGATGCCGCGCAAAAGGGGCTTCTTCAGGCTAAAATCAGCAAAGAATGCCTGATAGTCATGCCCGGCGATCCAGCTAGTAGCCGGCGGCACAGGGCCAATCGCAAGGCTCTTGAAACCCTTATGCAAGCCGGGCTCACTAAACAGAGCGCGCGGCTTACGGACCTTGCCGCTTTCGCCATAGCAGAACCTCGGCCACCCGAAGCGGCCGCTGGCAATGATGCCTCAGTTCCCTACCTGAAGGCGATCCTGCCGAACTTGCAAAACTTCAGCGAGCAGAACTCTGCATTCGGTACCCTCCGTTTTTTTGGCTTCCTTTCACCGGACCAACAGCAAACCGCGTTAAAGGAACAACAGGTCTCGTTGACGGACCTTTCCGCGAACGCTCAAACGGCTCTAAACGAGCTCGTCTTCGGCGCGGATGCAATCATCGAGAAAAAGGGCGCCCCGCAGGCGGCAAATCCTCGCTACGGATACCGAAGAGTCGGCGCGCCCCTATCTCGCGGCTTTACGGTAGGAATGACTTATGAAACCGAGCCTACCGAATCGATGCTAAATGGTTACGGGCCGCAGGCAAACTTCTGCGTCCTCGCTTCTCAGGGCCGAATGGGTGGCATCCAGCCGGAGATCATTTTCACGTTCACGTTTCAACTCTTGAAGGATGTTGACCTGGTTTCAACCCTGAACGAATCGCTCCCAAAGCAGTAGTTGCGGTTGTGGAGAAAATGACCTTAGACGAGTTCCGCGTGACCCTAACCAATGATTCGCCGCCTCAAATGGCGGCGGCGTTGCAAGCTCTTTGGTACGACGCCAAAGGCGATTTGGCACAACGCCCACGAAACCGCCCAATCGGACGAAGGCCAGAACGCCGCTTGGGTCCACGCCTACCTTCATCGAAAAGAAGGCGATATGTCCAACGCGGGTTATTGGTACCGCAGAGCCGGCAGACCAGCCCAATCTGGTTCCTTAGAAGACGAATGGGAGTCAATTGTAAAAGCTCTGCTGGGCTAAAACTTTCGACTTTCGGCTAAGGCAAAACCTTCGCAGCCAGGGCATCAAAGGCCAGCGCTTCATTGGGTTCGGCATCAGCAACATAGGCCTTCATGGCTTTAATCTGCTCGGTTGGGTTTTCCCCTTCAACCGCAGCTTTATCTTTGGCAGCTCCATCCTCATAAAGATAAAGGCTCATTTTGAACGAGTTCACCACGAACCGCCTATAAATCGCCCGCTCCTCAGGATCGGTAGGCTCATGTTTCTTCACGTTGCCATCGCCCAAAAAGGCGCTGTAATCGATGAAGAAATGCTGCGGGGTGGTGCGTCCCCAAGCCTCCGGAATAAAGCCATCAACCACCAGCTTCCGCGTAATCAAAAAAGCGTCGTGCATAGGGTACGGACCATCGCTCAGAAGCCTTTCCGTGATGATTCTCGTTGTCCGGTCTTCAGGGCATAAGTGGGATCGTTCCAAGCCCTGGTCCATCAGCCAGCCCGCGTAGAGCGAAGGCAACCGAATTTGCGCCATTTGTTCTGCAGCCGTAGGGCCGGCCAACTTTTTATCAAGGATCTGGTCGGGAAAAGCGAACATCGAAAATGGCGTATCAGAGCGCGCATCGGCAAAGACGCCAAGCTCTAAGAGAGGATTCGGAAGGTCTTTCCGCTTTATTTCGCCAAAGAAAACGGGGCCAACGTTTTTGAACGCATCTTCGCCATGCTCTTCCATTCGCAGTACATGCGAATAAACCAAAAGGGCGCGAAACTTGTCGTATGCCATCATTTGGTCGTACGCGTAAGGGTCGCCAGGCTTATGTTCCGGCGAATAAACGATGGCAAACAGGTTCTGCGGATTCGGATTCTCCAGATACGAATTCTCATGGATGAAATAGGTTGGCCAAGGGAATTTAAGCTGAACCGCCACATCGGCGATCCAGTGGGCAAAGGTTGCGTGTTCCCTACCATGGAATCCGTCCTCTGAGATCCGGTTGAAAACAATCCCGACCGGCAGTTGGCGTGGATCGACGGCCAGCACTTCGTCCTTCGCTTTTTCGGCCGCCTCCAACGAATCTACGTTGCCGCTCGCTAACGTCGGCAGTTTGGTCTCCAACTCTTTAGCAAAGGCCAAATCCCGTTCTGCCGGCGTTTTTCCGGGCAAAACCGAACCGCCAGGTTGAAGCGGGCGGTCCTTCATCGGATCCAGCAGCTTCTTGATCCCATACTTTTCACGCACGGCGTGGATGAATTCCACTATGCCTTCAGCGCCTTTTTCCCCAAGGTGCGGCTTCGCGCGCCTCCTAAGGGTGTCGTCATCAAAACTGTATGCGGCGATTTCTAAGGCATCGGGCGAGTGGCAGAACGCGCAGGTGCTGTTGGAAACATCCGACTGTCGCCACAACTCCAGACCTTTAACGTACGCGTCCGAACCGGAAACGCTTGAACCGATATAAGGTGACCTCGGCCCCTTTGGCCCCTGCGCACTGACTATCGCGGTGGCAAGCACAGAAGCTCCCGCGAAGAATCCTAACAGGCTTTTCCTTTTGGTTAAGAAGGCAATACGTTGAAAGTCCATTTTTTCAGCAAAGCCGTGTCACACTGGGCGCTGCACGGAATCATACATCTTTCTCTAGGTCTCTTTGTCATCGCGAGGAGGCTCTCCGTGGGCCGACGTTGCGACCTACGTGGCTAAACGCCGAACCGGTGGAACGCCAAAAAGATTGCCGCGTCGCTACCGAGCCTTCGGGGATTCCGGCTCGTTCGCTCCTCGCAATGACAAACTACAAATTTATTTTCGAACCGACACTCTTCGTGCTGCCGAAATCCCACTCCTTCAATTATACGGAACCTTCCTTGCCATAGGTATTCCGCTTTAAAGTATTGCGGAATATCCGCTCATGGGTCCAAACTGAGGCATGCGTTCTAAGTGGTTTATTCTTGGGCCCGCCCTCACCGCCATTCTCTTCGTTGCCAGCACCTTGGATGCCAAGGCGCAGTTCAATAACGGAGACGCCTTTTCCGCGCCCAATGCAACCGTGCACTACGCACCCAATCGCGAATACGATCTGATCAACGTCAACGTCGACGTGAGCGTAGACTGGCCAGACCGGGAGTTCGGCGGCTCAGTGGTTGATACGCTATCCCCGTTAAGGAATGGACTCGATCACATCACTCTGGACGCGGGCGAAAACTTGAACATCAAGTCCGTCGAAATCGACGGCCAGTCCACATCGTTCAAGCACGAAGGCAAGAAGCTCATCATCGCCTCCGGCATGATCCCCCGAGATAAGGTGGTCCGCGTAAAGGTCACTTACGATTCCAAGAATGCGGGCGGCAGGGGATTTGGCCAAGGCGGCGAAGGTGGATGGCATTGGATCCAGACCCGGGTTGGAGAACCGAACCGAATCGGATTCTGGACGCAGGGCGAGACCGGATACAACAGCAACTGGGTGCCCATTTGGGATTACCCCAACGATTTCACGACTTCGGAAACTCACACCACCGTCCCCGCTGATTGGACCGTGATCGGCAACGGCGTGCCCGTTTCGAACACGCTTAGCTCAGATGGCAAGACCCGAACCTTCGTTTGGAAGATGACGATTCCGCATGCCACTTACCTTCTTTCCCTGTGCGGCGGACCGTTCGATGTCGGCCACGATAGCTGGCGCGGAATGCCTCTTTGGTACGTGGTGCCGAAGGGCGAGGGCAACCTTATCAAGGAATCTTTTGGCCACACCCAGGACATGCTTTCGTTCTATAGCGATGCCATCGGCTATCGATTCCCCTGGCCCAAATACGCCCAGGATGCCATGTTCGATTTTGGCGGCGGCATGGAAAATGTCAGCGCGACCACACTAGGGGAAAACTCGCTAACCGATGAAAGAGCAGGCTACTACGCGATGGATTCGCTGAACTCCCACGAGATGGGACACCAATGGTTCGGCGACACCGTTACTACCAAAGATTGGGGCCAGATTTGGCTCAATGAAAGCTTTGCAACCTACATGCAGATCATGTATTTTGAGCATAGTCGGGGCCCTAACGGCTACGCCCGCGAGATCGAATCGGCCCTGCAGAGCTATCTCCAGGAAGCACAGCGCTACCACCGCCCGGTCGTAACCAATTTCTATAGCAACCCCGATGCGATGTTCGACCAGCACACTTATCCCAAGGGCGGAGTCATCCTTCACACGCTCAGGCAAATGCTTGGCGATCAGGCATTCTTCGCCGGGTTAAAGCATTACCTGCTGCTTCACCAGCACACGCCGGTTGAAACAAACGACCTTTGCGAGGCGATGACCGATTCCAGCGGCATCAACCTTCATCCCTTTTTCGATCAGTGGCTTTACAAACCCGGCCATCCCGTACTTGATACAACCTGGAGATGGGATGGCAGCAACGTGGTTTTACACGTAAAGCAGACCCAGGACAGGAGCGACGGAACTCCCATTTACAATGTAAAAACGGCCATCGGAATCATCGATGGCACGCACCTCGACGAAGTGCCGATCCGCTTGACCGACAAGGAACAGGATTTCAAAGTTGCCCGTTCGGCGAAGCCGAACGCAGTGCTGTTTGATCCCGAGCACAACTTCCTTCGGGAGATCCCCACCCTCCATTGGGATAAGACGGAACTTCCCTACATTCTGCAGACCGCGCCCAACTGTATCGACCGCAACAAAGCGATGCGGGACATGCTGGACGGCAATCCAACTGATGCCGATATAAACATGATCGTATCCGTTCTTTCGGCGGATAACTCGCAGTTCCCTGCCATTGAAAGCTATTTCCTTTTGACCAACCTGAAGAAGGAGTCGCTCAGGTCGTTCTATGAGACGGAGTTGAAGCACCCGGATATTGCGCGCCGCGCGAGCGGAGTGGAGGGTCTTGCCGCATTGGCCGCTACCCCTGAGGTGACGCAGCAGTTTCGCTCCTATATCAACGATAAGGAACCTTATGCGATTGTTCGAAACTCCCTTCAGGCCTTGGCCGATTGGGATCTAAAGGGCAATATGGATGTCTTTATCAAAGCCAGCCAGATTCCTTCATTGCGCAATACGGTTCGTACTGCCGCTTTGAACATTCTCGCTCGCTCTCACACGCCTGAGGCGCTAAACCTG
Organism: Fimbriimonadaceae bacterium; assembly: GCA_036502005.1. GTDB lineage: Bacteria > Armatimonadota > Fimbriimonadia > Fimbriimonadales > Fimbriimonadaceae > DASXZH01. The sequence goes on from DASXZH010000094.1 coordinate 78,238, forward strand.
ATTGTCGGCGACACCGCTCCCGGCCATCCGACTGATTTCCGCACCACGGCGCTGCTGGCGCTTGTTACCTTGACGGATTCGCAACCAACGGCGAAGGCAGCTTTGCGAGCCGCCCTTAACGATAAGGACGCGGCCATCGAGTACGCCGCCGTTCAGGCCATTTCAAGGACGGACGATAAATCCTTTATCCCCGATCTGCAGGCGCTCGCCGCTCGATCCGACCTCCCCGACGCGGCTCAGTTTAAGCCGTATATCGAGAATGTGATAAAGCAGATGTCGTAGTCCCGGCGGAACAGCGAAGCTCATGATTCTTTGGCCCGATACGCGATGGAATGTACTGTGTGCACTTTATAGAATATGCAGAATGGGGCGGGCACTCCATCTGGATCCTTCAAGCAGGTGGGACGCTACGTGGCTCATGGAACGCTTCGAGGAGATCAACGACTTAGCCAGCATCGATACAGACAAACTGTTGGCTAATGTCCTATACGCCCCCGAAGAGGAAATTAAACTCCGGAGGTTCAACGAGGGCCTCGGACAACCGTTTTTTGACTTGATACAGGCTGAGAATCACGATGGGCAAGGTGCGGCCGAAATTGTGCGGGCTGGGAAAGAGGCTTACGCTTGCATTAGGCTGTACAAAATGGGATGCCTGGAATGGCTGAGAGAAACATAACCGAAGATGTCTTTCCAAGCCTTTCTAATCCTGGTGATCGGTTCAAGTGCTTTTGTCGACTGTTCGATTGGATAGATTGGGTCGACGCAATGCGGCACGGTGCGCCCTCGCCGCTAAACCTACAGGCCTTCGAAGAATCTCTTGGGGCCGTCTTCGTGCATTTGCCAACGGCGGTGGGCTTGTGGCTAGCCAATGCTGACGAAGCCGAACTCTTCGAGGTTCTGGCCAGATATATTTCGAGGGAGGTCGGAGTTCAGAGAAAGGGAGCGCACCTTGAGCTCCTACTGACCAATATCGGGCTGGGCGCGCTTGTTGATGCCAGGCAGCTGCGCGGCCTGATAATGAGCGTCGGCATACCGTCCTTTGCCCTACCGGAATGATGTGACCTTACTGGGTGCAAGGCTAAGGGGCCGAGTAAATTTAGCGAAGGCTCAAGGCTCTGAAAAGGGAGGCATCCTATTTTTTAAACTGCGTTGAGTAGTGAGGCCTAGAAACCTAGACTCACCCTATCCAAAATGTATACTCGACATATGTCTGGCATACGGTTTCACGAACTTTATGGATGGGCGCCTAGATGCAAGGAACCACTGCACCCATGAGCGAATCACAGTTCTTGCTGTACCGCGCGGAAAGCGGCGAGTCCCGCTTGCTGGTCAGATTGGAAGACGAATCGGTCTGGCTGACTCAGGCGCAGATGGTGGACCTATTTCAGACCACAAAGCAAAATATTTCCCTGCATATTGCAAACGTTTTTGAAGAAGGCGAATTATCTCCAATGGCAACTGTCAAGGAATACTTGACAGTTCGTCAAGAAGGGGGCCGTCAGGTACAAAGACGCCTTACGCACTATAACCTCGACGTCATTATCTCTGTGGGTTATCGCGTGAAGTCCCAATTGGCCGTATGTTTGGGAGTGATTTTCTTCGGCGCGCTCAGTTGGCGCAGTTCCGTTGACAGCGTCGAGAGAAAGCTTTTTGAATTGCAAATTGAAAACGGCTACAAAAATTACTTCTTTGACCACGAACGGCCGCCGCAGAGTCTGGAGCAACTGGAATCTGCCGAACATTTAACTAATGCCGTTATCAAAGCGTAAAGACCCAATAGCTCCTTTCACGAAATCGATTCTAGGCATCCAAACGAGGGATTTCGGCCCCTGTGCTTGCCGAGTTTGATCCGTTCCGAGATTTTTTCTTAGAACTGCGTAGCCGCGCCATCCGCTATCCGTCCTCCCCTCCATCTTTCGACCTTCGACTTTCGACTTTCAACTTTTCGCGGCGCCTCCCTTACAACTTGCTTAAACTTTCGCGCAATACTCTAACCCCTGACACTTTTAGCCCCGCAAACCGATAGTAATTACAGGAACAGTTAACTAGTCTAAACAACTGCTTGCGCATTTCAAGACAACTTCCGCTCAGAAGCCCAAAACTCTAAGCAACCTGTAAGCCTCCGTTCGGAAGATTAACGTTACATGAGAACATCAGGAGCTTCCTCATAATGAAACGAACCTATCTCTCCCTGGCTCTCGCCGCCGTTCTGAGCGTAACCGCCCTAACCCCCGCACACGCTCAAGATAAAGATAAGAAGCACGGCAAAACGCCTGCTGCGGCGCAAAAGCAAGATACGAAGCCTGATGCCACGAAAGCCGATGTGCCGAAGAAAGATCCCAAGATTGAGGAATACGAGCACGAGATCAAGGATCTCAAAAAGCACGTGGGCGCGTTCACAATTTACGAGCGAAAGAAAGATATCCTCCTTGAGCTTCCTGAAGACAAGCTGAACCAACTGTTCCTGGTTCAAGCCTCTCTCAACACGGGCGTTAACTCCCAGGGCCTGCAGGCGGGCGACCCGGTGGGCATGTTCGGAGTAGACGCGTTCAAGTGGGTGCGGCAAGATGATGCCCTTTGGCTCGTTCGTCCTAACGAGAGATTTCGATGGAGCGCAAGCGATCCGCTGAGCGTAGCGGCCGATAGAAGCTTCCCCACCGCGACTTTGGGCAGCTTCCGTATTGAAGCAACCGATCCGGAGAAAAAGCTCCTCCTCGTCAACATCACCCAATTATTCTACGGGGACGTTTTTAAGCTAAACGAGATGGTTGGCGCCGCCCTTGGTGGACCCTATATGCTGGACCGCGAAAAATCCTGGCCCGCCAGCGTCAGCAGCTTCCCCAACAACTCCGTCATTCAGATGCAGTTAAACTTCCTGTCGGCACGAGGACCCGAGATGTCTAATCCGTTCGGGGAGTTGTTCGGCATGCAGGCTATTCCGGATCAGTTGGAAGATCCCCGAAGCGCGCCTCTGAAGGTCGACTTCAACATGTGGTACCGAAAAGATGACGGCTACAAGCCCCGCCTAGCCGATCCACGCGTGGGATATTTCACCCAAGACTTTTACAACGTGGACAAGTTCATGGATGAGGACCGCACGGAGCGGTACATCATGCGCTTTAACCTTCAAAAGAAGGACCCGAAGGCGGCCCTCTCCGATCCGGTGAAACCTATTGTTTGGATTATCGATCCGTCCATTCCGCCCCAGTATCGCGATGCCGTAAAAGACGGCCTTCTGCGCTGGAACAAGGCTTTCGAAGCGCTTGGTTATAAGAATGCGGTTCAAGTACAAGACCCTCCCAAAGATGGCACTTACGACCACGCCGATGGCCGCTACAACGTTGTCCGCTGGACCATGAGCGAGGATTCTCCTTACGCCGTCACTTGGTTCAGAACCGATCCTTTCACGGGCGAGATCCTCAATGCCAGTATCACTTTTGATGCCAACATGCTTGCCTACGCGGTTCAGGAGCATGAAAACATGGCCCTTCCGGTGGCGATGCAGTCTCAAACTCGCAAGCCATTGGATATCGTTCTACGCGATCCGAAACGAACCCTTAACGACGACACCTACCTCTGGGCCACCGACCAGGAGTTGCTGAAAAAGCAAGCTGAGGAGCGGATGAGACAGTATGGTTTTGGCTCGTTGGAGTGCGAATACGGCACCGGCCTCGCCGAGAACGCATCTTTCGCCCTTAACGCCTTGGTTGCAACCGGCGGTCTTAAGATCGATAAACAGGCCTATGCCAAGGAGTTCATCTCCGATACGATCTGTCACGAGGCGGGACACAGCTTGGGTTTGCGCCACAACTTTATGGGGTCAACCAACCTCACCACAAGCCAACTTGGCGACGACGGGATCACTTCACAGCAAGGTATTTCGGCCAGCGTGATGGACTACGTTCCCGTAAACGTCATGGCCGTCTTAAAAGGTAGCGGCAACTTCTACTCGCCGACGATCGGTCCTTACGACGAGTGGGCGATCAAATACGGCTACACGGATCTCGCAGGCTCCACGCCAAGATCAGAGGTCCCCACCCTCCAAAAGATTGCAGATCTTTCGGGGCAGCATGGTCTCGGCTTTGAAACCGATGAAAACTCCGATAACTGGGACCCCTTCGTTGTCGAATTCGATTCCGGCAGCGACCCCCTGAACTACGCCGCGAAGATGCTGGAAGCATCCCACAAGGTGATGGACTACGCGGTCGATGTTCTACCCCTTCAGGGTCAGGGCTATTCTAAGCGCACGGACATGATTCTAAGCTCGATCATGCAAGACTTTTCGCAAGGAAGAGTTGCCGCCAGGTTTGTGGGCGGTATCCACGCCGATCGAAACTACAACGGCGACAAGGACCAGCAGAACACGCTGGCACCGGTCAACGCGAACGATCAGCGCACGGCCATCCACCTCATCGCCAAGAACCTGCTCTCCTCGGAAGCGTTTAATCTCCCCGAAAGCGTGGTGATGAACTTTAGCCTGGACCCGAACACAAATTCGTCTTCGCAGTGGACTGCGCCGTTGCGACAAATCATTTCCTCGCAGCAGGAAAGGATGCTGGCCCAATTGATGAGCGCTTCTACCACGGACCGTGTCTGCGAAAACGAGTTCAAGTGGGGCAAGGTCAAAGGCGCCTACACGATTGATGAGCACTACGGCCTGCTGCTAAGCACGGTGTTTAGCGAAGTTGGCAAGAACGTCAGCATTTCGCCCACGCGCAGGGATTTGCAGCGGTTTATGGTGAACGTGCTGATGATCCAAGCAGGCGCGCCTCCTCAGGGAATCAACGACGACGTCCGCGAGATCTGCGGCGATTCGCTTCGCCGGCTCTCGGCCCGGTTTGGCGAACAGCTTCAGCACACGAAGACGTTGGACGACATGACCCAAGTGCACCTTCGAGACACGAAGGAATCGATCGACAAGTTCCTCGCTCGCCAGGAGATTTATCTTGGCAGCGAGAAAGGATAGGGTCGGGCATTCGGTGTTAGGCCTTGGGCCTTAGGGGTCATAAACTGGCCCCATAAGCGTAAGAGCAGAGCGTTAGGGGTCAGTTTCCGGATCGAAGGACGAATGCCGAAGCGTATGAGGTCCTTCGGTGTTGGGGCCTTGAGCTTTAGGGTCGGATTCCGGACCGAATGCCGAATGCCGAAAGCCTAAGGCCAAAAGCTTTCGGTTGGACTCCTCATAATGTCGTTTCCCCTGCTAAACTAATTTTCGAGAGCGAAGCGTGGTTAAACAAGGATTGCCCAGCCCAGAACAACTTGCCGACGAACTTGAGAAGTTCATTGAGTGGGCGGTTGAGAACAATCAAGGAAGCTCAAAGGCGAATAAGCCGGGGCATCGCTGCCCTTTCCACTGGCCGCCTCATCCCGTTAGCTACAGCTACCACGTGCTTGCCAGCGATTGGACCGGCAGTGCTTCATTCGAATCTCACGGCGAAATGTTCCCTGTTGAAGTCGCAAAAACACCCCACGGCGTTTTTGGAAGGTCTCAGGCTCTTTGGTGCGAGGCACGCGGCGAAACCTTGGAGGAAATGCAGGAGGCGATTCGCCACGCCGCAGAACCCTTGTTTAGGCGACAGCTTGCCATCAGCGATTGCCTTGGGTTGCACAAGCGTTTTGAAGGCCACATTAACGATTTAGAGCCGGAAGAGATTCTTCGCCTCCTCTATTGCCGAGACCGAGATGTGGCGAACGATGCCCGCATACAGATTGAGACCCAGGCAAGCTTGGGGATTTTTGGCCCGGCCTTGCTGATCATCCTAAATGACCGCCGACATCCCGATCGCAGAAGCGCCCAATGGTGCGTGCTTGATCTTCTCGAAGACATTTGGAGTTATTTTCCCCACGCCGAGGATCACGGCCCCGCCATCCAGGCCATGCAAGATTTGCTTTGGGACGCGGAAGACGACTACGCTCGCACGATTTATAAAGCCGGCGTGGTTTTAGGCGGGCATCTTCCGGAGGAAGAAGGCGGCAAGGTTTTGCTGGATTGCCTGAAGGCACCGAGCAAGATCGGGCGCAGGTCGGCCATCCATGGCCTGTTCCACGTCGTGGAGTGGTATCCCAGCACCGGCGAGGGTATTTTAAAGGCGCTCGACGAGGTTTCCCTGAATGACACCGAGCCTATTCTGCGCGAATATGCACACGGCATGGCGGAGGACATTCGCCATAAGAACTTTGACCACGTGGCGGAGCCGACCTTCCCCGATGAACCTTAGAGCCGGATACTCCGGCAAGCCGCTGGCCGATAAGTTGGGTATTAAGCTTGGCCACGCGGTGGCCGTAATTAATAAGCCGGAGGGCTTTGAAATCGAAGGATTGCCTGTAGGGTTGCCACTTCTGCAACAGCTAGAGCCAAATCTGAACCTGGTTCTTTACTTCACCAGTTCGCTCAAGGAATTAGAGAAGTGTTTCCCAAAGCTGATCGAAAGCACCGTCCAAAATGGCTCAATCTGGATTTCTTGGCCAAAGAAGGCTTCCGGCTTGGCAACCGACCTAAACGAAAACCTTGTTCGAGACACAGGCCTTGCCGTGGGCGTTGTCGATGTGAAAGTCTGCGCGGTCGACGAGACTTGGTCTGGCCTAAAGTTTGTAAGAAGACTGACAGATCGAACGAAGGGTTAATGAAACAGGCGTCGCAGGCCTCGTAAAGGCTTGGTTATTCGCCACGAGGCCGAGCCCTTAAGCCGGGCAAGTTCTTCTTCCAAACGAAGTTTAGCCAACGCGGTTTCTTCAATGGCTCCAAAGTTTTTTAGCCGGGGTTCCCGCCACACAAACTCTGCCGCGTAGTAGTCATCAAGATTAAATGGCAGCTTTGCGGCCATTTCACTTAAAGCGGCTAGTCGCTCGGATATTCGTTCGTTTGCATCGCACCGCTTAAGAACTACCAAGAACTCAAAGCCATTCTCCTGTACTCGTTCTAGTTCCAAAGGCAGGCCGCCATTTTCCGTGAGGCCAGCTAAAAGCTGTACAAATGAATATGGTGTGAACACGGATACGTGGGCATCAAAGTATTTGACTTGCTGATCGACATTTTCGGAAGCAACCTTTATGGCCCACTGATAGGTAGCGGTTCGCGTTAACTTAGAATGATCAGTTTCCTCGTTCCAAACATTTGAGCCTGCATTCGCTGTTGACAAAGCTATTTGTTCAAGAATTGAGTGTGCCGATGGCTTCTTTCGGCGCTCTAAATTGGTTACGATGACATCTTCGAGTGAGGTTACTCGTCGAAGAAAGTCGAATGATTGTCTCTTGTTCGGTACGGCCAGCATAACGTGGCCATCGGCAGCCAGAACAGAGGACAAATCTTGGAACCAGCCGAGCAGGTCAGGGACATGTTCGACCACGTGGGATGCAGCGATGAGGTCGATGTTCGTCCAATCTCCGAGGATTTCTTTTAGGGGACGCCCATCATTTACAAAATGGATATCGCAGAGATCTTCAGGTTTATAGAGCGGCGACACTGCCATCTTTTTGCGCAGATCCTCTGTCGACAGATGATCAATATAACGAACTCCGGGGGTTGTTCGAGGTATCCACGGTCGGTCTGCGGGGCCAAACTCCAGCGCTCTAACAGTGGACATGTCAAAAAAGGCCAAATAGTCGTCGCGGGGGGACATTGGCCGATGTTACCTCTCATTTAAATTATCTATTAACGAGACATAATCGCTCTATGCTTGGGCTGCTCCTGCCGCGCCTTCTCTCACTTGCTACTTGCCAGCCGCATTCCAACGCTCCTCTTTGGACGCAACCAGGAGTTCCGGCTTGGCCACCGACCTAAACGAAAACCTGATTCGCGACACTGGACTTTCCGCCGGCGTTGTCGATGTGAAAGTCTGCGCGGTCGATGAGACTTGGTCTGGCTTAAAGTTTGTAAGAAGATTGGCAGATCGAGTAAAGAGCTAGTGAAAAAGCCGGCGCAGGCCGCGTAAAGGCTTCGTTATTCGCCACGAGGCCGAGCCCTTAAGCCGAGCCAGTTCTACTTCTAACTGTTGCTTAGCCAAGGCCGTTTCGTCAATCGCTCCAAAGTTTCTCAAACGGGGTTCCCGCCACACAAACTCTGCCGCGTAGTAGTCACGGATACGAAAAGGCAACTTAGCAGCGATTTTCTCCAAAGCTGCCACTCTTTCAGGAATACGTTCGTCGGCAACGCACCGCTTAAGAACCACCAAGAACTCAAAGCCGTTTTCGTCGATGCGCTCCAACTCCAAAGGGAGAAAACCGTTCACCGTAAGCCCGGCAAGGATTTGCACAAATGAATACGGGGTGAATATGGATACATGAACATCAACATAACTGGAGTTATCATCGACGTGGTCAGATGCGAGCTTATATGCTTCCCCAGGTTGATGCATCCTCGCCAACTTGGAGGAGTCCGCCTCCTCGCTCCAAGTGATCGCGCCCGCGTTGGTCGAAATAAGAGAAATATGCTCCAAAATGGCGGTGGGCGACGGTTTCGTCCTGTGCTGTAAATAGTTAGCAATGACGTCTTCCACCGTCGTAATTCGACGGAGAAAGTCAAAGATGTATGCCTTGTTTGGTGCCGCCAACATAATTCTGCCATCCGACGCGAGAACTGAAGAAAGATCGAGGAGCCAACCCAGAAGATCCGGAACATGTTCGACCACGTGCGACGCTACGATTAAATCTAGATCTATCCAATCTTCAAGAATCGCCTTTAGTGGACGCCCATCGCTTACAAAATGGATATCGCAAAGATCGTCTGGCTTATAAAGCGGCGATGACTGCATTTTCTTGCGAAGGTCCTCCGTAGAGAGATGATCTATGTAGCGGATACCTGGTGTTTCTCGGGGAATCCATGGCCTATCTGCGGGACCAAACTCCAGCGCTCTAGCAGTGGATAGGTCAAACAAGGTCAAGTATTCTTCGCGCGGGGACATGGGCTGATGTTACCTTCCGTTATAATTTGAACTACTCGGAGCTAATACTGCCACCTTCTTGGACTCCTGGCGCGACGCGTTCAAATCGGTCTAGGTGGAGCTTTCAAAAACAATAGAGGGATTTAATGAAAAAGCCGGCGCAGGCCGCGCAAAGGCTTCGTTATTCGCCACGAAGCGGAACCCTTAAGCTGGGCGAGTTGTTCTTCTAGCTCTTGAACCTTATTTAAGTCGGTTTCGCTCATTCCACCAAAATGTTCAAAACGAGGCTCAAGACATACATATTCTGCCGCACAGTAGTCTTCAACTTGAAATGGTAGCTTGGCAGCCATTGAGTCCAAAGCCGCAATCCGATCAGCGATCCGCTCGTTCGGATCGCAACGTTTTAATACAGCCAAGAACTCAAAACCGTTTGGGTCTATCCGTTCCAGTTCTAAGGGCAGAAAGCCGTTTTCCGTAAGCCCTATTAGAAGCTTTACAAATGAGTAAGGCGTGAACACCGAAACGTGAACGTCAAAGTACCCAGAGTTTTCGTCGAGATGTTCGGAGGCGAGCCGATAAGCCTCTTCAAAATTATGGATATGTCGAAAGGTCAAAGGGTTCGGGTCTCCATTCCAAGACATGCGGTTTTCGCTGCTTGTAGCAAGGGCTCTGTGTTCGAGAATGGCGCGCGGAGACGGTTTCGTTCTTCTTTCTAAATGGTTGACGATAACGTCTTCCAGGGTCGTAACCTGACGAAAAAAGTCAAAGGTGTGATGCTTGTTTGGCACTGCGAGCATAATTCGGCCACCTGCCGCTAAGACTGCGGACAGATCTTGCAACCAACCCAGAACATCGGGCAAGTGCTCTATAACGTGGGACGCTGCGATTAAGTCGAGGTTTGTCCAATCCCCAAGAATTTCTTTTAGCGCGCGTCCATCATTCACAAAATGGATCTCGCATAGATCGGCTGCTTTGTAAAAGGGCGAAGACTCCATCTCCTTGCGTAGATCTTCGGTCGATAGATGGTCGATATTGCGGACACCAGGGGTTTTCCTAGGTATCCATGGCTTATCGGCAGGGCCGAACTCCAACGCGCGAACAGTTGAAAGGTCAAACAAGGCCAAATATTTTTCGCGAGGAGACATTGGGTTGAAATTACCCCGACAGAATTATTTATTGACGAGACATAATCGCTCTATGCTAGGGCTGCTCCTACCGTGCCTTCTCTCACTTGCGACTGCCCAAGCGCATTCCAACGTTCCTCTCTGGACAGGGCTCGGAGTCGCCGACGACGCCGACACCTATGTCGCATTTCGCGGCAGGTTCTCGGTTCCGGCCGGGGCCTGTTCCATCCGAATGATGGGAGCTTCGGAATATCTTGTGTGGTTAGATGGAAGGCTGGTGGAAGACGGCCCGGCACGGTTTGCCACTGCCCATCCTGAATCTCAGACTTTAAACTTCACCCTGCAAGCGGGCCTGCACCTCATCGCTGTGCAAGTCCACAACGAGGGTGTGGCAACCCGCGTTCTACCTCTAATTCGGCCCTTTTTGTGGTCTAAGGTTAGCAGTAACGGGAGTCCAATCGAGATTAGTTGGAAATGCGAAAGACTCACCGGCTACCAATCGCGAACCCGCCGCATTAGCGATAACCTGGGTTGGATCGACTGGTGCGACACCTCTCAAATGCCAGCCGATTGGCAAGGTTCGACTTACGACGACAGCGGCTGGAAAAGTCCAATCTGGGTTGACCCCGGAATTGGACAGATCACCGAAGCCAAAACTCACCCAGTGCGGATGAATGAGATCCCGATCCGTCCTATTGCAAGGGGGTCGCTTGCGGAAGGCTTTGGGTATTCACAAGATGATCCAGCAGCCAAGTTTTTTCTTGCAGAGCTAGCCCCGAAGGATATTCCAGCTCAAGGGGTTTGGCGTCGCTACGATCTTGGCCGTGTGCGTCTGGGACGGCCGGATATCACGCTGGATTTGCCTAAAGGTGCGGTCGTAGAATACGCGCTGTGCGAGCAGTTGCGTCACGGCCGAGTGCATGCCTGGATCACGCTTTCCGGCTCGCAAAGCTGTAACTTCGACCACTTTGTAGCTCGCGGCGGAATCCAAGAATTCATGCCGTTCACGCCCAAAGGCGGCCGATTCCTTGAAATACACGTGTACGCGAACGGCCCCGTCAAGTTCGTCAAAGAAGAGTTTCTTGAGCGGACCTATTACGGTGAACCAGAAGGTTCGTTCACCTGCAGCGATGCCCTGCTTAACCGCATTTGGAAAACCGGCGTCGACACCATGCGGGCTTGCTCCGAAGACTCGTTCGTCGATTGCCCAACACGAGAACGAGGCGAATGGACCGGCGATGTCGCATCGGTTGCCACCGATATCTGCGGAGTTGCCTACTCCGACCTAAGCCTTACCCGGCGAGCATTAGTTCAAGCGGCCCAATCGGCGCGAGCCGACGGCCTTGTGGCAGGACTTGGCCCCGGCGATGACCTTTATGTTTCGACCTATGCGGCTCAATGGGTCGCCGCGTGTTTTCATTACCATGAGATCACGGGAGATAAGTCTTTGCTTACTGAGCTCTTGGGGGCGGCCGAAAGGAACATCGCCGTTTATCAATCGAAAATGACAACCCACGGACTACAAGGCGATCTCGGTTGGGAGTTTGTCGATTGGGGCTACGTTCCGAACACGGGACCAAGCGACATGGCTCTCAACATCGACTATTACATGGCCCTTCAGGCGATGGCGCGTTGGCATCAAGCTCTGGGCCTCTCCAATGCCGAGGTTTTAGCGGATTCGGCCAAACTCGGGGTTGTAATCAAAGATTGGCTGGCAAAACAAATCCAAAGACCCGGCGGATGGGACAACGTTGGTTATCACCGAGCTGCGCTTGCTCTGTTAGCGGGGCTGGTTGGCCAAAACGATGAGCGACCCTGCATCCAGGCCATCGAATCCCAACTCCTAACCTGCTTCCCTAACGATCCAACCGCCCCTCGCCTTAGCGACCCGCAAGTGGCAAGTGACCGCTTCATGACTCCCTATTTTTGCCATTTTGCCTTTGCCGCGCTGCTAAATCATGGGGAGGTCAATTTCGTTCTCGATCAATACCGGAAATGCTGGGGCTGGGCACTTAAAGACGATCAAACCACTTGGCTAGAAGTGTTCGATACGCGCTGGTCGCACTGCCACGAATGGTCCGGCTGTCCAACTTGGCAGCTTAGTCGTTACGTCCTTGGGCTACGGCCCCGATTCGATGTCGGATTTGGAGTGTACGACGTCAACATTCAACCTGAAAACTTGACAAAGGCTTCCGGCGATATCCCCCTTGAAAGGGGGGAAACGATTCACGTAGAGTGGACAGCAACCGAAAACGGTATTCGGCTTGCCGTTACCTCGCCTACTAAGATCAAACTCAGGATTGGAAAGACTGAAGTAGAAGTGCTCGGCAAATATGAGACTTTGATAGCAAGGAAGACGAATTGTGCATCTTGCGTCGGTTCTACCTTCTAGGTTCTAGGTTCTCTCCTAGGGGCGGGCGCTCTTCCCGCCCCCTTTATCTCAGCGGCTGTCGGCTGGCGGCGCGGACGAAGTACCGCTAAAACCAGGCCCCGGATCTAGATGCGATTCATCCAGAACTTGATGTCGCAATGGTTTTTTGGCCTGGCGGGGGAATTTCTCCACCAGGTATTTCTTAAGATCTGCCCACGCTTCTTTACTTTGGGCTTTAACGTGCCCATCCAAAAATCCAACGATGCGGCTTCCATCAAACCAAGGTTTTGAATCGTAAATTAGAACCGTATCTGCCGCGCCACGGATAATAGTCTGATTGGCACCGCCTAGCGCGAAGTTGAAGAGGAACTCGCTGTGGTTAGGGTTATGGGTTGACCAAATCTCGTCGAACGATTTCCTTCGCTCCTGAAAAGTGCTGCCAGTCGTTTTCACATAGGGTGCCGTAACCGCCTTAAGGGTGTCCATATCGGTCGCGTATGGCAATACATCGTCGTAATCGTTCATGTAGAGGATCAGCGCGAGGTCGATGTATTTGGCGTTGTGCAGGGCAACATCATGCTCAATCTTCATCTGCTCTGGGGTCATCTGGGCAATTGCTTCGCCCGATATCATTACAGAGACACCAATAGCAAGCACCGCCGCTGCAGGAATGGCCGCCATCCGAAACCTATTCGACACTACCGAAGCGGTCTTTCGAGAGGCATCAAGAACAAGCGCGACTCGCTTTCCTACCGTGCTTCGAAAATCGACCACTCCAGCCGAAAGAGCGGCGGCGCTAGGAGTTTGGCCCTGTTGGGCGAGTTCCAAGAGAACCCGAGCGTAAACCGGCCGTTCGCATCCGCTCGATATCACCACTTGGTCGCAGTGTTCTTCGATGGCTTCATCGAATCTCTTGCACGCCAGCCAAACGAAGGGGTTGAACCAGAGAATCGCACAGGTTATGCGTTGTAGCAGTTTCCAAAAGCAGTCGTTGTGCTGGAAATGCACCATCTCATGGGCCAATACGGGCTCCAGCTTCGCATCCTTGAGAAGAGTCTCGGAGATGTAGATGGAGGGCCTTAGAACCCCCGCCAAACAAGGCGATTCGATGGAAGGATGAACAAGGAGGCTTGGCGTTCCGCCCTTGGTCGAGAGCCTCGCTAAGATGAGTGTGGCAGTTGAATCGGTGAGGAGCTTCGCTTGCCGCCTTAGCTGCGAAAGGCTGAATTGAGAGGCGAGGACTCTTAGCAGAAGTAAGCAGATGCCCACAAACCATACGACTATAACGATCTCGGGCGTATCACAGTCAGGCATGGCACTTTCCGAGACAGTTGCCGCTAAGTGAGTGGCGTTGCTAACATGCTTAGCTGGCGTCTGCGTGGGCTCGGCGGCCGATCGAACGGCCACAGCCGGAGCTGAAATATGCAAAGCGTGGGAGTTGGCAGGAATGGTCGTAAAGCTGCAGATCGTAGCCAGAAGCAACGCAACCAGCGTGGCCTTGTACGTTAGGGACACATAAGCCGGGCCCCTCTGGGCCAAAAACTGCGCGGCAGCTAAACCGGCAAGAGCAACGATAATGGACCGTAAAACGAACGCGATGATAACTGTCATCGTGATCCCTCCTTCTTTTCTTGAGCTTCGATGAGCTTCTTTAGTTCGTCAAGTTCTTCCTGCGAAATGCGCTCGTTCTTAAGAAATTGAGCGACAAAGCCGACCACGGACCCTCCGTAGAACCGGTTCAGAACTCTATCCATGGAGTTCTCTACAGACTGGTTTGGCTCAATCGCCGGTTCAAAATAGAACGTGCGGCCTTTGGCCACATGCCTGACCACTTGCTTGCGTTCTAACTGCCGTAGCAGCGTCTGCACCGTGCTGAGCGATACCGGCTCATGCTCTGAAAGAGCATCGGTTATATCCTTGGCGGTGGCTTCCTTCTTTTCCCACAGCACAGACATGATCTGCGCTTGGACGGATCCCAACTTGATTTGCTTCATAAGTTTTACTCGATAGATTTACTGAGTAAAACTACTATATCACGGAATTGGTGAAAGTGGCACAAAAAAAGTAAAAGATTAAGAGAAGAACTTAGAACTTAGAACTTAGACAGACCGACAGAAAAACTGCCGCCAAGAAGAGCCGGCCTAGTTGCTCGTCTAAGTTCCCTCCTAAGTTCTAAGTTCTGGTCTCGGTTCCAACCCTACGTTCTAACTTCGACTTTCCAAGGTCTCCGGTTCTACGTTCCAGGTTCTCCGTTCTAAGTTCTTCTTCACGCGCCGAAGGCCCTAAGCACTCATAACGATCCGGCTGAATTCCATCGGATCGAGGCTTGCGCCGCCGACGAGTCCGCCATCGATATTCGGCTGCTTAAACAGCTCGCCAGAATTCGAAGACTTCACGCTGCCGCCATATAGAATCCTAATCTCAGGCGCGACGTCTTCGTTCAAAATCTTCCCCACCATCTTCCGAATCTCGCCGCAAATGCGGTCAGCTTCAGGGGTTTCGCAGGTCTTGCCGGTGCCAATGGCCCAAACGGGCTCATAGGCGATGCAGAAAAAGTAAAGTTCGGCCGGCTCGATGCCATCCAAGGCGCCTGCAAGCTGCTTCTCGATCACGGATTCCGTCTGCCCCGCTTCCCTTTCCGCTTCCGTCTCGCCTACGCAAAGGATCGGGGTAATCGATTGAAAGAGAAGCGACTTGATTTTCAAGTTAACGGTTTCATCGGTCTCCGCAAAATAACCAACCGTAGATTCCGGAATCTCAAGCTTGCCAAATCGGCCGCGGGTTTCGGAGTGGCCAACAATGCAGTAGCTGACGCCGCACTCGGTGAGCATTGGGGCGCTCACGCGGCCCGTAAAAGCTCCCGAATCCTTCCAAAAAACGTCCTGAGCTCCAACCTTTACGTGCGTATTCTTAACGAACTCGCGAACCTTGCCAATGCTCATGTAGG
Source organism: Fimbriimonadaceae bacterium (assembly GCA_036502005.1). GTDB lineage: Bacteria > Armatimonadota > Fimbriimonadia > Fimbriimonadales > Fimbriimonadaceae > DASXZH01. The sequence goes on from DASXZH010000094.1 coordinate 93,559, forward strand.
GTGGGCACACCACCACGTCCACGTTGGTCCGGGCATCAACATGCTTCAAAAAGGTCTGAACCGCTGCAGATGCCTCCGCATTAGTCATATTCATTTTCCAATTACCGACAACTAGTTTTGTTTGCATGCTTTACGTTCGGACGATGTTCGGCTCCACGGTTATCTTTACCTTATCCCGCACCGCATTCGTAATAATGCAATAAAGATCGGCTTTATGGGCCATATCTTCGGCCATTTTTGCCTGATCATCAGTCGCGCCGGGCTCAAGGGTGATGGTGGGCTTAATCATTACCGCCGTATACGTGAACTGCGCACCGTTCTGTTCCACCTCACCGGTTGCCTCGGTTGCAATCGCCGTGACCGGGATCTTACGATTTTGGGCGATGATGCCGAAGGTCATCGTGTAACAAGCGGCGATCGAACTTGCCAAGAGTTCCTCAGGATTGGTGCCCCCGCCCGCGCCCTGAAACTCCGCTGGAACGGCGATACTGTTGCTCGCGCCGCTATGGCCGGCGGTTACCGTGCCGCTCCCTTCTCGGCCGCCGTGCCATTCAACTTTGACTGGATATTCGTGAACTGCCATCACCCGAAGTCTACCGGGCAAAAGAAAAGCCCCGCCTTAGGAAGATAGGCGGGGCGATCCGGAGATTAGGAGTTGCGATTGAATGTCCTTTTCCAGGCCGTCCTCTGGTTTAGGGTTTGATAGGTATGTAGCAAGAAGCGTGCCAATATCGGAAAGGGGGATAGAGGATAGGGGTTAGCGGATAGTCGAAAGTCGAAAGGTCGAAGGACAGAAGGGGGGATAGGCCAAAGCGGGAGCGGGTAGTAGATGCTCGAATACGGGCGGATCCGCTGTGGGAAAAGCTCTCAAGTTGTTTTTAAGGGGATTCTCCATCCGCCATCCGCCATCCATCCGGCTTTCTACTTTCGACTTTCGACCTTTCGACATCCCGAGCTATCCCGACATCCGCCTTCCGCTGTCTGCCTTCCGGTCTTCGACTTTCGACTATCCCACTATCCCCTATCTGCCCATCCAGCCTTCGACTTTCGACATTCGACCTTCGACTCCCAAGCCCTTATCGACTAAACTCTCCACGTGGCATGGCTGAACCTCCTCCTTCTCTTCGGCCTCACACAGACTGCGCAGGCTCCGCCGATTTTGGCGGAAGTTGATGTTCCTAGCTCGATTCCCCTAACCCATCAGGGCTTTGAGCAATATGGTTTTTCAAGCGGCCCGGACGACCTCACCCCGCCGTATTCCTCGGCTCAAATCAGGCAGTTTCGGGACCAAGTTATTTCCTATGCCTCGACCGTCGAGGCTGCCTATCCGCTCGTGTTGAAGGTTTTACAGCCTACGCACCCGGTTGGCGGGCCGATTACGATCCTGATTTCCTACCGATTTCAGCAAGCTGCGGCCCAAACCGATGGGAGCCGCATCCGCGTGAACGCGGCTTACGCGGAGGATAATCCACGCGATATGGGGATCATCGTTCACGAGCTGGTGCACGTGGTCCAAGGCTACCGGGCGGATGACCCGAAATGGCTTGTGGAAGGCATGGCAGACTACGTGCGTTACTACTTTTACGAGCCCGGCTCCAGCCGATTAATCTTGCGCGCTTCTACCGCCAACTATGATGAGGGCTATGAGGCAACCGCAGGCTTTCTGGATTGGGTGGTTCGCAACTACGATAAGGATCTTATCAAGGATTTGAATCAGCAGTTATATGAAGGCATCTATTCCGACGATTCTTGGTTGAAGCTAACCGGGCACTCTTTGACGCAATTGAACCTAGAATGGAAGTCAACGCTTCAACATTCATTATTTTCATACTGATCTGGGTAATCTGCGGTTATCGCAATGAAAACCTCTAGCGCTACGACCAGAGACGCACCGTTGAAAGAATCGCTGGCTCATTTTTGGTCCATTAAGGCCCTCCCCGGGTGGGTTCTAATGCTCCTTATGTCTTGGCTGCTCATGCCCGCTTCCCTCTATGTCTTTATCTGGTTATGCCAATGGGAGGTGGGCTATTTGAGTTGCTGGTTCATCGGTGCTGTTTCGGTGTTTATTCTGTGGATCAAGATTCGTTCTTTTAGAAGACTGGTAGCGAGGTATCGCATTATTCGTAAGCGCATGGAGGCGAGAACTGCTCGCCTTCGCCATCGCATACCAAGCTCGAGGGCAAACCTTCAACGCTTTTATTGGACGTTGTTATGTTTTGGATGCGGCATCATTTTGATGACCGCAATTGGGGCAATTAATATCAAAGCTGCCTTTCCAGTGTCTTCGAAGGCTTGGACTAGGAGCGCGCTGCCAGCCGCGCGGGCCATGCTAATAAGGCACCTTTATTTCAAATCCAATTGACCCGGCCCCGTTTAATCAGGAGCAATGATCCTTTCGAAGTCGGTCGCGAAGCTCTGGAGTGCGGGAGCTTGATCCCGCTAAAATCAGGCAGCTTGCTGCCGCGTGTAAGTGCTACTTGGCCGGAAGCAAGCTTCCTATTTGGAGCGGGAGCAAGCTCCTTGCAATCATTGCGGTTCGCGCAACCATAACAATCAAGACTTGTTCTTCCTCGAATGAAGAGTTAGGAACATGCTGTTTGCTAGCAACAGCCCCCAAGCAGTGAAGCCGGTAATGACTCGACCAAAGTATAAGGCGAAAATGAGGATAAGACCTGAGACACATAGTCACATAGAGAGCGTCATCGGATGAAGGCCCCTTCTTCGGCGGCGTCCCACCTCCGCATATAAAAGGAGAACGTGAGCCATCAACAAGCCTCCGAGGATGACTCTGGCCGTTTCAGTTTGCGGTGAGGGCCAACTTAGGGCGATCATTTCGAATAAACCTCGTCACCCTTCTTAAAAGCTACGCTTGTCCGAACCCCGTCGCTACCTCGGCCAAAAGCTCTCCACGTTGCTCATTGCTTATTAGAGCAGTCCCGGCCGCATTCTCGCAAAGCTCCTGCAACTTGCCCTCGTCCCAACCGAAAGTGGTAGCGCAGCGATAAAACTCATCTGACAAAGTCGTGTCGAACATCGGAGGGTCGTCGGAGTTGATGGTTACTTCCAGACCCGCGTCCAACAACTTGGGCAGAGCGTGTTCTGCCAAAGAAGGAAACACGCCTAGGCACACGTTGGAGCTAGGGTTAACTTCTAGCGGGATCTTGCGATCCCGCAAAGCGGCTACGAGGGAAGGATCTTCCAGACAACGAACGCCGTGCCCAATCCGAACCGGCTGGCAATACTCCAACGCCTCCCAGATCGAGGCAGCGCCGCAGGTTTCACCCGCATGCGGCACAACAGGTAACCCGTGCGAGCGAGCAAACTCAAAAGCCTCGGCATACGGCGCCAAATTATACTTCCCTTCCTCGCCGGAAACACCTAACGCACAAACGCCGGCACCATGCCCCCCAACTGCCCAATGGGCAATCTCCAAAGCCCGCTCTGGCGACACACCGCGCACGATATCGATAATGAAAGCGCAAGTGACACCCAGTTCGTTGCAGCCATATTCGATTCCGCGCTGCAATGCTGCCAATTGCGCATCCCACGGGATGCCGTTTTGGGATTCGATCGTTGCCGCCGTAAACGTCGCTTCCGTATGCAAAATATTCTGGGCGGCTTGGCCCTCCAAGAACTCACGCGTGATCAGCTCAAGATCATCAGCGGTCTTAATGCAGCTTGAGACAGTGAGATAGACCTGCACAAAATGCGGAAAATCCTTGAAGTGATACCAATCGTGTAGGCCTTCCACCGTGTCGGCGGGCAAGGCAACTCCATTTCTCTTGGCAAGTTTTAGAACGGTCTCGGGGCGGATCGACCCTTCCAGATGGACGTGAAGTTCCACCTTCGGCATGCGTTTACAAAAATCTTCAGTAACCAAAAATAAAAAAGCCCCAACAGAAACTGCTGGGGCAATTGTAGCTCGAAACTACTTGATCTCGACTTTGCCGCCGACTTCTTCGACAGCCTTCTTGATCTTCTCTGCATCGTCTTTGCTGACGCCGGTCTTGATGGGCTGGGGAGCGCCGTCGACGAGGTCCTTTGCTTCCTTGAGGCCGAGAGCGGTGATCTCTCGGACGACCTTGATGACCTGGAGCTTTTGGTCTCCGGCGGCCGTAAGGACTGCATCGAACTCTGTCTTCTCTTCGGCTGCAGGAGCGGCATCGCCGCCTCCTCCGACAGGCATCATCATGGGCATTCCCATCATGGGAGCGGCGGCGGTTACGCCGAACTTGTCTTCGAGAGCTTTCTTAAGATCGGAAAGCTCGAGAGCGGTCATGCCGCTGATCTGATCAACAATGGATTCAACTGCTGTAGGCATCTTTATTTATTCCTCAGTGGGTTCAGCTGCGGGAGCAGCTTCGTCGGTGGCCTCTGCTGCAGGAGCAGCTTCTTCCGTTGATTCAGCCACGGGGGCTTCCTCGGTTGCTTCGGCGGGGGCCTCGGCGGGCTGGTCGTTGGCGGGCGCGCTTTCTTCGGCGGCGGTAGCAACTGCTGGTTCAGTTGCTGCCTCAGCTTTGGGCTCGATAGGCGAGCCTTCGGCAACTTTGTCGGCGACCGCGCCAATGACGCGGATCGGGTCGGCATACAGAGCTTCGATAACCGTGACCAAGTTGGTCAGCGGTGCCGCGATCGCGCCGATTACCTGTGCAATCAGAACGTCGCGTGGAGGAAGCTTAGATAGTGCCGTAACTTGCTGGACGGTCATGGCTTTTCCGCCAAAGAAACCGCCCTTTACGGTGAGAGTTTTGTTTGTTTGCGCGTAGTCGAGAAGCGCTTTTGTGCAGCCTGCCTCATCTTCGAAGATGAAGGCGACGGCGGTCGGACCGTTGTGAAACTCTTCCGGCAGCGCCTGGGCATCGTCTCCGGCGGCGAGGCGGAACAAAGTGTTCTTGAGAACGTGAAGTTCCCCGCCCTTAGCCTTGAGATTGGCTCTCAGCTGCTGCATTTCTTTCACTTTCAAGCCGCGGTAGTCCGTAAACACCACGCCTTTCGAGCGTCCGTACCATTCTTTCGCTTGTTCGATTGTATGCGCTTTTTCTGCTGTTGGCATAATTCGCAACCTTAACTCTGTTGCTAGCTGGGGTTTAAAATGGAAAGGGACCTCAGCCGATAGAGGCCGAGGTCCCTTGGCGCATTTGTGCGCGTTAAACCCGTATTCGCCCCCCTCGGCAGGCTGGTCTTAGACCATTAAGGCATTCGCCACCGGCTGTCTTCAGAGATGTAGGGTTGATTGTACCAGACGCGAAACAATTTAGAGCGCGCGAGCTTGATCGCGCTTTAATCCGGCAGCTTGATGCCCTTCATTTTCGCCGCATTTAGGCGGGTATCGTGACTAACAATCGGGAGCAAGCTCCCTGGTGAAAGCGCGATCAATCTCGCGCACTCTAAATGGGCTGCGAACGCTATCTAACAATATGTCGAAACGCGAAGAGGATGGCAGAGGTAGGGTTGCTTTCTCCGAACTCGCTCTGCTTTTCGCCGTCTTCTTAGACCTCTGCGGGTTCGGCATGGCCTTCCCGGACCTTCAACTCCGCGCGGAGTGGTTCGCCAAGAACGCCGGCATCGCAAAGCCTGGCATCCTCATCGGCCTCCTTCTCGCCAGCTATTTCGTCGTCCAATTCCTGGTCAGCCCACATTGGGGGCGGTTGAGCGACGGCATTGGCCGCAAACCGGTGCTCCTCATCTGCACCGCGCTGAGCGCTTCCTCCATGCTAATGTATGCCCTAAGCACCAACATTTGGGGGATATTGGCGAGCCGGGTTTTAGCTGGGTTGGCAGCCGCTAACGTGGTTGTGGCCCAGGCCTATGTGGCCGATACATCGGAAGAAGGCGAAAGAACCGCGAAGCAAGGCCGCGTGAGCGCGGCCCTGCTCTTAGGCTTAGTCGCCGGCCCCGCGATCGGCGGGCTGTTGGCTCATGCGGGTGGAAACCGGTTGCTCGGTTTCGTTGCTGCCGGAGCTTCCACGCTTTCCCTAATTTGGATCGCCGTCGCCATCCCTTCTCACTTAAAACCCACCACGCCAAGAGAGCCGGGCAAGCATCCTATTTTCAACTTCTCACTCTTGAAAGAGAGCAAACCGCTAAGAGTGCTTTTCTTTTATGCGGCTTCCGGATGGTTCGTTCTTGCCTGCCTGGAAGGCACGTTCGGAAGACTTATCGAGCACAATCTCGGCTTTGGGCAAGAGCAGTTCGGATGGATATTCGCCTACGAGTCGCTGCTTGGAGCGGTTGTCGGGTTCTTGCTCACATGGGTCGCCATGCGAGTTAAAGAGCAGACGATCTTACGGGGCGGCTACCTTTTGGAGGGCCTCGGCCTTATAACTATGCCATTCGCGCCGGGGTTGTTGGCTCTCTTCGGAGCAAGCACCGCCTATGCGATTGGCCTTGGCTTTGTGAACCCAACTATTAATGGCGTGGGCAGCGAACTTGCCCCTGCCGACCGGCAAGGCGAAATGTTTGGGGTGCTGCAGGGAACGCGATCCGTTGGATTTATGGTCGGCCCAGTTTTGGGCGGCGCGCTGTTTGATTTAAGACCGGGTCTTCCCTACTTTTTGGCGGGCGGCATTGCGCTTCTATTAGCGGTGGCTCTCAGAATCAATAACTTGAGAACCAGCCCCTAAGCGGCTTTTTCGAGCTGAGCACATTGGAGAATGCGCGCGAGTTTGTTTAACACCACTTTGCTGATTTCATTGTCAGCATCTGTGCTGTTAAGGCACCGCGATAGCAGTTCCCATGCCTCCTCCTGCGTTAATGATAAGAGCAATTCTTCCTCTCTCCACATAATCCCATAGAACATATTCGGTGCTCATTTAGGGCATGTATAGATGCCAGGACCGAAACCTGTTATGAGTGCGGGGAGGACGGCCTTGGGCTTTCGGTCATCGGCATTAGGATTCTGGCCTGGCCGTTTTGACCGACTATTTCTTGATTCCGAAGGCCTAATACCGAACGCCTAAGGCCATTCGCCTCCATAATCCCCTTATGTCGCCGGCGCAGATTCTCGAAGTCCCCCTCAGCGCCATTACGCCAAACCGTCGTCAGCCGAGAACCTATTTCAAGCAGGAGGCGGTTGAGGAACTGGCCGCATCTATACGCGAAGTTGGAATTCTGCAGCCGCTGGTGGTTAGACCGCTTGGCCCGAACCGATACGAACTCATCGCCGGCGAGCGAAGGTTTCGCGCTTCCAAATTGGCGGGCCTTAAGCAAGTGCCGGTGGTTGTTCGAACGGCAAACGACCAGGCCTCCTTGGAGCTTGCCATTATCGAGAACGTCCAACGCGAGGATATTTCGCCGCTGGAGTCGGCGAAAGCTTATCGCCGGCTCATGGATGAGTTTGGGCTCACTCAGGAAGCCGTGGCAGCAAAAGTTGGTAAGTCTCGGGTTGCAGTGGCCAACACGGTCAGGCTAGTTAAACTCCCACCCCGCGTTTTGGAGGGCCTGGAAAAGGGTGATATCACTGAAGCCCACGCCCGGACGCTCCTTGGGCTTGCCAACTCAGCTATGCAGTTGGCCGTTTTCGATCAAATCTTGGAACGCGCACTTACTGTTAAGCAAGTTGAAAAACTTGCCAGCGGAGCCATGATTAAGGCCGTTAAAGGCGCTAAACCAAAGGATTCGAACCTTCAGGCTCTGTTCGAGGAAATCTCTATCCGCCTTGGCGCACCGACGAAAGTTGAAGCCAACGGAAAGGGTGGAAAAATCGTTATCGACTATTTTTCCGACGATGACCTGATCCGGATCGTGGAATTGTTGCTAGGCAGTTAAGCCTGGAAGCCGGCTCAATTTGACAAGATTTCCGTCGCGAAGCTCTGGAGTGCTGAAGCTTGCTTCAGCTTTAAACTAGGAAGCTTGCTTCCGTTAATACCCTCAAACTTGGATCAAGATGGCCCGCTCTTCCGGCAGCAAGCTGCCTGATTTGAGCAGGAGCAAGTTCCCGCACTCCACAGCTTTGCGCTACAAATCGTTTTAGCCCTTAGCAGCTAGTTTAAGGGCACCCTCTGCTAGTTCGCTGAGTCCGAAAGAGGCCGCCCCAGAATCCTTTTCGGCCTCAGCCATCTTCTTGCCCTGTTGAAAAATATAAATCCTATCCGAGTCTGAATGAGTCATGGCACCCATTTCCACGATCGTTGTGTATTTCCAGTAGTCACACAACTCCGCGATTTTAAGCGCCGCTTTGATATCAGTACGGCACAAGGTCTCAGCAGCATCCGAACCTACATGGGCCTGATCGTAACTGAAAAACCAAATTTCGGAGCCAAACTTAGGCAGTAACCGCAACGCTTCAGCCGGCTTTGAATGAATTTCGGCAGCCCAATGAACTCTGTCCAAAAAGTTATGTCCCCCAGGAACGACCGAATCCGCAAAAACCTGAGTCTGGGCCGGATAGCGCACGTAGTTGTCCAGGATAATCCGTGCTACGGCCGCGCTCCGCACGTAGGTTTTGTCTCCCCAGCCTTTGGGCACAGCGGTCGCCATTTTTTCGCATAAGTCTGCGGCTCTCCTCGGGTTTTTCGTTGCCAGGGCGCACAAGTATTGGGAGTATCCAGCGCTCGTCCAGACCCCAAGGTCCGTATAATTCAAGCTTATGACTCGCCCCTGGCTAGACGGAGTGCATGCTAAAAGTGCATCCGCACGGGGTAAATCAACCTGCGCCCACATTCCGGCTGCCGCGACTCTATCATCTGGCGCAAAACCTGCAAGTGACTTCACTGGTCTGCTCTTGACGGCGGACTTGGTGAAGGCCTCTGCCAGTTGCAAAACTTTATGAGAACCCGTGCCGACAAGCTGCCATAGGCTTTCTCGACTACTGAAGATCCGCTTATCTTCGGGCAAGGAAGCAATGAGATCGGCAACTTGGCCTGCCAACACTCTAGCATGCGGCAAGTTGAGGCGCTGATAGCCGTAAACGGCCGGACACAGCACCTGAATCTTCGTTTCTGGGTCGGTTAAACTCAGGCCAGCCTTTTCTAGCGCTTCAGGACTGTCGGCGCAGTATCGTGTAACAATTGTTGCCTCCGCCAGTTCTCGTTCGGTTTGGGTCTTAATGAGCGCTAGAACTTTCGCCCGCTGATCCGCATCTTTTAGATTCTCAGCCATCGCTCGAAATACAGAATCTTGGCTTATCCCGTTCACGCCCTGAACCAGTTTTATCGTTAAATTCAGGTCGTCTCGCATCAGATCGTAGGCAACTTGCGTTACGTAGTTCTCTCGGTCGCCCATCCGATCCAGAAGACCGATAGCTCTGGGCAAATCCTTCTTAGCGATCTCTCGGACAAACATGTCCTGGACGTAGCCCCGGCGTTCTCGGTCCTTTATGGTCGCGAGAAGCACCTGTGCTCGGACTTCATCGACGCGTTCCCAGCCTATTGCCGCCTCTTCCCGATCACCGAGTGACCAAACCCGATCGTAAAGCGAGCCCGCTTTCTTTGGATCGACATTAACCCATCCTTCCGCGATCTCTGCTAACTCTAAAGCCCTACGTTGTTTATCCGGCTCTAGCGATGCCTTTCGTTCGGCCTCGACTAGACAGCCTTTGCCAAAATCCGCTAAGGAATTTGCCGCGGCCCGACTTCGCGAAAGGAAAAGAGTGGCGGCGAGTAACGTTAGCATGACTGCAAATGGGCTCCTACCCCTACTGTATCGCATAATAAACCCTAGATGGGAATGCTGCGAAATGCGACTCAGGGCGGGCCGGCGACTAAGAAGGTGCGGCCGGACACGATCAAGCGCGTTCTCCGCTTGTTCATCCCCTACAAACCTCAGGTGATTATCACGGTGGTGACCGTGCTCATCGCCTCCCTGATCGGTCTCGCGCCCTTTTTCTTCCTAAGCGACATCGTTAACCAGGGAATCCTGAATAACAACCTGGCCATCACCACCCGTTACTCGATTTACACGATCCTCTTTACGATCGCCGCATCTGGGCTCACCCTCTATTACGGCTACCTAAGTGTGCTCATGGGCCAGAGGATCATGCGCGATTTACGCAACCAACTCTTCGTGCACCTCCAGGGGATGTCGCTGAAATTCTTCTCATCCACCCGCGTGGGCGAGATCCAAAGCCGCTTGATTAACGACGTAAGCGGCGTGCAGGGAGTGGTGAGCGCGATCGTGACCGACGCGCTTTCTAACGTCACTACAGTGATCAGTGCCCTGATAGCGATGTTCCTTTTCGACTGGAGGCTGACCCTCCTCTCAGTTGGGATTTTGCCCATTTTCGCGGTCGTGGGTTCGCGCATTGGCAACTACGCTCGCGGCGTCACAACTTCGACCCAAAAGCAGATGGCTGAGCTGAACGCCATGATGGCGGAATCGCTCTCCATTTCCGGTGTTCTGCTCATCAAAACTAGCGGCCGTCGCGAGCTAATTACACGTCGATTTGAGCTAGAAAACGAGGGCCTATCGAAGTGGCAAGTCCAGTCCCAGATGATTCCCTACTACTTCTTTGGGCTTATCCGTTTTATTTTCACTCTCACTCCAGCTGCCGTTTACTGGCTCGCCGGCTACTTCATAGCTCGCGGCGATAAAAGCATCACAATGGGAATGCTGGTCGCGTTTACGGCCCTTCAATCGCGCCTTTTCTTCCCTCTCACCAGCCTTATGAACGTGCAAGTTCAGCTGCTCAGCACGCTTGGTTTTTTCGACCGCATTTTCGAATACACCGATATGCCGCAAGATATTGTGGACCGCCCCAACGCTCGCCCATTACTGCCCGCCCAAGTACAAGGCCGGGTCGCCTACAACCACGTTCAGTTCAGCTACGATCCCGATGCCCCAACACCCACCCTGCAGGAAATAGACTTTGAAGCTTTGCCAGGGCAGTTGATCGCGTTGGTGGGACCGTCCGGTGCGGGCAAAACGACTCTCACCTATTTCATTCCCAGGCTGTACGATGTCGATAAAGGCTCTGTAACTATCGATGGCATCGACGTGCGCGATATCCAGCTAGATAGCCTTGGCCAGATCGTGGGGGCTGTCACTCAGGAGACTTATTTGGTGCACGCCAGCGTGGCGGAAAACCTACGCTACGGAAAGCCCGATGCGACCGATGAGGAAATAGCGGAAGCGGCCAAAATGGCCGCTATTCACGATCATATCGCGGGCCTTCCGGAAGGATACGAAACCATGGTGGGCGAGCGCGGTTACAAGCTCTCCGGCGGCGAAAAACAGCGCCTTGCAATTGCTCGCGCAATCCTTAAAAACCCCCGCATTTTGATCTTGGATGAAGCGACTTCCTCACTCGATACTGCCTCGGAAAGGCTCATCCAGAACTCGCTTAAAGGCCTCATGGCGGGACGGACAACGTTCGCCATCGCCCACCGTCTTTCCACTATCTTGGCCGCTGACTTGATTCTGGTTCTGGATAATGGTCGCATCGTGGAACGAGGCAAGCATCACGATCTGTTGAAGCTAAACGGTCTCTACGCCGGCCTTTATAACGAGCAATTTCAAGAGCAAGAGGTTTTGGCTTAGCCATGCTTGGCGTGCTCATAACTTTGATCTTTGCCTTGGGCATGGAGGGCCTCGGCCGGTCGCTCTATGGTCGCTGGATGGTCAACCTAGATCCCGCAGCCCGGACCGGAATTGGGGGGATTTTAGGGTTGGGCACGATGGGGTTGCTAACCCTTTTTATCGGCCTTATTCCTAATGGGTTTTTCCCGCACGCGGGCGTAGTTGCGCCCTTTTGGATTTTGGGAATAGCGCATTTGTATAGGAACAAGTTTTGGTTAGAAAAGACGCTCCCGCGTAAGCCGATTGGACTGGAGTGGCTATTCGTTTTGGCGATAGTGGTGGCGTGTCTTTTCGCCCTCGTGGCCGTATTAGCCCCAAGCACGGCGATGGATTGGGACACGATCGCTTACCACCTAGCCGTTCCCAAGCTCTGGCTAAAGGCGAATCACATCTTTCCGATCGATTTTATCCATCACAGCAACTTCCCGGATTCGGTGGATCTGCTTTACGTGTGGGGCTTGACTTGGGGTGGGCAATCTGCAGCGAAAGCATTCCAGCTTGCTTTCTACATCTTTGGGATCTTTGCCATATTTGGCCTGACCCGGCAACGCTACGGTGGCCGCGCCGCATCTTGGGCAGCGCTGACTTTTGCCACGGTTCCTGCCGTGTTGTGGGAGGCGGGCTCGGCCTATATCGACGTCGCGCATGGGTTGTATGTGGGCTTGGGGGTTGTAGTTGCGGTAATGGCGATTGAGCAAGCGCTCACTTCAGATTTGGGTACTTCGAGCCTCTCCCGCTTCGTACCTCAGCGACCTCTCCTCTCGGGAGAGGTGAAGGATTTGGTCGGCACTGCTTCTGATCAGTCGACAGTCGAGAGCCATGAATCGAAGGCTGGCGAGTTAGCTTCAGAGTCGTCTGCAGACCCAAAACTCTCCCGAGAGGAGAGGTCGGTGAGGAACGAACCGGGAGAGGCTCGAACGCCCCCTTCTGAAAATACGGGTCCGCAATCGAAAATCGACAATCGACAATCCACAATCCTTTGGCCTTTAGCTGGCCTCCTGCTCGGCTTTGCGGCTGGAAGCAAATACACCGGTCTTCAGGTGTTCATCGCCGTTGGAGTGGTTTTCGGCGGGTATTTGATTATCAAAGCCAAAGGACGCGGGCTGGGGCAGCTCGCAGCCGCTTTGGCTCTCGCAACCGCCATCGGCTGCCCTTGGTACATAAAGAACATTTTATGGACCGGCAATCCGGTCTATCCCTTCTTTTACAAGCAATTCGGGGGCACGAACTGGTCCCAGTTCAACGCGGACATCTACAGCGAAGAGCAGAATACCTTTGGCGTTCCGCGCACCGGCCCCGCAGCCGGGATGGGCACACTGCCCGAATCGGTTATGGGCCTGGCTTTCATGCCGGGCCGATACACGAATCCAAGGCCGGTGCTAACCGTAACCAATGGCCAAGCGGATGGCGCACAGGGGTTCTGGTTCGGCGCTATCGGTGCCGCTGTTTTTGTCGCTGGCTTTGCCTGGTGCTTTAGCGGGAAGTTGCGCCGTTTCGAGGGCTTGATTTTGGGATTCGTCGGCTTTAGCTTCCTTATGTGGTTCGTCCTGTCCCAGCAGAGCCGTTACGCCATTAGCTTCGTTCCTATCTTGGCGATGCTGCTTGGCGCAGGAGTGGTGCGTCTACGAGCCGGGCCGATTTTGGCGGCTGCGGCAGCACTGCAAGCGCTTGCAACACTAGCAATGTTTTACAGTTCACAGTTTCAGAGCCAGATCCAGGTGGCGCTTGGCAAAGTGCCCGCTGATCAATACCTAAGCCGCACTTTAGCGCCCTACCGGCCGTTTCAATGGCTAAACGAGCATGCTAAGGGCGGGAGGGTGGCCCTCTATGATGAGGTATTTGGCTTCTATTTGGACGTTCCCTACTTCTGGGCAAACCCGGGCCATAGCACTGTTATCGGGTACGACAAGCTGAACGACGGTGCACAATTTGTCGCCCGCATGAAAGAGCTCGGCTTTACCTATATTTATCTGGGTTACACCGACCACACCGATGATATCGAGAAGGCCCTAGGGATTGGCGGCCGGGCCGCTCCAATTTCGGATACGACAAAGTCTGCGTTTTTGGCAGACCCTCGCACGAAGTACAAGTTCCTGATTTGTGACGCGGCTACGAAGGGGTTGCTGAAGGTCGCCGTGCCGTATCGGCAGGGCGTTATTTTGCAGATTTTGTAGGCTGCTGCGGCAAATCGACAAACCTTTGCCTTAGCCACAAGTGGCGAGGCTTCGGTTTGTCGAATTGCCTATTTTTGGGTGGCTGCAAGTTACCAGGGCTGCGTCTTGTCGCCTCGCTGCGCTTCGGCGACTGCGACTCCACCCTTCGCTAAAATATTGCTGGCCCTTCAGGCCGCCGGATTCTCCGGTTGAGGAGATAGGTGCCGGGTGAACTACTTTCTACTAAGATTTTTCCCATCCGACGGTTCTCTCACGGGCCAGGTTAGCAACCTCGCTCACAAGGAGATTGCTTTATAGTGTTTGTGTTAGCGCTTCGCGGCTAGACCTGTTCCCATCCCATTGAGAAGATGCGAAAAAACCTCCTTCCGGCCAGCACGTTCGTTGCTATTCATCTTTTAAGCCCTCCACCAGGTTCTTACCTGCTCGTTTCACCCCTTGCGATAGACTAAAAACATATATGTCGTTGGCAACCTGACAGTTGGGGGTGGCCATTGGTAAGAAATCAACTGACTCTTGTTCGCCCGTGGTTTTATCCGTAAGTTCTACTTCAATAGCGGCAGTGTCGAAGCTCTTGCCATACCCGAAACCGTGGGCCGGCAAATCAAACCCCGGTCCTCCACCAATTTCAGTTCCGCCAACCTTAAAGTGGCGTGGACCGGGGTTAACCAATATAGTTGTAACCTCGCGATCGCACCCTGCAACACTTAGCAGACCAGCTATCAGTAAGAATGTAAAGCTAACTGCTTTCAACATTTTTAATACCTCAAATCCAAATACGGGAAACAGAAGCTCTTCGTCTACGATGAACCCATACACCCATTAAGCCCTGCACTCCGCAGCTTCGCAAGTAAAAAAAGGAGCCCCTTCGGGCTCCTTCTAACTCGTCACACGTCACACGTCACTCAGAGGTTATTTCTCCTCTTTGAACTCCGCGTCGATGACGTCCTCGTTGGGACCGCCCCGAGCGCCAGTTCCGGCCGGCTCGCGAACTTCCTCGCCTTCTGCTCCCTCAGCAGGAGCTCCGGCATTGGCGCTGTCGTACAGCTTCGCCGAAAGATTGTGGCTTTCAGTTTCCAGCGCCTGGAACGCCTGGTTCATCTGGTCCTCGTCATCCGCTGCGACCGCCTTGCGAAGGTCGGCAACCATGTCCTGGATCCGAGTCTTCTCGGTCTCCTCCAGCTTCTCACCAAGGTCTCGAACCATCTTCTCAACCGAGTAGGCAAGCTGGTCGGATTTGTTCTTCAACTCCGCCAGTTCCTGAGCTTGTCGGTCGGTTTCCGCATTCATCTCGGCCTCTTGAACCATGCGGTCGATGTCGTCCCGCTTTAGGTTGCCGCTGCCGGTGATGGTGATGCTCTGCTTCTGGTTGGTTCCCTTATCCTGCGCGCTGACGTTCAAGATTCCGTTGGCATCGATGTCAAAGGTGACTTCGATCTGCGGGATCCGAGCGGGCGCGGGTGGAATGCCGGCCAAGTGGAAACGGCCAAGGCTCTTGTTATCCTTAGCGAGCGGACGTTCGCCCTGAAGGATGTGGATCTCCACTTCCGGCTGGTTGTCCGTCGCCGTTGTGTAGACACGGCCTTTCTTCGTCGGGATCGTCGTATTTCGCTCGATGATCTTATCGAAGATGCCGCCCTGCGTTTCAACTCCGAGCGAGAGCGGGGTCACGTCGAGAAGAACAATGTTCTTCACTTCGCCACCGAGAACGCCTGCTTGAATCGCGGCGCCTACGGCTACCACTTCATCCGGGTTTACGGATCGGTTCGGCTCCTTATCGGTAAGTTTCCGCACCAATTCTTGTACCATTGGCATTCGCGTCGAACCACCGACGAGGATGACCTCATCAATCTCGTTTGGCTTCAGCTTGGCATCATCCAGAGCCTGCTTGAACGGCTTCTTTACGCGGTCCATAAGATCCGCGCAAAGCTCCTCAAACTTAGCCCTGGTGAGCGTGTAGTTCAGGTGCTTCGGCTGGTTATCAACGGCCGTGATGTACGGCAGGTTGATTTCCGTGCTGACCTGCGAGCTGAGTTCGATTTTGGCACGCTCCGCCGCTTCTCGAAGTCGCTGAATGGCATCTCGCTGCTGAGCGAGGTCAACGCCGCTATCCTTCTTGAACTCGACTGAAAGCCAGTCGACGATCTTCTGATCGAAGTCGTCACCACCAAGGTGGCTGTCGCCCGCTGTGGATCGAACCTCGAAAACGCCTTCGCCTACGTCCAGAACGGAAACGTCGAACGTTCCACCACCAAGGTCGAAGACCAAAATGGTTTCGTTCGCTTTCTTGTCCAAGCCATAGGCTAGCGATGCTGCTGTTGGCTCGTTGATGATTCGCAGAACCTTGAGGCCCGCGATCTCACCGGCGTTCTTGGTTGCTGTGCGTTGCGAATCGTTAAAATAGGCCGGAACCGTAATTACGGCCTGGTCTACCGTCTCGCCCAAATACGCTTCTGCATCGGCTTTCAGCTTCTGAAGAATCATGGCGCTGATCTCTTCCGGCGTGAACTCTTTGTTCAGCGCGGGAATGAAGGCGACCGCCTCGCCATTTTTGCCGGCCTTTACTTTATAGGGCACGCGCTTGGCTTCGGTGGCGACTTCGCTGAGCTTGTGGCCCATAAAGCGCTTGATGCTGAAAACTGTGTTTTCGGGGTTGACCACTGCCTGTCTTTTCGCAGTGATTCCAACCAGTCGCTCGCCATTCTGTTTGAACGCGACGACGCTGGGGAGGGTTCTTGATCCCTCCGATGTGCTGATAACAACCGGCTCACCGCCTTCCATCACGGCGACTACCGAGTTGGTTGTTCCTAAGTCAATTCCTACTGTCTTTCCCATTGGTCTCTCTTTCTCTCCTCGTTTATTATGCTTATTGGCGCAAACTACTTGAGCCCTATAGACTCATATACGTTGGAACAGTTTACCCGGTTGCAAAGTTCCCGGTGCTGCGCGTGAAAAGTAAAAGGTGATAAGTGATAGGTGATAGGTGAAAGGTGATAGGTGATAAGGAGGCGGACGAGTTAAATTCCAAGGTAGCCGTTGCTCTGGAGTTTCCCCTCGATCAACGAGGGCCAATAAATCTCGGAGCCTTCCAGAATGTTTAGCCTGAACAATATGCTTTCAGGGTTTGCCTGACCAATAGCATGAACCCTTAAGGAGACGTCGCTCTCAAAGTGCATGTACAGAATCTCGAGGCCACATTGTGTGCGGGCCATTTTGAAACTGATTGATCCCGATTCCTGTAACTTTGAAGCTTTATCCGGCGCTACCACGTTAAACCAGTCCCAAGCAAAATCTTTATGTCCGATTCGGCCAGCGGAAAATCCGAAGCCAACTGAGTTCGTCTCAGGATGTTCGCTGTAAGTGACTTCGTATTTGTCGTTGACTAAGAATGATTTTACGAACCAGAGCCGCACTACTTCGTCAAGCTCAGGCCTTCGATCGTTTTGGACCTCAGTTGCGATGGCTATTAGCTGATTTCTAAGTTCTTGATTCTCACTCAGCAGACCGGGTGCGACATTTTCATACTTCTGGTATAGCTCCATCGATCGTTCATGCCGAAGATCGTCCCTCCGCGTAATCCCTCTTTCCTCGATCTTGACCTCCGACATGTCCAGGACGAGTTCCCCTGATTCACTTGAGTCATTAGCCAATTCGAGGCTGCGCCAAAGAATCCTTCCTATGTGAGCCATTACTTGTTCTACCGAAATGTGCCCGATGAGTTTCTCATTGACGCCCTACCCCCTCCACCAAAAGGGGCATTGAGGTTAGAAGCCCCACAAGTTCCCCTAGCAATTTACACGCGATTCGCTAGGCAGAGTATTGGATGGGCTTACTCTCGAGGCTTGAGTTCGTCTGGTGTGGGCGATTCAAACTGAGTCGACCACTCTTCGAGTTCGGCTTCGCTAATAAGGTAGGTGCCCTTTCCTGCGTTTTCGTTTCGAGCCTTCACTCTCTCTTTTAGCACGTCCAAAGATTCTTCAAGATAGAGCAGCTCCGATCTAGCCCCCAACGCGGCGGTTCTCGCCCGAAAATCGTCCCGCTCCTCGCGAGCCCATACCCCGAAGTCCAAGACAACGTTTACTCCAAGCAAAAGAGCCTTTTCTGCCAATTGCCACTGGACCTTCTCGACCCGGTCATGGGCGAGATTCCATTGATCTAAAGTGTTAGGTTCGCAAATGCCGTCGCCATACAGCGGAACCATCCACTCATCCGGCGTAAACCGCAGCGCTGAATTTTCCTGTTCCAAGCGCTTGGCCAGAGTGGTTTTGCCCGAGCCCGGCAGGCCGCACAGCAGATATAGGGTTGGCTTTCGAATCACTCGGAAATTCTAGCCAGTTTCTTTGATGAACGGTCTGTGTTTATGTGAGGGACAAGCTTCTTGTCCGGGCGCCTTTCGCTAGAGTGCAAAGGGGAAGGTGTTTCCGGACCCATCACTTATCACTTTTCACCTATCACCTGGTTCTCACAATTCTGGGATCGCTAAAAACATCGTATTCATCCGTGCTTCTAGTTGAAAACTCCGAAACGACAGCGCCCTCTTCTCCGGCTTTAAACCAGTGCAGGGTGTTGGGCAGGATAGTAAATTGTTCGCCCGGTCCCAAAATCACTTCATGCCGGACCGTGTACACGCCTTCTGGCGGTTGCACTTGTGGGTTTGAAGTTGCCTTACCCTCAACGTAAAGAAACACCTTCCCCCATCGGCAGCGAAAAGTTTCTTCTTTTCCCGGATCCGATCCGATCGGCGGATGCCGATGCTCCGGGCAGGTTTGGTTTGGGAACAGAACCAACTCTTTCGCGCAACATCGATCAGTGTTGATGTAGACGACGAGTTGCAAACCCGTGATCTCCAACTCACCCAATCCGAAGTCGGCAACCTCGATATCATTCTTTTCCTCTTGGGTGAGAACGATGCCCGCGTTTTGCAAATATTCAATCGCTCGGGCTCTCGCCGACGAGGCTTGTTCGGAAGAAAGCATTTGGTAAGCGTAACACGTAACAGGTGACGCGTGACGGGTCGATCAACACGGCTCGGGCACCTGCAAGCAAATCTGCAGCTGCTGGCCGTCATCCCGTGTATTTGTGGGGCTGAAAATCCGCCAATACCCTGCAAATCTGTTTTGCATCCGGGCTAGTTTGGCGCTTGAGTTCGGTTTTACCAACGCGCCTGATCTTAAGTGTTTCCTTCATATCTCCGTCCGCTGAAAACCCCAGAGAGCCATAAAGGCTTTCTGTCAGATTTTGATTTCCAGCAACTGTAGCTATTACTAGGCGTGGCTTCTTTTCCAACAGATCCGTGATCTCCCCCGCCTGGCTTTCGGCCATTCCTCCATCAGTATCCAGAATCATGAGGTCCGTCACGACCCTCTTTGAATTAAGTCGAACTGCAATATCCTTGAGTGCAGAGGGCAGTTCCTCCATCGCATCCCCGGCGGGCCCAAATTCGTTTCCCTTCTTATAGGTAGGATCGACTAGCGGGGTCATTCGCGTCAGAGACTCCAGACGCAGCAGAGACATGTCTAGATCGATTTGATGCATCGCCATCAGATAAGTGGCACTCACGCCTTGGGGGCTACGAAACCCGTACACTACTACCACTCGCCTAAGCATCTTTCCCAAGGCTTCTTTCGAAGTTCGATGAACAAAGCTAAGGGCCGCTCTGTGAACGTGCGGATCAATATCTATTGTCCCATCGTGCTCCCAAAGTGCAATGCCGTAAAGGGTTTCTGCCCATATGGCCACCCTGCCGACACTCTGTGCATAGGCGCCCCCTGCTGAAGCAAGCAACGCAACAATGACTGTGATTCGTTTACCTTTCACGATCCTATTGTAAATCTTAGTCGGACGGATTACAAATATAAATCGCCCAGAAACCTCCCGGTCCCCAGGACTCAGGACTCATCACCCGTCACCTGTCACCCGTCACGCACAATACGTTATACTTATATCACGTATTGAAAACAGTGGATTCGGAATCCGTCTGGCGAGCGCTGGCTAGCCCCCACCGCCGAAAACTACTCGACCTGCTGCGAGAAGGCCCCCAAACAACGGGCCAGCTCACAAAGGAGCTCACCGGCCTTAGCCGGTTTGCCGTTATGCAGCACCTTGGAGTTTTGAATGAAGCAGGGCTAGTCCTCTTTCGAAGGGAGGGACGCAAACGTTTGAACTTTGCGAATCCTATCCCGCTGAGAGAGATGTACGAACGCTGGGTAAGTAAGCCCGCGTCGAGCGCGGCCGAGACGGCCCTACACCTAAAGCGATATGCAGAATGGGAACAGGAGGTGGTCCACCAGATGGGCTATCGACACATAAAAATCGAAATGGAAATGCGTATCAATGCGCCGCGTGAAAAGGTGTTCGCGGCATTTACAACGAACTATGACAAGTGGTGGCCACATCGCTATCACGACGACTCCACGTGTTCTGTGGAAGCAAAGGCCGGAGGCCACATCTATGAGCAGTTTAAAGCGGGCGGGGGCGCCATAACGGGAACCGTCGTTTATATCGAGCCACCGTACAAGCTGGCTACTTCGGGCCCTAGCTCCTTGGGCCGCGGTCTTAGTTCTTACAGCGTGGCAACTTGCGAAGAAGACGGCGAAAACACGCTCTTCAAACGATCGATGGAGTTGTGGGGGTCGATCTCGGAAGAGGTCGAAAAGATGTACCGGGACGGTGGACATCAACTAATGGAAGTGGCCCTACGCGGTTACTTGGAAGAGGGCAAGGAATATTCGAAAGAGGTGAAGGAATGATTGCGTTACTAGCTGCTGCATTGATTGGGCGGACTCAAGATTCGGCGTCATCGGAAGTGTTTAAGCTTTGCCAATACATGGTGGGAGGCCAATGGGAAGGCCATGTGGGCAAGAATGTCGTGATCCGGTTCAAGTTTCACACCGAAGATAACGGCAATAAGTTCGTGGGCGAAGGGTGGATCGATGCAACAGGCAAGCACCCGACTTCAGTACGCTCCAGCTTTGGCTGGGATCCGGATGCGAAGCAGGTTTATTATCTGGATCAGCATGGATCGGACACGGTCTACTTTGGGCACGTAACGTGCGAGGGCAACACCTTGGTTACCGACTTTAACGGTCTAGTGGGCGACAAGGGCCATTACATCAGCCGCGAATCGGTTACGCACGACCAACTTGTTTCAACCATGATGGCCGAGGACAAAGGCAAGATGGTGGATATGGGGTTCCATTTGGAGTTGCATAGGGTTAAGTGAGAGTGAAAGGTGAAAGGTGAAAGGTGATATGTGATAAGGTCCGGAAGGGCCCTTCCCCTTGCGCTCCGGCGGTGGGACAGGACCTTTCAGGACGTATCACCTTTCACTTATCACTTATCACTTATCACTTATCACTTTCACTTGTCACGCTCCAAGCTGCTCTAGCACCTCAGCGCACGTACACGTTTCCCCCATCTTCGGAAAGAGGGTCTCCACACAATACTTCTGAGCTTCCTCGGTTCGGTCCGTCATCGCGTCGGTGATGAAGACAACGTTGTAGCCCAAGTCGTACGCGCTGCGCGCAGTTGACTCAACCCCGGCGGAAGTTGAAATCCCGGCCATAAAGACCTGGGTGACGCCTTTAGTTTTCAGTATCTCATCCAGGTTGGTCCCCACAAACGCGCCCCAACGTCGCTTCTCAACAACGTGGTCGCTTTGCTTGCGGTTAAGTTCGTGCACCAGTTGGTCCCAGCCGTCCGGGAACGCCATCTTCGGCGTTCCGGCGTCTGTTCTTCCGGGCGCGCGGTCGGTTACGTGAACCCACACAACCTCATGGTCGGTCTCCCGAAATGCTTCCGCCAGTTCGGCGGCTTTTTCGATGATTTCACTGGCGGGGGTCACGGTTGGGAATCCGACGATTCCCTTCTGAAGGTCGATCACGATCAAGGCAGCTTTGGGATCAAGTTCTGTAAGTGGCATATCTGTTTAGACTCCATTTGGGATGTGACTAGGAGCAGCAAGCTGGGTAGGTTCTTCGACTGCGTACTTAGCGAGAGAGCGCGAAGCTGTGGAGTGTGGGAACTTGCCTTCAGAGTGCTCTATTTTCAATGCCAATCCCCTATCCGCTATCTCCTGCCTTGGATCTGCTGAATAATCGGCTCGATAAATCCGGCCACGCGCGGGTTTTTAGCCTCCAACGCCTTCAAATCCGGAATTACTTCCTTCATCTTCCTGGCTACTGCCACTTGCATCGCCGTTTGAATAAGTCGGAAATTGCCCGAGTTAATCGCCTCACGCACAAACTTCACAACACGTGAGTCGTTTCCTTTCACATAAGCCAGAGCGTTCAAACCGGCGGATTGCATCTCGTCAGGCTGCATCTCGCCTAAAGAATCAAAAACCAGATCCACTCCCTTGGGATCGTCGTGCTTTACCAGAACCGCTAGGCCCGCGCCGCGGATTTGGCCATTGGTAGCATGAGCCGCCTGGTTATAAATCAGGTCATGGCTGTTTGCGTAATCCAAAGCGCCAAGCGCCGTGATCGAAGCGGCCACCACTCGGTAAGGCTCGGAGTCGTTCAACAGACCCTGTAAAACGTTATTGGTCTCCGCGTCGTTTGGCAACTCTGAAAGCGCTCTTACCGCGTGTTCTCTTCTCTCAAAGTTCTCGTGTTTCAGCTCTCCGAACCAGAACGAACGAAGCTCGGGCCGTTTTAAACGTGCCAGCGCACTTGTATTTAGAATGGCGGGGTTCAGGCCTTGGTCAGCTTTTAGCATCTCCACAATCGCCGGTATTGCAGAATCTGGCTGCTCAGTTCCAAGGACTCGGTCCATCGCCTGCTGACGTAGAACGCAATCAGGAGCATATTTGGCAATCGGAACCAACTCAGAAGGGCCCCAAGGCTGCGTTTCGATCTGCCGAACGAAGTCATGGGTGGGATCAAACATCACCGCATCTGGCTTCGCCGTTACGTCAATGCTGAAAGATTGGCCCGCCGAATTCAAATGGATCGGCGATTCCAAGACTTGGCTGCCCATGATAAACCCAACCTTCGTCGGAACATCGTAGATAGGCGTGCCTTGCGTTGTATCTTGCGTTTGCTTCACATGGACGGTCACCTTCTTGGCCGCGTCGTCATAAGACCAAGACCAGTCGATCACTGGATGCCCCGGCTTCAGAATCCACTGATCAAACCAAGGGTGAAGGTTGATGCCGGTTGCATCGGTCATCGCCTCGCAAAGGTCGTTTGTTTCGGCTGGGCCATTGTGGAACCGCTCAATGTAGAGCTTCAGGCCGGAATAGAATGGCTTCCAACCAAGCTCCTTGCGCAGCGAAATCAGGAGCGCTCCGCCTTTCGGGTAAGTGTGCTGATCGAACATCACACCAGGATTCGAATAAAAGTTTGTGGCAATTGGCCGTTTGTAGCGCCTGCTCTCATCAAAGTAGCCTTGGCTATTCGCTTCAAACTCACGGTAGCCCGCGTTTTCGCCCAAGATATGGAGCGTGTAGCTCATTTCCATAAAGGTGGCAAAGCTCTCATTTAGCCATATTTGGCCCCAATCCTTACACGTAACGTAGTCGCCAAACCACTGGTGGCCCATTTCATGGGAGTTCAGCGAATCCATGGTGTAGTAGCCGGCGCGCGGATCGGTCAAGAACGCGGCCCCAAGTGTTGTGGCGCTTACATTCTCTTGGCCGCCTCCGAAATCGTAGGTACAGTCCTGGGCATATTTTGGCCAGGGATACTCCACGCCTAGGTTGTCCGAATAGAAGCTAAGCATGTCCTTGGTGTGGCCAAAACTGTAATCCAGCTTCGCTCCCATTCCTTTCGGGCAGACATAGTAAAGCGGCTTGCCTCGCCAAGTGTCCTTGTGGATATCGAATGGGCCGCAGATCACGGAAGTCAGATAGGTCGCATGGGACTGGTCCATCTTCCAGTAAACGGTTCTCGTCTTACCGCCGGGGTTAACCGTGTCCGAGATCAACGTTCCGTTACTGATTACTTCCCAATCGGCGGGGACCGTGGTGCGGGTTTCGCTGGTCGTGAAATCATTGGGATAGTCCCAAGTCACGGCCCAATCCCTGGTGTCAGAAGTCTCGCCGTTGGTCCAAAGCCCAACCTTGCTGGGGTCGTTCTTCTTAGGCTCGTGCCAGTGCCAGCCACCCGAGCCGCCATGCACTTCTTCGGACTGCATTAGATGGTAGTGGACCGTCACCACATCCTTTTCGCCGCGTTTTGTTGGCGGACAGTCGACAAGAATCCCCTCGTCATCCCGCTTGAAGGTAGCCGGAGTGCCGTTCAACTCAACCTTTTCGATCTTCGTGTCCACCCCCGCATGGAAGCGAAGCTGAGTCACGCTGTCTCTTAACGGACTTAGCGTGTTCGTCGCTGTTGCCGTAAGTAATCGGTCAGGATAATCGACAACCATATCCAGACTCAGATTGAGCAGGTCATACATGCGGTCTGGAGCATAGTGGACCGTGGCATCTGGAGCCGTAAACGGGTTCTTCGCTCCCCTGGAACCGCCCTGGGCCATACTCATGGCTGCAAGGGCTGAGTACGCCAAAACGGCGGACGTCGATATTCGGGACTTAGACAAGGTGTATGTCTTTTACCTTACGATTTCCATTGGATGAACAACTGTCTCGGATTAGGGCTTCATCCGAAGGGTATTCATGATCTCTGGCGCGGCCTGCTCGATCGGCCCTTCATGGTTAGTCGTTTCAAAAACGACCTCGTAGACGGTTTCGCCGTTGGGCACCACGTAAACGATGTCTGTGATCGTATCGCCGCCTCTGGTTTGGTTGTTCGCGGTAATCATGTCAACCTTCCCGATCGGCAGGTCCGTGGGAGTTATTGTTTGGGCTAAGAACTCTGACTTAACTGCCTTTGCCAGCTCGTCCAGCGAGGCCGAACTCTGTTTGGAGGTGACGTAGAAACGCGTCATCTTTTCACCGGGAATTGGCTTTACATTCTTGTTGTAAAGCTCCAACAGAATGCCTTCTTTCTTCTGCCGATCAGCGTCGCTTG
Source organism: Fimbriimonadaceae bacterium (assembly GCA_036502005.1). Classification (GTDB taxonomy): domain Bacteria; phylum Armatimonadota; class Fimbriimonadia; order Fimbriimonadales; family Fimbriimonadaceae; genus DASXZH01. The sequence continues at coordinate 118,217 of DASXZH010000094.1, forward strand.
GGTCCACTTGTTCCGGCAATTCGCGAGAGGTTGGCGGCGCTGAATCAGACGTTGAGGGTGTGTTGGAAAGATCCAGGTTCTGAAGCCCGATGGAGCCTATGGTCAGCTTTGTGAGGCTCAGAGTCCAATCGCTTGGGGCGGCGATAGAAAATCCCGCACTATCGTGGGTCACCCACCCGGGATCCAGTTTGGGCGCTGGAGCCGAATGCAGCAACGAAACGACAGGCTTCTTACTACAACCGATACACAATGCTGCGGCTAAGCTGAGGGCAACGAATTGGCGCTTCATGGGCTTCCATGATTATGGCGCTTCCGTACCGGTTCAGGTCGTGGCGGTTAGGGTAATCGTAATGCTCTGAACCTGCACATTGGGTGAAGTTTTGTAGTGGCTCGCAAGATCCGCATCGATCTGATTGCCCAGGCTGTCCAGAAAATTCGTCTGCGATTCAGCCGCCACAAAGTTGAAGTTGAAGGATTGAGTCGCACCGCCCGCCGTAATCGAGATCGAACCGTTGGCAGTGACCTGATTGGCTGCTCCCTGAAGCTGGGCGTCCAGCGTGGACTGTGCGGCCGCTTCGACCGACATCTCTTCCGTGGAACTGCCCAGGTCGAACCTAACTTGGTGCGTCACCGGGGCCAGAGGGACCAGATTCAAATTCGTGTGCACCACCACCGGCATCGTTGCGGCGGCAATATTGGGGTTAATGACGGAGCCTTCCTGCCCATCATAAACAAGTGTGCCGTAAACATTGCCGATCAGGTGGCCGGATACGGCGCCACTTGAAAAGCCGTCGACATAGAAGCTCATGACCGGCCAAGAGACTGCGCCGGCATCCTCCAACCCGTGTGCGGTAGCAACCCATAGCCCAGATTGCAACTCGTAGGTATAGGTGGCCGCGTCGTACCCCTGCGCGTAGGGCCCATTTATAAAGGGCGAGGCAAAACGCAGGCCGGGAATCGGAGCGGCCGAACCAATCGGCGCTCTCGAAGCAGCTACAGGGTAGGGCACGAAAACCAGGTTTGAAAACCCTGGCTTCGCTTTTAGAATGTTGTACATGCGCTGGGAACCGGCGAAGTACCTGAGGCCCAATGCCTTAACGGCACCAGTCGCACGGCTTGGCGAAGCTTTTGGAGGGCCACTCTCCGCCGCCATTTCCTGCTGTATTCCTCGGGCATCAAAAGTGACCCCATTCGCAGAACCAAACAGGCCTCCCACAATGTTGCCATTGATCAAAACTGGCGAGCCGCTATCGCCCTCGTATACCGGTCTATTGTTTCCGGGCTGACAGTGCAAGTCTTGTACTCCCGTTTCTTGAACTCCGGAAAGGTTGACATTTGAAACTTGGGCGGTGAAAATCTCGCAGGGAATCTCTGTCACGGTCGTCCCCGAATCGTTGGTGCGCATGGTCGCCACAACGTTGGTTTGTCCTTGTATCTGCGCCCAAGGGATGGTCCCTTGTGGGTTAGAAGTGACGACCTGGCCGGTCGTCGAGCCCACGCTTCCCGTAGTTCCCGTTGTGGAACCGCCTGGCGGGCTGCCACAACCAGACGCGATCAGCAAATATGCCGTGCCCAAGGCAACTAAAATCGGAACGTATCGTCTTCTCATATCCCTCCCTCGGGGCGATGCATGTTTCCTTTTACGCCACAGAACCTGAATGAATCCTTAGAACTTTAACTACTAGCGCTCAACTCGTATAAGGGCAAACCCGTCGTACCCTTTTCTTCCAACGGTCTGAACGGCGCTAGCGGAGACCCTTGGCTCTTTCTCGATCATTTCGAACATCTTTCTAACGCCTTGGGTTTCGGGCTCCTCGTTGGCCGGGTCCCCAACTTTGCCGCCTCTCACAACATTATCGACGACGATGAGCGTTCCCGGATGCGAAAGCTTGAGCGCCCATTTGAAATAGCCGGGATTGTTCGGCTTATCAGCGTCGATGAAAATGAAGTCGAAAGATCCCTGCAGGCGTTCAAGGCTATCGAGGGCTGCGCCTACGATTACTTCCACCTTATCGCTAAGGCCAGCATGCGCAATGTTTCTTGCGGCCACCTCGGCGTGTTTGGGCTCGAACTCGAGGGTGACCATACTGCCATCGGCAGGCAAGGCACGGGCTAGCCAAATCGTGCTGTACCCACCAAGCGTGCCAATTTCGAGAATCCGTTTGGCGCCGATCAACTTGGCCAATATCTGGAGGAACTTACCCTCGTGCAGGGCAACCTGTATGGCAGGCAGGCCGCCATTTTCGCTTTCTTTGAGGGCCTGCTCCAAGACTGCGTCTTGCTGGACCAGATGCTTTGCAAAAAAATCGTCGACGGATGCCCAAATCTCTGTGCTCATGTGCTTAGGCTACCTTTGCATAGCCTTGTGAATAATATTCACGGATTTAATGGACGGGTCGTATAATGTCATTTGTAGTTCAGTTGAGCGAGGAAGCTCTTGAAAATCAACCCAATTTGAGTTAATGCATGAGTGCTCCGCATTACTCTCAAGGCCAGGCGCGACGTTGCGCCTGGATCTATTTTTCTTTGGAGCCTGAGCTTCGTTGAGAAACAAACTAGGGCGCTCATTTCCAGCTTTGGTACCCTCCCGGTAAATTGTCATGCCGGTCAGAAAACGATAATAGTTGTTTTTGATGATTGACTTCTATTTTTGATGGAGTATTATTAAGGACGATGTACAAGCTCAAGCAGCCCATTCCCTCCATTCCGGTCAAGAACATGCAGGCCGCACAGCAGTTTTATGCTGAAACCTTTGGATGGGAATCACCCTGGGAGCAAGGTGAGTACGGCGGTATGTCGCGCGACGGAATGCAAATTCACTTCTTATTGAAGACTCGGGTTAACCCGGTCTTCATTTATAATCTTGTCGATAACGTCGATGAGATTTATGATCATGTTGTTAAGTTGCATGTACGAGTCGTCTCTGAAGTGAAAGATCAGGCCTATGGGATGCGAGAGTTCACGTCGCTGGACCCCGACGGCAACTTCATCGTTTTCGCTCAGCCGATCGCTTTGGCTTCTTAACTTGCTATTTAGTAGCCTTCGCAAATGAGCCGAGGGTTAAGCTAACGAGGACGACGAACATCACCAGAACGACAACGAACCCCTGCCAAATGGCTGGGTTGTTCCAACCCGTTAACACCAACGCGCGGACACCCTCGATCACATAGGTCACCGGGTTGTAGGTGGCAAGAGTAGCAAACAGCGGTGGAAGCAGATTTTTCGGCGCTTGGGAAGTGGTCACGTACAGCAGCGGAAAAACCAGCACGAACATGGACTGGACCAGCCTCGCATTTTGGGTGCGCAAGGCCATGATCATGCTGATACAGCTCCAGCCCATGGCGAAGAGCACCAGGATGCCGAAGATCGCGAGAATGCCAAGGAACCCGGTGCTGAAATGCACACCGGCAGCTAGGAGCAGCACCAATACTATGAGCCCCTGGAACACTGCTTGGACGGCCACCTCGGTTAACCGCCCAAGAATGATGGTTAAGCGGCTGATTGGCATGATCAGCAGCTTCTTGAAATAGCCGTTTGAAATATCCTGCACGAGTTCGATTCCGGCGTTTCCGGCCGAAAAGAAGATGGCCGTGAAGAGAGCCACGGGCGCAATGAAGTCCTTATAGGAAACGTTCGGGAAGCCGGGCACCTTGGAGAAGGCGCTTAACGACGCGGAGTTCACCACGAAGAAAAAGATGGGAATAAAGAGCGAGGGTATCAGAGCCAGGGCCGGGCGCCAGATCTGTTTAATGCTGCGGATGGAAAGGTGATACCAATCGGAAAAGAAGGTTGGATTCATGGGATTAATCGGTCAGTGGGAGGGTCGAAAGTCGAAAGTCGAAGGTCGAAAGCCGGAGGTTGAAAGTCGAAAGTCGAAGGTCGAAAGTCGAAGGTCGAAAGTCGAAAGTCGAAAGTCGAAAGTCGAAAGTCGAAAGTCGAAAGTCGAACGTCGAAAGTCGAAAGTCGAAAGTCGAAAGTCGAAGGTCGAAAGCCGGAGGTTGAAGGTTGAAGGTCGAAGGCCGAAGATTTAAGGTCAAAAGCCGGAGGTGAGGGTTAACGGATGAAGGGCGAAGTCGAAGGTGGAATGTCGAAAGTCGAATGGCGAAGGTCGAAAGCCGGAGTCGAAAGCCAGGAGCCAGTTACGATGGTTTTCTGCTCCGCTTCAACGATTCCGACAGGCCATGAACCATGCGGCTCACGGCCAACACTTGTGCCGACAAAGAGACAAACTTGTCTTCGGTAATGAATTCCGCATCAAGAGCGACATATAACTGCGACCGCAATTCGGCGCTGGATCCGGCCGCGTGCGAGAGGAACTGAATAAAGAGTGCGACTCCAGATCGTCCTTGCCCCTCCGCGATGTTGGACATGATAGAAACTGATGAGCCACGCATTTGATCGGCTAGGCCAAAGTCCATTCCGGAGGCAGTTCTACTCGTGACTTGATAGATCTCCTTAGTTAATAGCCTTGCCTTCTGCCAGACGATCAGATCTTCGAACTTATGAAGATTGACATTGGCGAGATTCTCCGACACTACTCCAGCTTCAAGAGCTCCGGCTTCGATTAAGAGGCGCTCCAGTTGCTTTGGATATCGGTCCTCCTCAAACTCTTCCGTTACTTGACCGGCGCCGTACGATTTTCGTTTCATCTGCTTACCTCTAGTTTATTCTCTCAACGATCAACTTAATAGCCCTTGCTTCTTCCTTCTCCGGCTTTCGGCTTTCGGCTTTCGACATTCGACTTTCCACTAATCCTCGCCTCCGGCTCCCCAATTTCGCCCTACGACCTGCTCCTTGCGTAAGGATCGGTGGCGTTTACGTTGCCTTCCTCTTCACCTAGGTTGCTGCCGGTTGTATTCAAGAAAACCTCTTCCAAGGTCTTTACTTCGTGCTTTGCAAGCAGTTCGGGCACCGTGCCCCCGGTTACGATCTCGCCTTTATCCATAATAGCCAAACGTTGGCAAAGTTCTTCCGCTTCATCCATGAAGTGGGTGGTCAAGAAGATCGTCATGCCCTGCTTGTTTAGTTCGACGAGGTGATTCCAAATGAGGCGTCGGGCGTGGGGATCCAGACCCTGCGTTGGCTCATCGAGGAACAGAACGCGAGGCTCGTGGATAAGGGAAAGGGCCAGATCGAAGCGGCGGCGCATGCCGCCGGAATAGGTGGATGTGTACCTATCGGCCACATTTTCAAGTTCAACCAGCTTTAGCAGTTTTGTTATTTGCTGCTCGATTTTGTCTTTGGGGAGGTGGTAGAGATTGCCGTGAAGATTAAGCATTTCGCGCGCGGTTGCGGTTTCGTCAAGGCCAATCTCTTGCATGGCGAAGCCAACCCTCTTGTAGATCTCTTGTGGCTTTTTTTCTAGGTCAAAGCCATCGATGATGATACTTCCGCTGGTCTTCTTGACGAGGCTGACGAGCATGTTCATGGTGGTCGTCTTCCCTGCCCCGTTCGGGCCGAGGAATCCAAAGAACTCGCCTTCTTTCACTTCAAAAGTGACGCCTTTTACGGCCTGGACATTGCCCGGATAGGTCTTTACGAGATCTTTGACTTCTATAATATTGCTCATTAGTGTTTGGATGGCAAACTCTGAAAAGAGGGGGGTTATGATAGCTTTTGCTAACTTACGCTCACCACGTTAGGTTCAAATTCGTTGATTACTAGATTAGTTTTTTTGGACCTGTTGGCCTTGGTGTTCCTACGCATCCAAGGAGAGGACGTTTGCGAGGCTTTTCATGTAAGCGCGGGATTGCAAATCGACAAACCTTCGCCCGCCACAAGTGGCTGGGCTTGGCTTGTTGATCTGCTATATTTGGGGGCTACCCGGTTTACCCGGGCTGCGCTTGTACGGCTGAGGCCGCGCTGCGCTCCGCCCTTCGCTAAAATATATAGCCCCTCCGGGGCACTCGGAGATGTCGAGGCGTTTTCCGATGAAGTTGGTTTGCCCGTTTGCCCCATTTACAGTTTCTGCTCGTTTCCAGGGCTACGTCTACGCCGCCTAGGCGGCTTCGACTTCGCCCTTCGTTAAAGATACAAGTTTCCGATCACGCAACATTTGTAAGCGCTTCGCGTTTGACAAAGTTGCGCCGGACAAGAAGGCGGCGCTCCTCCAGGGGTATCGCTTTTCCGGCGTCGCTCACGCTTCGCCGAACTCGCTCAACCCCTGGCTACCTTCGTGCTACGCCTCCGGCGTGCCGGACCCTTAGAAAAGGGCTTGCATTTTTTCAAGGCGGATATGACTCGGGGTCAGTTTATCTTCGCTCAATATTTAGCCCCTTCGGAGCAAGGAATTCTCGATTTTCGATTCTCGATCGGTTGCAAAAGCGATGCACGGCGACAAGTAGCCTAAGTTCAGCGGTGCCAGGCAACCGCACTCCCAAAGGGCTTGGTGCCCAGCGATCCGGCTTCCATTCGTCTCAGCCCCCTTGGCATTAGGGGCAAGATTATTGCCGTTACGGCAGTTGGGGTCGGTTTGCATCTAAATGAGACCTAATCATGTAAATGCGACAATATTCGCGTTTACTATTGCATAAACAGAAAACATGTGCGAAAATATTCGCATATGGCAAAACTCGATCGTTTTCGATATCTTAGCAAACGGGAGCAGCAGATCATGGATCTGCTGGTGGCGCACGACGCGCTAACGGCGGCCCAGATTGAGTCGCTGTTGCCCGATGCGCCATCCAATTCCACGGTGCGCAGCCTTCTCGCCATCATGGCGGAAAAAGGGCTAATCACCTTTAAGAAAGATGGCCGGCAGTTTCTCTACCGGGTGGCAAAGCCCAAAGCGGCTGCGGCCAAGGATGCCCTTCTCGGCGTGGTCCAGCGTTTCTTTGAAGGGAGCGTGGCAAACGCCGTTTCTACTCTCGTGGAAACTGGGGGCAATCTCAGCGATGAGGATTTCGAAGCTCTCCAGCGATTGATTGATGCTAAAAAGGAGCAAAAATGACGAGCATTCTGAATTGTTTTTATGCCTTGATGTTTATCGAAGCCGGCATGTGTGCCTTCTTCTTACCCACCCTCCTTTTGGTGTCAATGGTTCCGAAAAGGCTACCGACGATTCGCCAAAGGTTGCTTGTGTGGACCTTTGCAGGAACACTCCTTATTCCCGTTTTTGCACCGAAGATCACGGCAGAAATCGAGAACTACGTTCAGCAAACGAGAGCTACTCATGCCGGCGCCGCTGTTTCTACACCGGCTTCATCAGCTAAGATGGCAAACGCCAGCCTGGCGCCTATCCACGTCAGGTTTTCTCCTGAATTTACGGAGGCGATTACACCCGCAGTTAAGACATTTGGAGTATTACGAGACGCCGGTTTTACCTGGCTGATCTTATGCTATGGCCTTTCGATTGTTTTGATTTGGAAGAGCCGTCCGTCTGCCACTATCTCAGGTGCGCGAATAAGCAAGTTCACGAGCACTCCGGTGACGGCCTGGTTTGGCAAGCACTACATTATTCTCCCGGAGGGCGCGGAGGGGTGGCCGACGGAACGCATTAGTCGCGTGATGGCCCATGAACAAGCCCATGTTAATCGCAGAGATTGGGTCTCACAACTCTTGGCGAACTTCGTTGTTGCCCTTAGCGGGTTCAACCCGGCGGTGTGGGCTTGCGCACGCAAGCTGCGGCACGAAGCCGAGCATGCCGCTGACCAGCAGGTGCTGATGACAGAATCTAGCCCCACTGAATATGCAAACGACCTACTCCAAATAGCTAAGAGCGCGAGGTATGACCGAAATGTTGCCGTACTCGCGATGGCCTCCAAAGGCTCACTTAAGAGCAGAATCAAGTTTGTGCTCAATGCGAACCATCCCCGGGGGACTTCGCGCTTAGCGGTGGTGGCTTCCGGTTTTGCGGGACTCACGTTGCCCGCGGCGGCCCATGTGAGCCTGATCGTTAGCGGCATCGCGGGACTTCCTGTTAATGCCGATCAGGCGCTGGCCTCTCAAAGTCGAAATCCTGACATGCGCAAAGGGCTAGCCGTTGCTGGAACCGCCGAGAATGGATGGACAGGGCAGTTCGCCGATGGCACCACAGCAAAGTTCTGTGGGATTTGGTATGGCACTAAATCTGGAGCTGTATTTGTAACACCGGATGGCGAGCCTGGGACCGCACCCTGCAAGAGCGCAGATTGGGAAAAGGGACATCCGGGATATATGGATATCGTGTTTGCGCTACCCGCTGATAAAGTGAGCCCAGCCCAAGAATGCGGGACCGACAGCCCGAGTATGCAAACCAATAATGAACCAAAAGGCGAGACGTATGCCGGCGGATATCTGTCGACATCGGCTGACGGTAAAACCAGCTACTCTCACAACTTCCACGAAGTAAGCGATCCAGCAGCAACCCAGTTTTCGATCGGACTAGACTTTTCCAGCAAGGACGTTAAAGTAACTCCGCTATCGCTCCCCGACATTCTGGTCGGGAAGGTGCAAGAGACTCCCGAGGGCCTTGTTTTCCTGGGTCATCCGACAAACGCCGAAAAGGAATGTCTTAGGGAGGTCGGACTTCCGAAGGAAGATTTCGGCTTACGAATAGAGCTTCCAACTGACAGTGTCGAGACTTACCGAATCACGTTAAGCGACAATCCTTCGGATACGACTGAGCAGAGTTCCGACCGGGGTTGTGGAGGCCAAGAGGATGCTACACCCGGGTACCAGGCATCTCAGGAATGGTACAAGCCAGAGTTTCGGACTAAGAAGTATGTGGTGATCCAGTGGATGCGCAATTACCAAACGGACTTCGTGGCGATACCTATCCGGTATCCGAAAGAAGGGCCGTAGTCTGGGTTCAAATCGACAAACCTTCGCCGGGCCACAAATGGCCCAGGCTTGGTTTGTCGATTTGCCTTTTAAGGGTTTGTCTTCGTTTCCAGGGCTCCGCTTGTACGGCTGACGCCCGTGCTGCTCCGCCCTTCGCTAAGTATTCTCGGCCCCTTGGGCCTACATCGCTTGGGCAACATTTGAGTCGATTCTTGAAAAACCGGATGCCCCTTGGTCCCGTTGGGTTTGCCCGCGATTTGCGGGACTTTCTCTATTTAGTTTTTCGACTTTCAATGACTTGCTTTTACCATAGATTCCGAATCCCAAAACGCTCGACTAATTCTAGGCACTGCTCGAGTGAGCCGATTCCCTCTGACGCGGAGTGGGCGGTGAGGCAAGCGGCGGCGGCGGCGACGCCGTATCGGAGGGCGGTTTCTATTCCCAGATCTTCATGGAGTGCGAAGATGAGGCCTGCCCCAAATGCATCTCCGGCGCCGACAGTTCCGGCGATCATGCGATCCGGCAGGTTAACACTTCCCTGCCAGGCTTCCCCATTTGGGCCGAGCGCGAACGCTCCACCCGGGAAATGGATGACCACCCATTCTTTAACACCGTAATCTGCGAGGGCTGAGGCAGCCTGATTTAGATTATTTTGGGTTGGTTTCGAGAGGTCTATCCCAGAGATCTTAGAGGCCTCGTATTCGTTGACAATGCAAATATCCGTATATTTAAGGGATGGCGGCACGATCTTGACAAAGCGATCGCTGGCTTCGCTCACCACATCGATGCTGGTTTTCAGGCCCGCTTCTTTGGCTCTTCGAAGCACTTTGGCGGCGGCGGTTTCGTCGTATTCGAACTCATCTAACTTATCCAGCAGGAGCAGATAGCCCAAATGAAAATGTTTGTCGTTTGTGGACGAGAATTCGAAATGCTCTTCCCCTAGGAAGGCGTTTGCGCCTCGGCAGTGAAAGAAGGTTCTTCGGCCCGAATCCTGTGCGCACATAACCTCCGTGTAGGATGTTGGCGCTGATTCTGTGGTCTTGATGCCCTTGGCATCGATTCCATATTGCTGGCAGTCGCGAAGGACGCGCTCACCATCTCTATCCTCGCCAACTAGCCCAACGCCATGTAGCGGATGCGGGAAATCCAACCTAGCCAGGTCGATTAAGAAGTTGTAGGCTGCGCCTCCATTAGATGTTGACTCGCTGAGTATATTAGCCAGACAGTCTTGATCTGGATAGGTATCGATCAGCTTCAATCGGTCGATGATCCAATTGCCGCCTGCAATGACGCCGGCCCTTGGTTTCACCCCTGTGGGACCTCGACGGAGTTTCTAGTTCGTTGGGATTCTAGTGCGGCGGCGCATACGGAGTGAGCGAGAACCGCCTCGTCAACGGTTACGCAGCCAAATGCGGAGCCCAATTTCCCTTCCCTTTCAGCCAAATATGAAGCCCACATTTGAAGAAAGCAATCGGTGAATCCAGCTTCGAAAATGCCTCCGGTTGTGGTTTTGAACGGAGTTTGGAAACCAAGGTCGATCCTGCGCCAAGATTGCTCGGTTCCTCGATCGAAAAGCGAAAGCGCTTTGGTATCCTTGGTCGAGTAACGAACGCCGCCATCGGTGCAGAGGGCTTCGAAGAACCAGGTGTTGGTTTCGCCCGGGGCGAGGCGCTTCATCTCAAGCTGCATAGGAACGTCGTCCAGAATATCGGTGGACAAAGTGGCGTTGTCCCAGGTGTCGCAGGGGGTGGTGCCGCCTTTGCCGTCGGGGCGTTCGGGGTAGCCCTTTTGTAGTTGGGCGTAGACACGTTTTGGGGTCCATCCCAGCCGCAACGGCAGGTGCAGAACGTGCATGCCGAGATCGCCCATGACGCCGATTTCGCCACAAAATCTCGATTGCCGTTTCCAGTTTGCCGGCTTGGTTGGATCGAGGTCGCTGGAGTGAAGGAAGCCGCTTTTTACCTGGAGGAGGCGGCCTAACCGGCCGGATTTTGCCTCTTGGTAAGCGCGCTGTGCGCCCGGCAAGAACGGGAACTCCGAACTGCACCTGACAAACTGCTTGCTGTGGTTTATTAGCGCTTTGAGATGCTGGGCGGCAGCGTGATCGATACCGAAAGGCTTTTCGCCGAAGAGATCTTTTCCAGCTTGGATGACGGCGGAATAAATCTCCAGATGGAGGTTGTGGGGGACGGCAACGTACACAACATCCACCTCGCTCTCCAGCAGCTTGCGGTAATCCTCCGTAATTAGGCTCACGCTGGAGATGCGGCGAAACCAATCTCGGGCGGCCTCATTGGTATCGCAGACGGCGGTGAGAACGGGCTGCAGGGGGTGGTCGACCAGGGTACACCAACGGCCAACGGCGCTTGCCACTTCGCGGCCCATAAGGCCGCAGCCGATGATGCCGATTTTGACCTGCTTTTCAGGCAAGGTGCTTTGCCGCCTCCAGGGCGGTTGCCCCGTCATGGACGAGGGCCATGAGGGCTTTCGTCATTCCGGCTGGGTTCTTGTGCTGGATGATATTTCGCCCATAGACGATGCCGCGGATGCCGGTCTTCATGAGTTGTTCCGTTCTGTTTAGGATTGCTTGGTCCGTCGCTCTTCCGCCGCCGCGTACAAGCACGGGAACCTTGGCCATTTCCACCACCCTGCCGTACTCTTCGGGATTGTCACACGGGTCGGCTTTGATGATGTCCGCACCGAGTTCCACGGCCTGCCGCACGAGGGGCAGGATCTTTTTGAGATCGCCGTCCACCATGTATCCGCCAGCTTCTTTGTTGGGCTGGAAGACGAGCGGCTCAACCATAAGCGGCATTGAAGCTTGCTCCGCTTCTCTGCGGAGCTTGCTCACGTTTTGGATGCATTGTTCGGTCACTTCGGGCTGACCGGGAATGAGGAAGATGTTGACTACCACGCAGACGGCGTCCAGCCTGACGGCTGCTTCGACGGCGCCATCGATCATTCTGGAAAACAGGGTTCGCGGGAGTTCTGGGCCATACACGTTGGCGACGTCGGTTCTTAGAACTAGGGAGGGCTTTTCTTTGCCAGGGATTTGTTGGAGCCAGTGCGCTTGCCCGACCGTGAGTTGGATGGCGTCCGGGTTGGCCTTGGCGAGGGTGTTTACGGCCGTTTCGATGTCCTCGATTCCGTTTAGGAAGGCGGGTTCGTTGAAGAAGCCGTGGTCGATGGCGACATCGAGGCAGTTGCCGGATTTGGCATTGAAGAGTCGGTTGAGTCGGAAGGCCTTCATGGGGTGATTTATGATTATGCTTCGTGGTGCGGCAAATCGACAAACCTTCGCTATGTTATTGCTGGCCATTCCGGCCGCCGGAGCGCTTCAAGGTTGGTGCATTTTATTCAAAGTTAGGTCGTTGCGCGGCGAAGGCCCGTCTGGTTCAAAACGGTGTCGGGCCACCGCACTGCCAAAGGGTCTTCGCTTTAATTTGCATGGCTAGCAGGCTTGACCGATGCTCCTCATCAGGTACCAGCCAACCCGGCGACAAGTCGCCTGAGAAAAGCGGCAAGGACTTGCCGCACTCGAAAATCGATTAGCCCGTTCGATCTAAGTCTTCGACCTAATTAACCTGCATCTGCTTGTTTTTGTCCTCAACGTAGTCATCGCGCGAGCGAAAGGGTGACGGCCTTTGTCACTCCATTGAAAGTAGCCACAATCCGGATGGATCGGCTCGCAGTAACGGCGTGCGTCTTTACCACAAACTGAGCCGTCGATTTCCCGGCTGGAACGGTGACGCTGGCGGGGACCTGGCTGTAAAAGGAATCGCTTGTGCTGAGTTTAACAACCGTACCCGAGGGGCCGGCTTGCCCGTTCAGCGTAATCTGCCCGATCACCGAGGTTCCTCCCGAAACAAAGGGGTGGGCCAGCGTAAACAAGCTAAAAGCCGCTGGATTAACGACCACCACGGCGCTCTTTGTGACCCCGCCCAAAGTGCCGGAGAGAGTGACGCTCGTCGTAGCCGAGACGCCGGTCGTTTGCAGCACAAAGCTGCCGGATGTTTGCCCGGCCGCGATGCTTTCCGATGTTGGAACCTTTACGGCAGGCGAGCTTGACGTTAGGCTGACCGAGCTTCCCGATGGTCCCGCGACGGCGTTTAAGGTGAGCGTGCTTGAGATCGGGTTTCCTCCGATAACGGAAGAGGTCGCCGTTACCGAGTTGACCTTGGCGGCCAGCACTGTCATCGTTACCGTTGCGGCGGTGCCCAGACTTGCAGTGACCGAAATAACGGTGTCGGCTGAGACCGGCTTGGAGGTGATTGCGAAAGTGGCCGTAGATTGCCCAGCCGCCACGCTCACGGTTGAAGGGACGGAAACCGCAGCATTGTTTGAGCTCAAAGAGACTAACTTGCCAGAGGGCCCGGCGGGGCCTGTGAGGGTGACGGTGCCAGTCGTTGTTTGCGGACCGTAAAGGCTTGGCACAGCAGTACTGCATATACTGGCCGTTGCTGTTTTTACGGTTAAGCTAGCAAACTTCTGCACACCGGGCGGGTTTTGCGTGCCCGTAAGTTCAACCAATGTGTCCTTATCCACTGGCGATGTGGGTAGCGAATATGTTTTTGATTGCGTATTAATCTGTTCTGAAGATGGCATATTTAAGGCAGTTGGATTGGACGATGTGATGGGCACGTTGAACTCGAGGAACGGTGCTTCAAGGAGATTAAGGGTTAGTTCGAAGTACGATCCTCCGACAACCGAGGCCGGCACTACAATGGAGCTAATAATGGAGCCATAAACATATTTGACCAGCAGGGGGCCCGTATTGGAAGAAGTCGTGCTGCCGAAGTATTCTGCATCGAGGCGGCCTGCTGCAAACAGCTCTCCCATGTTCGATTGGCTGGGCGCGGGGGCCGTTTGCCGCGAGTTGATAGTGCCAGTTGCGCCGTCGAACCCGATAACATCTACTGCGAAGTTCGCGGCGTCGTAGGATTCAACGAGAGCCCCATACTGCGTTTGGACAAGACCACTTACATTCTGTGGGACCGTCCAAACAACGTTCCCTGCAGCCACAGCCTGAGTATAAATCGAAATGTTCGTTAAGAAAGACGAGCCCGCCACATACAAATAAACGAAACCGGCGCAGGCATAGTGAACAGGCCCACTTAGGGGCGCAGACTCCCATAGATCGGTGGCCCCATTGTTCGGATCGATGCATTCGACGGTACCGTGACCGCCATCTTCAATGCTTCCTGTTGTGTTAACGATCAAATACCCCAAGCCTTCGGAATCTTCTGTAAAAGCACCGATAGACTGTATTAGGCCGATCGAGGTGTTGTAGCTTCTCTTCCACAGGCTTGTTCCATTCTCGGAGTAGAAGTTGGCAAAAACGGTTCCCGATTGTAAAGTGCCGGTGGATCCGATAAGAAGAATGCGCCCCTGCGGATCAACCTGGGCAGAACTTGCAGCAACCGGGATTGTTGTCGAGTAATCGTCCCTGCCATCAAAGAGGTCTATCCGAGTAGCGCCCTGGTAAGACTGGACCATCAAGACGCCTCCCCCGCCATCCGTGCCGAAGCCGATTACGGTCCCAGGCCCGGTTTGAGCATCTTTACTCCCATTCCATTCATACCATTCGATGTTGCCGTTGCAATTGACAACCATGGTGCCGGTGAAAGGGCTTACTTGAAAACCGGTTACCGTGCGTAGAACGCCGATCGAGTTGATGAAGACCCCCATCGTGTCGTAAATGTTGATGGTTGCACTTCCGTCCGGATTGTTCACCACTACATAGATGTTGTCTTGGTCATCGGTGGCGACGAACGCGGCTTGCGTTGTGGCGGTAGGCGCGATTTCCCATGCCTTTTCGCCGATTTCTTGGGCCTTGGCTGGCGTTGTGAACGCGAATAGCGTTAGGGCAACGATGCCGACGATGAGTGCTCTCATTTGGATATGATACAGCGCGGCGAGGTTTGGGGTTGTTGTTAGGGGCAAGATTATTGCCGTTCCGGCAATTTTGGTGGGTTGTGCAAATCGACAAACCTTCGCCGGGGCCACTTCGTGGCGAGGCTTCGGTTTGCCGATTTGCTTTTGGGATTGGGGCGGCTGTTACCAGGGCTTCGTCTGCGCCGCCTACCCGGCGGCTTCGACTGCACCCTTCGCTAAGTTATTTCTGGCCCTTCAGGCCGGCGGAGGTTGGTGCGTGCTATTCAAAGTTCGTCCGTTACGCGGCGACAGGTCGCCTGATTCAGGCGGTGTCGGGCCACCGCACTCCCAAAGGGGTTTGCTCCTTCGCTATTTGGTTTTCAAGGTGCTGATAGTGTCTCGTTGTCAGACAAGTTTCGTTAGGATCGGCGCGGTTTGAACCTGCACTTGGCTGTGTGCGTCAGTCACGTTTGAGACACGGTCGAACCTATCGTGTCAAATCGTGTCTGACACCTCAGATTCAAAATCCTCCAGATTTACAAAAAACGTAAGGGGGGCGTTAGAGAATGTCGAATGTCTAAAGTCCGATTTTTGATTCCTAGTGGCATAGCAAGAAGTAGACGTATGACGGGGTGGTTAATGGTTTTTGAAATTATGGTTCTGTAAGATCTCGCGGGCCTCTTGGATCTCGCCGTCACCCGGGTACGTTGCTATCGCAATTTGACTAATAATAATAAACGTAGTATAGTCCTTTCATGGAAACGTTTAAACTGTATTTGGAGGCAATGTCTGAAGCTGCCAAGAGGACGAGAACGCTTTTATACATAATCATTGTGGCCGCTTTGGTCGTTGGGCTTGGTATTCGCAGAAGCGCCTCAATCATAACCGGCAGCGACGTTCGCGAAATCGATGCTTTGACGGCACTAGATGTAGAAGCCAAAGAAACGGCATTCGAACACCACCGAGGCCCAAAACCTTTGGCGTCAGAACAGGCGTATCTTCACGGGTACAGGCAAAAATTTCCCTATGCAACCCTTGAGGAACGGATCGACGATATTGAGGAGGAGCGCGAAAAGAATAGGGGAATCGTGATCCCTATTCTGGGGCTGCAGTTCGATGAAACGGACCTTCCTCTGTTTAGCGGTTTAACATTTACGGTGCTACTTGGCCTCCTTTGCTACTCCATAGCAAAAGAAAAAAAGGTGTATGCCCTTTCCAGAGAAGCCGCCACGCGTGAGTTTTCTGAGGAGAAATTAGGCGAAGGTCTGGAATTGCTAAGACTCACTCAACTGACACGATTTAGCTACAAGGGGCCCAAGGCGGGTTTGCTTTCCATCTCTGTTCATCCGATGTATCTGCTGATAATCCCCCCTGTCGTTCATCTGCTTGTGGTAGCAGGCTATATCAACATGATGAGGACCGCACTATTACTTCCGAGAACACGGGTTACCGAAGAGCTTGCGCGCCTTATGAACGCAAATGATCAAATAATTCTCCTGGCAGCAATCTTTTCAGGCATCGCGATTGTGGTTCTTGCGATCACTTGTGCTTATTTAAGCAAAGTTGTTACAACAGAAATGCAAAAAGACATTCCGAGTCCGGTCGCACCGGATCTGACGGCGGACTCGAAGGTCATGGAGTCAGGCTCTGTCATTCCTGCTCATCAGGAGGGTTAGGCGCGATGCTGGCTTTCGCAGGCTTACCGCTGGCGGTAATGACGGAGCACGCGTTGCGACTCCGTGTTTTGTCCCGACCTGAATCCCATGCAGCG
Source organism: Fimbriimonadaceae bacterium (assembly GCA_036502005.1). Classification (GTDB taxonomy): domain Bacteria; phylum Armatimonadota; class Fimbriimonadia; order Fimbriimonadales; family Fimbriimonadaceae; genus DASXZH01. The sequence continues at coordinate 134,622 of DASXZH010000094.1, forward strand.
AAGATAGGACCATTTCGCGAAGCAGCCTGCGTTCTGGCTTTCGCCAGGATATCTCTAATCCTTTGGAACTCCCCTGGACATACACGTAGGGTCCGGGATACTTCGCGGCCGAACAACTGATCCAAAACGATGGTTTTTGCGTTTTGGGTGTCCGCGCACCGGCCTGAGCGCCGCTGCCTGTTAGTCTTGATATCGCAAGTGACGTTAGAGGTATGCCGATGGCCTCGGTCCTCAATGAGTGCGATTATGGATTACAACAAGGGGCGCGCCGCGTTAGATGGGCTATTCGCACTGGCAACGCGCTCATGCGAAAGCTCGCCGACGAAAGGCCGCATGCATTGCATTCATTGGTCAATACTTAAATGATCCACTCCATTGGGACGAGGTGCCTACCGTCGCGCCATTCCTCCACTTCGTGTATTCCGTCGACGTCGCCCCAAACGTCTTTCGGAGCGTGGTCAAGAATAATTACTTGAAGTTTCCCCCCAGCGTTCGCGACTACATTGGCGACAACGGAGAAGACCTTTTTGACCGCTACCACATCTTCATCCTTGAGTATGATTTCCTCAGTTTCCTCTTGACCAGGCCTCACAACTAGCCGTTTAGGAAAATAAACCTGACTGGGCTGATCAATTACGAGAAACGATGGAACTGCGCTATGTGAGAGGGTAAGGAAGAATTGGTGTAAGGCAAGTGCAGTAGCTATGTGGTAGGAAAGCCAGTTAGAGCCGCTTCCTAACTCGGACAAAAGGTCACTTCTTTTCGTCCTTTCGATGCGGACATTCAAGTCGTCTATCGCGAGAAACATTGGAGCGTCGGGATATTCAGCATCCAAATTTGGCAGTAGTCGCCCAGCAAAGAGATTTATGCTCCGTACTGCTCTTTCCTTTCTGCTTTCAACATCGTTAATATTCAGTTCGGCCGCCAGACGTGCAACGCTTTCCCGCAGCTCCTGCAATTCTGACGACAAACCTGCGTCGGAGCCTAGCTGGGTTTGTAGCTGAAGAGCATTTTCAACGTTTCCTAGAAATCGCTCGGCTTTTTGAGTTTGAAACTGGCTAGATTTAGCTTCGTCGGACCTTTCTGAAAGGCGCTGTTTCCTTTTCTGGACAGCTTTAAGTTGATCAAGAAGCAGGGAAAAGTCCCGCTGAACTCGCTGAATTTCCCGGTCGAAAGCCGCTGGCACTTCTGCTGCGATGCCGGCAGAATCCTCGAAATCCCTGAGTCTGGCGCTCAATTCTGCAAGTACCCCTGCGGCGATCGGTTCCAAGGCGTTTCCGCAAATCGGGCATGGACGGGTGGGATCGTTATGATCCGAGAGCCAGGTTGAAACGGAGAGCCTTTCGCGTTGGATGCTCCTACCATCCCCGAATGCGACGGTCGCCTTCTTGGCACGTTCCATCTCAGCCAAACGTCCGCGCAAGGCTGTAAGGTCCCTAGAAACCTTGGATTCTTCGGTCTCAAGGTCCCCCAACTCGCGGATGGCCTCGCTTACGCTAACTTGTGTGACGTTTGGAGCTGGCTCTTTCTGGTTAACCAGGCGAGTCAGGACTGACAGCATTTGTTCGCGAGTCAGTTCATCGTCTATTTCCTGCCCTATTAAACCAAGTTCTCTCGCTTCTGTAATACCGGACTGAAGTTCTGCAAGCCAGTTATCGGAGACTATAATGGCGCTTGCGAGTTCTCTTTCTTTCCTGCGGAGGTCGGCCTGGAGGCGCCGCAATTCATGCTGCTTTGCCAAATGCTCAGGACTCACGGCGCCCAATACGTACGGAAAGATTTTGCGTAGCTTTTCGCGGTGTTCATAGGAACTCGTTTTGTAAAATAGGATGTCGGGGTTTGCAACCACGTTCTGAGGTTGAAAGGTAAAAGCGGCCATGTCCCGAAAGCTAGGTCTTGCATCGAACCCCGCAGGCTCCACGCTAGTTGAAAAGTCCAGATTGGTTAGGCCCGCCAATTCGTCAAGCATTTTTCTAGCCGCCGGGGCGGTAGTGTTTTTCTCGACTGTCTCAGGAACGCTTTCAATCCGGTTTTCGACAAGAATAAACATGTCATCAGTGGCTATTTGGGCACCTGGTTCTCGCCTAGCTAATAACATTTCCGACGTGGGCCCAGATATGACCACTCCAAACCATGAACAGGCGTTACGAATTGTGTTTACCGGAATTGAGCAATTTCCGGCACCCAAGCAGTAATCGATAATCGGAATTACGGCCGATTTGCCAGTTCGAGAAGCACCGCTAATGATGTTGACGGTGCCAAGTTCGAACGCGAGCCTCCGAACGGCCACCCCGGGCTTTTTCGGCCAGAGTATGATTTCTTTGATTTGAAAAAACATTACAGACGCACCTTCAAAATCGTCCCCACTTCGTGCGGTGTCAGCTGAGCGAACCAGGCTCCAATTTTTTCTGCGTTTCTCATGAGCTCTCTTGGCCCCTCTCCGATACCTGCTTCCGCCTTTACCGAAGTTAGGGGGAGCAGCACGCCTTCCCCAGAAAGGTGAAGCATGCCGCAAGCGATCGCTAATGAAATCGAATTGGTGCTAAGATTTCGCCAACGCATGCTTCGATTGTGCAGAGCTACTAGGATGTCTTGTTCAGCGTTTTTACTCTCGGCGAACTTGGCTGCAAAACCCCGGAGCCCGGAAGCTCTAATAGTTCCGTTCACGTGAATCTGGGTTTTCTTGTGAAGCAACATCGGCAGGACGACGTAGGCCATCGGCAAGTAAGCCCCGTCTTTTGTGGGATGAGCGTTAACATAACCGCACGTAAATCGCCACAAGAGCATCGCTCCCAGAGCCGGGTTTTGGATATTACTTGCTTCAAATGCCAGACTCATAGTTGATTATTTATCCAGCGAGCATTGTGGTGTACGACGGGTGCCATCCGAGAGTTAGATTGTCCGCCATCTGCTGATAGCATCCAGGGACAAAATATTCAGGCGCTTCCATAGCCTGCAGTGGTAGGCGGTGACTCATGCATTTGAAGTAAATCAATCTCCCGAGATCATTCGCTTTCCTGTCAGCGAATTCCAATTTTGACATGGCGCTCTGATTTGTCCAAGCTCTCTGCAGGGCCTTTTCCAGTTCTGTGAACGACTCTTCGTCAACATCTCCTGAAGCAGACCAGGCCGCCCTTGAAGCGCTCGCTAGAAGGTAATCCGCCGTTCCTGCAAGGATTTGATCCTCAGCTAGGTCTATCAAAAGCATCTGTTTTATAAATGGTTTAGCCTGCTTTGATGTGTTCTCAATCTCATCGCGAGTCAGATTGTATTTAATGCTCGGCAGGATTTGAGAACGGTCCACAAGGCGGCAGAAAGCTGTGTACACCGTATGAAAATCATCTCTTGCGACGATGGCGGGCTGGTTCGTTTCCATCAACTCCTCTACCCTTCGTTTTACCCATCCGCACATATGGTCCAATACAACCCCGCGCTTCGATGCCGAGACGGGGTGCGGCTCAATAATCTTTTCGAGGTCCTTATGCGGAGAATCTGTTGCACAGACAAGCGTGAAATTACGAACAAGTTCCTCCAGCTTCTGATGTGGAGTATCGAAAAAGGTCTTTACATGGGGAGCGAGACTGGCGGGCAACGGCTCGACGCCTGAGCCAAATAAAATTGTCTTTGCAGTGAGAAGCGCGCTAGCAGCCTCAACGCTGGTCGAGGCAGATGAAAATGCATCTACTATGTCACCGGAGACATTGCGGGAGACGTAGAGTTCAAAACAGGTTTTGGAAAGATCGAGCCCGCCGTCGCCCAATTGCGAGGCCCAAATCCCAAATGTCTTCCACATCGCTAACGCCCGATTAGCTACGGGATTGTTGCCGCGTGCGCTCTTAGTCTGTACAAGCTTAACATTGCCAGAAGCTTGTTCGGCAACGTCGTCAAACACCTCCAAAGCCCAAAAACTTCCCGGCTCGGCATCAAAGAGCCTGGCAGTAAGGTGCGTGGCCTGCAGCCCATAGCCCAGGTACTGATCAGGTGCAGTATGAGCTACCTTTTTGCTAGCCATGTTTCATAAGTCTCCCCGTTTTGAGCCAAAAAGAAGATCTGGCCCCAGCGGCGGTATGTTCGCGCCTCCGCCATACCAGTTTATCAGTATCGAATAACTTTTGTATCAAGACCCCTAGACCTAGGTTCAAGCCTCTTCAAAATAGTGCCCCTTCCTCCCCTAAAAGGGGAATCAGACCGCACAAACCAGCGGTCTGGTTTCCCCCTTAAACCCCCTCCAACAATTTTCTATTCTTAATTTTCTATTTTCAATTGGGGAAATCAAGAAGTGGACCCGAAGGTATGGTTCGGGACCGATACGCCAAAACCTTAACCCCCATCCCTAACCCTTCCCCCTCCGCTTCGCGCAAGGGGAAGGGAACGTTGGGAGACTACATACCGTAGTCGTCCATGCCGCCCATGCCGGGGGCGCCGCCCATGGGTTTTTTGGGTTCGGGCTTCTCGACGACCAAAGCCTCAGTCGTGAGAACCAGACCAGCAATGGAAGCTGCGTTCTGGATTGTAGAACGCGTTACCTTGGCAGGGTCCACAACGCCGGCCTTCACGAGATCGACGATCTCGCCAGTCACAGCATTCAGGCCAAAGCCAGGCTTGCTGTTCTTCACCTTTTCGACAACAACGCTGCCCTCAAGGCCTGCGTTTTCGGCGATGGTGCGAAGGGGCTCTTCGAGAGCTCGGCGAACGATGTTTACGCCGGTGAGCTCATCGCCAGTAAGGCCAGAAGCCTCCAAAGAAGCCGCCGCCGAAAGCAGCGTTACGCCGCCGCCGGGGACGATTCCCTCTTCAACCGCCGCGCGGGTGGCCGAAAGAGCGTCCTCGTATCGGTGCTTCTTCTCTTTGAGTTCAGTCTCGGTTGAAGCGCCAACCTTGATGACAGCCACGCCGCCGCTGAGCTTAGCAAGTCTCTCTTGCAGCTTCTCTTTGTCGTAGTTGCTGTCGGTCTTGTCGATCTGAGCCTTGATGAGCGCGATTCGGCCCATAACGGCTTCCTTTGTGCCGGCGCCTTCGATGATAGTGGTGTCTTCTTTGGTGATGACAACCTTTTTGGCGGTGCCGAGCATTTCGATGCCGACGTTCTCCAGCTTGGTGCCGAGATCTTCGCTAATGAACTGGCCGTTGGTCAGTGTTGCGATATCTTCTAGCATGGCCTTGCGTCGGTCGCCGAAGCCAGGAGCCTTGACGGCTGCGATCTGAAGCACGCCTCGGATCTTGTTGAGAACGGTGGTGGCAAGGGCGTCGCCTTCCAGGTCCTCAGCAATGATGAGGATGGGGCGGCGAGTTTGGGCGGCCTTCTCTAGGAAGCCAACAAACTCCTGTGCGTTGCCGATCTTCTTCTCGTGGATGAGGATGTAGGGGTTCTCAAGAACCGCTTCCATTCTCTCGGGATCGGTGACGAAGTAGGGGCTGATGTAGCCGCGGTCGAACTGCATGCCTTCCACAACTTCGAGAGTTGTTTCGCGGCCTTTGGACTCTTCGACGGTGATGACGCCATCTTTGCCGACCTTGTCCATGGCTTCGGCCACGTGCTTGCCGATCTCGGCATCGTTACCTGCGATGGTGGCAACGAACTCGACCTGCTCCTTATCCTTGATGGGCTGAGAAGCCTTTTTGATGTGAGCGATGACCTTTTCGACGGCCTGGTCGATACCGCGCTTAACGGCGATGGGGTTACCACCGGCGGCTACGTAGCGAAGGCCTTCGTTCACGATGGCCTGGGCGAGCACGGTCGCGGTGGTGGTGCCGTCTCCGGCTACGTCGTTGGTTTTGGAGGCAACCTCTTTGCAGAGTTGCGCGCCCATGTTCTCATAAGGATCTTCGAGCTCGATTTCCTTGGCGACGGTGACGCCGTCCTTGGTGATGGTTGGGCTTCCCCACTTCTTATCGAGGACGACATTTCGGCCTTTGGGGCCGAGGGTGACTTTAACTGCATCGGCGACTTTGTTGACGCCTCGCTCGAGGGCTCTTCGAGCCTGTTCATCGTATAGTAAATTTTTTGCTGCCATTGGGTTTTTCTCCTGTTAGTCGAAAAAGTGATAGGAAATAAGAGATAGGAGATAGGGAGAGTCAGGGCTCGAAAGTGGCCAGTGCGGCCACTAGTTCGGGGCTAAGTTGCTCCTGATCGTAGGGCTTTCGCTCTTCCCGAACAACCGTCTTCTCGATGTGCTGAAGAAAGGAATACATCTTTCTACCGAGAATGGCCATTTGTTCAGAAAGCCGATCGAAATCATTCTTTGACACTAGGTTCAGGCGTCTTGCTAGCTCGATCAACGTATCCATTTCGCTGTGCGAACCGCGAGCGATACGAAGGAAGTTGGCAAGATTAGCGTTTGAGTGACGTCCCCAACCTTCTGATATGTTGCTCGGAATGGACACCGATGCTCGCCTCATCTGCGACGTTAGCCCGTACCTTTCATCAGTTGGGAACTCAGCGGTGATCTGATAGACACTTTCAACAAGATCCATTCCAAGCTGCCAAACTTCCAAATCCCGGTGACTGTAGCTCATGTTCCCTTATCTCCTATCTCTTATCTCATATCTCTTATCTCATATCTCTTAATTAAGAATCGCGTAAATCTGGTCCTCGTCGAGGATGGTGTACTCCTCGCCTTCGATAGTGACTTCGTTTCCGCCGTACTTGCTAAAAAGCACGCGGTCGCCCGCTTTCACGCTGAGCTTGTTTCGCTCACCGGAATCGAGCACTCGGCCGCCGCCAACTGCGATGACCTTGCCCTCTTGGGGCTTTTTCTTTGCGGCATCGGGCAGGTAAATACCTCCGGCCGTTTTATCGTCTGATTCGGTAACTTGCACGACGACTTTATCGCCGAGCGGTTTCAATGTTGCCATCTCTCTCTTTGCTCCTTGAATTTTCGCCGGGCGCGGTTTAGCACTCATGGCGAAGGATTGCTAATATTTTGGCGGATTGGGGGATTGGAAGTCAAGGAGTTTTAGCAGAAAAGGCGGGAGAGTGCTAAGGGGATTGTTCTATTTTTGATTTTTGATTTAGGGTCTACGAGATTTTCTGTGGGTTAGGTCTAATCTTAACCGATGGACGGTTCAGATCTTTACACACGTTTGCTGGGTGTCAGCGCTCCTTGGTTTGTCTCTTCTGTAGAGTTTGACGAGAGCAGCCAGTCAGTCT
>DASXZH010000095.1:0-9176 GCA_036502005.1 Fimbriimonadaceae bacterium
GTTTTCGGCATTGGGCCCTCGGGGTGGGAACCGGATATACCTTCGGTTTTCGGCATTAGGCCTTCGGGGTGGGAACCGGATAGGCCTTCGGTTTTCGGCATTGGGCCCTCGGGGTGGGAACCGGATAGGCCTTCGGTTTTCGGCATTAGGCCTTCGGGGTGGGAACCGGTTAGATCCTCGGTTTTCGGCGTTAGGCCTTCGGGGTGGGAACCGGATAGGCCCTCGGCATTGGGCATTAGGCCTTCGGGATTGGGATGGGCATCATAGGGCCTTATTTCCTCTTTGACCTTTGGAAATCTATTATTACGACGATAGGTGATGAGGTTGTTTAGGGCTCTTGTAGAGTGATTCAAGCTCTCCTTAAACGCTTCGCCGTTTGCCTTCTGAATGAGCGAACGAACCACAGCCCTATCTATCCAGTAACTTGCCTCGCGAGCAGAACCACGCGCAATGACAAAGAAATGGATCGCATCTTGTTCCGAATACCTTCCATCACCCTCGACAAGGTTGGCGCCAATGCTATCTAAAGCACGGCTCAACTGGGAACCGATAGTCGCCTGAGCAAATCGATCCCATTCACGGCAGAGGTGCCAAACCTGATCTGAAACTTCAACGAAGCGTTTGAACAGCTCTGTTTCTTCGATGGCTGTATGGCTGCCGCTCATTTATTTCCCCTAAAGCCGAATACCGAATGCCTAAGGCCAAATGCCCCGAAACACCAATATATAGTGGTTTGACCCTGGGCATTCCCCCTCATCTAGTAAAACCAACTTTCGAGACGCCATTCACGTCATCGACGATTCTTCGAAAATCGGAAATTGTTGCGAACTCTTTGTACACGCTGGCGAAGCGAACGTAGGCCACCGTATCGATGCCCATCAGCTCTCTCATCACGCGCTCGCCGATGTGGGTTGAGGGCATTTCATCCTCATATTCCTGGAAGCAATCGCGCTCGATTCGAGCGGCGGCGTCCCTAACTGTTTCCACGGGAACGGGCCGTTTGCCACATGCGACGAGCATGCTGTTGAGAATTTTCTCTCGATCGAACTCTTCGCGTTCGCCTCTTCTTTTGACGACGTAGAGGCGCGGCCTTTCGGGCGCCTCGTACGTCGTAAACCTTCGATCACAGCGCAGACATTCCCTTCTCCGTCGGATCGCATCGCCCTCCCTGGCCACGCGGGAATCGAGCACCTTTTGGTCGGCAAAACCGCAGAATGGGCATTTCATTGTTAGTTTCCTTCTCCCAAACCGCGGAGAGCAGTGCCACAAGATGTTGAGGCCATAGACATCATACGATACAAGACGTTGTGGTTTGACAATTATTTTCCCCCAATTTTATCAACAGTTTTTCCAGGGGTTTTATCCCCAAAATGGGGGAAAAGAGGAGAGGAGGCAGCCTTAGGTTTTCGGCATTCGGCCTTCGGGGGAATCAGAAGCAAATGGGGGTTTGCTTAGCCGGCCAAGTACCCGATATTCGGGGAGAATGAGCCCACAACACTTAGCGGCCGAATTTGTGGGCTTAGACCTAAAAGTTAGATCTAAGGCTTAACAGGCTTCCTGCAACCGAATACTCCGAATGCCTAAGGCCTAACGCCGAAGGCCTGAAATGCCCTAGAACTGCCCTTAGTTGTCTGAAGAACTGGAAGAATCGCTCTTAGTCGAATCGTCCGGGTTCTTCTTATCAGATCCCTTCGAACTATCGCTCGACTTGTCTGCGTTCATGGCTGAATCGTAAGGGTCTTCGCCATTGTTCCGGTTAGTGCGGAAACTGGAGTTGCCAGACATTCCTCGAAGGTCGCCGCGCATGTACTCTACCAACCAGTCGCGGTGGGTGCCAAAAAACTCAGGCCCTGTTTTGCCGCGATCCTTATACTCTTCGTGAGCGTTCATGGTAGGCGTGGGAATCTCAAAAACCAAAACGGTGGAATATGGGTCGTCAATCGACTTTAAGGTCTTGCCAGAAAGCTTGGGATTATAGGACATGCCCGTTCCTGCCACTTCGCCGACTGGAGGACATCCCCAAGGTCCTTGGGCATTCATGGTGGGAATGATGTTCTGGTCCTTCATTCCGGATTTGTTGACTTCGTCTTGGTAGTAACTGCGGACCGAATCTTGCCAAGTCGCCGCATCGGGGAGCTTGCCATCGTGTGATTTGGCGTAATCGAGAATGGCTAGGCGCACGTCTTCAAAGCCAACGGCGCAACTGCCAAGAGTTGCAACCTTGTTCCAAACATTTGACTTGAACCACAGAAAACCGCCGATGGGCAGTATGCACAAGCAGAATACGCATGTGATGACGATGGTCCAAATTAGGGCTGCGTTGCTTTTCTTGCGAACGGGAGCACCAGGCATAAAAGGCGGCGGGACTTGTTCCACTTCTTTAGTTTACACATGCGCGGGCGAAAGTTGGGCATTTGGACTCAGGGGAATGCCGAAAGGGAGTAACGGTAAACGGTAAACGGTAAACGGTAAACGGTAAACAGTAAACGGTAAACAGCCGGAACCATGTTCTTGGTGCGCGCCCTCCAGGGCAGCACAAGTTGCCATTTTCGATCTTTCGATTACTGTTTACTGCTTACCGATTACTCTGCTAAAAACCCGTTCCCGAACTGCCCGACTGAATAATCACGGGCGGCTCTTGAACGTGCATCTTGCGATAGTTGTTTCGAAGGCGACGGACGTTGGCCAGTTCTTTTGGTTTTGAAGTGGGCGCAGTCGCTTTCGTTTGAAAAGCCTGCGCGAAAGCAGGCCACATGGGTTCGATGTTGTGGGATAGGTCGAACACCATAACGCCTTGCGTAGAAACACAAGCTGCCTGAAGGGCATCTTGCAAACCCTGGGGATTTCCTGCGAAGGCATCGAGAGCGATGCCGGCGTAGGTCCAACATTGGTCATCGGCGACTCGATTGGAAAGCTGTCCGGCAGCTTCGATAGTTGACCCGGGGGCGACGCCCTTGGACATGGCGTCGTAAATGGTTGGAGTTTGGTAGTAGCAACCTGTGATGAGCAAGTCCAACAATCCCGCGAAGCCGGTTTTGTTGTACTGTCGGGTTAGGAACCAAAAGCCCGCTTGCAGGTTTTGCGCGCCGTAGTTAGTTCCGAAATTGGGATATTCGCCGTACCAGGAGCCACCGTATATGCCGAAAAGAGCACGCGGCCGGGTGCTTTTGACTACGTTTCGCACTCGCGCAACGTAGTTGCGGATCTCTAGCGCTCGCCAGATCATCCAGTCTTCATAGTAGGGACCGGGTTTGAGCCCTCTGGTTAGGGTGTTCGAATAGGTGATCTTGAAAACGTCATCTGGCCAGTTGATCTTCTTCTTGATATAGCCTTGGAAGCGGCGTTGGGAGACTTCGGAGAAATCTGCATCAAGCCCGGCAAAGCGCAATCTGTCATCGTATAAAACGCCGTCGACGTTGTAGTTTTGGACGACCTCGTGGATGATGGACAGGTTTCGATCCTGAACGAGAGGGTCGTTCGGGTTCATCATGAGGGGATATTGATCGGGATGCTGCGAGGTTCTTAAGAAGCTTGGTTTTGAGTCTATTTTGAGAACATCGCCGAACTTTGCGTGCTGTTTAAGGAAATCTGCGCCCGGGCCGTTAGCGGCCAGCAAGTAACCGCCCTTGGGGATTGTCGGCGGCTTGCCAGCTTGGCCCTGGATCACATAGCCATTGGCCATGGCGGCCACGAAATAAGTGTTTGGGTTGGCCCTTTTACGGGGGATTTGGCTGAAGAGGTGGATGTTCTTGTCGGCCTGCGGCTGGGTGTTTACGGTTGGGGCAAGATCAAATGTGGTGTTATCTTGGGCGATGATCACGGGCGAAGCGATGTAAAGCACGCTTTGTTGGTCGGGGGTTTTGTATCCGGGGCCGACTTTGAACATTGAGTGGCCTTCGCTGAAGGCGTTCATGCTAACTAGCAGTTGAAGTTTGTTCGCGTGCGCTTCGCGGACCATTAGCGGAAGTGGGTCGAAGTTCTTGGGGAGAGTTTGGCCGCGCCACTCGGTGATTTTTGGGGCGATGCTGCTGTTGTAGAGCACCTGGCCGGAAATCGGTTTGATATCGAAGACGACGGTGTTGAAGCCAACCTCGGCCAGCTTGGCCATAAGGGTCTTGATTTTGTCTTCGGCGTTGACTCGCTCTAAGTTGGCGGTGCCGTCTATCCACATCAGGCGGCCCTGAAGGTGGTGCGCGCGAGCCATTTGCTGGGCGATGCCTGTGCCGTCGTCTTCTTCGTCTGCCATGACGCCGGAGATGGTGGTTAGGGGCTTTTCGAGTTCGAAACGAGGGGCAATGGGTGGGGCGAGATTTAGTTGCCGGGCAGGGGTTTGCAGGAGTGCGAGTCCGGCTAGGATGGAGAGCATGCGTCTATTTTGCCGGAATTATTCATTTAGGCGCATTTGAAAGCGGGTTGATCCAGGACAAGCCTCCAAAGCGTGCAAAATCTTGATCGGTCGAAGCCAAAGTTGCGGCATTTTCGATTGATAGCGCAGCCAGAACCGCATCAGAAACTAACGCCCCCGTTGCTTGACCATGTGTCACTAACGATTGTAGGATCTCGGCGTGGCGGGCCCCAGGCTGGGGCACTGATACGTTGGGCAACTCCAGCCACCGGTTAATAATTTTGAAGGCCCGTTCTGCATCAAGAGGCGTTGCAAACAGGCGGGGATTAGTCGTTAACCTTAAGAAAGCCCAAGTACTTACCCAGGGGATGCCCACCACGCCTTCATCCGTAAAAGTGCGCTCGATCCATTCCTTTGCCCTTGGATGGTGCGGGCTTGTTTTGTTCCAAGCGTAAATTAGAATATTCGCGTCAAGGATAATCACTTCCAGTCTTCGCCTTCAGCATGTTCGATCAGAGCCCCGATATTGTCGTAATTCAGACCGGGCATTGCACCCAAATCCACTGCATCGATTTTGAATGGCTTACGCGTGGTGGAGGACTTCATACTTTGCAGCCCACGTCTCAGCGCATCGTTCAGCAGCTTTCGAAAAGGAATGCCTCGCGCACGACTCTCTTCTTTCAGCTTGGCAGCAATATCTTCATCAAGAGTCAAGGTAGTTCTGATGCTCATAACATCTTTATTATGGCATCAAGGCATCAATAACTGAAGACGGGAACCGGAAGCACCGTTGGCGCAATGCACTTTCGGATTAGCCTTCGGCCTCAAAACGCGACATTGGGACTTCAACAAACTCAATGGTTCGTGCGATTCTTCGCTGATCTGCTGGTATCCAGTAATTTCTTAGCTCCACAAGCGCCTGGACCCGCTCGTCCGGCGTTCTTTTAAGGTTTTCAAGCTGATCTTCAAGTTCGGCTTCTTCCGGGCTCATCACTCGTATTTGGCGCTTCACTACTAGACGTTTACCTTTCAGCTCCAGGAACGCAAAACATCCGTCGCTGCGAGAGAAGATTAGCTCTTATCCTGTCCAGTCAGTTGTTCGAGCGATAGCAGCGAAAAACTCCGAAAACACGATTCTAACCTCTACTTCATCTTCCTCCAACACCATATATCGATAGCGGTCTTCTTGTAACTCCCACCATGCCGGCCATCCAATCCCTAGAACACAATCGTTAAATGCCCTGCACCCAATTTCGGGCCAATGTGCCTGATGAGCTGGCTCCTCAAACTCTCTTAGCTTCGAATTGGAAAGATCAGATAATCTGAAACAATGAACTTCCAGGTCCCTGGCCGCCCTATTAAGTTCATAGTAAATATGGCTCCTAGCGATCTTGTCGACCACCTTAACGATTCTCTTGTTAAACGATAACAAAACTCCCTGCTTTAAGGTGCTTGAAATATCAGCAGCAAGAGCCTGATCCCTTTGCAGAGTCCTACTGATCACATCACGCCTTAGCTTTGTGGGTTCGGAGGAGCCGCAACGCCAACATTCGATTAACACTGCAAAATACTGTTCATCGATCGAAAAGCCGTTGTTACAGTCGTAACAACACGGAACTGTTGGGGTGTTGGGTGGATACGGTTTATCGAGCATCACTCTCGGGGGCGCATGCTCCCTGTTTGAGCCTACAAGCGGGATTTCGCAGTACAGGCAGGTTTGACCAAACCCGTGGCCGCTGTCAAGGAATAGATTCTGCTCCTTGCCCATATTCGACAACGACTGCCGACGCCACCAGGGGATGAATCCCATAAGCCCTATTTTGACGTGCTGATGAATTGGTTGATTCTAAATCATGCCTAGGCAGAGCTACCCCCGAAAGGTTGGATCGAACTAACGCAGCCACTACATTCACTGGCGAGCAACCCCAGATATAGGCCGCTTGTTGGACAGGTGTGCCTGATAGAGGGTGTTCCCATTGGAATCCTTGACATATTTTGAACTTGGCGAGGAGCTGCGTACTTAGAAAGTAGTCGTCCAAGTGCCCCCGGCAGAGGCGTTCGCAAGCTGCATAAAGATATCTGCTAGCAGCTCGATTTTCTCCCCTCCTTCAGCGTCCATGGGTTGACCGAGATCGGGGCACCCATTGAACCCTTCGTGCACCCCGGCGTGGCACCGGGAGCAAAGCGTGACACCGTTTCCAGTCATGAACCTCGCCTCCGCGAGAACTGTCTTCCGGCATATGTGGTGAGCCGCTAGATCACCTGTGCAACAACCGCAGGCGACACATCGCTCACCGTCTCGAGCGCGTATAAACTTGCTCCACCATCGGAGACAGACGCGATCTGAAGCCCGTCTCTTTACCGCGTCGTGGAGACGAAGCAGAAGTTGGGCAGGATCGTTTTGATGGCACTTTAATTTTGGGAGGTATCTGTCGGGCGTTGTCAACGGGACCGGGAATCCAACGTTTTCGCTAAAATACTCGTCGTCATCGATGTTGTAAGGCTCGGCTTCGACGCTAGGCTGTCTAGCGAGATGATCGAAGGCTTGCCGGTAGATTGCTGTGATTCCGGCGTCAGTAACCTTCACCATCCGCTCTGGAATTCCGACACAAACAGTTCGTCGTCCACAAGAACGAAACTGGGTTCGAGCTCTGCGCGGACAGCATGCGACGGATAGCCTCTCCGAGTGAGCCATTCCCTTTCCCTTGCACATAGAGCACTCCCGCAGTCGTCAAATTCAGTGTCCGTGATGACTATCAAGCGATCGAACTTTCCCCCAATTAGTGAGAAGGAGTCGCTCAAAAGCTCTATCTCGTCAAGCCTCAGAGCAGCGTGCACGCTGCAACGTGCCTCAAGGATAGCCTCGCGCAGTTTTCCGGTGTCGAAAGTGAAGTCGCTTGCACCCACTATGGACAGCTTACACTTACCGAATCCCAAAGCCAAGTGTTCGTTTTAGCATTGCTAACTATCAGCAGCAAGATTACGCGGCCTACCGGTCGCTGCCCTATAAAAATCCTCAACCTTCTTCCAATCCATGACTTTCGCGGCGTCTTCATCCACCCCTAACCCCGCCTTCAAAGGCGGGGAAAGTTAGTCTGGAATCAATAAGCCTTCGCGAACACGACCCTCTGCTTACTCGGCTTGCCCGTCAACACACACTTGCCGGATTCGTTATCGGCGGGATCGAACGGCTTTAACGGAATGCACCTGATTGTTGCCTTCGTCTTGTCGGCGATAGCCAGTTCGGTTTCCGTAGTGCCATCCCAGTGGGCCAAAACAAAACCTGCGCCGCCTTCGCCGGCGAAGATCTTCTCGAATTCGTGCCACGTGTCAGCTCTGAACATGTTCTGCTCGCGGAGCGCGAAGGCGTTGTTAAACAGCGCGGTCTGCATATCCCCCAGCGCTTTCACCAGGGTGCTTGCAGCCTGATCTAACGAAACGGTTACCTTTTCGCCGGTATCGCGGCGGGCGATGATGCACGAATTTGCTTCCAAATCTCGAGGACCGAGTTCAACGCGGAGGCAGGCACCCTTCAGTTCCCAGTCATTGTATTTAAAGCCGGGGCTTTCCTTTTCGCGTTTGTCCACTTTCACGCGGATCTTTTCGCCAGCCCAAGTCATGCCGCGAAGCTCTTCGGCAAGCCTGTCCGAAGCGCCGAAAGTTTTTTCACGGGTTTCTTCATCGCGACCCATAGGAATAATAACCACCTGCGTGGACGCCAACCTTGGAGGGCAGACGAGGCCCTTGTCGTCGGAATGAGCCATGATCAGCGTTCCGATTAAGCGTGTGCTTACACCCCACGAAGTGGCGTAAACGTATTCCAACTTCCCTTCCGTGGATTGGAAGGTGACATCAAATGCCTTTGCAAAGTTTTGCCCCAAGTGATGCGAAGTGCCTGCCTGGATCGCGCGAAGATCCTGGGTGAGGGCCTCAATGCAATAGGTGTGGTCGGCGCCGGCAAACTTTTCGTGCTCGGTTTTTAGCCCGGTGATGACCGGCACGGCCATCCATTCCTCGCTAAATCTTCGATAGATCTCAAGAATGGTGAGCGATTCCAGCTCGGCTTCTTCATAGGTCGCATGGGCGGTGTGGCCCTCTTGCCACAGGAACTCCAGCGTCCTTAGAAACAGCTTGGTTCTCAACTCCCACCGAACAACGTTTGCCCACTGGTTAATCAAAAGGGGCAGATCACGGTGGCTTTGGATCCACTTTGCGTAGGTGTTCCAAATCATGGTTTCGCTGGTTGGACGTATGTAGAGAGGCTCTTCCAGCTTCTTGCCACCGCCGTGGGTGACCACCGCGCACTGGGGCGCGAAGCCTTCGACGTGCTCTTTTTCTTTATTCAGAAAGCTTTCCGGGATGAGGAGCGGGAAATAAGCATTTACATGGCCACTATCTTTGAACATACCGTCCAATCCTTGCTGCATATTCTCCCAAATGGCGTAGCCATTCGGACGGATAATCATGCATCCTCGAACCGGAGCGTAGTCGGCCAACTCGGCGCGAAGCACGAGTTCGTTGTACCAATCACTATAATTTTCTGCCCTTGATGTTATTCCTTGCTTGCTCATCGGGTGAGAGTATACGGGTTATGGGGATTGTTTTATGTCTTGAAAGGCAATCACAAAAACCTTCCCGGAGGGGCGCACGCGCTAAATTTAGGTCCTACCGAAGATTTCCAAGGGCAGTTCTCGGGACCTAGTAAGGTTATGAGCGGACGTACGGCTGGGTGAGGCGCGAATCCGGGCCCTTGGTGCAGAACCGTGGGGGAGAATGCGCACCGTCCGTATGCGTTTAGTTCTCGAATACGATCCTGGAGGGCCCGGCGCAA
>DASXZH010000096.1:0-15165 GCA_036502005.1 Fimbriimonadaceae bacterium
TATTGAGCATTTGGGAATATTTCCGGAAAGGACAAGTGTGATATGGGCCAAACCAGAAGAGCCCTCGCAAACCTCTACCCCCAACCCCCCTCCCCTCCACCAAAAGGGGCACCAGATCGCACAAGCCATCGATCAGGTTTCCCCCTTGACCCCCCTCCGAATGGAATCGTCACCCGGGAGCAGGGGAGGGGGGCTTTCTGACGTCCAATCTCAACACATCCTCCGCATTCGAATTTGGGAACGCGGGGTGGGCGAAACTCTTGGTTGTGGAACCGGGAGCGCGGCTGCTGCCGCCGTCTACATCCGCGCTATTAGCGAAAGCAAGATTTTTGCAGGTTCAACGCCCTCGCACATATGCGTGATTAACCCGGGTGGATCTGTTTTGATCTCCATGAACGCGCAGAACGCTCCAATAATCAGTTCAGCAGTCGCGGAACTCCTGTATACGGGATCGGCAAAGTTCTAATAAAAGGAAGAAAGTAGAACCTAGTCTTTTTACCGTGTATCGAACCTCCGCAAAACGGAACTAATCAGACACGCCGGAGACCGGCAGGAGCTAATGAATGAAACTTATTCGAAAAAAGCGTGCATTTACGCTAGTTGAGATCATGATCGTCGTCTTGATCATCGGCATCCTTCTTGCGATCGCCGTGCCCAACTTTATGTCGGCTAGAGACAACAGCCGAACAAAATCTTGCATCAACAACCTCAGAGAGATTGCCGATGCTAAGGATCAGTGGGCAATGGACACCAAGGCAAGCGATTCGGCATCACCGACATCAGTCCAGCTAGCCCCGACTTATATTAAGGTTATGCCAACCTGCCCCGTAGGCAGCGCGGTATACGCCATCGGCGATATGCAGGCCGCACCGACGTGCCCCAACGCTGCCGACGGCCACGTTCTGCCTGAGACAGCTGCAGGCGGAGTCAACTAGTCTAGCGGCTGGTCTCCCGAGAGATCGAGAGCGCACCGGATTGGATTTCCAATCCGGTGCGTTTCGCTAATTCTGGACCTGAAATATGAGCCGACGCTACCAATAATATTCGTTGATGCATTTACTCAGCCCCAATTCCGGCGATCCTATGCTTTTGGCCCAGCAAGAATTCCAGGCAGGACGCTTTTTTGAAGCCGAAGAAATATGCAGAAACGTTGTTTTATCGAACCCACAACATCTCCAGGCTCTGTTGTTCCTCGGAACGATGGAAGCGAAGAACGGTAAGCCGGACGACGGCGCAAACACCTTAAGAAAACTGCTCACAATCGAGCCCAAATGTTTTGAAGCCTATAACTGGCTCGCGGCCATCTTAAGGGAACAGGGAAAATTTGACGAAGCGGTCGATTGCTGCAAGAAAGCGGCAACGCTGCAACCGGCTGATCCTGAGACGCATCAAAACCTTGGATTAACGCTCTTTGCGGCAGGAAGATTTGGCGAAGCCGCCCAAAGTTTTAGAAATGCCTCATCGTGTGGTCCAGGCAATCCCAGTTATTCCGGAAATCTGGGTGCGGCGCTAGAAGCTAGCGAAGACTTGGATGGAGCAGAAAAGGCCTACCTACAGGCGCTGGCACGCGACCCAAATAACTGGAACATCGCCGAAAGGCTCGGACTGCTTCTATCCCGCATGGGAAAAAACAATGAGGCCATCATTTGGCTCCAAAGGGTCGTGGAGGCAAATCCGAACAATGTACCTGCGCTAATGCATCTTGCCCAGTGCCATACCAGTAGCCAACGATTTGAGGAAGCCCACCCGCTTCTTGAAAGAGCGATCTCAATAGATCCCAACCTTCCCGCAGCCTATGGAATGATGGGCAGCGTCGCAATGCGGTTCGGAAAGTTCGACGATGCCAACATCTATTTCGACAAAGCGATCGAAATGAATCCAGATCAGGTGGGCCCCTATTACGAAAGATTCATTGCAAACAAGGTCACCGAAGAGAATAGGCCACTATTGATTCGGGCGATAGAAATGGCCCAAGAAGATCGCGGTTTCTATGATTTGCGCCTTCTCGAATATGGCATTGCAAAAGCCCTTAACGATTTAGGCGAATATGAAAACGCGATCGCCCATTACGACAGAGCCAACAAACTGTCTAAGTCAATTTACAAAGACCGTCATTTTTCGACTCATAAGCACTCCAAACAGGCCGATCTAATCATTAGCACTTTCAGCAAAAACTTCTTGAAATGCAACTCTCATTTAGGGAATCCAAGCGACACGCCGATCATAGTCTGCGGAATGCCACGCTCGGGGACGACTCTGTTAGCACAAATTCTTTCCAGCCATTCCTTAGTTGGAGCGGCAGGCGAACAGAAGTTTTGGACTGGACATGCCAAAGATGTCTGGATCACCGGAACGCGCCTAGATCCAGCGGCCGTGCGGGAACTAACACATGAATACCTCGAACATCTCCAGCACCTTTGCCCAGGAAAGAAGCATGTCGTCGATAAAATGCCCCAGAATTATATGGTGGCAGGCTTGATCCATCTAGCCTTACCAAATGCAAAGATCATTCACGTTCGTAGGAATCCCGTCGACACCTGCCTTTCGATTTACTTCGCAGCTTTCCAAGACCCAATGGATTTCTGCCATGACCGCGAGCATATTGTGGCCGCGTACCGGTCATATCAACGGGTTATGGCTCATTGGCGAGAAGTGTTGCCGACAAACAGGTTCATGGAAGTCGACTATGAGGAACTCATCGGCAGTCAGCGGCCCATGACCAAGAAAGTGACCGAGTTTTGCGGCCTGGAATGGGATGAAGCTTGCATGTTCCCAGAGCGCAATCAGCGCTTGGTCACTACGGCCAGCCTATGGCAGGCCCGTCAGCCCGTTTACAAAGCTTCGTTAGAGCGCTGGCGCCGATACGAGCCGTGGCTCGGCGCCTTCAGCCAGCTTTTAGAGCCGGAACGGCTCGAAAAAGCTGCCTAGCTTTGCGCAGCGACTGTGAACTTTGCCGTTTTGACGAACTTATCGTTGATATAAACATCGACGTGATACTCCCCAATTGGCCAACCGTTGGTTGGTTTGGACAGGGATGCCTCGACGCTTTTCATACCGACCTTTAGATTCACTGGCACGGAGGCGATGGTTAGATTTTTGATCGCCTTCTTGTTGGCTGGATCGATGGCGCTATCGCATACAAAGGCCGTCTTAACCCTATCGCCTTCGTTCGTTCCCTCCAGGTTCATTTCGGCGTAGATTTTTGCCGTATCCGGCGCAAATGTGTCTTTTGCTTCCTTTGTTTTGGGGTTATCCGTTAAGCCAAACTGCTCGACTGATGGCTGGATGGGCTCCGTGCTAACCGTCCCAGTTCCTCCACCCGGAGTATTGACGGACATTTTTGCGCTGCAACCGGCCAGGAAAGCTGTAGCTACGAAACTAACGCAAACAAAAAAGGGAAAGCGCTTCACCATTAAGCTTTAGACGTGCTGACCTTGAGTTCTGACTGCTATTTCCGCTAAGTAGTAACATCAGCGAGAGATGAAACGGATCGGGCTAATCGGCGGGACAACTTGGCTTTCAACGGCGGAATACTATCGCAATATCAATCTCATGGTTCACGAACGTTTGGGTGGTGAAGAGTTTGCCTCACTGACATTGGAGTCCCTAAACTTCGGAGAACTGCGCCGTAACTTGGTTGAGCATGGAGAGAGAGCCAACACGCCGGTTCTAGTTGCAGCCGGAAAGCGGCTTGCTGCAAGCGGGGTGGCTGGAATCGCCCTTTGCGCCAACACGATGCATTTGTTCGCGGCGGAGATTGGAGTTGCGACGGGCTTGCCGATTATCCACATTGCCGATGCGAACTGCGCCGCCATTAAGAAATCGGGCATTGGGCGAGTCGGCCTACTGGGGACACGCATCACGATGGAGGAGGACATCTACTTTTCCAAGCTTCGAACTGCGGGCATTACTTGCGTGGTGCCAAATGAAGCAGACAAAGAAACAATCCACGAATCGATCTTCTCCGAACTTGCGAAGGACAACTTCTCCGATCCAGTTCGGGCAAAGTATTTGGGTGTGATCGACCGGCTTGGAAAGGAAGGCGCGGAGGGCGTAATTTTGGGGTGCACAGAGATTCCGCTGCTTCTCAAGCCAGAGCAGGTTCCAATGCCTTCATTCGATACGACCACGATCCACTGCGCGGCCATCGTCAACTTTATGCTCTCCGAAGGCTAAGCTGCTATTCGCTGTTCCTGCCGGAAGTTGAGCTTTTAGGCAACAAAAGCGCCTCGCGTGCAGCGTGCTTCGGTGACCTCGCGCATAATCGCCCCTGGCGGCCCAATATTAGCCGCAAGTCTTCGGAGCTTTGCGCCCAGCCCGTTTCCGACTTCAGTGTGCTTAATTGCGAAGAGGACGCCTTCTGTAGGAGAGGTCCAATCTATGAACTTCACCTTGTGCTTATGGAGGAAATCATCGCCGCCAAAGATTTTCTGGACTCGCACAGCGTTATTGGAGCAGCCTGAATCCTTCAGGACTGAAGCGAAATACAAATCCTCGCGCTGTTCCTGGCTTGTACCAAGGATCTCGGCGATCCGCAGCGAGATAAGGCTAGTTCGAAGAGAATGGCCCTCGGGCTGCCCCTCAACCAAATCCAGCGCTTGGCTTAGCGCGCCAAGAATGCTCGCCTTAGAGGGCGCATGCTCTTCCATATGTTTATTTTCGGGACTTAGAAGGTGAGTTCTTGCAGTAAGTGGCGTCCCTGCCGTTTACTATCTACTAAGTAGGCTATGCTCACCTAAGAGCCTGTGAAACCGCAAAGCCCTTTTGAGTTGGGAAAGAACCGAATTGAAGCGTTGAGCGATGGGCTTTTTGCCGTCGCGATGACGATTCTGGTGCTGGGTTTCAAGCTTCCGAACCTACCTTCGGATTCTCCTAACGTTCAGGTTGCGCCGGCGATTCTGGCTCTTTGGCCTGCGTTTGTCACTTACGCGATCGCGTTCATCGGCATCGGGATATATTGGGTGTTGCACCACCTGGTTTATCATGCCGTCCGGGTTGTCGACCGGGTTTTGCTTTGGCTCAACATCCTGTTCTTCCTCTTTCTCGTCGTTTTGCCCTTTAGCGTCCAACTTGTCAACCAGTTCACGCGCGCACCGATTGCACCCGCCCTTTTTGGCGCTAATTTGGCGATTGTTGGTTGGCTGCTCTATTTTCAGTGGGCGTACGTCATGGCCCACCCAAACATGCAGGTGGAAAGCCTGCCGAAAGCTTACAAGGATGTCATCGGTCTGCGCGTTGCCGTTGCTCCCGCCGCTGCAACGCTAACCGCTTTAATCTGCTTTTGGAGCGTATCAACTAGCCTAGTGGTTTACGTGTTGCTGCTGCCCTTCTATTTGTTGCCGGCGCGAGCTGAGAAGCCCGGGCACGTGGCCTCTGAAACGAAGGGTTTTTTGACCCCGAGGCGTGCCCTTACCGCTGCCGCGATCTTGGCAGTTTTTGTTGGATGGTTTCTGTTTCGGCCAGAGTTGCTATTGGTTAATAGCCGGGTAAACGAGGGTTTGGCGTTGAATGGAGCCAAATTGGTTACCTCTGGTCCGTTTAAAGGGCTAGCCCATGAAACGGCGGGGACGGCTTCGATTTACGAGGTGGGCGGCAAGGACGTGCTTCGGTTTACCGGTTTTTCGACTTCCAACGGACCAGATGTTCACGTGTATTTGGTGGCCGCACCGGACGCTTCTAACGATGACGTGGTCCATCATGCTGGATTTATAAATCTTGGGAAAATGAAAGGCAACGAAGGGGACCAGAATTACGAATTGCCAGCTGGGACGGATTTAGCCACTTACCGTTCGATCTCGCTCTGGTGCCAACGGTTCAACGTGAACTTTGGCAGTTGCCAGCTTCGGTAAGAACTTGAAATCGGGGTCTTGCACCTGCTTCTTCAATATCCAATCGATCTGACGCCAAGTCGCGATCAGGCCGTTTGTACAAACGGGCATCTCGGCGCGAATCGCCTCGTGGAGCCGCTGCAGGTTGTAACACGGAACTCCAGCGAACATGTGATGCTCCGTGTGGTAGTTCATGTTCCAATACAAAAACCGAAGCAATGGGTTCAAATAGAACGTGCGGCAGCATAACCGGAAATCCTCAACCTCATCCGTAAGCCCAATATGCTGGGTCGCATTGCACAAGAACTGCAGGCCCGAACCAAAGAATCGGCCAAAGCTGGCCGCCACGCAAACGGGCCAAAAGCCCAAGGGAATGCTTATCGCAGCAATGGCGGTGTGGCCGATTAGGACGAACATTGACCAACGGTGCATCGCCTGCCGCATTTCGGGTTTTCGTTTTGTAAATAGGTAGGTTTCCCATTCACCATTCAAGTGGCCGGTTGCGGATTTAAACGTGCCTGGAATGACTCTTGTCAGGCCATTGAGGTCCACTATTCCGAATTTCAGCACTGTTTTGAGGTTCACCTGCTGAGGCAGAACGACTTCCAGATCGTCGGGCGGATGGAGTGTAAACCGGTGGTGTTCGGAATGGCTCGCCCAGAACGACACATGGTTGTACCAACCCAGAAAGCTAAAGATTCTGAGGAAGAATCGGTTGATTCTTTTCGATTTGAAAACGGAATCGTGCACCAATTCATGAAATGCGTTGATGAGGAATGCACAGCAGGCGCCATGAAGAAGCAGCGCCGGTATCGCCAGCCAGCTATACCTAAGAGCTAAAATGACAAAAAACGTGCCCGTTCCCAACAAAGTAAGAAGGTAGCCAACCGTTTGGAGCGTCGCTTTGAGGTCGTTTTTTGTATTTAGTTCGGCCAAGACGCTTTTATCCAAACGCGGCCGATACCACCTAATGGGCTCACCTAATGGCCGCTCATTCGTTCTTGTTGTTGACTGATTTATTGACATCGTGCGGCGCAGTCCATTTTTGAGGACGCTGATTCAGAACATTTCGGCACGAGGCTTCTGCTCCAAGGGCATTATGTTGGACATTGTGTCTCAAGATTTCAGAACTCAAGGCTTGAGATCCAGAAACCTAGCAGTTCCCCGTTCGGTAGACTTGTCCCGCCTATGATCCCCCTGCGCGATAACCAGGTGAATAGACCGGCCCCGGTCGTCACTTATACGCTAATTGGGCTCAACTGCCTCATCTATCTTTGGGATCGCAACTTCAACTTCAGCCACATCTTTGGCCCGGGGGAGGTTTTCACCAACCTCGTCATGCGGCCCAACGAAGTCGCTGCGGCTTTTCACGGCGGGGATCGCTTTGCTCTTGTGACCATGTTCACCGCCATGTTTCTTCATCAAAACCTGCTTCACCTGCTGGGAAACATGCTCTTCTTGCTGACATTTGGCCACGGAGTGGAAGTCGCGCTCGGCCCGTTAAGGTTTGCTCTCTATTATTTGGCGTGGGGCATTTTAGCGGCAGCCACCCACACTCTGGTTAATCCTTCTTCCTTGGCGCCCACTTTGGGAGCTTCTGGCGCGATAGGTGGCGTATTAGGTTGTTATTTCCTGCTTTTCCCAGGAAACAAGATCGAATTGTTGATCCCGTTCGTTTTTGTACCGGTGGTAACCAGCGCGTGGGTTCTGCTTGGCATCTGGTTCCTTTGGCAGGTGCTTATTCCGCAGCAAGGCGTGGCCAACTGGGCGCATGTTGGGGGATTCGTTGCAGGGATGCTAACCGTTTTGATAATGGGCGGACGCGCCGCGATTTTGAAAGGCAAGGAGCAAGAATTTGACTATAGGTTTGTTTAGAGCCCAATGAACTCAAAGCGAGTGCCCATTTGGGTGTATTTATCGGTCTTCGTGACGGCGGTGCTGTCGCTTTACTCCATGTACTACCGCCAAAAGGTGGAGGATAGGAATAAAGCTGTCGCTTTTGCTGCCGAAATCGATACCATCCAGCAGCTTTCCGCCTCCCAAGGCTTAACCCTCCAACAGGGCTTAGTAGACCTAAAAGCGCAAGGGCTGAACGCAGTTGTCGTTCCTGAGCAGTATGTCGGCGAACTCATAAGCGGGGGCCAGCTTCAGGTCATCGATGGCAAATATCTGCAAGGCTCGGCCGACGTTATCCGCAGGGTACAGCATGGAGTTGGGGATCGGTTCCCAAGCATGGTCAACAATGGCAACTTCGTTGCCTCCACTGACACCTCCGTCACCATCCAGTTTCCCGATCTTAACCTGGTGCGAACCGTCTCTATCGGCCTCGACCCGGATCAAACCAAGCTTGCACAAGACATGGGTTTGGAGATCATCGCCCGCTGCACGAACCCAACAAGTGCCAATTCAGATACGGTCACGAGAACCATCGCCTGGTTAAAGGACCTTGGTGTTTCGGTTTTCTTGCCGGAGGGTGCCCAAGTTCTTGGTCGCCGAGATGCCCTCGATAGTTTCGAAAACGCTCTCAAGACCTATGGCATCGATTACGCAACGCCCGAATTCGGAAAGCTTGGAGGCGACGAAGAAGTGGTCGAGAAGATCCCAGACCACGTGATCCGTCTCCACTCAGCTCAGTCCGAAGAACTGGACAAACTTAAGATTGACGAGGCCATAGACCGCTACGCCAAAGCTGCGCGAGAAAGAAATCAACGCATTCTTCTGATAAGGCCTCTTTCCAGCGCGGCCGATAAGCCGCTGAGCGATTTCGCCAATCTAATCAAGCTCATAAGCACGGAAACCGTGAAAGAAGGCGGCATCATCGGCACGCCCCATCCTTTTACGGAGCCGGGAGTACCATCCTGGGTTTTCCCTCTAACCGGCCTCTCACTTGTCCCGATCGTCATATGGACAGCGGCCGGATTCTTCAAGCAAAGATGGGTTCTCATCCTAGCCGGGCTTATAGCGCTCGCCATTGCCGCGTTTTGTATACGGCCAATGGGCCGTTCGCTTGACGCCCTCCTTGCCGCAGTAACCCTTCCAACGGCTGCGTTTCTGATTCTGGATAGGCGCAATATTAGGTGGATAGCTTGGGAATACCTAGTTATTACGCTAATCAGCCTCACCGGCGGATTGGCCATTGCGGGCTTGCTGAACAGCCTGCCCTACTATATCCACGCGAAGCAGTTCATGGGCGTTAAGTTCGCCCACTTTTTCCCAATCGTGCTAATTGGAGCCTATTTCTTCCATCAGTTTGGGTTGGTCCGCAAGTCTCTTAAGAGCCCGTTGGAGTGGGGTAAGGCCCTGCTTGCCTTTGTCGTTCTCGGCGCCCTCGCATTTATGATCGCCAGAACCGGAAACGATAACCCTGCCGCCGTAAGCGATACGGAAATCAAGCTTCGAAATCTGCTCGATGCCATTTTGTTCGTTCGCCCTCGAACGAAGGAGTTCCTCATCGGGCATCCGTTCCTCATTGTCGGCATTGGCATGCTCATCAGCCTCAAAAGAGGCGACCCAAAGTTTCAGAACTGGAAGGGCTGGATCACCCTTTGCCTAATGCTGGGAGCTATAGGCGAAACAAGCATCGTAAATACGATGTGCCACATCCACACACCCCTTACTATAAGCCTTGCCCGAATCGGAGTTGGGTTCATTGCGGGCGGTATACTTGGCCTAGCGGCGTGGGTTGTGCTTAGTAAGGTGAGCGGAAGGTTTCGCACCGCTGAAGGTTAATTAAAGTTGGGAAATCTTCTGGTAGCGGGGCATTTTGGTTGCGGAAATATAGGCGATGATGCAATCATGGTGGGCTTCGCCCACGGCATTCACAGACTCGGCTTAGACATAACGGTGATGAGCGGCGCTCCCGAGGAAACGTTTCGTTATTTCGGCTATTCTTCGATTCCCCGAATGGATATGGGCGCATTCGATCAGGCCCTTGCCCAATGCGACGCCCTTGTCTTTGCCGGCGGAAGCGTGTTCCAAGATGCCACAAGCGTTAAAAGTGTTTATTACTATTCCAATCTGGTGACAAAAGCCAAGAAGGCTAAGAAGAAAGTCTTCATGGTTGGCCAGGGAGTGGGGCCACTAACTTCATTTTTTGGAAAAAAAATGGCGGTGGGAGCGTTTAACGCGAGCGACGTTATCGTTGTTCGCGATCCAACTTCAAAGGCCACTCTTAAGACCCTTGGCGTGAAGACGCCTACCAAGGTCGCCGCTGACCTGGCGTTTCTGCTTCCCCAGCAGGTTCCAGTCGACGAGTCAATGTCGTTTAATGTGGCGGGAATGAGAAGCGTTGGCGTAGCGCCACGGCCTTTCGGAAAAGACAAGAAGGCGACGATTGAGCTCTTTGGTGAGCTTTGCCGGTTGCTGTTCCAGGCCAAGATGATGCCCGTGCTCATCGAAATGGATAAGAACTATGATGGCCCGCTGATTACAGAAATTGAGAAGCAACAGGGCGGTAAAATCCCTGACCTTCGAAAGCAGACCACTCCAACCCAAATGCAGGGGCGAATCGCCCGCATGGATGGAATGATCGCCATGCGCCTGCATGCCGGAATCCTCGCCGCAACCGTCGGCATCCCTCCCTTTATGATCAGCTACGATCCGAAGGTAGTCGCGCTGTCCAAGATGCTTGATATCGGCGGCGCTCTTAACATTGAAAATTTAACACCGCAAAGGCTCTTCGATACTTTTATGGCTTTCCAAAAGGATCGAGATCGCCACGTTAAGATCCTTGAACGAAAAAAAGACGAACTCCGCAAAGAGGCGGAAGTGAACATCCAGGTTATCGCCGAAGGTTTGGGACGGGCTTAACTGGCTTCCACCGTCTTGCAGTTCAGGCGCTTCCGACCTCTCGCCTAATAACCCCCACAAGCACAATCGCTGCTCCAACGAGGCTTCCAGCCGCAAACGGCTCGTGCCGCACGACCGCGGCTAAGATAACGGCGATTACGGGAATGACCACGCCCAGGAAAGAAACCACGCTTGTCGGCCATCGATTCAAAAGCCACGCGAACATTACGAACGCACACACCGACCCCATCGTCCCCAAATACAACACCGGGTAGATCTGGGCTCCCGTTGTCGGAATAATCTGTTGATAGGCCGGGCTTCCGCACCTGTTTAAGTTACCCGTCGGAGTGTTTTTGGGGGATCACACGAATATAGTGATTCTCATGAAAATTGAGCCATTCGGAATTTTCACGCAGAGGCCAGAGCTCGCAGAGTATTTGAAAATCGAGAGCTGATTTCAAAAATGCGTGGGCGCAAGGAGAAGGCCCCCTCTCCTGCTCCCTGTGGGAGGAGAGGGGGCTGGGGGAGAGGTTAATAGGGCCCAACTCAGAAACACTTCAGATAAGGTCAAAACTTTCGATCCGCTCGAACTCGCTCGACTCAACAGCCTTGTTTCCCGGCCTAATAGATAACCTTACGTCCATTCCAGCCTCACGTGCGGCTGCCAACTCTTCAGGAATATCCGAGATAAACAAGATCTCTGCCAGCTCCAAACCGATCTCGTCCGCAATCTGCACATAACTGGCAGCAACGCGCTTCGGACCGGTTGCCGTATCAAAATGCCCGCTCAAAAATCGAGTTAAATCGCCAAATCGCGAAAACCCAAACAACTGCTTTTGGGCAAGCACGCTCCCAGAAGAGAAGATATAAACTTTCAAGCCCGCGGAGGTCCAGGCTTCCAAAGCCAACGGCACATCCTCAAAGAACTCCCCTTTCAAATCCCCGCACTCAAAGCCGCCTTTCCAAATCAATCCTTGAATAATCTTCAGGCAGGTTGACTTCCGGTCTTGTGCCATCAACCACTCCAGATAGGCAATCGCTCCCTCGCTATCCTCTGGGGCTGCCCACTTCGGAACGCTCTCGTCTGTTTCATGCTCGTATTCCTTAAACAGGCAGTTCAAGGTCGACTCAAAATCGGAAGACTCAAAGTTGGCCAGAACAAAATCGCGTAGCCTCTGCAAAGCGTAGGGGAAAAGGGTTTCCATCACAAACGAAATCGGACTCGTCGTCCCTTCAATATCCAGCAGAATGGCTTTGATCAATGCCCCAACTCGTGGGAGGTTACAATGGTGCTAAAACATGGAAGAAGGCGGTTTAACTTCATACCTCTCCCGAGAGGAGAGGTCGCTGAGGAACGAAGCGGGAGAGGCTCGAACGACCAAACTTGGCTACTAAACATTAGCCATCCCCTCCGCAATCGACAATGCCCCGATCACTTAATGAACGCCGGACCCATGCAAACCGGCATATAGCCTTCCTCTGCGCCCGTGCCAGTATAAAGGGGCGTCCAGCCCGCCATCTCTTGAAAAAGCCGAATGCACTTGATCCGCCGAGTGCTGCACAGATCGAACCAGTGGTGCGTCCCGCGAGGAACCCGGATCAAATCTCCCGAACCAACTTCAATCGCCGTAATCGGTCCATTCTCGGGATGAATATGGAAAACGCCGCTACCTTCGATGCAGAACCTAACCTCGTCCTCGTCGTGGGCGTGCTCCTTGTTGAACTTGTTCAGCATCGTATCCAGGTTCGGCGTATCGGGATTGATGTTGATGACATCGGCCGTAACGTAGCCGCCCTCTACTTTTAGCTTCTCAATCTCGCTGGAGTAAGCCTCCAAAACCTCTTCACTTGTGGCGTCTGCCGGTAAGGGCTTTTCAGATTTCCAAATTTCATAGTCGATATTGATCGACTTTAAAAACTGCTGCGCCTCTTGGAAATCGGTGAGGACTCTATCTTGATCAGGAATGCGAACGACTGCCATGGTAAATCTCTTATACGAAATTTACCCGCTCCGATTCCAGAGCCTACGATTCGCCTCAACTTCAAACAAGAACTCTAAAGCTTCCAGATGCCGCTTCGCGGCAAAAAATGAATCCCCCCACGTGTAGAGGCCGTGGCCCCGCATCAAAAAGCAGTGGATCTGAGGTTGCGCGTGTAAGAGTTGCCGCACGAGCGCGCTAAAAGAAACCATTTCTTGGGAGTTATCGAGGATAGGAATAAGCTCACTATGCTCATGTGTCTTGATCCCTTCCAAAGCTTTCAGCAGCTCGTATCCTTCGATCGTAAAATCTTCCGGCAACAGGCTAAGCAGGGTATTTGAAACGGAATGCGTATGGACGATCACCTTCGCGTGTCGTTCCTGTGCAATCGCCACATGGATGAGGGCCTCTGCGGAAGCCTTCCCGTCCCCTTGCAGCACATTCGCTTTGTCCCCCATCAGAAGCAAGTCTTCGGGCTCAACGAGCCCCTTGTCGACGCTGCTTGGGGTCATCAGCAACGTTAAAGGCTCGTAGTCTAGAACCAGGCTGAAGTTGCCGGCAGTTGCCGACGCCCAACCTTGGCTATGGATCCAACGAACTAACTCTGCTAACTCTTCTCGGGCTTCTGAACTCATTTCCGATCTGGGACTTTACCATTAACACGAAGGCCTGACGCGTAAAAAAGCCCGCCTTTGTAAGGCGGGCGTTTCTGAGAATGACTTGAAGGTCGAGTCTAGACTTTGAACCACGCGCGAGCAAAGTTCGACGTAATCGGTGGCTCGAAAACATTTCCCTTATTTGACTCAACCGCTCCCATGATAATCACGTACAGGCCGAAAAGCCCGAGAACTCCAAATATCGGAATCATCAAAAAGATTCCAAATCCGTGTGTCACCAGAGCCAGCAAGAAGACTACTATCCACACAGCAAAATAAAGGATGATCATGACTATGTAGAAGGTTAGGGCCTGCATCGCGCTTCTGTATACGCCAGGCTTGTCCTTGCCCACCAACATAAAGATGATAGGTGAAAAGATGTTGATCACCAGGCACAGTAGCCACATCAGCATTGCTTGTGATTTTTCGTCTTGAGTCATTTCTAAATCCTCCCAGATTTGTCGCCGCACAGTCCATCGGCTAGAGCTAAATTTTGTTTAGCATAGCATCCCTGCCTCATCGTACTCATTTAAATGCGATACTAGGCGCGCTAAATGCCAGGACGTATTTGGCAGCGCCATTGGCGCAAAGTTGTTTCGTTTCACTGGGCAGATTC
Source organism: Fimbriimonadaceae bacterium (assembly GCA_036502005.1). Lineage (GTDB taxonomy): Bacteria > Armatimonadota > Fimbriimonadia > Fimbriimonadales > Fimbriimonadaceae > DASXZH01. The sequence goes on from DASXZH010000096.1 coordinate 13,868, forward strand.
GAAAAGAGATGCATTTGGAACACTTTCTCTGGCCTAAACTTAAGATTTGGTCCATCTTGCGATTAGACCAAATCTTGCTGTAAGCTCCCAAGTATGCGTTATAGAAGCATTCCCATCGGCATCGTCGCCTTAGTGGTCCTCTCCGGTTGCTCGGACAAGGCAGCGGATGGCGCGAACAACACCGCGACAGACACCACAACAACGGCTTCGACAACGACAGCCAGTGCGCCTCCGCTCACCATTGCAGAACCCAGTGAACCGAAGGAAGCAATGCTCGTCGCCCCCGCCAAAAAGAATTACACGATAGGGGTTAGTCTTCTAACCCAGGACGACGAGTTTTATAAAGCTCTGAAGAAGGGGTTGGAAGATGAAGCGGCAGCCGATAAGGTCACCATCAAAATCGAATCGGCAGACAAAGACCTGAGTAAACAAGTCAACCAGGTTCAAGACTTCCTAACTCAAGGAGTCGACGCCATTATCGTATGCCCGGTCGATAGCCAGGGAATCGGTAGTGCAATCGCCCAGGCCAATGCTCACAAGACTCCGGTTTTCACGGCCGACATTGCCTCAAAATCCGGCACCGTCGTCAGCCACATCGCTTCGGATAACGTTCAAGGCGGCTCGCTCGATGGCGATTACGTGGGCAAGACCCTTCTAAAAGGCAAAGGAAATGTGGCCATCCTCGATCTAAGCACCGTTACCAGCGTGCAGGACCGCGTAAAAGGATTCAAGGATGCCATTGCGAAATATCCCGGCATTAAAATCGTGGCGGATGTCGATGTTCCTGATGCCAAACGCGAGAACGCTGAGAAGAAAGCAATGGACCTGCTGACATCTCATCCGGATATCGACGTGATCTTCGGCATCAATGACCCGGTTGCCTTGGGAACTCTCTCTTCTTTAAAAGAAGCCAACAACACTAAGACGATGGTGGTTGGTTTCGATGCCGTGCCAGAAGCCCAGAACTACATTTCCACCGGTACGAGCCAACTGAAAGCGGATGCGATCCAGTATCCGGATCTGATTGGCAAAACCACCGTGGACACGGTAGTAAATGCGCTTAACGGAAACAAGGTGCCACCACTGATCGCGGTTCCAACCGGGCTGGTCACTGCGGATTCGTTTAAAAAGTAAGGAAGCCCCCTCCCCTGCTCCCCATAGGCGTTAAAATAAGGTCTTCCAGAGATAATTTCCAAGGTTTGCGACTCGCGCCTCTCCCGGTTCGCGGACTCACCGACCTCTCCATTCGGGAGAGATTTGTGGCTGCGGGAATGCCAAGGTGGCTTATTTTAACGCCT
>DASXZH010000097.1:0-157676 GCA_036502005.1 Fimbriimonadaceae bacterium
CGTTAAAATAAGCCACCTTGGCATTCCCGCAGCCACAAATCTCTCCCGAATGGAGAGGTCGGTGAGTCCGCGAACCGGGAGAGGCGCGAGTCGCAAACCTTGGAAATTATCTCTGGAAGACCTTATTTTAACGCCTATGCCCGTCACCCGTCACTTTTCAGCCCAATCACGTAAACTATCCCCAAACCCATGAGCGTTAAAGAAATTTTCAAATCCATGGAGTACGGCCCCGCGCCAGAAGCCTCCGATCTCGCTGAGAAATGGCTTGAAGAACACAGCCGTGACTTCGCCTGCTACATCGGCGGCAAGTGGGTCCGAACCGAAACCGGCTTCGAAACGCTCAATCCCGGCACCGGTAAGCCCCTTGCTAAAGTCGCCCAGGCGACTAAGAAAGAGGTCGATTTGGCCGTAGAAGCGGCGACAGCCGCCCAAAAGAAATGGGCCAGGCTAACCGGCTTTCAACGAGCCAAATACCTTTACGCGATTGCTCGCCAGGTTCAAAAGCACTCAAGGCTGTTCGCCGTTTTGGAAACGCTCGATAACGGCAAGCCGATACGCGAGACCAGAGATATCGATATCCCGCTCGTAGCGCGGCACTTTTACTATCACGCAGGATGGGCAAAAATTGCCGAGCAAGAGCTCGCCGGATATGAGCCGGTTGGAGTTTGCGGCCAAATCATTCCCTGGAATTTCCCGCTCCTCATGCTTTCTTGGAAGATCGCACCGGCCCTCGCCATGGGCAACACGGTCATCCTAAAGCCGGCCGAGTTCACGCCCCTTACCGCTCTTCTTTTCGCGGAAATTTGCACCCGCGTGGGACTTCCCGCCGGAGTTGTGAACATCCTCACCGGCGATGGCGAGACCGGCAAACTGATCGTCGATCACCCGGGAATCCAAAAGATCGCGTTTACGGGTTCGACCGAGGTCGGAAGAATCCTCCGCAAAGCCACCGCCGGGACCGGCAAGAAGCTTTCGCTTGAGTTGGGCGGTAAATCGCCGTTCATCATCTTTCAAGACGCCGACTTAGATAGCGCGGTGGAAGGCCTCGTCGACGCCATCTGGTTCAACCAGGGCCAGGTCTGCTGCGCTGGCTCGCGCCTCCTCGTTCAAGAAGGAATCGCCGAAAAAGCACTTGCCAAGATTCGAGAGCGGATGGAAAAGCTTCGCGTTGGCAATCCGCTCGATAAAGCGATCGATATCGGCGCAATCATCGCGCCGGTCCAGCTTGAAAGGATCACTGAGCTCGTAAAGCAGGGAAAAGAGGAAGGGGCCGACCTCTTTCAGCCATCCTGGTCCTGCCCGACCGAAGGTTGGTTCTACCCGCCAACACTGCTCAGCAACGTTAGTCCGGCTTCAACGGTTGCTCAAATCGAGATTTTTGGCCCCGTGCTGGTGGCCATGACTTTCAGAACCCCCAAAGAAGCGGTTGACCTTGCCAACAACACCGTTTACGGCCTAGCCGCCAGCGTTTGGAGTGAAAACCTAAACCTCGCGCTGGATGTTGCCTCCCAAATAAAGGCGGGAACGGTTTGGGTTAATAGCACTAACCTTTTTGATGCCGCCTCCGGTTTCGGCGGATACCGCGAGAGCGGCTACGGACGAGAAGGCGGCAAAGAGGGCCTTTATGAATACCTAAAGCTGCCTTTCGCGCACAGGACGGCGACAGCCAAAACCAGCAAGGTAGAGGCAAACGAAGACCCCATCGATAAAACCCACAAACAATACATCGCTGGAAAGCAAGCTCGTCCCGATGGCGGCTACAGCCTCACTCTTCACCTTTTGGATAAAACTACCGAGGAAGTCGCGCGCGGTAACCGAAAAGATGTCCGCAACGCGGTCGAGGCAGCGCAAGCGGCGTTCACCAATTGGTCAAAAACGAATGGCCACCTTCGCGCCCAAATCCATTATTACCTTGCCGAGAACCTGCAAGATGAAAGCGCCTCGCTTGAAAAGGCGCTTGCCAGGTCTGGCAGCGGAAAACAAGAACTGGAACAGGCCATCGAAAGGGTCTTCACTTACGCTGCGTGGGCCGATAAATTCGACGGCCAGGTTCACAGCACCGCCCAAAAAGGCTTCACCTATACGATGAACGAGCCTATCGGGGTGGTCGGTATCGTCGCACCCAACGAAGCACCCTTGCTCAGTTTCCTTAGCCTTGTGCTGCCTGCAATCGCAAGCGGAAACACGGTGGTTGCCATCCCCAGCGAATCCGCCCCCTTGCCGATTGTCGAACTGTACAGAATCCTCGAAATGTCCGATCTGCCCGCCGGAGTTCTAAACATTGTCACCGGCCTCCACGCTGAAGTGCAGACTTACTTAGCCGAGCATGATGGAGTCGACGCCATCTGGCACTTCGGCGATCCCGCTGCTCAAGCCAGGGCAGAAATGCTCTCGGCCGGGAACCTAAAACAGACTTGGACAGGCCATTCCATCGATTGGGCGAGTAACAAATCGGAAGGTACGCATTTTCTCCGGCACGCGACCCAGGTTAAAAACGTCTGGGTTCCATATGGCGAGTAAAGAATTCAAGGCGGCGTAAATTTCCGAGTTGGGTCCCATCAGCCTCACCCGGTTCGCGGACTCACCGTCCTCCCTTACAGACGATAAATATGGCCAGACCAAGGATTTCCAAGGTTGTTTCCTCGGGACCTCCCCCGGTTCGCGGACTCACCGTCCCCTCCGCCCGAGAGGGGCGAGGAGTTTTGCGGCGACAGTGATCTGTCAATTTTATGGCCTTTGCTGGTCTCTTCTGTCGAGAGAGGAATTGGGCTCTAGCGAACGCCGTGCGGCAGGTTATGCAAGGAAAGGCACACAGCTATAGACTGGAAACCTAAATTAATACCAACGGCTCCCTGGTATCGCACCCTCTCGCGTTATCAGTGGCTTGTGCTACTCATCGCATGGCTCGGCTGGGTGTTCGATATCATGGACACCGCCCTTTTCAACTTTGCGAAAGGGCCCATGCTGCAGGAGCTTTTCCATGGCGACGCGAAGCAGAAAGCCTTTATCGAAAGTGCGTTTCTGGTTCTACTGCTTATTGGCTGGTCGTTTGGAGGGTTGCTTTTTGGAATCCTCGCCGACAAGTGGGGCCGGGTTAGAACCCTTACCGTTACCGTTCTCATCTATTGCATCTTCACGGGCGCAACGGCGCTTTGCCATACGTGGCAGGAAGTGGCCGTTATCCGCTTTATCACGGCGCTTGGCATTGGCGGAGAGTGGGCAGCGGGAGCTGCCTTGGTTGCAGAAACCTTCCCCGATAAGGCCAGAGCGCCGGGCGCTTCTCTTTTGCAAAGCGCGGCCGCATTTGGGCCATGGTTCGCGGCCATTGTCAATCTCCAGGTGGCCGTAAACAATTGGCGGCTTCTGTTTTTGGTCGGCATTTTCCCGGCCCTCGTTACGGTGCTGTTGAGGTTATGGGTAAAGGAGCCTAGTGGGAGAAGCGAAGCTTCTTCTTCCCTTCACAAGGAGGTTGGAAGCCCTTCTAGCCCTCTCCCGCTTCGTTCCTCAGCGACCTCTCCTCAAGGAGAGGTGATTGGTTTGAGGGTTGACCATGAGACTCGTGCTTATAGGTCAATGGATAAGTCCAAGCGTTCTACCAACCCAATCCTAGAGCTTTTTGGAAACCCGGTTTGGCGTCGAAACGCCATCGTGGCCCTTCTGCTCGGCATCAGCGGAATCGCTGCTGCTAACAACATTTCTTACTGGCTGCCTGACTTAACCAAGGCTGCTAGCTCCGGTTTCACCGCGGCCCAGATTCAAGCGAGGGTGAGCTACGTGACGCTAATTATGCATTTAGGCACTCTCATTGGCGTCTTTCTTTCGCCTTGGCTGTGCGAAAGACTTGGCCGCCGCAAGGGCTTGGCTATCTTTTTCGTTTTGAGCCCGATCTCGGTGGCCTTGGCCACGATTGGCACCAAATCCTACGCTTCGCTAATGGTTCTCGCCCCTCTCATGTCGTTGTTTACCATTGGCATGAGCGCGGGCTTTGTGCTCTATTTCCCGGAGCTTTTTCCTACCCGGTTGCGTGCAACAGGCGCTGGTTTCGCCTACAATACGGGCCGCATTCTGGCGGCAGGTGTGCCGCTGGTCACAGGCTATATTTTGGGCAGCACAAACTCTATCGGGCGCGCGGTGGGCATCACCGCGTTCGTCCCGCTGGCGGGGCTCGTTGCGCTCTATTTCGCGCCTGAAACGCGGGGGAAACCTTTGCCTGAGTGAGCCGGGTCTTCGACCAATCGGGCTAATATCTCGGGAGATCGGCGTTAAAATAAGGTGCACACCAGCGTTTCCAAGGTTGTTTCCTCGGGACCTCCCCGGTTCGCGGACTCACCGGCCCCTCCGCCCGAGAGGGGCGAAGAGTTTTGCGCGACAAAAGCTGTTTGTTTTTAGCGCCTATCACCCCTTCGGAGTGGGTTGCAACTTCTTACTGCGAAACGCTTGGAGCCGTGATCACCGGCAATCCGCCGCTGGTATAGAAATATTGAAATACCTCAGAAACCTTCGGCATCTCGGCGCCTCCCAGCTTCTTCGGGTCCAACTTCCTCGCGGCGGCGATCTCAGTATTCGCTTTCTTCCCTGCATCTGCGGCCTGGCGTTTCGCAGTGTCGATCTTGGCCTGAGTCTCGGTGTCGATTCCGTTCCTGTTCGCTTGCCGAATAGTGTCAACCGATGCCCCCAACTTAGCCTGCAAAGTCGAATAGTAGCAAGCTGCGACGTAGTGGGCGCAGGCATAGTCCGGTGCCGCATTAACGGCCGCATCCGCCATTGGACCGGCATCATTTAGCTTGTCCTCAATGATCTGCAAAATGGCACTCGCAGTCAGAGCTTCCGCGGAGTCGGGCTTGGCTTGCCGCGCAGCGGCGTACATCTTCTCCGCAACATGCTCATGATAAGTGCGATCCTCACCCTTTTCAGCTTTGGTCTGGATCGTCTGCAAAGCCTCGTTACCGCGCTCAACGTACATTTCAAACGAAAGTGGCTCCGTTAGAACGGTCGTCTCGTATGCCGTGTCGGCATCGTCATGCTTATTCAGCCGATCATCCATAACCGACAGATAGAAGTTCACTTCCGGAAGTTGGCCCTGGTCGGCGGCGAGTGCGTTCGCAAGACCGGACATTGTGGGCAAGTTATTTCGGTGAAGCGCAATATACACCTGAGCAGTTTGAACGCCTATATTGTTTGGCGCCTGCTCGATGGCTTCCCGGATCTTGTCGTCAGCCGTTTTAGTATCGCTGAGATACTCAGCGGCGACAGCCCATAGCGCATAGCTGTACCCGTCCAATGTGCCCGCCGTCTTCATAAGGGCAAGCGTCTTCATCAGGTCATCTAATCTTCCCAGCCTTAATTGTGAATAGCCCAGCCGGTCGCCGCAGGCGGTCTTAAGCCCGCCATTTGTAAAGGGAGCCAGAAGCACGGAAATGGCCGCGCTGTAATGCTGCGTTCGGTCAGCAGTATCGGCATAGGCCAACTCTCCACCTGGGCTTGGCATGGCGAGCTTATCAAATTGCTGGTCCAAAACTTTGCGGCGAGAATCGATGGCTTTGCCAATCGCTTCCGCGGTCGTGTTCAAAACAGCGTCTCTACCCCCCGACACGGCAAAAACATTAAAGACCCGCTTTAACTCAATCACCGACAACAGTTCTAAACCTTCTGGGTTGTTTGGGCTGTTACGCAAAGCATCTTCGGCAAACTCTTGGGCCTTATCGTAAACGCCCTTTCCCAGGAAACCGCGGGCTAAAGCGAGTTGCGCGGGAACATAGTCGGGCGTTGCTTTCAAAGCAATTCGCGCAGAGTATATGGCATCGTCCCACTTGCTCTGGGTTAGAAAATCGTGCGCAGCTTGGGTATTCGCTTCCGCACCTTTTGCGGCGCCGCTGTTGATGTGCACATTCACACTCTTGCTCGCTTTAACCCCGTCGCTGTTGTAGGCGGTAAAAGTCAGCTTCTCATCGCCGTCTTTTTCGGCGAGCGGATCTAGCTGGAAAGTGTAGGGGGTGCTGGTCGCGCTATCGCGCAAATCATCGTTCACATAAAACTCAACTTGAGTGACAAGAGAGTCCGATTGAACGCGAACCTTGATAGTCCGAGGAGCGGTAATTGTCTCGCCATCCGTAATGTCCGGTTTAAGGATCATCGGAGCGACTGCGCAGAACGCCAAGAGTGGAGCAAATAACATGGGTATTTCCTAAGTCCAGATGAGTTTAACGCGCCCAAAGGTTCGGCGATACTGGTTAAACTGCGGAATCGCCGCGTTCGGCGGTTCTGATGCGAACGGCATCTAACACGTTTTCCACAAATATTTTACCGTCGCCAGGTTCGCCGGTTCTCGCATTTTCGATAATCGCGTCAATGAGAGGGCCCTTCAGGTCCTCCGTCGCGATCACTTCGATTTTGCATTTTATGGGCAATGCGACCAAATGTTCTTCCCCCGCGAACCAGTTTGGCTTTTCCGGCGAGTTGCCAACTCCTCTTACGTCGCTCACATTTAATCCGGAAATTCCTAAGGAGCTGATCGCTGATTTCACCTGCTCTAACTTGTGGGGCCTTATGAAGCAGGTGATTCGGACCAAACTAGCATTCCTCTTTCTGGGCCAAATAGGTCGAAATATCGCCGGGGGTTAAAATGACCACGTTTGGTTTGGCGTAGCGCACAAATTCTTCGTAGGTGACCTCGCCGATTTCGCTGTTTGCCTTGAACTCTTCAAACATCGTTCTCAGCACAATGAGCGGAGTCGGCGGAGTTGGAAATGCATCCATCCACAGGCCCGGAGTTGCCTCGTGGCTCTGATAAGCCACGGCCGCGACAAAAGCGGTGTGGCCGTTTACTGCTTCGGCGAGTTCAATGCTGCCATCTCCCCAGCGTCCGTTTAGCACGGTAAAACCTTCACCAGAAAGGGCTTGAGAAATCTCTTCCAAGGAGTCGCTGCTTTTACACGCGATCACCACTTGCTTGTGGGTGTCGGCAACCGTCAGCAGCGTGCCTTTGCCGTTGGCGGAAAGATAAACTTCTTTGGCACCTACCCTTTTACAGGCCGCCGCGAACTCCTCATAGGGGACCGTTAATACCATCAGCTATTTTTTGTTCCCCTTTTGCCTCACGTTATCCGATAAAATCGTAGCACTTTCCATCAACAAAGAGGTTATTTGTGGACCAAACCATCAGCACACTGCTTGCAGAAACACGTTCATTCCCGCCATCCGAAGAATTCCGCGCTCAGGCTAACTTTAATGACAGCCACATTTATGAGGAAGCCGCACATGATCCCCTTAAATATTGGGAAGGATGGGCGCACAAGCTGGACTGGTTTGAACCCTGGCACACAACCCTTGAGTGGAAGCCGCCTTATGCCAAGTGGTTCCTTGGTGGAAAGCTAAACGCCTGCTATAACTGCGTCGATCGCCACGCTCAGGGGTCTCATGCGAATAAGACGGCGATTATTTGGGAAGGCGAACCCGGCGATCAGCGGAGCTACACATTCAAGCAGGTCCACGAAGAAGTCAGCCGGGTTGCCAATGCTTTAAAAGAGCTAGGCGCAAAGAAAGGCGACCGCATTTGCATCTACATGCCCATGATGCCGGAGCTGGCATTTACGATGCTCGCTTGCGCCCGAATAGGCGCTGCCCACTCAGTAGTCTTTGCAGGCTTTAGCGCGGAATCGCTTTTTGATCGAATCAACGATGCCCAGACTAAAATTGTTGTCACCGCCGATGGCGGCTGGCGTCGAGGCCATGTCATTCCCCTTAAGAAAGCCGTTGATGATGCAATTCTCATGGGCTGCCCCAGCGTGGAGAAAATCTTGGTTCTTGAAAGAACCGGCGCGCCCGGCACCGTAAACAACGATTCTAAAGCCGGCGAATACGACCGTGGAACCTGGCGCGATGGCTTTGATGTGGCCTGGAACGATATTGTGCCCAAGCAATCAACCGATTGCCCATGTGAGCCAATGGACAGCGAAGATCTGCTCTACATCCTCTACACCAGCGGTTCAACGGGCAAGCCGAAAGGGATCGTCCACACTACCGGCGGCTACATGACCGGCGTTCTCGCCACCTCCAAAATGGTCTTTGATCTGAAGGATGAGGACATCTACTGGTGTACGGCCGACTGCGGCTGGGTCACCGGCCACAGCTACACCGTATATGGCCCTCTCGCGAACGCGGCGACGATCCTAATGTATGAGGGCGCGCCGGACGCGCCCGACAAAGACCGATTCTGGAAGCTGATCGAGCACCACAAGGTCACCATTCTGTACACGGCCCCGACCGCTATCCGCGCCTTTATGAAGTGGGGCGATGAGTATCCCGAGCGCTGCGATCTCTCCAGTCTTCGCCTGCTTGGCTCGGTCGGCGAACCGATCAACCCCGAAGCCTGGATCTGGTATCAGCAGAAGATCGGAGGCGGAAAATGCCCGGTTGTGGATACCTGGTGGCAAACGGAAACCGGCTCTATTATGATTTCGCCCCTTCCCGGCATCACAGCTACTAAACCCGGCTCCGCGACCCAGCCTATGCCCGGAATCACGGCGGGCGTGCTCAATGATCAAGGCGAAGATCAACTGCCCGCTCATAACACGGCGAGTGAGAGAAGGTCGATTGGTGGCTATCTTGCCCTTATGAAGCCTTGGCCCTCCATGCTTCGCGGCATTTATGGGGACAACGAACGCTACGAAAAAACCTACTGGTCGCGATTCCCCGGCAAGTACTTCGCCGGTGATGGCTGCAAGCTGGATGAGGAAGGGTATTTCTGGCTTTTGGGCCGTGTAGACGACATTATGCTAGTGGCAGGCCACAACATCAGCACGATGGAGGTTGAATCGGCCCTCGTCGACCATCCCGCAGTCGCGGAAGCTGCCGTCATCGGCAAGACCCACGAACTGAAAGGACAGGCGATCTCCGCTTTCGTGATCATTCGCAGCAATTATCAGCAGCACGATGGCCTTATCGATGAACTCAAGGCTCACGTGGCTAAAAAGATAGGACCCATCGCAAGGCCGGACGATATCATCATCACGGCAGAGCTTCCAAAAACGCGCAGCGGCAAGATCATGCGAAGGCTTTTAAGGGACGTCGCCGAGGGCCGCGCCTTAGGGGATACCACGACATTAGCGGACCCTGCAGTTGTAAGTAATTTGAAAGACAAATACGAGCATTTAGAGGGGTAACTAATGCCATTACTTTGGCTACAGAATCCCCAGAATTCAACCGAAATTTAGAGAGATTGCGCAGGGGAAATAAAGGTGCGATCGTATGTTGGATGAAAGGGAAAAGCTCATTCTGGTTAACGAACGAAGCGGCCTTCGAAAAACTGATCGTAAGACTGGACAATCTTAGGGGAAAAGACCCTAAAAAAACGATCTGTCACATCGAAGAGCTTCTTCTAGAAGCTGAAGAGGCGCAGAATCGCAAAGCGATTGGCGTGCTCAGCTACATGCAAAGCGCATGTTGTCGCCGGGCCGGTGACATTTCCGAGGCTTTCCGATCCGCCACTACCGCCGTTCAACTCCTTGAGCACATCGACGCTCCCCACGCCTATGTTCGGGCGCTAAATCAGCTCGGGTTGGCCCACTCTGAAATCGGCGAACTTAGAGCAGCTTTCGACTGCCTAATAAAAGCCTACGAATTGGCTGAAGAGCACCAACTGCTGGAAGACATCCCCTACACTGGCGTCAATCTCGGCTATCTGTACATTCTTGAGGGGCACCGCGAAAAAGCGTTGGAGCAATACAAACAGCTCGCTCGAAATTACGCAGAGCACTGCGACCGCAAGACGTATTCCCTGCTTCTGAACAATATGGCCGGGACCCTTAACGAGCTTGGCCGCTTTGCCGAATCCGGGCAATATTTGGAAGAGGGCCTTCGATTTGTTGATCAGCAGGAAGAGCCTTACAACTATGCCCTCCTTCTGGCCAACAAAGCCCAAGTGCTGGCTTGGGATGGGCATGCGGAAGAAGCGCTCGAAACCGCTCACAAAGCGATCGACATCTTCTGTTCCACAAACCACAATTCGACCGCGCCCGAACCGCTTTATGATTTAGGAACCGTTCACCTCATGGCAGGGCGGCCCGCTGAAGCATTGGAATGCCTTTCCGAAGCTCACGCCATGGCCCAGGACTATCGCGACACAGCCATGATGCGCCGCATCTGTGAAGCCAGGGCCAAGGCCTATAAGGCGCTGGGACAATATCAAAAAGCATTTGTGGACCTTGAAGCGGCAATGCAACTCGCCGCCGCCAATGCTAAAGAAGAGCTCGACCAACGCATTCGCAACGCGGCCCTCCGCCATCAAATGGAGTGGTCCAGAAAAGAAACAAACCTCCTAAGGGAAACGAACCGCGAGCTCCTTGCCGCCAAAGATGAAGCCGAATCCGCTAACCGCATGAAGTCCGAGTTTTTGGCCAACATGAGCCACGAAATTCGAACGCCCATGAACGGAGTCATCGGAATGGCCGATCTTCTCCTCGATACCAATCTTGATGAGCACCAGCGCGACTATGTAGGCATCATCAAAGGATGCGGCGATTCGCTTCTGACTCTCATCAATGAGATCCTCGATCTTTCCAAAATCGAGTCCGGCAAGTTCACTTTCGATCATGAAGAGTTCGATCTTGCATCGGTCATTGAAGACGTGGCTGAGTTGCTTGCGCCAAAGGCCTTTGAAAAGAATATCGATATGATTCTGGCCGTGTCTCCGGCGGTGCCGAATCGAGTGATGGGCGACGCCTACCATCTGCGCCAGGTCATTATCAACCTTGTTGGCAACGCGGTTAAGTTCACGGAATTCGGAAGCATCACAGTTGGCGCCGAGTTATTGAGCCAGCGTGATGGAAAGGCCGATGTTCGCATTTACGTGCGCGACACTGGCGTTGGGATCCCAAAAGAGCGCCAGTCCGCCATTTTCGAAAGCTTTACCCAAGGCGATGGTTCTACGCGACGCAAGTTTGGGGGCACGGGGCTCGGCCTCACCATCAGCAGAAAGCTGATTGAGCTTTTCGGCGGGAGCCTAGAGCTTGAGAGCGAAGAAGGCGAAGGGAGCACGTTCTCTTTTGAATTGGCTATTGACGCAGTTCCGCAGGAAGAGCCGACTCTAAATGTTGCCAGTGACGGCCGCGTTCTCGTTGTCGAGCCATGTGACATCCTGTTCCAATCTATAAACGCGAACCTGGCCACCTGGGGTTGCAAGGCGATTCAAGCGAAAACCGGGCGCGAAGCGCTGACTTTCATCGGAAAGGGTCCGAGCTTCCAAACGATCATGATCGACAACGATCTTCCGGATATGGAAGTCGCCGAAATGCTCATGGCCCTGCGGCTCATGAAAGATTTGCAGGAGCTTAATCTAATTCTGCTCTCGCCGGTTGGAGAATCGGCACCCGTATTTCCAAACGCGAGCAAAACGCCGATAACGCTTCTCAGCAAACCCATCAAGCGAGTTCCGCTGTACGAAGCGGTTAAAGGCCGGCAGTCTTCCAGAAAGGTAACCCGTGATTCGCAAATCCCCCAAGGCCAGCCGCTTAAAGGCTTGCGAGTTTTGGTGGCCGAAGATGACCGCGTAAGCCAAAAGCTGAGCGTCCGCCTTTTGGAGCGCCTTGGCGCGAACGCCGAGTTTGTTTCTAACGGGCGTCAAGTTTTGGAGCGGTTGAAAGCTCAGGGTTACGACATCATCGTTATGGACTGCAACATGCCTGTTATGGACGGTTGGCAGACAACTCGCCAAATCCGCCGCAACGAAGAAGGGACGGGGAGTCGAATCCCGATTGTCGCCCTCACCGCGAACGCGATGCCCGGCGATCGGGAAAACTGCCTCGCGGCAGGTATGGACGACTACACGTCTAAGCCGCTAAAGCCCGCCGAGTTGATCACGGCCATCTCGAAGTACACGGGGTTTGAGAAAGCGGCGTAGGCATCCGGCATCCGGCATCCGGCATTGAAAAGGATTTCAGCCACGTGCGAAATGGGTTCGCTAAATGAGGCGAGTACCGAATCTCTGCACCGAAGGCCTAAGGCCGAAAACCTAAAGCCAAAAAACGGGCCGCTACCAAACTCAGCATGTCTATCCCTAACCTTTCCCCCTCCCTTCCCGTATCTATATCCGGATGGATCCCAAAAAGCAAAAGGCCCTTCGCGGGCGCCTCATGTTCTACGGCGGCCTCCTCGCTGCCATATGGGGCTTTTATGTTTGGCAGCCCTACGAAATCGATATCGTTGCCCGAAGGCCACCCGGGCCAAACCCGCCGGTAGATCCCGATTCCAGGTTCCTGTTCTCAGGGAAAGCAAAGGCGCTAATTGTCACCGCCCATCCCGATGACTCCTCTTTTTACGTCGGTGGGCTCTTAACTCGTCTTTCCGATGTCGGCACCGAGATTCATCAGGTCATCGCAACGGATGGCGACAAGGGTTACTATCCGTTTGAAGATTGGCAGAAGAATCGGCGCGTTCGCCGTGTTGAGGCGCTCAACGAGGCCAAATCCTGGGGTGGAAAGGACATCCTCTTCCTGGGGCAGCCGGACGGGCGCTTACGCTCTGACAAGATCGTGGAGTCTATTGAGGGCGCAATCGAACGCGTTAAACCGGATTATCTCATCTGCTTCGACGGCCAATACCCGGAACGCATGAGCCACAACGACCACCGCCGTTCTGGCGAAGCGGCCTGGCAAGCGGTCGTTAAGACAGGCATCCCGAAGTGGGTGCTCATGTTCCAAACGAACGCGCCTAACTTTGTCGTGGATATCACCGATCAGTGGGAAGCGCAACAAGCCCTATTGGCGATCCACAAGAGCCAGTTCTTTGGCGACCACCTGCAGGGCGTTATCAACATGGTTGGCGGTCGCGCCATGCGGGATGGGGAAAGGGTGGGCGTCAGCTACGGTGAGGGATTACGGTGCGTTAGGTTGGGGAAGTAAACGGGGGACAGTAAACAGTAAACCGTAAACAGTAAACCGTAAACAGTAAGCAGTAAGCAGTAAGCAGTAAGCAGTAAACGGGAGGTCTGACTTTCTTTGAAAATGTTTCCCTTCAATTCCGGACGGTTTACCGCTTACCGTTTACCGTTTTCTCACCCGCTCCTTACTCCCCTTCGCGTAGAATGAGCCATGGACCGCGATAAGGAACTCCTCGCCCAGACCGAAAAAATCCTGAAAGAGGACGTTGCCCCCAATGCAGAACAAATCGACCTCCATCCCGAAGCCCTCCGCGAAGTTCTCCACACTTTCTGCGAAGCAGAGCTGATGGCAATGCGAAGGCCCGCTAAATATGGCGGACCGGAAATGAGCGAACCCGATTTTAGAGATTTTCAGGAGTCTATCGCCCGCTATTCGGGCTCTTTCGCGTTCCTGCAAACCCAGCATCAAAGCGCGGTCTCCATGATCGCCCGAAGTGAGAACGAGGACCTCAAATCCGACTACCTTCCCAAAATGGGCAACGGTGAGCGGTTGGTCGGAATCGGCTTTAGCCAGCTTCGCCGTCCAGGCCCGCCCCTTATGACTGCCCAGGCCACCGACGAAGGCTACGTGCTTAATGGCCATGTGCCGTGGATTACCGGCTGGAGCTTTTACCACGAGTTTCTTATTGGAGCCACGCTTCCTGATGGGCAAGCGGTTTTCGGTGTTATCCCATTCGTTCATTCGGAGAAGGAAGGCGGCAAAATAACCATAAGCGAACCCATGCGGCTCGCCGCCATGGAAAGCGCCATGACCGTGACGGCCGACATCTCCAACTGGCATATGCCTGCCCACAAAGTGGCTTTCATCCGCCCCGCAGGCTGGATCCAGAACAACGATCTCATAAACATCACCCTCCAGGGGCACTTCGCTTTAGGCTGCGCACGTGCCGGACTCGATATTTTGAAAAGGGTTTCCGACAAGAAGAACCTGCCGTTCCTTCATGAAGCCCACAAGGCTTTGCACGAAGAATTGGAAAACTGCCGCGTTGCAACGACCACCGCGCAGGCTTCGCCAAGCGAAGAATCCACCCAAGAGCGGCTAAACATTAGGGCCTGGGCGATCGACCTGGCCGTGCGCTGCGCCCACGCGGCGGTTACCGCTTCCAGCGGGGCTGCCAACAGCATCCAGAATCCGGCTCAGCGCGTGTATCGCGAAGCGCTTGTTTATACGGTCTCCGCTCAGACCACGCAGATCATGGAAGCGACTTTGAAGCGGATCGTACTTCGCGGCGAGAGCTAACCTGTAAGCTTCTGAAAGCCCTATCTAGTTTCCCGCTGTCCCAGACCCGACTAGGCCTAACTCTTGTGCTTTACGTTGAAGCTATTCCTTCGCAGAGCTTCCTTTAATACCTTCCCAGAGAGAATAGCTGTTGGTATCGATGATGCTCAAGAACGGAGCGACGGCCATGAACGCGCCGATTGGCGGAAGAGGCGGTTTCGTTGAGTCCATTGCTTCTGCCATTTCGTTCGACCAGTACCTATTGTAACGTGGGTTGTTCGGTTAATGGTTTTAGCGTCAAAAGGATCAGCTCGGTTTGCGACGGATTTTGTGGCACACCTCCGGCGTGCCGGGAGCATTGGGGCGGCCTTTCCAGTGGTCTTCGACGCACTGGCTACCTTTGGTGATCCCTTCGGGATCGGGAAAGGTTTTGACCTCTAATGAAAAAGAGGCAGGCGAGAGTGTCTTAGTTAACCTGCCGGCGGCTACAGTTTTCAAAATCGCCAGGTTGGGTTGTCGACCCCACTGACCGAGAAGCATTAGCTAAGGCTGAAGGCAGGCTGAAGGCTTCGTAATTTAGCGTCCGTTGCTGGATCTCAATAGCAACTTGTAATTTGTCATTGCGAGCGTAAGACCGATTCCGGAGGCTCGGAGAAGGGATGAAATGACACCATTCGAACCTGTTGTCATTAAGAGGAGTGGAGGTGCGACGAAGTCGCATCGAAACGACGCGGCAACCTGTGTGGCGCACCACCGGGTTTGACGCCAATCCACAATTGGCACGGGTTCACGCTATCAAAGTTTCGGCCGCCTTCCCTAGTGCCGGTGGCTCTTACGAGTAGATTGCCGCGTCACTTCAGTGCGACTCCGTCGCACTGAAGCTCCTCGCAATGACAAATTTCAAGTTAAGGTTTTGGATTTAACGGTTGTCCCTTTGCTAAAATCCCCAAAGGGGCGACACAGGAGCTTTGGCTCAAATTTCAAAAAAAGAATGGCCTTGTAGTGTTACAACAATCTTCATCGACAACCTTCTCTAACTCTTCGTCGGATACAAATCCAAAACGCGCACCTCGAACGGCTTCAAATGGATGGTCGCAGAACCAGTGGCCAGCATTGTTGGGCTCACTTCCTCGCCTTTCCGTGGACTGCGCGCCTCAAACGTGCCGGGCGCGTTTAAAGCCTTCCCCAGATCCAAATCGTAATCCTGCGGCTTATCGCTCGGGTTTCTAAGCACAACCGTCGACTTGCGTGGGCACCACGCCGCCCAGCCGTAAACCTCCAACTTGCTCGGGTCGCCGCCGATCCAGTGGGTATCCACCAGCGCATCGGCATTCGCTTGCGACCATTTGGCAGCCTCAGCCAGGTCGTCCCAGTTCTTGGTAGTCATCAAGGAATGAGTGATATACAACTCCTGCAACTGCGTTCCAGAGCCGAAATAGCTCCAAACCTCATCGCTGAAATCGTCGCCGGGGTCATCCTTAAGGCCATCCGCCTTTTTGGCAAAGATAATTCCGTGGAGCATGAGCGAAGAGAGCGGATAAAGCGGCCCGCGCAGGACCACGTTTTTGTAGGTCTGCCAATCGCGGTACGTGATCCACTGCTGGCGCTTGGTCCCCACTCCCGCGAACGAACTATCTTCCCCGCCGCGCCAAGTTGAATCCGCATAGCGAAGCCAAAAGGGAGAGGGCCATGTGCCGGTCGTTAGATTGATAAACAGGTCCGGTTTCGCATCGCGGAGATCTTGAATAAGCTGGATCGCCGCATCGAAATCGCTATCGAATTTGCTACCTGGGGTGTGCTTGTCGGCACTTCCGGTGCCGTCGAACTTGAACTGGTTCACGCCGTATTTCTTTACAAAATCGAGGCAAACCTGGCGAAATCTTTCGAAATATTTGGGGCCGGAAAGGGCATAGCCCTGTTTGTCGATCTCGTAGCCTTCTTTGGTTCCGGTTGCTAGCCTTTGCGTTCGGGCGTCACCGTAACCACCCCAAGGCGAAAGCCAGACGCCGGGGCCGGCGTTGTACTTCGCGGCGGCATCTTTTAGGGGTGTAAACCCATTTGGGAACCCGCTATTGAACTTCCAAACAGTGTGGGTATCGTCCCACCCGTCATCGAACAAGAACGAAGACAGCTTTACGCCGCGTTTTTCGGTGAGTTCGGTGCCGAAGGCGTTGATGGAATCGACCGACTGATCGGCCGTAAAGGGAAGCCCGTAGCTGATATCGAGCCAAGAGTTGTAGTGGAGGAACGGACGATAGGGGTGGGCGCGCTCACGCTCGACGTAGTTGAGGAACGCGCGTCGCATTTGGCCTTCGGGAGTTGTGCCAACAACGGCGGAGTAGGTAACGGGGCAATCGGGCGTGATCGGGATTTTTCTTTCGACGTAGCATCGAAATTCGGAAGGCATGTGTGGTTCGACCTTTGTGACTTCGGAATGGGCCATCGGGTGCTCCATGCCACAGAAACAGTATTTCGAAGTGATCGGTGAACCCGGAACTGTGCCATTGACCTGCCCGCCCCCAGTCTCGTACACATTTCCCGGCGGGATATTCTGAAGGGAAAAGACATTGCCCTCTAGCACGGATATGGAAGCCGCATCAAAACCTCTTCCGACCGCTTTGAAAGTGCAGACCTCGCGAACGTAGTTAGAACCATCAAGCAATACCGCGCTCCAGTCAGCCTCTAGGCGGCCATCTGAAGTTACGAAGCGCGCGACAATCTCCTTGCCCGCGCACTGCTCGGCAACTTTGGACGATGATGGGTTCGGGTGGATCTCGATTACCGCCGGCGGGCCAACGGCCCTCATCATCGAGTTGGTCATTACTTGGCCGGACCTATTATCCAGTTCGAATAGGTTTTTTTGAAAGACGCCGCCGGCTCCTTCCCCTTGGGGCACCAAAAGCGCATCAATTCTGATGCTCATTTTGGCGAGATCCAGGATCAAGCCAATCGCCCGATTATGCAAGGCGATGGTTTTGAAAGTTTTAGCCGCCCGGGCTATGCCCGGATCTGCGCCTGGAATCAAGCACCGGGAGTTATCCGCGAGAGCGGGACACACGAGAGCGGCGAGGGCAGCGATTGTTAGGAAACGCATGAATAAAAGTATGGCGCGAGAGGCCCGGAATGGGTTGAGGGGGCTCAGAGTGCGGGAATAAATTTCGCACTCCAAAGCCTTTTGCACGTGACTCAGCATTTGCTGTAGCCTAGATCTACAATGAAAAAAGCGCTCATCTTTCTCGTCCTGTCTGTGGCTTCGGTGGCACACTCTCAAGATCTTTATAACGACTTCCAGCGAGTGACTAGCACCGAATACGACAGCTTAAACAAAGTCCAGATCGTTAACACAGCCGGCAAATCCAACTTTTTGGTGGGCAATGTAGACGCTGAGTTTCAGGTTCTGCGGCAAATCCCGATTGTTCCGCTCACAACGACAGTGGCAGGCGGATCAACCTCGGCCGTTACCGATCAGGTTTTTGGCTCCGCAACCTACCACTTTAACAGCGGCGTATGGTGGAATCTGGGTTCGGGCCAATACAAACTGCCTTCGGGAGTCGTCCTACCTGGCCAAAGTGTTGTCATGCTCTCGGAAGATGCAATTCCGACCATTCAGTTCGAAGGGTCCGGCCCACATTCATTTACCACGACTGTGACATCCCTTTCTGGCGCGCCAACACCGGGAAATCTTATAGTTGAATCATTTTTTAATGGAGAGTGGGCCGAGGATGTTAAAATCGGGGTGGGAGGTTTGGAGACTTATCAGACTAGTATTTCTAACAGCGGCTCCTATAAGATCCGATGGATTCTGCAAAGGACTGGGGCCGCTCCTGCCGTTGCGAAAATTACTATAAACGTGTCGTGAGAATGGCCGGGAATTCTAGGCGCACAACTTAGCCAGTTCGAGAGGCTGGCTAATCTGATCCTGAAGCGGACCAAAACTCCGTAGAGGTCACTTTTTTGAAACCATCTAGGCTTACTTGCTTTGCATGAGCATGGTTTGTTGTACTCTAACATATCATGAAAAAAGCTCTAATTCTTATTTTTCTGACTATTGCGGCGGCGGCACATTCACAAAGCCTCTTTGATGATTTCACACGAGTTACTAGCACCGAATATGACAGTGTAAACAAGGTTCAGATTATTACCACAACCGGCAAGTCCGCCTTTTTGGCCGGAAACGTGGACATCCAATTTCAACCTATGCGACAAATTCCCATTGTTCCACTCACAACAACCGTCGCAGGCGGATCAATTTCGGCAGTTACCGACCAGGTTTTTGGCTCCGCGACTTACCACTTTAGCAGCGGGGTGTGGTGGAATCTGGGTCCCAGTCAGTACAGGCTGCCTTCAGGCGTTGTATTGCCCGCCTCTAGTGTAGTCTTGCTTTCCGAAGATGCGATACCGGCTGTTCAGCTTGAAACTTCAGGCTCGCACACTTTTACCACCTACATCTCGTCGCTTTCCGGAGCTCCAACGCCCGGAAATCTCATCATCCAGACATTTGATTCAGCATCAGGAGGATGGGTAGTACATTCCGTTACGCCGGTGGCAAGTTTCCAGTCCTTACCGTTTTCCTATAACAGCCCAGGTTATAAAGTGCGATGGCTGCTTCAGCGCACAGGCTCCGCTCCCGCTGTTGCGACGATTACGATAAACGTGTCGTGATTGATCGGCAGGCAAACGGTAAAAGGAAAGCAGTAAACGGTCGGGAAAGCATGCGAAGTGGTGGCAAACTAACACCAATCGAAAATCGACATTCAAAAATCGAAAATCCCAGAATCCCCTCTGGTATAATCTTCGTTTGCGCCTGTATAGTCAGGTGTCAGACCCGTGCGCATGTCCGCGTTAACTTTAAGGACGCGCGAGAAGGACGATTCGGCAACATGAAAGTTAGAGCAAGTGTAAAAAAAATGTGCGACAAGTGCAAGATCATTAAACGAAAGGGCGTTGTACGCGTTCTTTGCGTGAATGCCAAGCACAAGCAGCGCCAGGGTTAAGAGGAGTTTGAACTAGAAGAATGGCACGTATCGCAGGCGTAGACTTACCGAGAGAGAAGGCGATCCTTTACGCCCTTCCACTCATCTATGGCATTGGCAAGCACAATGCCACCCTAGTAGTGGAAAAGGCAGAAATCGATCCCCGAAAGAAGATCAAAGATCTTAGCGAAGCAGAAATTTCCCGATTGAGAGAAATCATCGATCGCGATTACCAAGTTGAGGGAGACCTTCGCCGGGAAGTTCAATCCAATATTCGCCGCCTCATCGATATCGGCTCCTACCGGGGCCTTCGCCATCGCCGCGGCCTGCCGACCAGAGGCCAGAACACCCGAAGCAACGCTCGAACTCGAAAGGGTCCCAAGAAGACGGTTGCCGGTAAGAAGAAGGCTAAGAAGTAATGGCTAGAAAGCAAGTATCAAAAGGCAAGCAGAAGGAAAAGAAGAACGTGCCCGTGGGCGTCGCTCATATTCACGCTTCTTTCAACAACACGCTCGTTACCATCACGGATACCCAAGGGAACGTGCTGAGTTGGGCAAGCGCCGGCGCAGTGAACTTTAAGGGCAGCCGAAAAGGCACTCCGTTCGCAGCTCAGGTTGCTGCAGAGAACGCTTCGCGCAAAGCGCAAGAGCATGGCTTAAAACGAATTGATGTCCAAATCATGGGTCCCGGCTCCGGCCGAGAAACCGCAATCCGATCCCTGCAGGCTTCGGGTCTGGAAGTGATGTCCATTTCCGACCGAACCCCTGTACCCCACAACGGATGCAGACCCCCCAAGAGACGAAGAGTCTAAGAAACCGCTAGAACATATAGAAAATGCCACACATTACAACGCTGGAACTAAACTCAGAATACGGCAAGTTCGTGCTGGAGCCGCTGGAGCGCGGCTACGGCCAAACGATCGGCAATGCGCTTCGCCGCGTGCTGCTTAGCTCCATTTACGGCGCTTCCGTAAGCGCCCTTCGCATCGATAAGGTCTTCCACGAGTTCGCGTCAATCCCTGGCGTCCGTGAAGACACCACGCAGCTTTTGATCAACATCAAAGATCTTGCGATCAAGTTCGAGAACGAGGATGGCCCTCCCCAAGAGGACAAGACCCTCCGCATCGACGTTAAAGGCCCCGGCCGCGTCACTGGCGCAGACATTATCTGCCCCGAGGGCGTCGAGATCGTAAATCCGGAGTGCTACATCGCTACCATCAGCGACCCCAAAGCCAACCTAACCATGGAGCTTTACACGGGCTGGGGCAGCGGCTACGTTTTGCCGGATAAGCAAGAAAAGTACAAGGGCATGATCGGCGTAATCCCCACCGGCTCCCAGTTCACCCCTGTTAAGAAAGTGAACTACATCGTTGAGCAGACCCGTGTGGGAATGCGAACCGACTACGAGAGAATGGTGCTTGAGATCTGGACGAACGGTTCGGTAACCCCGAACGACGCCGTTTCCCAGTCCGCCCACATCCTTGACAAGTATTTCAGAATGTTCTTCGATCTCGGCGAAGCCGGTTTTGAAGCCGATTTCATCGAGGGAGACGAGGTTCCGCCTGAACTGGCGAACATCCCCGAGATGCGAATCGAAGAGCTCGACTTTTCGCAGCGCACTTTTAACTGCCTGCGCCGAGCCGGTCTTTTGACACTGCGCGCTTTGGCCACCGCTACCGAGTCGGATCTGACCAGCATCCGCGGCTTCGGTAAGAAGTCTCTCGTTGAGGTTCGCGACAAACTTCAAGAGCATGGGCTAGAGCTTAAGCCACCGAAGGGCGGCTACCGAGCCATCGACATGCTCGATGACGAAGACGACGAGGATTTTTAAGAATGAATCACAAGATCGACCACAGAAAGCTTGGGTTGCCGAGTGACCAGCGCCGCGCGCTGCTCACCAACCTTACGCGCCAGTTCATCCGCCACGGTTATGTTCGAACGACCGAAGGCCGGGCAAAGGAACTGCAGCGACTGGTTGAGCAGCTCATCACCACTGGAAAAGAGGATTCTCTGGCCGCTCGACGAAAGGCTCGAAAGGTCCTTGTCGGGCACTCGTCCAGCAGCCCCGCCATCAAGGAAATGGTCGGCAAGACCGATGCCGAGAAGCACGCGATTCGCGTTCGACGCAGCTTGCTGAACGGCGAAGACCTGGTGCATCACCTGTTTGCCAATGTCGCTCCTCGATATAAGGATCGAAAAGGCGGCTACACACGGTTGACCAAGCTCATCCCTCGCCGAGGCGATGGCGCTCCGGTTTCCGTGCTGGAACTGGTTGACTAGAAGAATAAAATTCGTCGTCGCGTACGACGGAACCGATTTTCGCGGCTGGGCCGCGCAAACTGGGCTGAGGACAGTCCAGAGTACATTGACAGAAGCTGTTCGCCGAGTCTCGGGCGAGGATTGCGAGATCGTAGGAGCGAGCCGTACCGATAGCGGCGCCCATGCGAAAGGCCAAGTTTGCCACTTTGATACAGGTGTGCCGATTAAGCCGGATCGTTGGGTGCAAGCAGTAAACCGCGTTCTTCCTCTGGACCTGAGCGTTGTTTCGGCGCATTTGGTTTCTAAGGAGTTCAATAGTAGGTTTTGCGCGATTGACCGGCATTATCGATATCGGTTTTTGCTATCGACGCGTGATCCGCTTCGGGCTAGGTTTTCCCATTTCCATTGGGAGGATTTGGATTTTGAAAGGATGCAGGCGGCGGGCAAGGATTTGGTTGGTCTCCACGATTTTCGAGGTTTTACCGAAGAACTTGATCCTACGGTGGAGAATACGATGCGTCGTCTTTTCTCGGTGGATCTAAAGAGGGTCCGAGATGAGATTTGGCTCGACGTAGTGGGCACCGCGTTCTTACGCGGGATGATGAGAAGGATGGCCGGGATTTTGTTTGAAATCGGACGTGGGATTAGGCCCCCGGAAGATGTTGAAAGAGTGCTTACGAACTGGCAAGGCATGCATTTGGCGGTGGTTCTCCCTGCAAGGGGGCTCACTCTGATAAAGATACGATACGGACGCCATCCAAGAGACCATCGGGACGTTGAAGTGAACAGTGAGTAGTCGAAGTGAGCAGCCGGAAGGGAAACCCGAAGGAAACAGTTTGGAAAGGAAATGAATAGAACTTATACGGTTAAGGAAGGAAGCGTAGACCATAAGTGGTTCGTGGTGGATGCAACAGGCATTCCCGTGGGCCGCTTGGCAGCGCAAGTTGCACAGGTGCTCCATGGCAAGCACAAACCCACGTTTTCGTACAATGCGGATTGTGGCGACTTTGTGGTTGTGATTAACGCCGACAAAGTGGTGCTCACCGGCAACAAGAAAGAGGAAATCATCTACTGGCACACAGGCTGGCCCGATGGTCTCCGCAACGTGGAGCGCGGAAAACTTCTGGAAGATAACCCGGAGAGGCTTGTTTCCAAAGCGATTTGGGGCATGCTTCCCAAAACCAAGCTTGGCAAAAAGCTTTTTGGCAAGTTGAAAGTTTATAGCGGCAGCGAGCATCCGCATACGGCACAGAACCCAACACCCTTAAAGGTAACGAAGGATTAATTTAGAGAATGGCTAGAAAAGCAAAAGCAGTTGAGAACTACGGCACGGGTCGGCGCAAAAACGCCATCGCTCGTGTTTGGCTAACCCCCGGCGAGGGCAATATCAGCATTAACGGACGAGACTTTAAAGAGTATCTCGGCCGGCCAGTGCTTGAGATTTTGGTGCAAAGCCCCTTCGAGGCTTTGAACTTGGGTGGCCAGTTTGATGTGAAGGCAACCACCAACGGTGGCGGCATTACGGGCCAGGCCGGTGCTCTTAAGTTGGGCATTAGCCGCGCTTTGCTTGAGGTTGATTCGGAGTTCCGAGGAACCTTGAAGGCCGCTGGGTTCTTAACGCGCGACGCGCGAATCAAGGAATCTAAGAAGTACGGCCGCAAGAAGGCACGACGTGGCTTCCAGTTCGTAAAACGTTAAGCGTTTTTTTGAAGTTTGGCGGGCTCAACCCATCCGGGTTGGGCCCTTTTTTTTGCCGAGAATTCGGAATAGGGCACCCTTTCAGGGTGCGTTCGATTTATATCCACGGTCCTTTCCAGGGCTAAAGCCCTTCGCTATAATAGGCTGACCCTCCGGGTCAAATGCCGCTCAGACATGGGTCTTCCGTTCAAGCGCGCACTTTGCTCCTTTTGCCCCGGCGAGATTTGGCTTGGACGAACATCTGGCATCCTACAGAGAACTCTAAAGAAAGCGGTCGTTGCCTATTACTCTCAGGGTCTCTCCCCTTCCCCTGCCCCGAAGGGTCTAACTATTAAAGCGAAGGGCTTTAGCCCTGGAAACGACGATCTCATCTTTCCCGCACCCTGAAAGGGTGCACCCAGACCAAAGCATCCATCAGAATATCTCAATGCCGCAATCGCTCTCCAATGTGCTAGTCCATCTAGTCTTCAGCACCTTTCACCGGGATCCCACTCTAACCGAGCCGGTGACGCAACATCTTTATCCTTATATGATCACCGTTTTGAAAAACGACGGATGTCGAGTAGTTCAGATCGGGGGCGTGGCCGATCATATACATATTCTGTTCGCGCAATCACGAACAGAATGCCTTTCTGACTTAGTGAAGGCCATAAAGGGAAGCTCTTCAGGACTCATAAAGGATTTACCTTCCGGCCGAAAAGATTTTGCTTGGCAAGCGGGATATGGAGCATTTTCGGTTGGCGCGAGAGAAGTTGAACCAGAGATTCGATACATTCAGAATCAGCAGGAGCACCACAGGGTAGCAACCTTCAAGGACGAGTTTAGAGAACTGATGCGGTTAGCGAATATGGAGGTCGACGAGCGTTACGCGTGGGAATAGATAAATCGGGCGCCCTTTCATCATCCTCCCTCGATCCCTCCTTGGAAAGGAGGGACGAACCCTATCCTAGTTAGTTAACTTCCTTAAAAGGAGGGGAGCACCCTCTCAATTTGTCGTATTCTCGGCCCATGGCTTCCCCTCCAAAATGCTCGCCACCGGGAATGAGGAGATCCGTAATCTCGCTGCGCCCATGGGGATGAGGGTGACCATCTGCGCTTTCTCCTTCGTTAGGACCGGACTCGGTTCTAACTTCCCAACCAGTCCCAAACTATCCATCTTCCAGGAAGGAATCTCGCGGGCCCAGGTTTTAATCTCGACCGGCGAAGAATCCCAATCGAACGGCTGGCCGTTTGTTGGCCAGGGCTTGGAGACGACCTCAAAGTGATCCAAGGTCAACCCGTAGTTCCAAGGCGTGGTGGGCTCCAGGGAAAACGCAGGCCAGGCGTCCGTTCCGCCGTGGCGAACATATTTCTCGCCGATCTTGAGCGCATAGGTCAGCGGGCCCCGCTGAATGGAAACCGCATTGTGGTTATTAACCCAATGGTTAACATCCACTTTCATGGGCAGGGTTAGAACTAAAACGTCGCCGTTTTTCCACTCGGTTTCGAGGACGGCATATTTGCCCTGTGACTCCTTGGCAACGCTTAAGGCTTTTCCATTTAACTTCAATGTTGCCTCCTTGCACCAGGAAGGAATGCGCAGAGTCAAAGGGAAACGGACGGGACTATCCATAGTGAAATGGAACTCGATTTGATCGTCGAACGGATATTGGGTCTTTTCTTCAATACTAACCGTTTGGTCAAAATCCACACTAGCGTTTACTTTGCAAGGCGCGTAGATCACAGCCGCTAAGCCGTTGTCATCCATTCCATACCATAGGTTTTCGCTGAAATATGGCCAAGCGTGAGAGACGTTGTGCTGGCAGCAACGATGATCCCAGGGATTGAACAACAACATGGGGCCGCTGTTTTGCAGCTCGGGGGCTTTGGAGCCCGCATCGCACTGGACCATATTCGGCGAAGTGAGATAGTGCAGCGCTTTCAAGTCGGGAGTCATGGAAGCCGGCAGCGAGTTGAAGGCGACGTCCTCGCACCGTTCCGCCCAAACCGGATCCCCGGTTTGGGCCAGCAGCATTTCGCTGGAAAGCATCATTTCTGCCATCGCACAGGTTTCTGTCGCTTGGCGGGGGTCGGTGTATCCTGCGCGGGCATTTTCATCCGCGCCATACATTCCGCCGGGAACCTGGCCATACATCTGGCGCATCTTGTCGTAGTCGGCTTCGGACTCAGCCACAGTCGCCGCTTTTGAGTCCAAAAGCGAGAACTCGGCCGGCTCTCGAAAGGCCTGGGCGAAGTTCACTCCGTGAAAATCGGGAATTCCGGATGTCCAATCCGCCGTTCGCCGGTGGATCTTTCGGGCTAAATCCAAAAGGAACTCATCGCCCGTGCGGTTGTACAGCCAGTAAACGCTGGCCATGTTGTCCCCACCGCGTTGTTTTTCCCAGTAAGAAGTGTAAAACTCCTCCTCCGGAAGCGCTGCCTGCCACTTGAAATAGCGGGTCATCAGTTCGAGCACGCGCTTGTCGCCGGAGTAGTCGTAATACGACTGAAGCACGTTCAACATGACCATATTTGGCCACATATCCGGTTTGCCATCGTTGGCTTTTAGGTTCGAACGCGGCCCTAACCAGCCGTCTTCGGCCTGGTTTTGAAGCACTTTTTGAACCCAGAAGTCGGTTTCCTTTAGGATTCTGGGGTCCTGCAGGATGTAGCCAAGATCGCCAAAGCCTTTAAGCCAATAAGGGACTTCCTCCCAGCCGTGGTCGCCTTCTCCGGTGGGGCTCAGCCATGCGTTGTTCTTTTTGTTCAGGAACTCGCTGATCTCGGTTAAATGGCCGGTGAACCCGTTTGCTTCCAGTTGAAGCTGTTTTAGGAGCCAGCCTTCGGGTTTGATGGCTTTTATTGGGAGCTTTCTGAATGGCTGCGGATCGATGGGGGTTTTGTTGGAAACGTAAAACGTGTTCAGCCCACCCACGGAGGGTTTGTCGACGATCTTTACGGAGACTTGTTGGGCCATAAACGCGGCAACCAAAGGAGCGAGCATTAATTGATTGTACGTGGTTTCGGGGCTAATGTTCGGTTATCTTGCTGGTGTGTAATCACACAGAGAACGCAGAGGGCACAGAGGATTTGAATGGTGGCTGCGGGAATGCCAAGGCGGGCCCATTTGGCCCCGCTACCCGTCACCCCTTCTGGGAATGGGCTTTAAAATGAGGTATGGACAACGGTTTCCAAAGTCGTTTCCTCGGGACCTCCCCCGGTTCGCGGACTCACCGGCCCCTCCGCCCGAGAGGGGCGAGGAGTTTGCGTCGGTAAAAAGCTGTTTATTTTAACGCCTATGCCCGCTACGCGTCACTCGTCACCTGTCACACGTCACTCCCTCTCATACACCGCTTCAATCAACAGCGCGCGGCCTTCTTTCAGGTTCCAGGCCAGATTCTTGACCTTCACCCCAAACCCTTCACCCATCAGGATCCCTAAGTTAAACGGCGTAACAGTGGAGTCGACCAAAGCGGCCAATCCGAGTTCAGTGGTGTCAGTCCAGCTCAGTTCCTTAAACCCGCAAGAGGACAGCACCGACTGCATCGCATCTGGCGAGAGCAAGAAGCTGATCGAAGGGTCGCCGGCCCAAGGAACGGGGAAAATCAAAGGCTCTACCGGACCAGCCATAACATCATAAATCCCTAGCTTGCCACCCGGTTTCATAACCCGGGCGATTTCGGAATACAAACCCGCGCGGTCTTGGATGTTCATTCCCACATGCTGGGTCCAGGCGTGGTCAAAACTCGCATCCGGGAAAGGCATCTTAAGGGCGTCGCCTTGAACGAACTCGTTTAAATCAGTTAGTCCGCAACGCTGAGATAGCATCGTTGCTGCATCGATGAATGGCTTGCTGAGGTCGATGCCCGTCACGTTGCAACCCGCCGTTGCCGCTAAATAGCGCGCTGGTCCGCCGAGTCCGGAACCCACATCCAGGACTCGATCTTTAGTGGTGGCAGACAAGCCTTTGGCTAAATCGACGGTTGCTGGGAAGCCGCGGACGTGGAACTGATCGAGGGTTGCGATATCAGACCATTTGATCGGGCCATCGCCAATGCCGGCTTGCGCCAAGGCGTTTGAAATCACCGAGGTTAAGTCGCCCTCGCCGTAGTGTTCTTGAACTTTGTTGTTAGTCATTGGTATTGCTAAAGGGATGTCCATTCTTCAATAGTAACGCCCGCCTGTCTCAAGAAAGATCGAACAGTCCCAACCGAAATTTCCTTGTGGGCGGGCACAATAGCCGTTAATAATCCCGCAGGCGTTTGCTTGGCGAACTTCACGTGACTACCAACCTGAGAAATCCTGGCGAAACCAGCGGCCTTCAGCTTTCTCTGTGCATCTGCAAAGCTAATAGGGCTAAGCTGCCCCAATATTGACCTCTATAGTAGCGACCTTGGGCAAAACGGTAGCCACTGGCTCGGTGAAATGCAACTGCAATGCTTCTGCAAGGGCATAAAGCGCTTCGGTTTCAGATTCGCCTTGGCTCGCAACGTCAACGTCCAGGCACTGCGCCACAAATAGATCACCCTCTTGCCAAACAGACGCGTGGAACGATTTCATTCTCGTAGTTTATCGCAGTTTTAGGCGATGGTAAGGGTAGACCGCCTATTCGCAAGAGCACTGGTGAATCGACTTATGAGGCGAGAGCCTACGCCCCAATGTGAGAATATAACGAAACCGGTGGTGTTCCGCGCAGGTTGCCGCGTCGCTAGCCCGCCTACGGCGCGCTGACGCTCCTCGCAATGACAAATTGGTTACATCTATACTATCAAGTCTTCATCCT
This sequence comes from Fimbriimonadaceae bacterium, assembly GCA_036502005.1. Taxonomy (GTDB): domain Bacteria; phylum Armatimonadota; class Fimbriimonadia; order Fimbriimonadales; family Fimbriimonadaceae; genus DASXZH01. Next base: position 27,845 of record DASXZH010000097.1, read on the forward strand.
TCGCTCAGTCTTGCCGTTCACTTGGGCCTGCGGTTTACCGGCCCGGTCAAGTCACCGAACGAAAGTAGACCCAGAACCCGAGATCCCTCACACGGAGTTCGGGATGACAGATATGTTCAAAGTACGGGGTTTGGGCCCAGTGGGATGCAATGTGAATGCCCGCCATCCGATAAAAACAAATAGATGGGTTGGTTTCCCTGGTTCAATAACGACCGTCCCCTGGTTGATAAGGGCTTTGAGCTTAGCTGGTATCGGCTATCTCACCGGCGAAGGTTTTGGCGGATTGTTTGGTTCACGCCAATCTACTTTTTCCTCTTAACGCTGCCGAACCCCACCAACAGCCATACGCATCAGCCGGCCATCTACAAGGTCGTCATGCTCGCGATCGTTCTTGGGACGGGCGTCTATGAATATTGGGCGTGGCAGACGGGAAAGTAAACGGTAAGCGGTAAGCGGTAAGCGGTAAGGATTTGGACGGCATACCTCTCGTTCTCATCACGGTCCGAAGTGACCGCGATAAATCACTACAGTTTGGCAAAGGCTAAGCGGGAATTCCCCCGCCAAGCTAGACCGGGTTCGTATCGTCTTCCTTCAGCACCGGCTCGGCGGGGCGAGACCAGGGGCTGGCATCTTCTTTCTTCCGGCTCTCCTGAAACCACTCCCAACTCCAGCGAAGAATCAGAATTACGGCAGCAACCGTAATGCAGCTATCGGCCAGGTTAAAAACCGGAAACTCGAAGGCCCGGAAGTGGAACATGTCCGTGACTTTGCCGTTCACCACCCGGTCGTATAAGTTCCCAAGCGCCCCGGCCGCCAAAAGCGCCATGGCAGTATGAACCCAAGGAGACTCCTTGCGGTTCTTCATGCTGTAATAAATGGCTCCGGCGGCGATGGCTACGGCGACGGGAGCTAGCAACCCTCCGAAACCCTGAAACATGCCAAAGGCGATGCCCTTGTTGTAGGTTAGCGTGAGGTCAAAAACGTTAGGGATGACCGTCATCGCCTGGCCCTCGCCATTAAAATGGCCACGCGCCCAAAGCTTAATTATCTGATCGGCGAGGATCAGGACTACGAAGAGGAACCAGAAGACTAGGCGCCAATCGAGGCGCTTAGTAGCTACGGGAAGTTTTTCCGAGGGAGCTTCGCTATTCATTATTTCCCCTCCCTCCCGGTTCGCTCGCGGACTCGCTTACCGACCTCCCTCGCGGAGGAGAGAGGTTTGTGCTGGGCCGCACTTTGAGTTTAGTTCCGCTATAAATCGTTACCGCGCAACGATCTCCGGAGGATAGGTGGTTGGCGTTCAGAGTTTCGTTCTGCATTTGGTGCGGATGAACACGACAAACTCCTTCGCAGTAACCGATCAAAGCCCGAGAACCCTCCGATCGCGGGCGCTTAGTGGCACCCCGTCAACCAGGGCAACATCAGGACGGCGAAGCCGGCTTCGCTCGCACTTTAGGAATTCGCTAGCCCTAAAGCTAACGGATTGCTCGCCGACGGCAAGCTCAACGGCGCTCATCTTAAACAAGTTGGGAAGATCATCTCCAAAGGATTTCAACGCCTGAATCACCTCAGCGTTGTCAACAATAGAAACAATCGCGTCCTGGCTGTCTTTTAGTTCCGCCGTCGTCTTCCAAGCCTCAAAAGCGGCGAATACCACGCCGCGATACTCGGTTAGCTCGGCAAAGCGCTCTTGAAGTTTGTTATCCTCAATCTCCGCAAGCCGCGCGGCAGAAGGCACACCAAACAACTCGGCGTGAACCGAAAACAGCTTATGCAAGCCCGGAACACGCGTGTAAACCTCCTCGCACGTGTGGGGCAGAATCGGCGAGAGAATACGGGTCAGTTGCAGCAACGCATAAAGCGAAGCCGCCTGGGCAGAGCGCCGCGTCTCCCAGTCCTTGCCATCGCAGTACATGCGATCCTTGATGGCATCCAGATAAAACCGCGAAAGCTCCTTCGAGCAGAAGTTGTGGACGGAGTTGATCACCGCGCCGAAATCATAAGCCTTGTAGTTGTCCGCGCAATCGGCTACCAAAAGATCTATTTGCTCAACCAGCCACTCGTCGATCTCAAGTAGGGCTGGATTGGAATCCGGATCGTAGTCGTACAAGTTGCTTAACAAAAAGCGCAGCGTGTTGCGCACGGTTCTATAATTCTCACCAAATCGCTTTAAAAGAGCATCGGAGCAAGGTACATCGTTGGCATAATCCACGCTAGCGACCCAATAGCGAATGACGTCCGCGCCGTACTGTTGGCAGGCCACCACGGGATCGACCACATTGCCATCCCGCTTTGACATCTTGAGACCCTTTTCATCCACCACAAATCCGTGGGTTAGGATCTGCCGGAACGGCGCCTCGTCCCTTGCCGCGGTTCCGATCACGAGCGAAGAGTTAAACCAACCGCGATGCTGATCGGAGCCTTCCAAATACAAATCTGCCGGCATCCGCTCCTTCCAAAGCGGCTCAACATCGCCTTCCAAAACGCAGATGTGGGTGGAACCGCTATCAAACCAGACGTCCAGCACGTCGCGCTCTTTTGTGAACTCGGTTTCGCCCGTCACCGGATGCTTATAGCCCTCTGGCAGAATCTCGAAAGGCTCGGCCTCGAACCAGGCATCGGAGCCTTTGGCTTCCACCAGCTTTGCCACGTACTCGATCGCTTCCGGATCGAGCACCGGCTCTCGGCTGTTCAAGCCGTAAAAAACGGGAATACCGACGCCCCAAGGTCGCTGACGGGAGATGCACCAATCTGGCCTTCCGCTGATCATGGCGGTGAGGCGAACTCGTCCCATCTCTGGGAAGAACTGCACGTCATCGATTTCGGCCAGCATTCGCCGACGTAGTTCTTCGTGGTCGATGGCAATAAACCATTGCTCGGTCGCGCGGTAGATGACGGGGTTGCCGTCGCGCTCGGAATAGGGATATTGGTGCTCGTAATCGCGCACGTCCAGCAAAGCCCCAACTTCGCGGAGACGATCTACCACAACGGTGTCGCAATTCTTATAGTAAACACCTTCGAATTCGCCCGCTTCTGCGGTGAGAACGCCACCTTCATCGACAGGGCACAATATCGGCAGGCCGTATTCTTTACCCGTGTAAAAGTCTTCGCGGCCATGGCCGGGGGCGGTGTGGACAACGCCGGTGCCGTCTTCGGTGGTGATGTATTCGGCCAGGACGCCGAGGGAATCGCGGTTGTAAATCGGGTGAGCAAACACAGCGCGATCCATGTTGACGCCTTCCAGCAGGTCGTCTACAACGTAATCCTTCCAACCTACATGCTCGGCGGTTCTCTTAACCAGGTCCTTTAGGATCAGATAATGGGTTTCAGTGCCGTCTTGCACCACACGCACGATGGCGTACTGCAAAGCCGGGTGAAAGGCACAGGCCAGGTTGGCGGGAATGGTCCAGGGAGTGGTCGTCCAGATGATCGTGTACAGGTTCGGAAACTTCTCGAACATGCGGTTCGGATCGGCTTTTAGCTTGAACCGCACATAGATCGCCTTGCTAACGGTGTCTTTGTAAACCAGTTCTGATTCGGCCAGGGCTGTTCGCTGAGTTGGGCTCCAAAGGGTTGGGCGCAGGCCACGGTAGACATAGCCGCGCTCGGCTAGGCGCTTGAAGACACGCACGAGTTCCGCCTCGTAGCGGAAATCCATGGTTCTGTACGGCTTTTCCCAAAGGCCGAAAACGCCTAGCCGCTTAAACTGCTCAGTCTGAACGTCGATGTACTTTGCGGCATGTTCGCGGCAGGCCTTTCGCAGGGTAACCACGTCAGGTTTCTCTTTCTTCTTTTCGAACTCCTTGATAACGGTTTGTTCGATAGGAAGGCCGTGGTTATCGTATCCGGGCACATAAGGCGCACGAAATCCCAGCATGGTCTGGCTCTTGACGACAAAATCTTTTAGGATCTTGTTGAGAGCGGTTCCGATGTGGATGGGGCTGTTGGTGTAAGGCGGGCCATCGTGGAGAACAAAAACGGCGGCGCCCGCGCGAGCCTCTTGGATCTTGTGATAGATCCCCATCTCGTCCCACTTCGCCTGAATCTCCGGCTCGCGCTTTGGCAAGTCGGCTTTCATCGGAATGGTGAACTCTGCGTCGGGCAGGTTCAGGGTCTCTCTTAAGTCCATGGGCAAGGTGGAAGTTTACCGTCTTGGTTGGGGACGGGGGATGGGGGATGTGGGGAAGGGGGATAGCCGATAAGCGGATAGCGGATGGCGGCTAGTCGAAAGTCGAAAGTCGAAGGACGATAAGCGATAGCGGAGGGCGGATAGTCGAATGTCGGGAGGACGATAGTCGAAAGTCGGCGGGCGAATGCCGGAATTGATCCTTGATAGACCTGCCAGAGGGGGAAAGTGAAGAGATTTCTTGGAATTTTGGGCATTCCTGGCTTAATATAGATAAAAGAAATCAATCGAAACGTTTCGCTAAGAAAATCTAGGGCGTTTCGAGCAGCCTTTTTGAGCGAAGGCAATAGGAGAATTTTATGCTAGCAACGCTGCTTTCGGTTGTCGTCTATTCCGTGATCCGCCTTACTCCGACCCAACCGGGCCAGTTGGTTTTCCACGACGATTTCGACGGTCCGGTGGGGTCTTCGCCGACTGGCTGGACGAACGAGACTGGCGGCAACGGATGGGGGAACAACGAACTTGAAAGCTACACTCAGAGTCCGGCCAATTCCTATCTTGACGGCAAGGGTCATCTGGTCATTGAGGCGAGGCAGCAACACACAACGGGAACTGACGGGATTGCCCGCGATTACACGTCGGCAAGGCTTGTCTCAAAGGGACATTTTTCGCTGGCATACGGCCGATTTGAAGCCAGAGTCATGGTTCCTAAAGGGCAAGGCATTTGGCCTGCGTTCTGGCTGTTAGGTGACGATATAGGCACGGCGGGGTGGCCGGGATGTGGAGAAATTGACGTCATGGAAGTCCTCGGGCAGCAGCCAAATATTTGCCATGGGACACTACACGGGCCGGGATATTCCGGGGCCGCGGGTCCCACTGCAGAGTACGTTTCCAAGACCAGCTTGGCAAACGATTTTCACGTTTATGCCGTGGAATGGGAGTCGGGCTATGTTCGTTGGTACGTCGATGGGAACCTGTATCATACGGTGACTCCAGGAAGTGTTGCCCCTCATCACTGGGTTTTCAACCATCCGTTCTTTCTGATCAGAACCTCGCAGTGGGCGGCCAATGGCCCGGAAACCCGGACAGCACCACCGTCTTCCCGCAGCAAATGGTTGTCGATTATGTGCGAGTTTATAAGCTGGCGGGCAAGCCGCAAGGCTAAAAACACTCGAAGCGTTTCGGTTAACTTTTATCCCGATGACCGCTCCAATAGCATCAAACCGTTAAATGTGCCTGTAAAAGCCCTAAAAAACTTCTTGGCGATTTGAAAATATGGTTGTATAATCGGTTTAACGAAACGTTTCGACAGGTCCCAAACCTAACATGGCTACTTCGATCAAGGATATCGCAAACAAGCTCAACATGTCCGTCAGCACGGTTAGTTACGCGCTGAACGGGGGCCCCAGAAGCGTGAGTTTAGAGACGAAGAACCAGGTGCTAGCGGCCGCCCGTGATCTTGGCTACCGACCCAACCGCGTTGCGCGATCAATGGTAACGGGCCGCAGCTACACGATCGGGGTGGCACCACCTGAAATCGGAGACGACGTTTTCCTTAGCCCCTATTTGCAGCTCGCTATTAACGGCGTCGCCAACGAGGCAGGACGGCTGCATCAGGACATGCTCGTCTTCACTCGCTATCGCGAGACCGAGCATGAGGAGATGCTGTCCATCATTCTCGACGGCCGAGTAGACGGCGTTATATTCATCGCGCCCCATTTCACGGCGAAAACCGTAGAGCTCGCGGCCGCCCTTCAGCTTCCATGCGTGGCGATCTCAGGTGCCCCGGTAGAGGGCGTTACCTCTTTCAGCATTAACAACGAGCAGGGGATGACGCAGGTGCTGGAGCACCTCTATGAGCTCGGCCACCGCAGAATCGGCCACATTGCGGGCCGCCTCGATATGCAGGACGCCCTGATTCGGCTGCAAGGCTACCAAGCGTTCTTGCACGCAAGGAAGATCCCCTATCGAGACGAGTTTGTTGCCAAAGGGCAGTTCCTAATCGAAGGCGGGCGAAGAGCCATGCACGAACTCATGAACCTGCCCATTCGCCCCACCGCCGTTAGCTGCGCTAACGACGAAATGGCAATCGGCGCTATCCTGGCCACCTATGACCTCGGCATAAAAGTCCCCGAGGAAGTGAGCGTTGCCGGCTTCGACAGCACACCAAGCAGTGCGCACATCCATCCGCCCCTCACTACCGTGCGGCAGCCCATCGGAGAGCTTGGCGAAGTCGCCCTGCGAACTCTGGTGGACATGATCGAAGGCAATGAGCCCCAAGAAAAGAAAGTATTCGAGACCGATCTCATCGTTAGAGCATCGACCAACCATCCAATGGAGGAAATACATGAAGGGAGCCTTTACTCTCATTGAACTATTAGTGGTGATCGCCATAATCGCAATTCTCGCGGCGATCCTATTCCCCGTCTTCGCACAGGCTAAGTTAGCTGCAAAAAGAACCGTTGCCCTCAGCAACGCCAAGCAGCTTGCCTTATCCATTGCCATCTACCAAAATGATTACGACGACGCTGTAGTAAAAAGCTACTTTGGCGCTCCGCCGGAGTGCGCGAGCCCAGCAGGAAACTGGGGCGGCGTTCCTGGCACCTATATTTTCGATTGGTATAGCTGGCGGCATGCAATTCTGCCCTACACATCCAAGAGCACCCAACTCTTGACCGATCCGACGAATCAGTTCAATCAACCCGCCCACGCGACAGACATCGTTGCTATCCCCGGCGCCCCTGATAACGTGGACCTGACAACCAACTTCGCAGGAAATGGCGCGATTCTTGGATTCGCCAATGCGGGCTGTTGGAACAGCGCAAACGAAAACCCGGGCCTCGACACACTTGATGGCTTGAGCGATCCTGCCGACACGATCCTTTTAGCGCCGAATCGCACCAACTACATTACGGTGAAGTGGATGTTCGGTAACAATCATGGGGAAGCAGGCAAGTTTAATGGCCTAGCCACAGTGGATGATGGCCAAGTTTTGGCCCCATACAACTGCATCACGCCGATTGGGGCAACCAGCCCAACTTGCCCGGCATCGGGAATGGGTGCGCTCCATTCAAACACGGGCCAGATGACATTTGTTTGGTGCGACGGACACGCGAAGACGAAAACCTACACGCAGACCCTGGCAACAGGCAACGCAAACTCCGACGAGTGGGATTCGGCGATCCAGCCCAACGACGATAATACGGTGCCTACTCAGGCGGACAGGGTTTGGGTCTCCCAGCACCTGTTCAACGAATACAAGTAACTAGTCAATCACCTATGGATACCGCTGCCGCTTTGCGGCTGCGGAGATCATCCGTTGGAGAATCATTATGAAGTGCAAATACTTACTTGCTTTCGGGCTTTTGGCGACGATTGGATGTTCATCCGGATCAACCCAAGCCACTCCACACTTTGTTCCGTATGTAAAAAAGACGGATACCGGAGGAGTGGTGCTTCCCACGGGAGTTCCGTTGCCGCCTGATGCCGTTAAAGCGGGGGCAGCCAAGGGATACCAAGCTACCAGATAGACCTTAGCAATGGAGCTAAACTGCGATGTCGCGATAATCGGCGGAGGGCCGTCCGCATCAACATGCGGAGCGTTTCTACGCAAATACAACCCTTCCTTACAGGTTCATCTATTCGAACGTGAGACTTTCCCACGAGATCACGTTGGCGAGAGCCAACTTCCGATTATAGGGGCTGTTCTTGACGAAATTGGAGTTTGGGACAAGGTAGAAGCGGCAGGTTTCCCTATCAAGATCGGGGGAACATACCGGTGGGGCACAAGCGACGATCTTTGGGATTTTCACTTCTTACCGGGAGGCAAGTTTGAGAATGAGCTTCGGCCCGCAAAGTTTGCCGGCCAGAGGCGTGAGACGGCATTTCAGGTTGACCGGGCCGTCTACGACAAGATTTTGTTAGACCACGCCGCCGAAATGGGATGCGTCGTTCACGAGGGCGTTGGAGTCCGAGGGGTTCGGCGTGAAGTCGACAAGGTTACGGGCCTCGTTCTAGAAGATGGGACGGAGGTGACTGCTAGGCATTATGTGGACGCCTCTGGACACGCCGGGTTGCTGCGGCGTTCCATGGGCGTAGGCATTGAAGAGCCGAGCGCGTTAAGAAACATTGCCATCTGGGACTACTGGCAGGACGCTGAGTGGGCCGTAAGCTTGGGGGTTGGCGGCACACGCATTCAGGTTATGTCGGTCGGTTACGGGTGGCTTTGGTTCATTCCGATCAGCGAAACCCGCACCTCGGTTGGGTTCGTTTGCCCTGCCGACTACTACAAGAAGAGCGGACTCAATACCGAGGAGATTTATCTCAAGGGAATCTCCGATGAAGCGAGAGTCCGCGCTCTTTTAACAAAGGCTGTGCGCGAAAACCAGTTGTCAACGACAAAGGATTGGTCCTTTGTGGCCGAGCGAATGGCGGGCGAGAACTGGCTTCTAATCGGGGAATCGGCCGGGTTTGCCGATCCGATTCTTTCCGCGGGGTTGAGCCTGGCCCATATGTCGGCCAAAGAGGCCGCTTTTACGATGCTTGAGCTAGACCGCGGCGGAAACGCCCCTTGGTTGAAGACACAGTATGAGGCGATCAATCGGCGAAAAATCCTGCAGCACATTCGGTTTGCCGACTATTGGTACACGGCGAACTCCCACTTTAGCGATTTGAAAGAGTACACCCGCGAAATCGCACGCGATGCCGGGTTAGAACTGGATGCAGACCAGGCGTTTCAGTGGCTTGGCACTGGTGGTTTTATTGAAGAGGACATGAGAGTGGCCGGCTTTGGCACCCTCGCCCTTGCCACCCTCCACCAGGTTGCAGGAAGGCTTTCGGAAAAGCCTAGCACGTCCGCGATCGATGGATTCAACGGGTTCTTGTTGGACCTAAAGGGTGCCGAGGAAGTCACTCTCGCTCGCTACGAGAATGGCCGCGTTCAGCCCGTTCCGGCCCTGCGCAAGAACTCCAAAAACTTGCCTCTCAATGGCTATTTTGGACTGATTGTGGAGAGCCTTAAACACTCGGCGCGCATCGATCAGGCGGCAACGTTTATGTCTCGCAAGCTGGCGATGGATGGCCGCAAATACGATATGGAGGTTCATGTCTCAATCGTGCAGGCTTTGGATGCAATGGCTCGTGATGGATGGATTAAGCCGAGGCATTTAGCCGAGGGCGCGCCGATCTCGGTGGATTTCATAAGCCACTCGCAGTACATTCAAGAGAACCACGATCAAGAGTTGCCGCAAAACCAAGTGGCGGCCGCCTTGCGGCAGGCTTAGTTAGTGCTTGAGATCCAATAAGGGTCCCAACCAAGATTCGAATTTTTTCCATCGCCCAATCGAATTTGAGTTGACCGGCTGACGCGCCTGCCACACGTTCGGTGTCGAAATTGGGTGATTGTTTGATTCGTGGGCTAGGCAGCTTTCGTTCCATTCTAGGTTCAGGAATTTCAGGATTTCGCGCAAGATGGGCTCACGGTCATTGACGAAATCCTCATATTGAACCTCCATAAATCGATCTTTTGGCAAGATCGACCTCCAGTGGCTCATAAGGCGTTCGTATTGGCGGTAAACGTCTTTTAGGTCCTCAAGATCGTGCCCGTATTCGGGGCCGTTCATAAAAAGGGTGGTGTAAATGGAGACGCATGTATCAAGCGGGTTTCGCTTGCAATGAATAATGCGGGCGTTGGGCAACAGACCGAGAATGGGGCCTAGAATGAGATAGTTTTGTGGCGTCTTTTCGGTCACTCGCCTTTTGCCTGGAGCGGCAGCTTGTAGCCTTTGTAGAAACTCTGAAGCGATAGCTTTAGCCTCGTTTGCGCTTGGCGTACGTTGCCCGTTCAAATGGTCTTGAGTGGCGAGCGTTTTCCAGGTGCCCAATTCACTTGCCGCTCCGACTTCTGGGTGGCTTGAAATCACCTGCTCGAGCAGAGTGGTGCCACTACGCGGCATCCCTACGATAAAGATCGGCGAATCGTCTTGTGACCCGTTTTCTCGCCATCTGCCCAGTTGGCTGGCGGTGAAACCTTTGATGGCCGCATCCACGGCGAGTTTTCTAGCCGTTCGATCGAAGCCTTTGCCCTGGGCTTCAAGTTTCCGTTGGGCAAGCGCATTGCCTTCGCGGTATTCCGCAAAGGCCCTCTCATTGTCGCCCAAATCTTCGAGAGCTTTTCCAAGGCTGTAGTGAAGCGGTATCGCCTCGTCTACGGAGAGCCTTGCCGATGCCGATATCCCTTGCATCCGTTTGATCAGTTCCGGGCCTAAATTCGATATGGGAGCGGCTACGAGCATTGTGAAGATATCGATTCGATTAGGATCGAGTTCGCCGGCCTTTATTAGAATCTCAGCCGCCCTTTCGAATTCACCGAGTTGGATGCAAACTCGGCCCAGAAGGACCAGCCCCTCCACCAAATCGGGCGCCTTGTCAAGAAGGTTGTCCAAGACTTGCTGGGCATCCTTAAGTAGGTTTTCTTCCGCTAGGGCCTTCGCGAGCCAAAGCTGGCCCTCGACCGACTGTGGTGCGAGTTCGGCGGCAAACTTCAAGTTGGCGATTCCGCCAGCTCTATCCCCCACCGAAAGCAGCAGATTCCCCAAAGCGCCGTAAGAAGCGGCAAACGTCTTGTCGATCGCGATCACTTCGCGGAAGAGACTTGCCGCTTTGGGCGTATTTCCCGCCATTTGGGTGGCTACTCCCATCCAGTGGTGCGCTGCCGCACTTTGGGGCATTAGCTTCGACGCCACCTCAAGAGATGCCAAAGCGTCCTGCGCCCTGCATTCGGCAACTAGAGCTCTTCCCTTGTGGAAATAAGCCGACCCGAGATTGGGGTTCAAGGCAATCGCGCTATCGCAAAGCTGAATCGCTTCACTTGGGTTGGCACCGTTCGCAAGCAGCGAGGCAAGCCCAATCGTGGCCTCCAGGTGCCCCGGCTCCAAGCTTACAGCCTGACGCAAATAGGATTCGGCGCTAGCCACATCTCCCGAGAGGAAGGCAAGATTGGCGAGTAGAACCTTGGCCCGGGCGGAATTGGGCTGCAAGCTTTCTAGCTCTTTAGCAGCCGCTAGAGCCTCGGGATAGCGCTTCCCCTTAACTGCGGCCTGAGCTTCCGCGAACAACTGGTCTTCGTTCCTGTTGATGGGTTAACCTCCCTCCAACTAGCCATGCAATATCTATTTACTTGGTTCAACCCGGTTCTCTGCAAATGCCAGTCACTTCCGAAAAAACCGTATTGTGACGTTCTTTATAGCAATCCCCGAGCGGAACTAGCCCGTAAGTATATAGTGGAGTAGTGTCACCAATGAGCAGTAAAGAACATCAGATATTGGCGATCATCGGCGATCCCCAGAAAATTCGACAAGAAATGCTTGACTTTAAGCGGACTGCCCGCACTTTCTCTTCTGATAAGGTTCACCTGCTGGCCAAGTATCGAAAGCAATGGGTGGCAGCTCACGACGGGAAAATCGTAGCGCATGCGGCAGCACTCCCGCGTCTACTTCAAATACTGGATGAACTAGGCATTCCAAGACAAAAGGCGATGATAAGATACATCGATCAAAATGCCCGAAAACTGATCTTGTAGACCTACTAATATGCTCAAGGGTCGTTTTGGTGACACTTCTGGCCGTCCCTATTTAGAAGCCAAGATATTTCTTCCCCGGCTCAATGTTTCGGGCGACATTTCCTTTCTAGTAGATACCGGTGCCGACACGTGCATACTCATGCCATCTGATGGGATCCGCCTGGGCATCGATTACGCCCTTTTGCGAGGAAACCGTGAATGCCAAGGCATTGGTTGCACTATTCACACATTCGTAGAAAAGGCAATCCTTGTTTTTAGTGATGAAAAGGCTGTTTACACCTATAGCGTTGACTTGGACATTCATGCTCTTGATGCGAGCCTTGAATCTGTCCCATCACTTCTCGGTAGAGAGGTTCTAGACAGGTGGAGCATGAACTACAATCCGAGTAAGAATCAACTCACCTTTGCCGTGGTGACATCAGATGCGACCTTTCCACTCTAGCCCGGCTGCTAAGATCCTGGGGCTGTAATAGCTAGCCAAGCGTCCTAAGCTCTTCCGCTCAAAAACGCTATAATCCCTTGTGCTGCGAGCGCGAGCCGTTACCGCCGAAAACTGGCCTGTTGAACTAGAACAAGCTTGGAAAGAACTCGCGCAAAACTCCCCCGCCGCGACTCCCTTTCAAACTTGGGAATGGCACACCAGTTGGTGGAAGCAGTACAAGAAAGCCCGAAAACCTTACATCGTCACCATTCATGAAGGCGAGGATCTTGTTGGCCTTATGCCCCTCATGATTTCGGGAGGACCCTGGCGAACCCTCCGCGCAATGGCGACCGGCGCCAGCGATTATCTCCACCCTCTCTCCCGCACAGGTTACGAACAAGAAGTCGCCCAAGAACTCAAACAGCACATCTCCGAAATGGAAGGCATCGACGTCGTCGATCTCCACCAAATTCGCGAAACTTTCCCTCTCGCACAGGGCAAAGATGAAGCGAGAACCCTAGACCAAGCCACCTGCCTGGTACTTGACTTGCCAAACACTTTCGACGCCTACCTGGCGACCCTCAACAAGAGCTTAAGATACGATGTTCGCAAGCTGGATAAAGAGCTTTTTAAATCTGGCCGGGCCAGCATAGAAGAAATCACAGAAGACAACCTCACCCGCGGCATGGATACGTTCTTCCACACCCATAAACAGCGATGGCGGAAGCGCGGCCTGCCGGGTGCGTTTGTGGGTTCCAAGCGAGAATCTTTCCATCGGGATTGGTCCCTTCAGGCCATACGCAACGGCTGGCTTTGGCTGAGCGTTTTACATTATGATGGGCAACCGGTTGGCACAATTTACGCGATGAAAATGGGCCAAACCTGCTTCTATTTTCAAGCTGGAATGGACCCTGCAGCGTCGTCCATCTCGCCCGGATCGCTTCTGGTAGGTTACACTATTCGGAAGGCCATTCAGGAAGGCCTAACAACCTTTGATTTTTTGAGAGGGGACGAACCCTACAAGCGGCGCTGGAAGCCGCAACACGAATATAAAAACGTGCGAATCATCACCACTTCAAAGGGACTTTGGGGGAAAGCCGGACAAGCTTGGAACGACATGGGCGGTAAAATTGAAAACCGTGTGCGTGCCCGGTTAGAAGGCCGAGGTTTACTTCAATAAAGGGCATTTTATGGCTCCCCAGACCGGTAATATTCTTGCCATGCGCGATCAACACATGCATGCGCTGTAGGTTCAATCTTGAATAACAAGGTCGCCGTCATTATTCCCGCCTACAACGAGGAGCAGCGCATTGGGGAAGTCCTTCGTGCGGTCACGAAGGCAATCTATCCTGAGGAGATCATCGTCGTGAGCGATGCGAGCTCCGATCGCACGGCCAGCGTTGCCCGTTCAATAGAGGGCGTTAGGGTGATCGAGATGCCCTTCAATACCGGTAAAGGCGGGGCCATGGTCGCTGGCGTTAAGGCTACCGACGCTGCAATCATCGCCTTCGTCGATGCCGATTTGGTGGGCTTAAGGGCGGACCATGTGGACCTCATCATCCGGCCTCTGCTAGATAACCGATGCGAAATGTGCATCGGAGTTTTTCGTGGAGGGAAGTTCTGGAGCGATACGGCCCAGCGTATTTCGCCCTATATTAGCGGGCAACGGGCGATTAGGCGATCTCTGTTAGATAAGATGCCGTTCCTTTCCGAAATGCGCATGGGTGTGGAAGTGACTATAAACACGTATGCAAAAAGGAGCCATGCAAGAGTGTTGCGCGTGGTGCTGAGAGGCGTAAGCAACACATATAAGGAGCGCAAACTCGGATTTATCAAGGGCTCAACGGCGCGGGTGAAAATGTTTACGGAGATCACCCGTGCGATTGTACGAATGAACCGAAAACTAAAGCCGCCGCGTAGGCCGCACGCTCGTCGCCGAAGGCGGCTCCCGAAGAAATTTAAGTAGAAAAACCATGGAAACAAGAAAGATTGGATCGTTAGATGTGACCGTTGTGGGCCTCGGCTGCAACAACTTTGGGGGCAGGCTGGACGTTGAGCAGACCAGGGCAGTAGTCGATGGCGCCATCGATTCCGGTATCAACTTTTTCGATACGGCCGACATTTACGGCAAAACCAAAAGCGAAACCTTCCTTGGCGAGGTCCTAAAGGGCCGCCGGGATAAAATTATTCTCGCCACCAAGTTCGGCATGGAGATCGACGAAAACCACAAGGGCGCTCGGCCTGAATATGTTTTGCAAGCTGCCGAAGACAGCCTAAGCAGACTGCAGACGGACCATATCGATCTTTATCAGCTTCATCAGCCCGATCCCGGCGTGCCCATTGCCGAAACCCTCGGCGCACTTGACAAGCTTGTTCAGCAGGGCAAGGTCAGGCAGATCGGCTGCTCCAACTTTAACGCCGCCCAACTTCAAGAATCCAAGAATGGGACCAAAGGCGCTCACTTCGTGAGCGTCCAGAACGAGTACAGCATGCTTCAACGGGAGCCCGAAGTAGAGGTGCTGGATGAATGCCAACGCGAGCATTTGGCCTTCTTGCCCTATTTCCCCCTCGCCAGCGGATTGCTGTCGGGCAAATATCGCAAGAACCGGCCGTTGCCAGAGGGAACGCGCATTCAAGAGGGCAGCAAGTGGCTGACGCCGGAGAACCTGGACAAGGTAGAGCAGCTAGTCGCTTATGCCGATTCGCAGGGCCACACCATCTTGGAACTGGCCTTTTCATGGCTCCTTTCGAAGGAAGTCGTTTCTAGCGTAATCGCCGGTGCCACCAAGCCAGAGCAAATTCAAAAGAACGCGGCTGCGGGCGAATGGAAGCTCAGCGAGCATCAAAAAGCGCAGGTTGATGAAATACTAGGCTAGGAGATTTTTGATTTTTGATTTTTGATTTTCGATTGGTGACTGATTTCTGACGAGTCGCTAGTCGTAGGGCAACAGGAAATTTCACGCGGCCGGAACGCGAAGAGGCGAGGATCGCAAAACGATAAGGCACGTTCTCCAGGTCCCCGCGATGTTCGCATCTCCGCGTTCTTCGCGTGAAATTAAGGGCGAATAGAAAGAAAAACCATCGGTCCTACGGATTAGGTCGACGTCGTAGAGCGCCGGATTCCCAGTGTCGTATTACCAGTGAACAACGTCCAAGATTACTTTTCCAATGAAAATTGCTCATCATGGAATGAGGGGTCCATGGTTTGCCCGAAGGCAACCAATGTCACGACCCTCAGGAACCACATGAAGAACCTTTTTAATCGTTGGATGTCGATCGTTGTTTTGATCACGATCTTTGTATTTATCGCCTCTGCCGGCTCTCACCCGAGTAAGGTTGCCGCGACTACGCGTGAACCCGTGCTGGTCACCAATAACTCCGAAGAGCCTGTACCGGTGCAGGTCCTCAATACGCCAACTGTGCAAGCCCAGCAGGGGGGCTCCTGGGCAACCACAATCAATAACACGGCAACCAATAAAGTCCCCGTGGTGGCGACCGAAAGCGGGATCTGGAGCATTAACGTGGCCAGCGTGGTCCCCATAAAGGACATCAACAACATAGCCCACGATCCATTTTGTATAACTCTATCCCCAACTGTATCTGATGGAGATACGTTTACGGTGCCTGCCAACAAGCGGCTGGTTATAGATCAATTCTCTGCTTTTGATAATGGCCACACCGTTGAGTCCTACATTATATATTCTCAAAGCAACGGTATCAATGGGCGAGCCGTTATACCCGTTACGGTTCACGCCTCCGATTATGAATATGCCAATCAACCCGTTTGCATTATTGCCGACGCGGGATCGAATGTTGACGTCAGCGTAATAGATACAAATTCGAGCGATACCTCCGACATTAACGTGGATATCCACGGCTATTACGTTGATTCCTACTAAGAAAAGCGGGGCAAAAAAACGGGCCGACGACTCGCTCGCCGGCCCGCTTTATCAATCCAAGCTCAGAAGTAGTCCTGGTGGATCTGATTCTGACTTGTCATGAAGGCTGTGATGGCATAGTGGCCACCGATGTTCTGCAGCCGGTACATCTGATAGATGATGTCCTGGCCACCCTGCGGGTCGCTAAACACGTGTTTGCACTTCACAATCGCCTGATCGCCTGATTGGTGAACCATGGTCGTGTTAAAGGAAACTGTCTTCACGTCATGCAAGTTGTCCATCATCATCTGCTCGAAGTCCTTGCCCGATAGCGAATACATGTATTTGCTGTCGTTGTAAATGGCAACCTTCTGGTCCGGCGGGATGAGATCGTTGATCGAGTCCACGTTTTCGCCGTTGAAAGCTCCAACGATGTCGCCGATCGCCTGATCAAGAGCCGTTTGAGGGCCTTCGGGCGCGTAGTCGTAGTTCGTGTCTACCTGCCAGTTGACGGGTCCCGGATCGTCGAAGGACACATCGCTATCGGGAACGTAAGGAGGCAAGCCTGGATAGTAATACCAAGGCGAAACTACGCAGGGTTCTAGCCACGGATCAAAGAGATAGGCTCCAAAGAACCAAGCAGGAGATCCCCAGCCGCCGTAGCCCCAGTATCCAGAGCGCCATCCGCCGCCCCAGAAGCCACCATGGCCTCCGAAGAAGTGGCCAACTCGATCGCCGCGCCCTCTGTCGTGGCTTCCGCCAAACCCGTGGCCATAGCCTCTGCCGGCCGCCGTGTTGTTAAAGCTTGAACCGTAATCGTGGCCGCCGACTCCCGAGTAGCCGCGGCTGTTGATTTGGGGCCGTACGCCGCTGGAAGCGAAGGAACGAGATCCGCCTGCTCCGTTGTGGCCAAAGCTGCTAAAGGAGTGGGAACTGCCCATGGACGAATGCGACCCGCCAAAGCCGGATTGCCCCGTCGAACGCGAATACGAATGGCCGAATGACGATCGGCTGGACCCGGAATAGGAATGCCCGAAGGAAGACCCACCGTAAGAATGGCTCGATCCGGCATAGGAATGGCTGTAGGAGGAGCCGCCATAGGAATGGCTGGATCCGGAGCTCGAGTGCGAATAGGAATGGTATCCGCCGGAACTGCCGGAATGCGAACTGCCGCCAAAATGCGAGGACCCGCCGCTGAAGTGGGATCCACCACCTCCGCTGGAATGGCCCCCTCCGCCGCCACCGCCTCCGCCGTGGTGCTGGGCCATAGCCGCTGCGACGATAACCGCAGTCGACAATACTGTAAGTGAAATTCTTTTCATAGTTGCTCCACCTTAAAATGGAAATTTAAATAAGATTCCTAAATCAATCTACTTAGTTAGAAGTCTAAAGGTGTGCAATCGATAGCCCCAATTTTTTACTACCCTGCCAGTTTTTGGAGTGCGGGAATTTATTCCGCTTTACTATTTGATTTCAATCTATGAGCGGGCTCCTACCGCGCCGATGAATCGGCTGATTAAAGCGAGAATAAATTCTCGCACTCCAAAGTTATCAGATTTCACTTTCTTCTGAAAGTTCGTGCCCGCAACAGGTATAACTTCTACCTAGGATGGTTCACGCCAAACCCGCCGATAACGCGCCTTGGACCGCTGAAGGCCAAGAAAAGCGAGATGCCGTGCAAAGCATGTTCGCAGAGATCGCCCCTACCTACGATCTTTGTAACAGCTTGATGAGCATGAACCTGCATCGTCGCTGGCGCACGATCGCGGCGAGCAAGCTTAAGCTGGTGTCTGGAAATACAGCATTAGATGTGTGCTGCGGCACAGGCGATTTTATTGCTCCCTTACGGCGCGGAGTTGGCGCAGAGGGAAGGGTTTACGCTTCCGATTTCTGTCTGCCCATGCTTGAAAGGGCGAAAAACAAGAGTTCCGATGGATTGGCGCTGGCCGATGCCTGCCGATTGCCCTATACGAACGCCATCATGGATGCCGTTTCTGTGGGCTGGGGGATTCGAAACGTGCCCGATATAGATGGCGCGCATCGCGAGATCGCCAGAGTGCTAAAACCGGGCGGTCGGTTTGTTTCCCTCGATATGGCCCGCCCCCGTAACGGCTTTATCAGAACTACCAGCGAGTGGATCTTCAATGCGATGATTCCCTTTCTCGGTACCTTGTTTCGAAAGAGAAAAGCCTACACCTACCTGCCAAAGAGCACGGCAAAGTTTATGACCCGAGAAGAGCTAAAGCAATCGATGGAAAAGGCCGGCTTTACCGATGTGGGCTACCGGGACCTCTTTTTTGGAAACATTTGTGTGCATTGGGGGCAAAAAGCGTGAGTTTTACGGCCGTTCCAGGAAGCCTTAACGCCTCGTCTTTAGAGGAGTTGGCGACGGAAATCTCAGCCGTTGAACTTGAACTCACGCGGCAAGTGCGGTCTGAGGTCAAGTTAGTCGGTGCGATCGGATCCCATGTTTTAGAAGCCGGAGGCAAGCGGCTTCGCCCCGCTTTTGTCACTCTTGCTGCCAAGGCAACGGGTCAAGCTTTCGATTCGGCCCGCGCTCACAAGCTGGCTGCCTGCATGGAAATGATCCATATGGCGACCCTCATCCACGATGATGTGATCGACAATGCCGATACTCGCCGCGGACGCCCTACTGCAAGCGCCGTTTTTGGAAACACGGCCAGCATTTTGTCCGGCGATGTGCTGCTGAGCAAGGCGATGTCGATCCTCGCCATCGATGGCGATCTCGAGATCATTCGCACCGTATCTTCTGCCGTCGTTGAACTCGCCGAAGGCGAGGTTCGCGAGCTTGAAAGCCGCGACCGCTTTGATCTTGATGAGGACGAGCATTTCGAGATCCTTCGCATGAAGACAGCTTCTTTCATTCAATGCTGTTGCGAAGTGGGCGCGAGGCTGGCAAACGCTTCCGATGCTGAGCGAGACGCTTTAGGCGCCTATGGGCACAACGTTGGCTTGGCTTTCCAGGTGGTCGATGACCTTCTGGACTATGCGGGCGAAGCCACCGGCAAGCCCTTGGGCACCGATTTTAAGGAAGGCTGCGCGACTTTGCCGCTGATCTACCTTCAACCGCATCTAACCAGCAAAGAACGCGAAAGCGTTTCGCAGAAGTTTGGGAAGGCCGCGACTAACGAGGAGATCAAGCTTCTCTGCCAGTGGATGGAGAGCCGAGGTGCGCTGGAGCAGGCTAAGAACACCGCTCAGCGCCATATCGATAAGGCTAAGGAGAGCTTGCAGGTTTTGCCCGATAGCCCAAGCAGGGCGTTGCTGGAAGCAGCCGCTGATTTCGTGGTGTCCCGCACCTCGTGAAGCTTTACAAGCTGTACATCTTCGATTTGGATGGCACCCTGTACCGGGGGAATGAGGCGATTCCCAACGCTGTTGAAGTAGTTAACGAGCTTAAACGCCGCGGCGCAGCGGTCCGGTATCTGACCAACAACTCCGGCCAAACCCGAGATTTTTATCATTCGAAACTTAACAGAATGGGCTTTGAATGTGAGGAGTCAGAAATCTACTCTTCGGCCCTTGGCGCAGCCAAAGTTTGCCTGGACAGAGGCTATAAGAGCGTGTTTTATGTGGGACAGCCCGGGCTCGCGCAAACCCTTGAACAGGCCGGAATTGTTGTGGTTAATGCGGATGGCCGTGACACCGAGCAACATGCCGAGGCTGTGGTTGCCGGCATCTGCCGCAGCTTTACTTATAGTTGGCTAAACGGCGCTTTGCAACAGATCGTGAACGGCGCTGCATTCATCGCGACAAATACGGACGCCACGTACCCCATCGAAAACGGCAAGGCCGAGCCCGGCGCAGGCGCCATCATCGCTTCTATAAAAGCTTGCAGTGGGACGGAGCCGTTCGTGGTTGGCAAGCCCAATCCCTTTCTGATTGATCTTGTGATTAAGGAGGCGGGAGTGGCCAAAGCCGATGTTCTTGCCGTCGGTGACCGTTACGAGACCGACATCTTAAGCGGCAAGAACGCGGGCGTGGATACGCATCTGGTTTTAACCGGTGTGACCACGAAAGCGCCAGAAGGCCAAAGTTGGAGCGAAGATTTGTCTGGTTTGATCCGCTAATAACCCAACTTAACAAACGTCGCATGTTTGTGAGGCACCATCAGCGCGACCTGGGCTTCGAACCCGCCCCTTACCCTCGCAACGTCAACCAAAGAAACATCCACACTCTTTGTTTTGCCGGTCTTCGTGCCGTAGCCGGCTGTAACCGACTTCGGCTCCGTCTTCGAGAAAACAATCATGTTCCGCACGGGGATATCGTAAAAGGCGTAGTTGGCGATTGCGGCAACGCCATCGGTAATGGGCACAACCTCAAGGGAGTGCGGCGTGATAACAGACTCGTCGATCTTGGTCCCGCTTACGTGAACGATCACGTAGTTGAAGAACCCACCATCGGTTACGGTAGCGTCCAACGGCGCGCCAGATCCGCCCGCGATGGTGTACATGATGCCATCGTGGGTTTGAGCGTCATAAACATGATCGTGGCCCTCAAAAACGGCCTTCACACCGCCCGATAGGTAGAGTTGGTGCAGTTCCTTCCCATTCGAAACAGTTGCCGTATCCTCGGTGTTGGTCACCCGGTTATAGACGGGGTGATGCTCGTAAATAAAAGTCGGCTTAGGGTTGGCCATTTCTGTCTTTAGCCAGTCCATCTGCGCGCCGAATACAGTTGGTTTCTCGGCAGGCAGCTCCGTGCAAACCGCCAAGAACCGAAACTGGCCGAAATCAAAGCGGCCGAAAGCCGGTCCCATCGTTTTCGTGTATTCATCCAAAAACGCAGGGTTGTTATTAACCTCGTGGTTGCCGGGCACGTTAAAAAACGGGCATGGCAAAGTGTCCAGCAGCGGCTTCATCCAAACTTCTTCTTGCTTGTACTGATCCAGGGTGTCGTCGTTGCCGTACAGCAGATCGCCCGTGCTTAAAACAAATTCGGGATCGATGATCGCCACTTCTTTTAGGATCTCGCGGTAGGTTCCCGTAGGCGGCAACCCAGCTCCAGCGGGGCGATTATCCCCCAACGCGACAAAGTAAAAATCGTCTTTAGAGGGCGGAAGGGGCTTATGGTTTATGGCAACAAACGGGGTCTGGGCAAGAAGAGCAGCGGCAAGGAAAATCATGTTTTATCAATCTTAGAACAAAGCGAGGACGCCGCTGGGCGACGTCCTCTTAATCGTATTCAGAGCCAACCCAAGCTTAGCTGCAGGTTGGGTCGGCATTCCAAGGCTGGGGCGTGGGGTACCACTTGTCGCCGAACTCGTAAGCGTTGGGGTTAACCAACTGGCCGAGAGTCTGGTACTTCGCGTGGCCATCGGCGAACGCGTAGTTGGAACCGTTGAAGGTGCCGTACAGGTCCCATGAAACGCGGATCGCGTCGTAGTCTTTGAAGCCACTCTTGTAGGTTGAGTTGCCGGCGGCTCCGCTCTGTTGGATATAGGTCCACTCTTGACCAAGCCAGTTTGCGTTGAACTGGATATATCCAGTAGTCGAGTTAACGGGCGAGGAGGCCGGTGCGCCAACCGGGGGAAGCGTAGTGAGCGTTCCGCCGTTAAGTCCGCCGCAAGGCTGCGAAGGATAGAATCCACTCACACCCTTGTGGTCGTCAGCAGCAAGACCGTCAAATCGGTGCTCGCCAACCATAGCCTCTTGCGAAGGGCTGGAATAGGATGTGGAGTTCACAACGGTCCAGTCGTGGGCAGGTAGCGTGTTGTAGAACGGGATGTAGCTCTGAGACTGAGCAGCCCAGTCGCAATACATCTGGCCGCTGCTGTTCAGCTTGCCAACATCGGAAATGCCGTTGGGGCAAGGGCTGTCGGTCGTGATCGGCACAGAATCTAGCGGAGAAACGAAGATCTGCCAGTTCTTGATATATGGCTGAATATTGTAGGTCCAGTGGATTTGATAAGTTCCATTGGGGTTCTGGGGGTTATACGTCCCAGCGAAGCCGGCAACAGACTGCTGCGCAGCGGTGTCCTGCTCATAGCTGGTCTGGGGGAACGTATCGTCATAGTCGTTTGTGTACATGATCAAACCAAGAGCAATTTGCTTTTGGTTGCTCAGGTCTGCGGTTTTCTTAGCAGCGGCTTTAGCCTGTGCGAAAACTGGGAATAGGATGGCGGCCAAAATGGCAATGATTGCAATAACAACGAGAAGCTCAATTAGGGTGAAAGCTTTTTTCAACTGGAATCCTCCGAACTTAGATAAATGCTGCGATGACTGAGAAAGGCGACATGGGGCAACGCCCTATGCTCGCTTCATCAATTTTGAAGCCAGCAGCTGTTTCATTAGGGTGTTGTTAACATTCCGCTAACATGCCGTTAACGTGGGGTTAACATTACTTGGCCTCACGCTTTCAGGTTCAACTTGAACCTGATTTGTACCCACGTGCGAGCTTAGGTTCCGCTTTGGAATCCCTTTTCTTCTTGGTCCCAACCTGCTTCGATCGACTTCCAATCTTTTTCATCCAGTTTCAGGTTGGGATCTGTAGAGGACATTTCCTTCACCTGCGCGTTCACTTGGCGCAGGCCGATCAGGGCCTTCTTGCATTTGGGGCACGTTGCAACATGAAAATCCGTGTACCATTTCGCCGGTCCAGCCAGCGTATTGTCCGATCTGCGACTGACAAGATCGGTCATATGCTCGCAGGGGTTTAGCTCCTGCTCTGCCACATTTGATTGAGATTTATCCATCTATACAAGCCTCCGATTTTTGGCATAGGGCAGCAGCGAGGTGTAAAGCTTTAACCTGGCGCGTGCCAATCTTGACCGAACCGTGCCCACAGGCACGTCGAGCATCTTAGCAACCTCTGAGTATTCGTTTTGCTCAATATCTACTAACACGACGCAAATTCTTTGATCTTCTTGAAGGGCGTTTAACGCGTTCTGCAAGGGTTCATCGAGTACACCCAGCAGAGCAACATCTTCCGGCGAGGTGCTTGTCCCCTTAAGCTTCGCGGGCGCTTCAGCGGCATTGAGCAGATTGATGTCCAATCCCGATTCCCACTTTTTCTTTCGGTTGTACTGGTTGATGTAAGTGTTGGTGAGAATCCTTAGCAGCCACGCTTTGGCGTTAGTATCGCGGCCAAAACTGCCCTGGAGGTAGGCCCCGTAGCCCTTAATGAGGGCTTCTTGGGCCAGGTCTCTTGCCCAATCGATATCGCCTGCGCACATTCTTAGCGCGTGGGTTAGGAGGGTGCCCTCCAACTTTTTTGCAAGCCGGCTGTACTCATCCCGAGCCTTGCTCGATGGCGATGCTTGACTTTCCATAACTGTCATCTGCGAACCAAACAAATGGGGACGTCCGTGGAGTTCCACTTAAAGGATGGAACTTCAGATTGTTCGTCGTTTGTTTGGTCTTCAGATTTTGATTGATTTGAAACGAGCACCAAAAATGAAGAACCTAACTCTAGCTTGCACCCTCGCTTTATCCCTCGTTAGCTTGAGCGCCCTGGCACGCCAAGGACCTAAGATCGGCCAAACCGCGCCCGAGTTCATCGGCCACGATTGGCGCAATAGCCAGCCTCTAACACTTTCTGAATTGAAGGGGAAGGTGGTGGTTGTTCACTTTTGGACTCTTGGATGCATTAACTGCAAACACAATCTTCCTTCCTACAACGCTTGGGAAAAGGAGTTTTCTAAGGAGGGCGTGGTGATCGTTGGCATCCACACGCCAGAGTCGGACTATGAAAGGAGCTCCCGAAACCTGGACCAAGCCATACAGGAACGCAAGATCACTTATCCTGTGCTTGTGGATAATGGCGGCAAAAACTGGAATGCTTGGAGACAGGAGTATTGGCCGGCGGTTTACTTGGTGGATAAGCAGGGCCGCATTCGGGATTCTTGGCAGGGAGAACTCGACTTTGAGAACGCGGGCGGGACGGCGAAGTTTACGGCGGAGATTAAGGAGTTGTTGACGGAAAAATCTTGATTGTCGAGCGCTGAGTCTTTGGTCTCGAGACCCTGTCCCCAAAGGGGCAATCGCAAAATCCGCTGGGGATATAACAATTCCGAGCAGGTCTCTTACGCCCTCTCCCGCTTCGTTCCTCAGCGACCTCTCCTCAAGGAGAAATGATTGGTTGGGCCGCGTTCAAAGTTGGTCGCAGTAACGAATCTCTCGGAGCTTAGCACAGCTTTGGGAGCGCCATAAGACTACTCATCTCTCCTTGAGGAGAGGTCGGTAAGCGAGTCCGTGAGCGAACCGGGAGAGGGCAAAGAGAACTTTCCTGGGTTGGCGAGATCGCGCACGGGGGTTTTGCGGATATCTCCACGGCTCAGAACTAAGCACTCAAGACTCAAGACTTCCCCCCGGAGCCTCTCCCCTTCCGGCATAATATAACACGGCATGCGAAAGCCCTCGCCGATTCTCGGCATCGCCCTAACCGTTTTCATAGATATCCTCAGCTTTGGTCTCGTAATCCCTGACATCCAGCTGCGAGGCGAGCTTTTAATTCATCAAACATTTGGGCTCACCATTGATGCCCGCCTTCAAGGCCTCATTCTCGGCCTCACGATTGCCACCTATAGCATCGCACAGCTTATAACTTCGCCGATTCTTGGCCGACTGAGCGATAAGGTTGGACGGCGGTCGATCCTTCTTTGTACGACTCTGCTCTCGGCCACCGCCTATCTGTTTTACTCACATGCGATCTTGCTGTGGGTTATGATCGCAGCCCGCGTTCTGGGCGGAATCGGCGGCGCAAATATCGGCGTGGCCTACGCTTACGTTGCGGATGTCACTTCGCCTCAGAATCGTGGCAAAGCAATGGGCTTAATTGGGGCCGCTTTCGGCCTCGGATTCATTTTTGGGCCTGGAATTGGTTCGGTTCTGGTTAAGTTGGGGCACAACACGCCAACCGTTCTTGGATACACATCGACCGCCCTGTGCATTCTAAATTTTGCCTATGTCTACTACCTCTTGCCGGAGAGCCATCAAAATCGGTGGGATGCGTCCGCAGAATCGGCGAGCGCACCGGCCACGAACCGGGCCAAGATTAGACTTGCGGACGCTTTCAAAACCCCAGGCTTGGGGCTTCTGCTTGCCATGTTCTTTTGCACGAACTTCGGCTTTTCCAATATGGAAAGCACTTTCTTTCGGTTAGCGGAACACAACTTCGGCATGAGCCAGCTTCAGACGGCGATGATCCTGACCGAAGTCGGCATCGTGATGGCCATTGTGCAGGGCGGCCTCATTCGCGTCGTGATCCCCATGTTTGGCGAAGTGAACCTACTGAGAACCGCCTATTTTCTTCAAGTTCCTGCCCTACTGTGCATGCCATGGGCGAGCCCGTGGATACCAATGATGCTAGTGGCTGCTGTCCTCGGCCTCGGCGGTGGGCTTTCGCAGCCGAGCATGTCCAGCCTTATTTCGCTCAACACTCCCGGCGATATGCAAGGCGGAATTTTCGGAATTACACAGGGATTGGGCGCGCTGGCCAGGATATTAGGCCCAACTATTGGCAACACCTTATTTGATGTGAATAGCACAGGGACGGCCCCATATAACAATGTTCGCCACTGGTATCCCTACACCTTTGGCGCCGCCGTTGTTTTACTGCCCCTGCTGGCCTCCTTCAAGCTCAAAATGCCGGATAAATCGCATGATACGGCTCATGCCATCGCTGGATAAAACAGCCCGCAAATTAATCGTAACATTTTGGACGTAGGAACTAAGGAAGAGCGGGCCGATAACCGATTTGATTCTGAAACGTCCCTAATGAGTCTTAAACACAAGAAAGGTGACAGTCTCGGAAGCAAGGTAATCTGGAATAGAGTTTGCATGGGATTGGCCAGGCAAGAATCGATTGTTCCGGTTTTGTACGATTCGGTAAACGGTTTAACTCTGTATCATGTCGTAAGTGATGGGGAGGCCGTTAACTTCAGAGACTGGATGCCCTATAACAACAAAAGGATTTC
This sequence comes from Fimbriimonadaceae bacterium, assembly GCA_036502005.1. Taxonomy (GTDB): domain Bacteria; phylum Armatimonadota; class Fimbriimonadia; order Fimbriimonadales; family Fimbriimonadaceae; genus DASXZH01. Next base: position 53,786 of record DASXZH010000097.1, read on the forward strand.
GGAGCTGGATCAGGAAGATCAAGAGGTGCGCTACGTGCAACGTGGCGCAATAACGGGAAGTATTCTCGGTGCGTTGGCATTTATTGGGGGCATCGCCCTCATGGCCCTGGTATTCCAATTGGCCTATCAGATGTTCCATGTGCCGCCCACCACATGGATCCAGCCCGATAGCAAAAAGCCCCTCGATATAACTCAGGCAGCGGCGGGCCTCGGCACGGTTATTATTCGGATTCTTTTACTATTGGTGATGGCCGTTATTGGCGGTCTCATCGCAAACCGTGGAGTTCACCTTTACGCGGATTCTCGGCATTCAATGAAGTCGGTCGTCATTCGCGAAAAGAAAAAGAAGAAGAAGAAAAGAGTAGATGAGCCGGCGACCTACAGCGAAGAAGAGGACAATACTCAGCCTTCTTAGAAGCAAGTCGGATTATCGTGCGTCAAACCCAGATCCCCAACCAAGTGCGGCATCAAGTGGCGTGTGCGGATGTTGACGCTATCTTCACGCCGCACGTTCTCGCTGAGCTTGATGACGCGGCAGCTGAGGCCCGAAAAGGCAAAACCTTTTCTGGTGAGCAAGTGGACGAATTCCTAGCGGAGAATAGGACTGAATGGCTAAAAAGTCGTCGGGCTTAGATTCGACGTTGGCTGGATCCCCAGGTCCAAAGGACCGAAGCAAGATAGCCCAGTCCAAGCGGCTCCGGCCGCGTAGGGCTGGGTAATAAAGGGCCCAAACCTGAAGGTCTGAAGGACCGAGACAGCATCCAAGTTTACTTCACAGTCCTTCTAATCCGAGGTAGCGCCTTCTTTCCGGCGCGCCGCTATTGTTGGTTGTGCCAGTCCTTCAGACCTCGGAAAAAAATGGACGAAACGTCATCCCAGCCCTACGCGGCCAGAGCCGCTATGACTGGGCTCTCTTGCCGCGGTCCTTTGGACCTCCGGAGCGGCTTCGCCTTAAAGACATTCTCGAGTAGGCGACGAGTTGAGAAATTATTGTCTCTAAGACACAAACTCCGTTCGATCCCTCAAATACTTCAAGAACACTAACCGCTTGGCGTGCATCAGCTCCTTCTCGTATTCATGAGCCTTTGCCAAGTTTCGCGCTGCCGCTACGTTCATTTCGTCCGGGTTTTCGGCCATCCAAGCGATACGGCCGGTTAGGGCTTCCGCATCCCGCACGGGAACCATTTGTTTCTCGTCTAGGAGTTCTACAATCCCGCCCACACTGGAACAAACGCAGGGCAACCCTCTTGCCATCGCCTCTATGCCAGCCCTCGGGAGACCTTCCGTAAACGAAGGCAGAACGAACAAATCGGAGGAATCCAACTCTTGCCGGACTAAATCCGGATCGGACAAGAACCCCTTAAACACCGCCTTGTCTTTTAGGCCAAGGCTCAAAGCATAGGCCTGGAAATCGGCCCGTTTTCGGCCCTCTCCCAGCAGAACCAGCTCTCGAACCACGCCTAGATCGACAAGTTTCCGGTAAGCCTGAAGCAAGACCTCTTGCCCCTTGTAAGGAACTTCCATTGCCCCAATGAAGCACAGCCTAAGAGGACCTCCCTTAAAAACCTTGGGACTAGAAGCGAAAGCTGTGGGCGATAACATCACGTCGCTGCACGAAATCGAAAGCGTGCCGCTTGCAGCCGGATAGGCCCTTTGCAAAACCTGTTTGGTGACAAACGAAACGCACACTGCGTTTCGACATTGCTCCCTTAATTGGGAGGCGGCCATTCGGCCCAATATTCCTCCCGATCTATCTGTGGCCGCCTTAATCGCTTCTGAAGGGTTCCCTAAAACCTCTAGCCCGTAGGGCCGGCCGGCCAAATGTTTTGCCGCGCTGACGCTAAGCGGACTCGGAACGCGAAACAGATAGGCCCCCGGCTCGGCAACCAATTTTTTTGTGGCCGCTTTAATCTTGCGGGCCATGAGAACATATTCCCTCGGCCCTAAATAGTGAGGCAAAGGAGCAAACGAGACTTGCGGGCCTGTAACTTCATGGTCCCCATTCTGCCGCGCGGGGACCTCAAGAGCTCGGCCAGAAACTCTCACTTCGTCAAATACTTCTAGGTACGAATCCCAAAAGGAGTGACGGTAGGTGCCCTCGGTCCAGGCGCGCCCATCGGGGGTCATTCTAAAGCGCTGTTCAAGGGTTACGGTCAGCCTCAACGCTTGCTAACCTTTTGGTGAATTTCAAACACTTCACGAGCAGTCTTCCGCGCATCCAAGCCGGATCTAACCAAACGGTTACCAGCTTCACCCATTGCCTTGGCTTTCTCCCTGTCACAAATCGCATCCACCAAAGCGTCCGCAATAGCCGAGGGAGACCGAGGAGGCACGAGCCAGCCAGTTTCTCCGTTGTGCAAGAAATCCGGCATTCCGCCGATGTTGGTGGCGATCGTCGGAGTGTGATGCATTAAGCTTTCGGCAACGCCGCCAACGTTTTCGCTCAGGGAAGGGTGCACGACAGCATCCAGATCCGGATAAAGCTCGTGAACATCGTTACGTGTGCCAAGAAAGGTTATCGAATCCCCGGCCAAGCGCTTAGCCATGTTTTGCAAGCGCTGGAAATAGCCTTCAGCCCGAAGCCAGGGCCCGCCAATGATCACGCCTCTAATATTTGGAACGCGTTTTTTAGCAATGGCAATCCCTTCGATGAAATCTTCGTGCCCCTTGATGCCACGGGTCTGCCCAAGCCATCGCTTAATCGCGTAGGTGTAACAAACCATGCCAATCAGGGGCGTTTCCGAATCCAAGTTCAGCAGGCCGCGCAGCTTTCCTTTCGGGGGGAGTTCATCGGTTAGATTCAAGCCGTAATAGGAGAGAAAAACCCGGCTGGGGTCGCAGCCGAGTTCCAGATATTTATTGCGAGTCCAAATACAGGTCCCGATCCAAGAATCGTTCGGGCCTGCCAGGCTCATCTCAATGTTACGATAGAGTTGGTGTTCCAAATGAAGCGGACCTGGAACCTGGAAAATCAGGGGCACACCCTCGTTTTTCAGGGCCAGCCGCATGACGAGGGTCGAGGCAAATGAGTGGCTGTGCACCACATCCGGCTCTAAATCGTCGTAGAGTTTTCGCACCGCGCGAGCTTGGAGACCTAGCCCGAAAAGCATGCTGAACCGAAAATCCACGGGCACAAAATGCACCTCCGCCCCAGCTTTTTCATAGAGTTCAACCTGAACTCCTGGCCCTGGCAAACCCACGTGAACTTCTTCGCCAAGTTGAACAAGCTGCTCTACTTGACGCCTAGCCCAGCCGCCGCCTTCGGAGGTTTTTATTAGGTGAAGAACTTTCATGGCTTCGGGAGTGAAAACTGAAAATCCCTCCGCCTGCAATAATACTACCGTGACCGCCTCTAACTCACCTGAGCCGGCAAAACGCATAGTGGTTTTGCATGTATTCGGGAAAATGGATAAGGGCGGCGCGGAGAGCCGCAGCATCGAAATGCTGCGCCATATCGACCCTGAGCGCGTGCATTCTATTTATTGCACCACTTCCGGTTCAACGGAGCCGGGTGCATTGGATCAGGAAATAAAAGCCTTGGGTGGAGAAGTGATCCCGTGCCCTCTAGGCAAGGGATTCGCGGGGCGATTTAGGAATCTACTAAAAGAAAAGGGCGTGACCGCAATGCATGGGCACGTTCACTTCGTGTCCGGACTACTTTGCCTTTACGCCGCGCAAGCGGGGGTTCCCGTCCGCATCGTGCATTGGCATACGACTGAACTCGACAAAAGGCCTTTTAGAAAGAGAACTCAGGACAAGGCGCTCGCGGTTCTTATTGATAAGTATGCAACCGATATTGTCGCAGTCGGAAGGGCGGCCATGACAAAGAGTTGGCCAAGCTACGAAGGAGATAAGCGCTGCACTATTCTCTACACCGGAATCGACAAAAAGCGATTTGATCCTGCATTGAGCCCTCCCAAAACGAGGGCGGAACTTGGCTTGCCGGAAGACGCACTCGTATTTGCCCAAGTTGGGCGCTTTGATCCAATTAAGAACCAACTGTTTGGGGTTCGAATATTCGCTGAGATCCTGAAGCAAGAGCCAAACGCGAGGCTGATCTTTCTTGGGAAAGGCGGAAATGAATACGAAGCCCAAGTAAAACAGGAAGCCAAAAACCTGGGCGTTGAAAACAAAATCTCCTATATGGGCCTTGTCAAAGATGTCGCCAACTATCTTCCACTCGCCAACTTAACATTGCTACCCTCACTCTTTGAGGGACTTCCGGGCGTCGCTCTGGAGTCTTTTGCCAGTGGCGTGCCGGTTCTAGGATCCGATCTAGTTACAACGCGCGAGATCCAGGAGAGCCTCCTCGGATGCGAGCTCCTTTCCCTGCAAGATCCGCCCGAAAAATGGGCCGAAGCGGCCATTCATTTGGCGCGCAAATATGCCCCATCTGAAAAGCGTAACGAACTTAGGGAGGCCCTATTTGCCAGCCATTTCAATTTAGAAAAGTGCGTTCAAGGGCATATCGAAGTTTGGTCCGGAAAGGCTCACTGAAACCAACGATTTCGGTCTCCGCCCCGTCCAATTAACATGCTTTTGGCCCTAGTCTCTGCAATAGCCATGCAATGGCAAATCCCGTGCGGAGCGTACACGGTTACCGATATCTGCAAGCGACTAACGGAGCGAACCGGAATCGATCACGGCATCGACGCCGACTTTCGCGACTATCCGATCTACCTTAGCGTGAAGGGCGATAACCCGCAACGGGTAGAGAAGTTAACCGCCGCTGCCCTAAGGGCAAAATGGGAAAAAGTTAACCACGGCGTGCGCCTAATACATGACCCGGTCGATAAGGACGCGGATTTCACCGAATTCAAACGCCAGCTAGTAATCGCCTTGGAAAAACATCCCCTAAAGGGTTTGCCGGCGAGAGATCTCTACGATATGAACCCGGGCTCCGTGATACGATTCGGCTCACCTACAAACGATCTCATCAAAGAACTCCCGACGATGGTTGCCAAGCCAACCAACTCGCCTGCGGAAATCAGGGTCCGGCGATTCTGCTACGGCATGTTTGAGTTTTTTTCCCAGGGGTTTGAAAGCGACATCAAAGCTTTTGCAGAAAACAGTCAAGTTAATTTCGATACGCTCCCCGCTGATGTTTCGACGCTCCTTGGCGACGATTTGAAGAAACCGGCAGGCTCCCCAGCAGAAATTGCAGCTTTGAAAAAGGCGATGGCGAACCCCGGAGGGTTCGATACGGTTGGTAAAGATCCAACGGTGGCCATGTTCTCGGTTGGATTCGAGCATATGGGAGACGCGGTGTCGCACGACATGGCCATCGCGTTGTCCGATCTCAGCATTTTCGTTTTGGCAGAATCAAAGGAGACGGTTGGCTCGGTTCTCGGCAACTTTTCGGCATTCGACGATTGGACCGTGGTGGATGGAGCTGCCGTCGCCCGCGTTCCGGCTAGGGAGATCCTCTATCCGACCCAAACCAAGCGGACCGTTTTGACTCAACTATTGGCTGCTAATAAGGAGTATGGAGTCTTGCCTTTCCAGGATATCTCTACCTATGTGCGGACCCAGCGCCCAGGCGCAAGCGAAACGTGGGCCGACGCTATGATGTTGGTCACCAGCCACATCGCTCTAGATGAATCTTATATCGCCGACTATCCGTTCAACATTCGGCTTGGCGATAGCCTGATCGATGCAGATTGGCAGTTACTCCGCGCGGGCAAGCCATTTCCTCTTTCGGCCTTAAGCACTCCCGCTCAAGAGCAGGTAATGGCGATTTTGCTCCAATCGAGGGGAAGAATGGAAGGTACGGACCCCCCGCTATGGCCCTCTCTCGCCCCCGGGGATCTGATTTTAACTCCGGAATTGGTCGATGAAAAGGTGGTTGTTGGTTGGACTTCGGAATCAGCCGAAATAAGAGACGCACATACCTCCGGACTGCAATACCAGATGCGTAGAGAGCATTTAAGCGCGGAACCCCTTTATCAACCGGCAATGAGAAAGAAGCTGAAACTGACCATCGCTGGTTCCCCTAACGATTCGATTGAAACTGGGTTCAGCCAAGTGAGTCTCGTGGAGGGCTCGAAAGCCGTTCCCTATCGCCAGCTCCCGAAAGAGCTCATGGCGGAATTCCAAAAGGGAGTTGATGAAGAGGCAGCGATGAAGAGTGGCGAACAAACCGCAAGTCCGCCATAAGACCATCTTTGCCGCAACATCGTAGATTCCAATACCGATAATATCTTTGGCGCCTCCCAAAAGCGTCATAATTGCAAAGTTCGAAAAATGCTTTCTTTCTTGCCCGCGTTGATATTGCTTATGTTTGGCGGCCACTCCGTTTTGGAGCAGGCTCAGCTTAACAAGGGTATTACGCCGGGCGATGCGCTTTACCAAAGAGTAGTCCTTCGAAGAGGCTCACTTTTTGGCCTAGTTGCGCAGCAAACCATTTCGAATGCAGTCGCTGAGATCCTCCATTTGGCTCCGGTAGAATGCGCGTCAGCCCAAATCCAGCCCGATCCACGATCGCTGGAACCGCAAAAGCGCATTAGCTCCGATTCTGAAGTTCTCCCAAGTGAGGCTTTTGCCGAATGTGAGCGAAGCCGCGATGGACCTGTAGGCCTGTAGACCCCTCTCTACCTTTGCGCGCCCGTGTGCGTGCCCAGACCTACAAATTGGAACCCATACAATGCAGTTTTTAAGAAAATTATTTGACACCAGCAAGAAAGATGTTGAAAACCTAATGCCCATCGTGGATCAGGTAGCCGGTTACGAAGCTAACTTTTCCAAAGCTTCGGACGACGAGTTAAAGGCCAAAACGGCCGAGTTCAAAGAGAGACTCGCTAAGGGCGAAAGCCTTAACGATATCGCGCCTGAGGCTTTTGCCCTAGTTCGCGAAGTCAGCCAACGAACCCTTGGTATGCGCCATTTCGATGTTCAGATCGTTGGAGGCATGGTTCTCCACCAAGGCCGAATCGCAGAAATGAGAACCGGTGAAGGAAAGACCCTCGTCGCCGTTGCTCCGCTTTATCTCAACGCTCTAACCGGCAAAGGCGCTCACCTGGTTACGGTTAATGACTACCTCGCCCGACGCGACGCGGTTTGGATGGGCCCCATCTATCACTTCCTCGGCATGACGGTTGGTATCGTCCAAGGGCAATCTGCCGATTCCGATGAGCTTGGCGGTTCCTATCAGTATTCCCCCGGCGCTGAACACGAAGACCCGCGCTACATGAACCTGGTGCCGATTACGCGTCGAGATGCTTATCTCTGCGATATCACCTACGGCACCAACCACGAGTTCGGCTTTGACTACTTGCGCGACAATATGGCTTTCTCCATCGATGATCTTTCGATGCGAGAACTGAACTATGCGCTGATCGACGAAGTCGACTCGATCCTCATCGACGAGGCCCGAACCCCGCACATTATCAGTGGCCCTTCAAGCGAAGATGTCAGCGTTTACAATGAAGTCGATAAGGTCGTCAAGCTGCTTGAAGAGGAGACCCACTGGACTTGCGATAAGAAGAACCACCAGGCCAGCCTCACTGAAGAGGGCATGGACCATATCGAGGAGCTTATGGGTCTCGATAATATCGCCTCCGACCCCAAGCTTTTCCACCATGTAAACGCTTCGGTGAAGGCTTACGCGTTGTTTGACAAGGACATCGAATACGTTGTCCGAAACGGCGAAATCCTTCTTGTTGACGAAAACACCGGACGCATGATGTTTGGCCGCCGCCTTTCCGATGGTCTCCACCAGGCCATCGAAGCAAAAGAAGGGGTTCCAGTTCAGCGCGAGAGCCAAACAGTCGCTGTAATCACCTTCCAGAACCTGTTCCGACTTTACGAGAAGCTTTCCGGTATGACCGGTACGGCGAAGACTGAAGAAGACGAGTTCCGAAAGATTTATGGCCTGGACGTCGTCACCGTCCCCACCCACCGCCCCATGGTCCGAGAAGACCAAGCCGATATCGTTTACAAAACCGAAGAGGCCAAGTTCAGAGGCATTGCATGGGACATCATGCGGCTTTACAGCAAGCAGCAGCCCGTGTTGGTTGGAACCCGATCTATCGAAATGACGGAAAAGGTTTCAAAGAGGCTTGAAGCCGACATGCTGCAGAAGCTGCTGTTGATTCAGCGCTTAAGAGATCTTGTTGAGGTTTCCAAATCTTTCCCCAAGGAACTTAAGAAGGATGCTTCTGAGATGATCAATACCAATCTCAAAGACCTAAAGAGACAGGACATTACCGCTCTTATGTCTAAGGGGCAGGTCAACGCGGATCCCTTCCACGAAGACAATATCGCCTGGGCTTTGGCCCAGTTCGATCTGGCGGCGACTAATGCCGAATATCTGGAAGAGGCCGTTAAGCACGGCATTCCACACAACGTTCTTAACGCGAAGTACCACGAGCGAGAAGCCCTCATCATTGCCGAAGCAGGCCGAAAGGGCCAGGTCACCATTGCCACTAACATGGCTGGCCGTGGTGTGGACATTCTGCTTGGAGGCCGCGTTGCCGACGAACTCGTTGAGCGTTCTCGTAACATTCAGGACGACGACGAATATGGCGATACTGACGAGTACAGCGGCACTTTTGTGAGCTACCGCCGAGGCGGAAAGGAGCGCGCAGCGCCTCCGCTGCCCTTGGATGACACGGAGCGCCGAGAAAAGGCGGAAGAGGTGCGAAACCTCGGCGGACTCTTTATTCTTGGCACAGAGCGCCACGAGAGCCGCCGAATCGACAACCAGCTTCGAGGCCGTGCCGGCCGACAAGGCGATCCTGGAACCAGTAAGTTCTATGTCTCTCTGGAAGATGCGCTTTGGAAGATCTTTAACGCGAACATGTTGGAGAACCCCAGCCTTAAGCTGTGGCCGGCTATGGAAGAGGTCAACGCCAAATTCCTCAGCCGCATGATTGAGAAGACTCAGGAGCGCATCGAGAATCACTTCTTTGAAGCAAGAAAGAACGTTCTTGAATACGACGACGTTCTGAATGCCCAGCGCGAGCATATTTACGGCATGCGCCGAGATGTTCTGCTTGGCCGCAACGTCCGTGAAGAGCTGAGATCACAAATCGATAGCCTGATGGAAGACGTCGTCAACGACGCTTGGGCGCTTGACGAGGACGACAAGAGAGTCTTTGATTACGAGCTTCTTTACGAAGATCTTAACGAGCTGTTCCCCATCATCGACTACGCCAAGGTTAGCGACTTGGAAAAGCACGCTCCTGGCCCCGATCTTGTGGATTACGTTGTCCAGATCGCACACGAAGCTTACGAAGCGAAGGTCGCAGACCTTGGTGAAGAAGTGATGCAGAGGCTGGAGCAGTACGTGATGCTGACCGCAGTGAATGACAAATGGATGGAGCACCTCCAGACCATCGAATACATCCGCGAGGGCATCGGCCTGCGAGGATATGGCCAGATGGATCCGCTCATTGCGTACAAGTCGGAAACGTTTACGACGTTCCAGCAGACGCTAAAGGAAATCCGCGGCACTGCAGTGCGAATGATCTACCACGCCCAGCTTCAGAAGCAGCCAGAGCCGGAACCTATGCAGATGATGCGACTCGGCGATCCGGAAGAACAAGCGGTCGGGGCCATGGCTTCGACGGGCGCGGCAACTTCTGCCGTTTCTCCGGTGGTTTCCGGAAACGGGAAAGGAAACGGCTATCTGGGAGACATCGATTGGAAGCGCGTGGGCAGAAACGATCTCTGTCCCTGCGGCAGCGGCAAGAAGTTCAAGTCTTGCCACTATGCGACTTTGAGAGCGGAAGGCGTTATTTAAACGCTCAAGCATTGTTTCTTAGCTCGATCTCCGCGCTTTGGATATTGCGAATATCGCTAATCGCCATATCCAGCGCGGCGGCGACATCTTCTTGCGGTGAAACAATGGCCTCTCTCGAAATATCCTGGGTCGCTTCCCGAATCTGCTTGGCCAATAATTTCAATTTCTCGGCCAAATGACGGGCTGGCTCGAATCCAGCCGGAAGCATGTCACCTTCTCGGAATCTTGGACCTGTCACAAAAGTTTCCATGGCATCTTCAACGCTGGCGCGAAGGCCCTGAGGACCAGCAAAAGGGTGGAAGCTGCCCTGCAGAAGCAGCAGCATTTCTTCCATCGCTTCATCGGTCGCCGCTAGGGCTTGCGCTTTGACGTTTTGCCAGTGGGAAGGAAGTTGGGGGCCGGTCCAGGACGGGCCTTCCAAATTGGATTGGATTTCCTTCCAATAACGAGCGCTTTCTTCCAAAAGCTGGGCCGATCCGGCATCAAGGGCTTTGTGTAGCCTTTTGGATACGATCATTTGGCGCGCGAGAGCCATCGCTTTGTTGTGCTGCTCCGTGTAAAGGCGGGGATGCTTCTTCTTGTGCGATGCTCGCGCAAACGCGGCGACGCCCCAGCAAGCGACGGCAAAGAAGCCAAGTTCAATCAAGCCGATCACGCCGTATGGCAAAACTAAACTGATGATGCCCGCGATTACCAAGAAAATCCCAGCCACGATGAATCCTGCCCCGGGAGTGGGCATTATATTCAACTCGGCCAAATATTCGCGAAGATAAGGAAGCGGCTCGTTGTGCTGCTTCAGCATAAGAAAATGTTACTCCGATTCAAATAACGTTGGACCGGCCGCCGAGGTTTTAGGAACTGGTAATCCCAAGTGACGATAAGCCTTCGGAGTCGCGCAACGGCCCCGCGGCGTACGCTGAATTAGCCCCTGCTGAAGCAGGTACGGCTCGTAAACGTCTTCTATGGTGCCAGAGTCCTCACCGGTGCTTGCAGCCAAGGTTTCCAATCCAACTGGGCCACCGCTGTACTTCTCGATCATGGCGAGAAGGAGCGTTCTATCGACTCGGTCTAGACCCAAATCGTCCACCTCAAGCGCGTCTAGCGACTTATCGGCAATAGAGCGTGTGATGGAGCTCAAGCCCTCCACCTGGGCAAAATCGCGCACTCTTCTTAACAAGCGGTTGGCGATTCGGGGTGTGCCCCGCGCCCGGCGCGCGATCTCTTCCGCTCCGTCGCGCTCGATCGCATAACCCAGGATCCCGGCCGAGCGCTCAATAATCTCAAAGAGAGCGGCCGAATCGTAAAACTGGAAGTGCATGACGATGCCAAACCGGTCTCTTAACGGACCGGTAAGCAAACCCTGCCTTGTGGTGGCCCCAATTACCGTACAAGGTTGTAACTCCAGTCTAATCGACCGCGCGGCAGGGCCCTTTCCAATCAAAATATCGACCTTCTGGTCTTCCATCGCGGGATACAAAATCTCTTCGACGGGGCGGCTAAGCCGGTGGATCTCATCGATAAAGAGCACCGCTCCTGCTTCTAGGTTGGTAAGAATTCCAACCAAGTCACCCGGCCTTTCAATGGCGGGTCCGCTGGTGACGTGCACGGGTGCGCCCATTTCGTTGGCCACAATGTGGGCTAGCGTGGTCTTGCCGAGACCCGGAGGGCCGTAAAGGAGAAGGTGGTCTAGTGGCTCACTTCGTTGTTGAGCGGCCTTCAAGAAAACAGCCAAGTTCTGCTTAAGCTTTTCCTGCCCGATGAACTCTTTTAGCCACTTCGGCCTTAAAGAGAGTTCCAATGAACGCTCTTCCGGCTGGCGCTCCGGGCTTAGCTCGTCATTCGACCTCAAGCCTTACCGCCTTGAGTCTTTGCTGGGCTAAGCTTGCCAACCGCGATCTTGATCTGCGATTGCAGATCTTCCGATTCCTCGCGCGCATCGCGCGCGGCACTTTCTGCTTCCGGCCTTCGGTAGCCGAGAGCCATGAGGGCGTCAACTAAATCGTCGTCAGGCGCGATCATCGGCATTCGCTTATTCGAAGAATCCGTGATCTTTCGCATAAGCGACTCGGTCGCCATCTTGTCTTTCAGCTCGAGAATAATCCTTTCCGCCAGTCTTGCTCCAACCCCGTTGGCACGGGCTAAAGCGCGCGCGTCTTCCGCCAAAATCGCACCGGCAACACCTTCTTCGCCAAGTTGGCCTATGAGGGCCAAGCCAATCTTGGGTCCGCAGCCTTTAACAGTCAACAACAAATCAAACAAGCGCCGCTGGAAGATTTCTGTAAACCCGTAAAGGGTCACCCCATCTTCACGGAAAATCTGCCGAATGCGCAATGAGACTTCCACACCAGTCGGCGGAAGCTGCATCATCACGGACTCGGGCACGAGTACCTCGTAGCCAACGCCTCCGCATTCAACAAGCACAAAGCCCCCCTCCGATTCTAGAAGGGTTCCCCGGAGATGGCCGATCAAAGAGTTAGCCTCGCTCCTTTAAGCGCTGCTCGGCATCTTTCACCCGCTTATCAACTCTTGTCAGATAGAGAAATAGGCCGCACCACACCAGTAGGGGCGGGACCGCTGCCATCAGTTTCCATGTTTCCATAAAGCTCACTAACTCGAAGATCCAAAAGGCCGGCGCGAACGCTCAGCTTGTATATCCAACTACAAAGGACGAGAATCAAAACAAAAAGAGTGGACAAAATGATACTATACGCCCGATCGAACCCACCGGTAATGATCGTGTTGGATGGGTGGAAAGAGATTTGGACGATGTACGGAATGCGCGGAAATATGAAGATGAGAAAGAAGGCCGGTATCGCTGAAATACAAGAGTAGGCCGCGCAAACATCGGCTCGTTTTTTTTCGTCGGTAAAAGACATCCTTAATGCAAAGTACGCCGCGTAGAGCAGTAATACAAGCAAGAAAGAGGTTTGTCTTGGATCCCACTGCCACCAAGCACCCCACTGGGTTTTCGAGAACAGCATCCCCGTCGCCATCGTTAGCAGCGCAAGAACGTAGCCAATTTCGTTAGCGGCAACCGATCGGATTTCCCATTGTTTGTCCTTGCTACGGAGATATCGAAGGCCGAGATAGGAACCAAAGAATAAGAAAAGCGGGGTGCTGATCGCACAAGGAAGATGGAAAAAGATTATTCGCGCCAGTTCCGGATGCTGGAAGCTGGCCGCATCAGGCACCCAAAATGTGGCGAACGTGGCTCCTAAGATCAGAATAAACAGAATCCAACGCATTTTATTATCCTTTCCAAATCGCGGCGTACAAGTTCGGCGCGGCCGCTCCCATCAGGAGCGCAAACGCATACAATCCGCCGCAGGAAATCAATCCTGAGTTAACACTTCCCGAACCTAATGATACGCGAAGCGCGCCCACTCCCATTGCAACAAAAGGCAACAGCAGAGGAATGCCGATGACGCCAGCCAAAGCCGAGCGGTTTGTCGCCTGAGCCACAAGCGCTCCACACAAGGTTACCGAGATTGCGAGCGCCACGCACCCACCCGCTAGGGACAGCGCAAAAAGCAACAGATGGTCCACCTTCAAATTAGTAAAGACGACGAACATAACGGAAAGGACAACGGAGGTTGCCGCCATGAGCAACATGTTGAATAATGCCTTTCCCCAAAACACGGCGTGAGGTCTCGCCAGCAGTCTCAACTGGTCGCCTGTGCCCGCCTCCTCTTCGGAAACGAACGCCCTTGGAAGCGAGATCATTGCAGAAAATAGCAGCGTAACCCAAAATAGGCCCGCTCCCATGGTCGGATCAATTCTTTCACCGTAGCCCGCTAGCGCAACCGCAATGACCGCGATGATACTAAAAAGGCCGCTTGAGAAAAGCCCGCTCTTGGTGCGCAGCTCGGTCTTGAGCTCCTTGCGAAACACCGCCCCGATTTCAGCTTGCCAAGTCGAGTTCAAGGGTACCGAGACTCCTTTCCAGCGGATCGTTGGTGGCGACGATGAGGCATCCTCGCGTTCGTTGAATTTCGCAGATCTGCCTCACCGCCTCTCGGCCAGCCTCATCCAGGCTCACACCGGGCTCATCAAGCAGGAGAACCTGCGGCTTGGCGGCGGTGGCAATGGCAATCTTAAGGCGGGCTTTGGTGCCGCTGGACAGCTCTCCAACCAATTGGTTAAATCGTGATTGGAGTCCAACTTGCTCCAAAATGGGCCAGTCAGGTTCAACCCCCCGTAGCTCGGCTGCGAGGGCAAAGTGCTCTTTAACCGTTAGGTTATGGTAAAGGTGGATATCTAGGGCGGAAAGGCCGAGGGTTCTACGCGAGTCGCCGTCTGGCAGATTGACCTTGCCTTCGGACGGCGAGGCAAGCCCCGCAATGACCTTTAGGAGAGTGGATTTACCGGAGCCGTTTCGGCCAAGAACGATGAGGGCATCTCCTGCGGAAAGCTCGAAGCTGATGCTTCGAAACACCCATAGATCGCCGAAACGCTTTCCGACCCCTTCCACACTCAACACGTTCAGAGTATGGCACCGGGGCTAACTCTGGAAGTAGCCCCCGTTTTGCATGTCATCTAAAAGGCCCGGCTGTACGGGATTCCAACCCAATCTCTCTCTTGTGAGTTTGCTTGACGCGGGGCCGTCGATCCCGGCGAAGTGCACCATCCATGTGAAGTAACCTGCCGCTTCTTCTTTCGATTTACTGACGACGGGGACACCAAGACCTTTGCCTATCGCGGTAGCAATATCACGGAAAGGGATGCCTTCATCTGCTGCGCCGTGGTATCTCGCCCCTTTCTCAGCCCTTTCCAGGGCTAGCCTGAAAAGCACAGCCGCGTCCAGGCGGTGAACCGCACTCCAACGGTTGTTTCCTTCACCAATATAGGCTGCTTCACCCTTCTCGCGAGCAAGATTGATGAGCATAGGAACGAAACCATGATCGCCAGTTCCGTGAACAGAAGGAGATAATCTCACCAAAGAAGTGTTCACGTCTCGCTCTGCAAGGGAGTCTGCTCCTTGCTCGGTAAGCACGCGGGGAAAGTCGTCCGCGGTCATCGGGGTCCTATCTTCTTCTGTGGCAAGGTGGCCTGGATTTGCCAAAAGAGTGCCAGAAGTGATAACGAACGGGCGATCCGAACCGATAAGGACCGAGCCCATCGCTTCCAAGGCTTGCTTCTCGACTTCGCAAACTTCCTTGAACCTCGAGAAATCATGAATGAAGCCGCAGTGAATGATGCCGTCCGCCGCGGCTGCCCCGCTTTTGAGGCTTTCTAAATCCTCAAGTTCACCTCTGTGAACTTTTGCGCCCATAGCTGTCAAAGCCTTGGCGGAAGAATCTGAACGAGCTAAGCCCAAAACCTGGTGGCCGCACCTTATGAGTTCAGCGACGACGACCGACCCGACAAAACCTGTTGGTCCGGTAACAAAAACCTTCATAATATTGTTAAACTCCCTGAATGTTGCACTGAGTGCATATTTCTATACGGAGATTATTACACTTAGTGCGATATTTTCTTGGCTTTTCGTAGAAATATTTAGAAATGGGCTCTTCGAAGAAGCTCGATAAGGATGAAGGATTAAGGGAGCGCAAAAAGCGCGAGACTCTTATGCGCATCGCGGTTGCAGCTCTTAAGCTCTTCATTCAGAAAGGCTACGACGCGACTACGCTGGACGAGATCGCGGCTGAGGCTGGCATCGCTCGTCGAACC
Organism: Fimbriimonadaceae bacterium; assembly: GCA_036502005.1. Classification (GTDB taxonomy): domain Bacteria; phylum Armatimonadota; class Fimbriimonadia; order Fimbriimonadales; family Fimbriimonadaceae; genus DASXZH01. The sequence goes on from DASXZH010000097.1 coordinate 69,198, forward strand.
TTCTTTTACTATTTCAAATCCAAAGAAGCGATTCTTATCGCTTATCTGGATAACGGGCTGGTGCGGTCGGTAAAGCCAAACCTGCTTGCTCAGCCTACGGATCAAACGCCCGTTTCGGCCGTGCACCAAAGCCTTGAGAAGTTCTTTGGCGCGAAGGAGAGCAAGGAGGCTATCCTTGTCGACAAGCTTTTCGCCTCGACGGAGGCGGTTAGGGCGCGTATGCAATCTGCCTACATCGAAATGGAGCAGGCCGCCTTTGAGGCGCTTTGCGAAATGTATCCGAAAGAACCACGCGAATCGTTGCGAATGGTAGCGATGATGTCTATTGGGGCTACCCGGGTTGCAAAAGAGGCGTGGCGAAAAGATGGCGGGACGAGGCCGTTCGCGGATTATTTAAATGAGACGTTCGCACTCCTGAACAAGGCAACTTAAGACAAAGTGTTACCATATGTTTTATGAGCGCCTATTTTGCCAACATCTTCGGTCCGGAAGCGCTGATCGTTCTTTTCTTGCTGCTCGCAATAATCGTCGGAGGAATCGTACTAATCGTTTTTATCGTTCGCTATGCCGTAAGAAAGGAGCTTGACCTTAAGAACGGATCGAACAAGCCGCCTCCTTATTTAGGCTTTTTCCTTAACAGCAACCGCGATGACGCTGCTGCCCCAGGGCAGATTCATCTTAGATATGACGCCCGCCTCCGCGTCTTGCAGGCCAACTAGGCTCTTGTTCAGCCATTTCGGGACCTTGGGCAGTGAGGCGTGGGCTTCACCCTTTTTTGCTTTCTCTAAGATCCGAACCATCACAACCACCGGAAATAGGAAGAAGACCGAATAAGTCAGCCGCTTTAAGTTGAATCCTGCCGCCTTCAAACCGGCACGCATCTGGGGGCGAGTATAGCGTCGAAAATGCATCAAAGCTACATCGTGGGGTCCCCATAGCTGCTTGAATGCAGGAACGCTCAAAACCAAAATGCCGCCCGGCTTCAGAACCCGAAACGCCTCCCGAAAGGCAGCATTGTCATCTTCGATATGCTCAAAAATATCGAGGGCCAAAACCGCATCCATGCTTTCCGATTTCACCGGGAGCCACTCGCCGCGGGCCTGAACCAAGTTCTTTACGCCGCGGTCTTTGCTGAATTTCAGGGCCAGATCGCTCATATCCAGCGAAATCGGCTCCGCCCACTTCGCCAATTCCCGCGAGATCACGCCCGTGCCGCAACCCAAATCCAAAACCGTCGGCTTGTCAGTTGGAGAGTGCTGCTTTAGGAGCCGTAGAGCCACACGGCGACGACCGATGAACCACCAATAATGGTCCTCAAGCTCATGCATTCGGGCGTATTCTTCAGCGTGCACTCGGCTCCAGCCTGTGCTTTTTGCCCATAAATCTTAGTTTAAACAAATCAATAAGCGCCCTTGGCGCATCGCGCCACAACACCACTTTACTGCCCTCTTGATGCGACCATCTAATGGGAACTTCGGCGATCTGTAATCCGAGGTCGTGAGCGATCATAAGGGCTTCGAAGTCAAAACTAAAACCATTTAGCTTGCAACGCGAGAATATCCCTTGGCAAGAATCGTGCGTAAACAGCTTGAAGCCGCATTGCGTATCGTGTATTCCGCGAATTCCAACCATTTGGATAATAAAATTCGCAGTTCTGCCAAGGGCTTCTCGATACCAAGGCTGATGAACTTCCAGCTTGCTTTCCTTCATCGGCCGACTCCCGATAGCAACCGCAATGCCTGGAGTCATGGCCTTGAAAAGCTTCTCCAGTTCTTCGATCGGTGCTGCTAAATCCGCATCGGAAAAAAGCACGTATTCGGCTTCCGCGGCGAGCATTCCGGTCCGGACCGCATACCCCTTTCCACGGTTGGGTTTGTAGTCGATAAGTTTAAAGCACGGGTTGTCTTTGCAAAACCCGGCCACCAACTCGTTCGTTTTGTCGGTGCTACCATCGCTGACGACTAGCACCGTCCAGGAATAATCCTGGCCATCGAGATATTCGCCAATGCGGTGAAGACTCGGCACAATCCGGGTCTCCTCGTTATAGGCGGGCACCACAACGGCAAGAAAAGGCACGCTCAATGGAACGGCATTCTACCGCTTTAGGTTCCCCGAAGCCTTGCTCAGACGGTTTCGTTGGCAGCTATGGATCACTAAATGTTGAGGTTGAATATGAAAGTGACTGGCAAAGGACAAGTGACGATCCCGGTAAAAGTCAGGGAGCAAATGGGAATCTATCCCGGTTCCAAACTGAACTTTGTGATTAAGGGAGACGCCTTGCTCATAGAACGGGTTGCGATAAAGGCCGCGACAAGCCTTTCCCAAATCATGCGTGGGAAGGGCAGCGTCAAGATGTCCACCGATGAAATTCTGGCTTTAACCCGAATGGTTTAACATGGTCGCCCGGCAAGTTAGGGTTTCTCACTAACCACGAGCAAATTGCAGAGTTTGCGATGAGGAGCCACAACGAACGTTCCGTTGTAATACATGCACGTCGAGGCGCCACCGTCTAAACTCACGCCGTTTCGGACTCCGCGAGACTTCATGGCTTTACCGAATTCGCTTAGCGTAACCCTATCCGGAGTTGCAAAAAGAAGAACTTTACCGGCCTTATTTAGCCCCAGTCCAGTTCGAGAGGCAGAGCCCCAAATAGCAGGATCATGAAACCTTTGCGCCTTGGGATCGGGCGCTACCCGGCCGCCATCGACGACGCGCACGGCTCCCCGGAGTCCAAACTGGTATAGCGACCAGTCGATTTGCGAATTAAAGGGTTCGTCGAAAATGCTCACCTTGCCGTAATAATCCACCGCGACGGTGGTTCCACGCGCGCCCGTTGCGACCATCTTTCCATCAACTTCCACATCGGCAACGCATTTTTGCGAACCGGGAGAGAAGAATGTGCCCGTAATGGCAACTTTTGGCTGGCTGCGGTCCACCATTGTGTGAACGGAGGTGAGCCAATCTTGATGCACGGTTTTTACCGAGCAACTGGCAGGGTTTACGGCAACCACATGGTAGAAGTGGTTTCCGTACTTAAAGGAATCGTAAGCAATGGATCTGGCATGGCCCGCGCCCAACGCGGCGGCCACTAAAACGGATGCGACGCAATTCACATTAACGCTCCTTGTTCGAGGCCCCTCCCCCTAAATCCTTTTAGCCTCTAATCGTTCTTATCGTGCATGACAGTTAGATTCATGCCAAAGCTTCATGAATTGTGGGTTCTTGCGAATTAGTGGATAGGAAGTTACCGATATACTTGGATTGCATGGGCACATTTGCTACTTCGTGCGAGATTGCGAACATCGGTGAGAGAGATCGTAAGGTCGTGCTCCCCAAGATGCTCGTGGATACAGGAAGCGAGTTTACGTGGGCTCCTCGCGAAGAACTGGAAAGCATCGGGATCGAGTTAGAAAAGAAAGATTTGACCTTTGTGATGGCTAATGGGCAACAGATAGCACGTAGCGTCGGCTTTGCCCTTATTAGAGTTGGGGGCAGATTTACGGTCGATGAGATCGTGTTTGCGGAGACCGGAGACTTATTGCTTTTAGGTGCACGCACTTTGGAGGGGCTTAACCTAATGGTAGATTCTGCGGGGAAACGCCTTGTCGCGGCTGGGCCGTTGCCCGCGGCAACTTGCAGAAGGTTGCGACTCGGCTAGGAAACGCAGAACCCTGTCTATCGGCTTTTCTTAGGGGCCCGATAAATCGGTCGTGGAGGGCCAACGTCTAAAGCGGCGATAAATCGCACGCACTCCAAAATAGGCTCCAGCTTTCGACCTTCGACCTTCGACCTTCGACTATCAACCATCGACTATCGACTTTTCCTTAATGCGTGACAGCGCCCTTGCTCGCAGGGCCGACCTGCGCCGCGTACTTCTTGAAAACGCCCTTCAGATTCCGAACTGGCGGCGTCCAGGCGGCTTTTCTTGCAGCCAACTCCTCGTCGGATAGATCAACGGATAGAACCCGTTTCTCGGCATCCACCGTAACGATGTCCCCATCCTTCAACAGAGCGATCGGACCTCCATCGTAGGCCTCCGGGTCCACGTGGCCGACCATCAGCCCCCGAGTTGCACCGCTGAAGCGGCCATCGGTAAGCAAGGCAACGGAATATCCTAGCCCTTGGCCCACAATCGCGGCCGGTACGCCCAGCATTTCCCGCATGCCAGGCCCTCCTTTGGGGCCCTCGTATCGAATCACAACAACATCGCCAGCCACAACCTGCCGAGCGGCTACCGCCGCCATGGCCAGTTCCTCGCTATCGTAAACCTTAGCCGGGCCGGTGTGGGAATAGTTTTTCAAACCGGTTGTTTTCAGAATGCTGCCAGACGGGGCCAAGTTACCGCGCAGAGCCGCCAGCCCGCCGTGAGTTTCGAACGGGTCTTCCTTTGTGTGGACTACTTCGTTGCCTTCAGGAAGTTTCACGTCCTTCAGGTTCTCCGCCAAAGTTTTGCCGTTTACGGTCATGCAGTCCCCATGCAGACAACCTGCATCAAGCAGGGCCTTTAACACCGCCGGCACGCCGCCTGCGTTGTGAAGATCCAGCATCACGTACTTGCCGCCGGGCCGCAGGCTTGCCAGCGTCGGCGTTTTCGCGCTGACGCGGTCGATATCGTCCAACGTGATCTCAATCCCTAGTTCATGTGCCATGGCCGGGATGTGCAAAGCAGCATTGGTGCTGCCACCGGTAGCGGCAGCGACGGCAATAGCGTTTTCAAAGGCCTTTTTCGTTAAAATGTCGGAAGGAAGAAGACCGGTGTTGAGGCAGTTCATAATCGCGGGGCCAACCTTCTCAAGCCAAGCATTGCGCTCATCCGAGACTGCTGGCGGGGAAACAGAACCCAACAGGGCTATACCCAAAGCTTCGGCGATGCAGGCCATCGTGTTAGCCGTGTATTGGCCCCCACAGGCGCCCGCGCCCGGACAAACGGCGCATTCCACCGCGTGGAGTTCTTTGTCGTCGATGGTGCCCGCCTCGTATGCGCCCACCGCTTCAAACGCGTCTTGAATGGTGACGTCTTTGCCACGTAAATGCCCCGGCATAATCGTCCCCCCATAAATGAACACGCTCGGCACGTTGAGGCGAGCCATCACCATGATCATCCCTGGCAAGCTCTTATCGCATCCGGCGATGCCGACCAAAGCATCGTAGCAATGGCCGCCCATCATGAGCTCAACCGAATCAGCAATCACTTCCCTAGAAATCAGTGAGCATTTCATCCCGTCGTGCCCCATGGCAATCCCATCCGCAACGGAAATAGTTGTGAACTGACGGCTGGTGCCGCCGTTCTTATCAATGCTGTCGGCGACGACCTGCGACTGCTCGTTAAGGTTCACATTGCACGGGGTGGCTTCGCTCCAGACGCTGGCAACGCCCACCCAGGGCTGCGCCAGTTCTTTGTCGCCAAGGCCCATCGCGCGCATCATCGCGCGGTTGCCGGATCGTGCAGCGCCTTGGCTGATGGTTTTCGATTTGTGTTTGGGGTCGAATGTGCTCATGTTGTTATGGGATTCCAAGAAACAGTTTTACTGCGTCGGACTCTGTTTCCTCTTCAATTCTGTCTGGCGATATCGCTAAAAAATCTTCAAATTCTATGTTTGTTTCTGGTGGGACTTCGAAGCCTACCAGCGCGCGTCCACGGTCGCTGCCGTGGTTTCGGTAATGGAACAAGCTAATATTCCAGCGGCCATTTAATCTATCGAGAAATGCCTGCAAGGCGCCTGCCTTCTCGGGCATCTCTATTCTAAAAACCCTTTCATTTGAAGCGTACTCGCTGCGTCCGCCGACCAGGTGGCGCAAATGAAGCTTGGCAACTTCGTCCTCGGTGAGGTCGATCGCTTCGTATCCGGCGTTCGTTAATGCCTTTTGAACCTCAGCTCGATCAAGATCGCCGCGAACGGCGATGCCCGCGAAAACAATCGCCTTCAAGGGATCGCCCATGCGGTAGTTGAACTCCGTAAGATTGCGCTTCCCAATAGCCTTGCACAGATCTCTAAAGGTGCCCGGCTTTTCTGGAATATGGATGGCGAAAATAGCTTCAGAATGGCTCCCTACTTTGGCCCTTTCCGCTATAAACTGCAGGCGCTCAAAGTTAACGTTCGCGCCGGACAAAATGGCAACTAAGCTTCCATCAACCTGGTTATCCGCGCTCCACTTTTTTAAGCCGGCATAGGATAAAGCTCCAGAAGGCTCGATAATTGCGCGAGAGTTATCAAAAATCTCGCGTACCGCCGCGCAGATCTCGTCGTTTGAAACGACGATGATCTCATCGACCCATTCCTTGGCAATAGCGTAGGTGAGTTCGCCAACGCGGCGCACAGCGCAACCGTCGGCAAAGAGCCCTACATTGTCGAGCGTGATCCTCTCGCCAAGCTCCAACGAGCGGGACATGGCGTCGCTATCGGATGCCTCCACGCCAAACACTTTCACACCCGGCCTTAGCTGCTTCAGGGCGAGGGCGACACCGCTAATCAGCCCGCCACCCCCCACCGGCACAAAAACGGCCTCGATCGGGTTGGGATGCTGCTCTGAGATCTCCAATCCGACCGTTCCCTGGCCCGCAATCACATCGGGGTCGTCGTAAGGGTGAATAAACTTCTGGCCAGTTTGGTCGCTTAGCGTTCGCGCATGTTCGTAAGCTTCATCGTAGTTTTCGCCGTAAAGCACTAGCTCCGCGCCAAGCTCACAAATGGCTTGTACTTTTATTTCGGGAGTGGTCACAGGAACAACTAAAGTTGCCTTGATGCCAAGGAGACGGGCTGCATAGGCAACCCCTTGCGCGTGATTGCCGGCAGATGCGGCAATCACCCCGACCATCGACTCCGCATGGCTCAACTGGGCGATGCGGTTATACGCCCCGCGCAGCTTAAAGGACCGAACCGGCAGCAGGTCTTCCCGCTTGAGAAAAACGTTATTGCCGGTGATCTTTGAAAGCAGGTGCGCGTGTTCCAGCGGCGTCTTCGAAACGACATTGTAAACGCTGGAAGTCTGAATTCGTCGAAGGTAATCCTTCGGCGAAACGCTAAGCTCCGAATCTAGGATGGGACCTCTTTGGCCTTCATGAACGGCATCATGCCGCGCAATTCTTTGCCAACCTTTTCAACCGGATGGGCGCGTTCCTTTTCCCTAAAAGCGTTCATGCGAGGCAAGCCGGCCTCGTTCTCGGCGATCCAATTTTTAACAAAGGTGCCGTCTTGGATATCCTTCAGAAGGCCCTTCATCGCTGCTCGACTGTGCTCGTTGATGACCTTCGGGCCAGCCGTGTAATCGCCCCATTCCGCCGTATCGCTGATAGAATAGCGCATGTAGCTGAGGCCGCCCTCGTAAAGCAGATCAACGATCAGCTTCGTCTCGTGAAGACACTCGAAATAGGCCGCTTCCGGTTGGTATCCCGCTTCTACCAAGGTCTCAAATCCCGCTTTGATTAACTCCGAAATGCCCCCACACAAAACTGCTTGCTCGCCGAACAGGTCTGTCTCTGTTTCCTCTTTGAAGGTCGTCTCCAAAACGCCGGCCTTTGCACAGCCGATTCCCCACGCATAACCCAAAGCTTTGGCGAAAGCTTGCCCGCTTGCATCTTGCTGAACGGCAACGAGAGCGGGCATGCCCGCGCCGTTTACGTATTCGGCGCGTAAACGGTGGCCGGGGCCCTTGGGCGCAATCATCGCCACATCGACTTCCGCCGGGGGCTTGATAAGCCCGAAGTGGATATTCAATCCATGGGCAAACAGGATCAACTGGTTTGGGCGCAGGTAAGGTGCCACGCCCTCTTCGTAAATCTTGCTCATCGGCACGTCGGGCGTGCAGAACATCAGGACGTCGGCCCATTGGGTTGCTTCCGCAACCGTGTAAACCTTCAGCCCTGCCGCTTCGGCAGCGGCTCTGCTCTTGCTGGTTGCGTGTAGCGCAACGGCCACATTGCAGCCGCTGTCTCGCAAGTTAAGCGCATGCGCGTGGCCCTGGGAGCCGTACCCAATCACTGCAATCTTGAGCCCCTTAATGAGCTCTTTATCAACATCCTTCTCGTAATAAACCTTTGCCATAAATCTCCTAAATCGTTACGCGACCCTCATCGCGACAAGCCCGCTCCGAACCACCTGCCCAATCCCATAGGGTTTGAGCAGCTCGATGAGATTATCGAGCCGGGCCGCTTCCGCCGTGCATTGAAGGGTGAGCTTATCGTGGCTCATGTGCAGCACGTCGCAATCCATAACCTGGGCAATCTCCAGAACCTCTCGGCGCTTCTCGGCGCCGCAGCTTACTTGGACCAAAGCCAGCTCTCTCTGCACGGAAGCCTGCACGGGAAGATCATCCACTTCCACCACATCGATCAACTTTTCCAGTTGCCGTAGGCACTGGCGAAGCACGTTGTCATCGCCGTTCACCACAAACGTTAAGCGTGAATAGCCTTCTTGTTCGCAGTCGCCCGCATTCAGGCTGGAGAGCGAAAACATGCGACGGCGGAACAAACTAACCAAACGGTTAAGAGTGCCCGATTCGTTTTGAACGAGCGCTGTGATTGTATGTTGCCCAACCGCCATTAACGAACACCTGCCTTTTCATTGGCGCGAAGCGCCGGATCCATGGCAAGCACATCGTTCGATGCTCCGGCCGCAACCATGGGGTACACGTTTTCCTCCATCTCAACCAGAAACTCACAAAGCACGGGCCCTCTGGCTTCACGCGCTTTATCGAAGGTGTCTTTGATCTCTTCTCGGGTCGAACATCGGAAGAATGTCACGCCGTAGGCGTCGGCCAGCTTCGCGTAATCCGGATTGCCCATCGCCACGTGGCTGTGGCGATTATCGTAAAACAGCTCTTGCCATTGCCTGACCATTCCCAAAAAGCCGTTGTTGATCAGGCAGATTTTAACATCCAGCTTGTTCTCAACTGCGGTTTGCAGTTCCTGCAAGGTCATCTGGAAGCCGCCATCTCCAACCACCGCCCAAACTTCCTCTTTGGGATTTGCAAGGGCCGCCCCCATCGCCGCCGGGAAACCATATCCCATCGTGCCGAGGCCGCCGCTGGTTAGCCACTGGAACGGCCGTTTGAAGTTGTAGATCTGAGCCGTCCACATCTGGTGCTGGCCAACGTCAGTGCTGACGATCGCATCGCCGTTCGTTTGGTCGCTCAGCCCCTTCAGAACGTGCCTTGCGAGCAGCCCTTTGTGCTTTTCCGGAATGACGATCGGGAACTCGCGTTGCCAAGACTTGATCTGGTCGCGCCAGTCCTTATTCTCTCTGGGAGCGACTGCCTTTACAAAGGCGGGAAGGGTCTCGGCCAAGTCGCCGGGAACGATCACGTCCGTTTCAAGAACCTTGGAAAACTCGCTTGTATCGATATCGAAGTGAATGATCCGCGCCTTCGGCGCGAAGCCAGAAACCTTGCCGGTGAGTCGGTCATCGAACCGCATTCCGATGCCGATTACGAGGTCCGCGTCCTGCACAGCCATTGTGCCCGCCGCTTCTCCGTGCATTCCCATCATGCCCAGCGAACGCTTATCTTCTCGGGGGATGGAGCCCAAACCTAATAAGGAGTTGATGACCGGCAGATCGGCTTTTTCGGCCAGTTCGGCAAGCGCGCCCGAAACTTGGCCCCAAACCACTCCTGCACCCGCAATCGCCACCGGCCGTTTTGCTTCCGCAAGCATTTGGGCCGCTCGTTCGATTTTGTCGGGGTTCATGGTTGCGCTATCTTTATAGCCCCGCCGCGTAACTTTGTCGGGAAAGGGAACATCTGTAGAAGCGAGAAACACATCTTTAGCGATATCCACCAAAACTGGCCCCTTGCGGCCCGTGTTGGCCAAATAAAAAGCCTCCGTTAAGACGCCTGGTAGATCCTCGACCTTAGAAACCAAATAGTTATGCTTCGTGATCGGGATCGTGATTCCCTGAATATCGGTCTCTTGAAAAGCATCGCTGCCGATCGACCACGTGTTCACCTGGCCGGTAATCGCGACCATCGGAACGCTGTCCATTATGGCGGTCGCGATTCCGGTGACCAGGTTGGTCGCACCGGGACCGCTGGTGGCCAAACACACGCCAACCCTTCCGGTCGACCGGGCATAGCCATCGGCCATATGGGCCGCGCACTGCTCGTGCCGCACCAGCACATGCTTTACGTCCGGCCATTTAAGCATCTCGTCGTACAACGGAAGCACCACGCCTCCGGGATAACCGAATATCGTGTCAACTCCCTGTCTCGTGAGAGCTTCCATCACAATACTTGCGCCTGTTCGAGTCTTCACACCTTCTCCATTTGCCCATGGGGGCGAGTTTTCTCCAACAGCGTCGTCGGATATCGCGAGGTTCGTTCCTCTTAAATGCCTTAAAGCAAAAAGGCCTTCCCGGTTTTCCGGGAAGGCCTTTTTCAAATCTTGTGGTCTGCTTCCCGGTTACGTGGGCGTAATAATAAGCCCGCCAATAAGCCCAATAAGATCAAGGCCGACATTGACCTTGACTTCATTAAGACTATTTTGCGCAACGAAAAGAGACATGCTTTAAAACCTTACCACATCATTTTTTGCGAAATAGCCAGAATCCCTTGCTTTCGTCTCTTTTTGGCGCTGGAAGTGCCAAAACCTGGTCTTTCATGGAAGTGAACTCGTTTCGCCACTGCTCCGCCACTTGCCGTTCGCGGTCGATCTGTGCCTTTTGATCGGCAAGTTGGCTTTGCAAAACTCGGATCATGTCTTCTTTCGCGTCGAGCATTGCCTTTAGGTGAGTCACATCTGCGTTTGTCGGAGCTTCAGTAACGGGCGCGGGCTTGGAAGTGGCGGAAACGGTTTCCGTGCTGTTTCCAGGAGGGGCGCCATAAAGGTTTGCCACTTCGGGAGCGAAGAGCTTGCGACTGCCATCGGGCTGGTCGTGCCACTGCAGCTTCCCTTCTTTTACGTGCCGGCTGACCGTGCCTTTGTACATGTGCCACGTTTTTGCGGCTTGGGAAAGGCTTATATAGAGCGAATTCCTATCGCTTTCTACGACCGCAAATGTGGGTTTCACATCAGTATCGATGAGGGGGTTGGCAACCTGTTTCGCTGTTTCCATAACTGTATCCACAGGGAAAGACGGGCGAACTGGACGTTTCGGATTGCACTCGTTTGCATAAGATGCGGTGGAATGATTTTTGACTACTTGTTAACAGTCCCTTAACAGGGTAAGTTCAACTTCGCTGGGTTCCATGAGGGGAATGGGAGAGTTCTTACTTCGTTTCGTTATAGGTGGAGTGGTTGTTAGCTTGCTTGCCGCGCTCGGCGATGTTTTCAAGCCAAAAAGTTTCGCCGGTCTTTTCGGAGCCGCACCCTCGGTTGCGTTGGCGACGTTGGCGTTAACCGCCATTAGCAAGGGCGTTACCTATTCCGGAATTGAAGCTCGTTCGATGTGTCTGGGGGCAGTCGCATTGGGTGCCTACGCATTCGTCGGAGCCTTCTTCGTCAAAAAGCTCCAGCTGCAAGCGCTTCCCGCGATGCTGGCGGCTATGCCGATTTGGTTCATGGCAGTGTTGATTTTGTATTTTGCACTGCTGGCAGGGAAAAATTAATGCCTAAGGTCGACCTGAAAGCCATCCGAAAGACAAGGCCAGACCAATATGCCCTACGGTTTGCCTTTGGCGGCTTAATCACAGCCGTTGCCGGCCTGATTGCGGTCCGCTTTGGCCCGGTTATTGGAGGGCTGTTTCTGGGTTTCCCAGCTATTCTTCCGGCCAGCGTTAGCCTGGTCCAAGATCATGCAAAGCAAGATAAGCCGGAGCAAGAGGCCAAGAAAGAAGCTGGAGATGATTCGTTGGGGGCTTCTATTGGAAGCTTGGGTCTCATTGCCTTTGGCTTAACCGTGTGGCTTGGCGTCAGCTATGTCCAATTTGCCTTGCTGCTTGTGTTGGGAGGAGCCGTCTGGCTTACGGTATCGATATCGGCATGGTATTTATTTGGCGGATTGCGAAAATAACTCGCTACCTCACACCCAAAATGCTGCAAGGAGCTTTTTCGCTCAAGCTCTTGCCCGTGCTCGGCGCCAGTCGTTCCAATAGTCCAGGGTGTCGGCGCAGTCCTACCACCAGCAGATCGCAGCCATGACGGTTAACTGCTTCCACAATGGCCTCCACTTCATCTCCAACAACCGCCTCGGCGGTGATCGTAATGCCCGACTCGGCGGCGAGGGCGTGGGCCTCTTGTAGAAGGGAATTTACTGCTTGGTCGCTTTGGGCTATCGCTTGCTCGACAACGGCTTCGTCCGAAGGTGCGTAGGTAATTGCGGTCAGCCCATGCGGCATTCCCTCCACCACGTTTAGAACAAAAAGTGGTTTGTCCAGTTTTGCGGCAAGGTCAATGGCCTCTTTCAAAGCCCTTCTTGAGCGTCCGGATCCATCAAATGCAGCCATTAAGCAATTAAACATGAGAGCTATTTTTTATTTTACGCCTGAGCATGCACATCGCGCGAACGTCATATATGGAAGATGGGAGAGCCGACGTAACATGAACATGAATCGATGAGTGCAGTAGGGAGTTCGTCCGCCGTATCAGTCCGGGGGGCGGCCAAATCAAATGTAAGGTGGATGATCGCCATCTCTGTCGCCATTGCGGCACTGCTGGAGGTCATCGATACCAGCATTGTAAATGTCGCGTTAACGGACATGCAGGCATCGCTTGGCGCGACTTTGTCCGAAGTCGGCTGGGTGGTAACGAGTTACGGGATCGCCAACGTCATCATGATCCCCCTCAGCGCATGGCTGGGCGACACCTTCGGCAAGAAACGATACTTCGTCTTCGCGATGGCCGGATTTACGCTTGCCTCGGTTATGTGCGGCCTGGCCCCAAATCTGCAAACTCTGATCATTGCCAGAATCATTCAGGGCCTGATGGGCGGAGGGCTGCTGGCCAAGGCGCAAGCATTCTTGTTCGAAAACTTTCCTATCGAAGAACAAGGCACCGTTCAGGCAATTTTTGGCGTTTGCGTTATCGCGGGCCCGGCCATTGGTCCAACTTTGGGCGGATGGCTAACAACCAACTACTCCTGGCCGTGGATCTTCTTTATCAATCTGCCGGTGGGGATTGCGGCGACACTGATGTGCATCACATTCCTGCCCAAAGACCCCGAACGAAAAAAAGTAAGGGATGTGGACTGGGCAGGAATTGGACTGCTTATTGTGTGGGTCGGAAGCTTGCAAACTTTATTAGAGCAAGGCAACGAAGACGACTGGTTCGATTCCAGCTTCATCCGAGTATTGGCGGCAAGCGCAGCGTTTGGGCTCGTGCTTTGGATTTGGCGGGAGCTTCGCGCCAAAAAGCCGGCCGTGAACTTGCAAGTTTTGCGGCATCGATCCCTATCCGGCGGAAGCGCTTACTCATTTGTTTTAGGAGCCGGCCTTTATGGGGCCCTTTTTGCGGTGCCGATCTTTGCCCAGCAAGTTCTCGGTTACACGGCTTACCAGACGGGAATGCTGTTGTTACCGGGCGCCTTGGCCTCGGCTGTGATGATGGTCATCATGGGTCGCCTTATGGGCCGCGTGGACGCGCGGATCCTGATCTTCAGCGGCTCCCTCGTGTTGATCACGTCCATGGTTATGCTATCGAAAATTTCGATCAACACCGGCCCAAGCGATATCTTTTGGCCAATGATCGTTCGAGGTATCGGCACTACCATGATGTTTCTGCCGCTAAGCATCGCCGCCTTTGGCCCACTTCCCAAGAGCGATGTTTCGGCGGCTTCGGGTTTTTATAACTTGACGAGGCAGTTTGGCGGAAGCGTGGGAATCGCCGTTCTAACAACTCTTCTCGCCAGGCGCGAGGCGTTTCACCGGAGCGTGCTCGTAGCCAATGTCACGAGCTATTCGCCCGAAGTTCAGCAGCGGCTTTCTGGCCTCACCCATTTCTTTATTTCTAAAGGGGCGAGCGTTTCTGGGGCCGGCAAACAAGCATTGGCGGCCCTGGATGGCACCGTCAATCAGCAAGCTGCCGTTTTGTCGTTTGGAGATACTTTCTATTTGGTGTCTCTGGCATTTCTGTTCGCCTTGCCACTCTTGTTCCTGCTTGGAAGCGGAAAGGGTGGCAAACCAGCGGGCGATGTTCACTAGCAAACTGAAAGTAATATGATTCCGTAGATGATCTGGGTATGAAGGAAGCGGCGGGCAAGGCAGGCACTCTGGTCGATATCCAGAGTTCACAAGATATAAGAAATATCCCCATCGACAAGGTGGGTGTACGCGGTGTTAAGTATCCGATCAAGGTTCTGGATAGAGCCAACGAATCCCAACACACAATTGGCGAGTTCACCCTCACGGTAGACCTTCCCCACGAGTTTAAAGGCACACACATGAGCCGCTTTATCGAAGTGCTGAGCGAGCACCAATCGGAGATCAGCGTTCACGCCATCCCAAAGATTTTAGAAGGCCTGAAAACAAAGCTCACCGCCGAAACCGCCCATCTGGAAGTCTTTTTTCCGTTCTTCATGCAGAAGGCGGCGCCGGTCACAAAGAAGACCAGCATGATGGAGTACACCTGCGGGTTTGTCGCCTCCGCGAACCACGTGACCGATTTTGAGATGATAGTGAAGGTGCTTGTGACCACCCTCTGCCCTTGCAGCAAAGAGATCAGCGCCTATGGGGCGCACAATCAGCGTGGTTTGGTTACGGCACGGGTGCGGTTTAACAAGCACATTTGGCTGGAAGAGCTGATTGAGCTGATTGAAAGCAGCGCATCTTGCTCTCTGTATCCTCTATTGAAAAGGCCGGATGAAAAATACGTGACCGAACATGCCTATGACAACCCCCGCTTTGTTGAAGACATGGTGCGCGAGGTTGCCGTCGCCTTTGATGCCGATGCTCGGATCGATTCTTATGAGATCGAGGTTGAGAATTTTGAGTCCATCCACGCTCATAACGCTTACGCGTATTTGAAGAGAAGCAAGTGACCGGAATGTCTTGTGTGTTGTGTCCTATGTCTTTTGAGGCAATCGCTAACCAGGTGCAAGCTTCGATAGCACCATGGGAAGCTCTGTTTGCCCTCTCCCGGTTCGCTCGCGGACTCGCTTACCGACCTCTCCTCAAGGAGAGATGAGTAGTATTGAGGCCTTTCCAAAAGCTTTGCTAAGCATTAAAGAGATTCGGTTTACTTCTGCCAACTTTGAGCCTCGATCCAACGATTCATCTCTCCTTGAGGAGAGGTCGCTGAGGAACGAAGCGGGAGAGGGCTTATAAGGCAAACCTTTGAACCTAGTCCAAATAATCTCGTTTCAACCAGCTATGCCCGTCACTCGCCACCCGGTATAAGTAATTACACGAGTATTCGCTCGCTCCCAGAATGCCCAGAACCTCCATTCCCGAGATCGTTACCGAAAAGCTAAAATCGCTTCCGGCGAAGCCTGGCTGCTACATCTACAAAGATGCGGCGGGCGAAGTGCTGTACGTGGGCAAGGCGCTGGTTCTCAAGAACCGAGTTAGAAGCTATTTCCAGGCTTCAACCCGACACGGGGCAAGGATAGAGCGGATGGTTCGCAAGGTCGCGGATCTTGAGTACATCGTCGTCGATAGCGAGGTCGAGGCCCTCGTTCTCGAGTGCAACCTTATCAAGAAGTATCGGCCGCCGTTCAACGTAAGGCTGCGCGACGACAAGAGCTACCCCTACGTAACGATCACGAACGAGAAATTCCCGCGTGTGTTATTCACGCGAAAGCTGAGGAAAGATGGGGCCAAATACTTTGGACCATTTACTAGCGCAGGTTCGGTAAGGGAGACTCTTCAGCTTCTCCACAAGATTTTCCCACTCATCCCCTGTGGAAAAAGTTGGAGCGGCAAGGCCGAGCAGCGCCCATGCCTTTACTATCACCTCGGGCAATGCCTGGGACCTTGTGCGGGATTGGCCGATCAGGCGGAGTACGCCAAAGTCGTCAAGCGGATCGAACAGTTCTTGGATGGGAAAACGGAGGGGGTGATAGAGGGTATTCGGGCGGAAATGAAGCAAGCAGCCGATACGCTCGATTTCGAGCGCGCTGCAAAGTTGCGGAATCAGCTCCAATCAATTGAGAATTTGCTTCAACGGCAGAAGGTGCTCTCGCAAGATAGGACTGATCAAGACGTCATTGCAGTTGTTAAGGACGAGCGGGGCTCGTCGATCCAGATGCTGTATATAAGGAACGGCAAGCTTATTGGGCAGCGGCATTTCGTGCTTGATGGCTCTTCGGAAGCGGCCCCATCGGAGGCGGTCGGCGAGTTTGTGAAGCAGTATTACGCCGATTCTTTGGAGGTCCCCCGCGAGATTTTGCTGCCGGTGGAAATCGAAGAGCGCAACGTCGTTCAGCAATGGCTTCGAACCAAAAAGGGGTCAGCGGTAACGGTTGGCGTTCCCCAAGGTGGGGAAAAGTTGAAGCTGGTGGAGATGGCCGCCGCCAATGCCGAGCACGCCATGGCTACCTTCAGCGAAGAGATCCAGCAGAAAGAAGCCAACGCGGAAAAGGCGATGGCCGAGCTTCAGGATGGTATCGGCCTAGATATGCCGCCATTGCGCATAGAGGGTTACGATATCTCTAATATTCAGGGCACCTCGCCGGTGGGTTCGATGGTGGTGGTCGAGTTTGGTGAAGCGGCGAAAGCCGAGTACCGGCGGTTCAAGATCCGCTATCACCCGGAAAGCCCGAACGACTTCGCGATGATGCACGAGGTGATAACCCGGCGTTTGCGAGCCTATTTGGATGGTGATGAGAAGTTTCAGAAGCTGCCGGATCTGATCATGATCGATGGCGGCAAAGGCCAGCTTGGGGCTGCGCTAAAGGCCCGTGATGAGTTGGGGATGACGGTGCCCATGGTTGGCTTGGCAAAGAAGATGGAGGTCATCTTTGTGCCTTTTGAGATCCCTTCAGTGAATTCTCTCTCTATTCCGGAGGTCCACGAGCTTGCGACGAACTTGAGTGAAACGAAATCCCGAGAATCGGGACGGGAGGGAGGTACCGAGGAATCCGACGTTGAAGGTTCTAAGCAAGCAGGAGGCCTAAAGCAAAAAGAGCGGGACGAATACACCTTCGACAAACCCGCCCCCCGCGAGTATCGATACGAGGGCATCGAACTCCCCTTAACTTCTTGCGGCCTAATGCTCTTGCGAAAACTCCGCGACGAAGCCCACCGTTTCGCCCTTACCTACCATCGCAAGCTGCGAGATAAACGCTTCAGTGGCTCAGCTTTAGAGGAAATCCCCGGCGTCGGCCCACGCCGAAAGCGGCTCCTGCTACGAACCTTCGGTTCGCTGGAGGGCATTCGCCGGGCAACGGCGGAAGAAATCGCCTCCGTGCCAACCATGACCAAACGTCTGGCTGAGCAGGTCAGGGATTATCTTAAAGAGGGATGATGCATGGGGGCCGAATCTTTTCCACCCGCGTCTACGTCTACTATTCTAGTTATCATAAACGTAGACATCGAGCAGAAAATGACAGTCGGCAGCAAACGTTAAGCAAGGACGAGTAGGATTTCTTCCTCCGAATCAAGGTTTTGATCACTATTTTCAACAGGAGATTTGTTAATCAACTCTCCCAACAAGTCGTAAGTGTGCTGAGCGTCGTCAGTTAATCGATAGACCAACTGGCAATGCAATCGAACAGCCAATTCTAGTATTCGTTTCCGGTTTTCGTCCACCTTTAATACCTCCTTGGTGGCAAACGGTGTGGCGCATATTATTGCGCCGCAGTGACAAGTGGTTGGGTCGCCCTCTGATCGAAAGTTGTGCAGCCCCCACAATAGAGTACAACGGATTTCGTGGACATGCAAGTCTATTTAAAGAAATACTTGCGATAGATGCGTCTTTTTTTGCGCATCAAACGTCTCGGTTGAAATTCAAGAGCCTCTAATTTCGCAAAACTCGTGTCATAATGGTAAAGGAGCCCACGGAGGGGCGAAATCATGGAGCAGATAAATCCCTTAGAGGTTGTTCCCGGTGGTTTGGTATCGACCGGGGAATGGCGTAAGTTGCTGGATCCGCCCCCACAAGCTGGGCCACGGGTCACGAACTTCGACAAGCCTAACAATGAGCTCTTGCAGGATTCAGACTTTGGCCCGGATGAATTAGAAAGTCGAACTTTTTTTAGATTCTTAGAAAGTCAGGAGAGGATTGAATGTTGCCCTGGTCACGTTCTATATGAGTTTGATTCTGAGGTTCAACAGGTCTTTATCGTTGAGAGTGGGGCCTTTGCGAGGATATCCGGCATACAAGTCAAGAAAGGCTTCATTCCTTTTCCACATTTTCAGATTTCCGGCGAACGAAAAATATTTGGGGCTAGACCAAGGAATTTTAATGCTTCGAGTACAGTTAAAGAACTTTGTACCTGCATTCGGCAAGGCACGGTCGTTAGGATTCTTAACCCATGGAAGACTCTCGATTCGATTAGTGTCTTTAAGAGGTTCTCGAAGCAACTTTTGGCTGAGCAAGACGCCTTGATTGAGAACGCGGCAACACTTGGAAGCAGTGGAAGTCGGCTCCATCTTCTTGTTAGATCTTTAGTTAATTCAAAGAGCTTAACTTCTCATAGCGATTCTAGAATGGGATTTAACCATCTGATTTCACAAAGTATGCTCGCCGGTTTCCTAGGGGTGAGCGACAATACCCTGAGGCCCTATTTGAAAACCACTGACTATGGATGGGAGGGAGGACAGCTCTTAGTCAACGAGAGCTTTGCCCGCACTTGCCACGCGGACGCAGGGCTTTCAGGCCCGGGTTCCGAAATGGGCGATTCTATTTAAGTCGATGCGACTAATAAGGCGTCGCTGTGAAATTTCATTGAACTTGTCCTAGGTGTGGCCTAACTTTCAAGAGCAGATTTGCGCACTATGTCCGCATACCAATAGCCGCTGTCCTTGATCGTCCGCTCCAGCGTCCGGAAATCCACATGGATAAGCCCGAACCGTTGTTTATAGCCCTCCGCCCACTCAAAGTTATCCATTAGCGACCAGTGGAAGTAGCCCAAAACCGGAAATCCTTCCTCAACTGCCCGGTGCAAGGCAATCAGATAACGCGCGGTCGCGTCGATGCGTGGCGCGTCGTGTACGCGCCCATCTAAAGCAACCCAATCCTGGCAGGAAAGACCATTTTCGGTAATAACAACCGGCAAGGCATAGCGCTCGTGATACATTCGGACGCACCAGTAAAGGCCGTCGGGAGTGATCTTCCAATACTGGCCGGCGGGCGGCCAGCCCGGCTCTTTGGGCACTTCCTCCGGCCCATTTTCGCCTGCACGAGCATAAGGCGCGTTGTAAAAGTTAAGCCCCAAAAAGTCCAAAGGCGGGCTCATTGCTTTAAGCTCAGCATCAGTAAATGAGGGCGCGTCCGAGCCGAAGATCTCGGCGAAGTTGGGAGCTAACTTGCCCGTCAAAACAGGCTCAATATAAAGAGCCGGATGCCAGTTGTCGCGCTTGCTAAGGTCAAAAGTAAAGCTTCGCGCAGCTTCGATGTCCTGTACCGATTCAGAAGCCGGAATGCCAAGCATGGCAACGGGCGCCATGCCAACTTTTGGCGGCTTCGGTGCCGAAGCCCTAACCGCACGAACCGCATCCCCGTGAGCGAGCATCACGTTCTTGCAAGCAAGCAAGAACTCGCGCCAACCGGCCTTGAAACCGGGTGCGTGCCAGCCGTCCAAATAGCCGCCTACCAAGAAAGGCGCCTGCTCGTTAAAGGTCATCCACCAGCGAACTCGGTCTCCCAAATGGCCGGCAACCACCGAAGCGTAATCGGCAAACCACTTCGGTGAATCGGGGTTCATCCAGCCGCCTTTTGGGGCCAAAGCATAGGGCATATCCCAGTGGTAGAGAGTCAGATAGGGTTCGATGCCAGCTTCCAAAAGGGAGTCCACTAACCTGTCATAAAAGTCCAAACCTGCCTTATTCACTGGACCGACCCCGGATGGCATAATCCGCGGCCAAGAAACCGAGAACCGATATCCCTTGAGCCCGATCTCCTTCATCAGCGCCACATCGCCGGCGTAGCGATTGTAGTGGTCGCAGGCAATGTCGGCATTCAGGCCTTCGTGAATTGCGCCGGGACGGCGGGCGAACACATCCCAGACGCTTTCGCCGCGGCCATCCTGGTTCACCGCGCCTTCTATTTGCTGGGCGGCGGTGGATGCGCCCCACACAAAATCTTTGGGGAACTCGTATTTCGCCATGGAGTGCATGGTTACCCCAAAAGAAGACACCCGTTAGCTGGCCATTCTAATTCAATCCCTCTCAATGCTCCTCTAACACAGATAAAGGCCAGAACTCTCACGTAATATGAAGCCATCGTGATTCAAGAGCGTCGGGAATCTCTCCGAAACTTCCTTATCACCGCGACTGCTGCGACTTTTCACAACCCCAGCGCGGACCGGTTTGCCAAACTCGCCCAAAAACTTGCGCTCGTTACCGACAAAGAAATGCAGACCCTTCGGGCTGAGGCCGCTGGACAAGGCCTTATCCCAGCTTGCAAGCTAACCTGCGATGCCTGTTGCCATCGAATTGCGACGGCGACCCTTCCGGAGGTTCTCGCTGCCGCCGAATACGTTCGGGCTAATTTCTCTTCAGAGCAACTACAATCCCTTAGAACAAGAAAGGAAGAAGCGGATAAGGACAACGCCGGCTTCTGGAACTGCCGCCTCACTCGACCAACGGCCGCCTGCCCTTTCCTGGTCGATCACGCCTGTTCCATTTATTCGCACAGGCCTCTAAGCTGCCGCGCCCTGAACTCTAAAGATCCGGCGCTTTGCCGGAAAGTTTATTTCGAAGGCGCGGCCATTAATCTCGGCGTAGTGCCGGGCCAAGAAGGCCTGCAAGATATTGAAGGCACCCTTGTGGCGATGATGCGGCATGTGGGGCTCGCAAGCGGATTTTACGATTTCTGCGCAGCAGTTCTGGCAGTTTTAGATGCGCCCATAGTCGATTTGGCCGCACCCAACCCGCGATTGGAACGCACGAAGATGGTGAGTGAACACCTGTTGCCAAACCCTCCGGGCACTCAGACAACCCAAACGGTTTTGGCCGACAGCGACAAGAGGGCCATCCTTGAACTCATTGGCCAGGGATCTGTTCGCGAAGCGCTCACAAAACTGGACCGATTTAACGGAACCCCCTTCGAGCGTCTCTTACGTTTAAGCCTCCCGCGCCAGTACCGCTCAACCGAAGAACTTGAGCAAACCTGGGGCGGTTTTCAGCAAGCGCTCACGAGACTAGAAGAAGCAGACCTGGACTCGAATGAAACCTTCGACCTCGTTGAAGATTTCGATGTTTATCCCTTTGCCTATATGGGCAAGGATGTAAAGCCGTCCCTAACCCGCTTGATGAATACGCTATGCAAGCATGCCGCCAACGCCTATCCTCAATTAAGCGACCCCTTAGGCAAACGCAAACCGGGACCGTTGCGATTGGGGTTCGTCAGCACTAAACTGGCTAACTTTAACGGCTCTCGTTGGGCGTTTGGCTGGCTAAAAAACATGCCGGATGACTTCGAAACCTATGTATTCAATCTGTGGCACATGGAAGACCAAGTCAGCACTGTTTTTCGGCGAAAAGCAGACCATTACTACCACCTTCCGCTCGTTGTTCCGGAAGCGGCGGCGCGCATTAGGGACCTCGATTTGGACGCCCTGATCTTCACCGATGTCGGCATGTCCGGCGTTTCCATTCAGCTTGCCTGTTTACGGCTTGCCCGCAAGCAATTTGCGGCTTGGGGGCACCCCGTCACCACTGGCTCCCCCCAACTGGATTTCTTTCTCGCTTCGGAAATGATGGAACCGCCAAATGGCGAAGACCACTACACGGAGCAGTTGGTTAGGCTGCCAAGAAGCGGGGTGACCTATCCGAGATTCAATATTCCTGTCTCCAACAAATCGGCAAGGGAGTTGGGTGTACCGGAAGGCGGCTACTTGATCTTCGCCCAAAACCCCTTAAAACTCACGCCAAAATATGATGCCATTTTCATCGAAATCGCAGCGAGGAGTCCTAAGCCACTGGTCGTTATTGGGCCTGCCCGAGCTAATAACGACCTTCTGCAAGAGCGGCTGGGAAGGGCGACCGACAACATAATAAGGCTGCCTTTCCAGCCTCCAGCCGACTACGGCAGGCTACTTCAACTCGCCGATGTTTCACTCGATTCGCCCGGGTTTAACGGCGGCATCACCACCATCGACGCCTTAACCGTTGGCACGCCGGTTCTTTCCCTTCCTGGCGAGTTTATGCGCTCCCGGCTTTGCTTGGCCTTTTTGCCGCTGGCGGGCATCCCCGAGATGATCGCCAAGTCACCGGAGAGCTATGTCGAGATGGCCCTCATCCAGGAACTGCAGCAACAGGCAAGGCTAACGATAAATTCCGACCCAATCTATGAGGATACAAGGCCAAGCGCAGCCTTGGCGGAGTTCATTAGGACCCAATCCGGCAACTAATTTAACTTTGGCAGCGGAAAGTGGGTTAAGACCTCGGATACTCACGTGGATCCAACGAAGAAAAGCTGGTCGTTTAACTATTTGCTCCCTCCCGGTAAGGCGGGGAGGAGGGGCCTTGCAATTCCTCCCAATGCTCAAGACTTAAAACTTGATCACGGGCTAACCACCATGGTAGTCTCCACGCTCGTTGAACCGGTCTTCGCCGTCACCACAACTGTTGTTGCAGCGGTGACAGCGCTCGTCGTCACCGTCGCGTTTGCGGCGGTCGCACCGGCAAGAACGGTTATCGTCGTAGGGACCGTTGCGGCAGAGCTGCTGCTAGCCACTGTGACGGCAAACCCTCCGGCTGGGGCCTTTCCATTCAGATACACAGCCACTTTGGTGCTGACGCCGCCTTTTACCGGAGACGGCGCTACTCTCACCAACGAAACTGATGGAGGAACCACCGTCACGATTGTGGTCTCCGTCGAAGTTCCTAACGTCGCCGTAAGAACAACCTTCGTGACCGCCGTTACAGGCGTGGAAGTGAGCGAAAATGAGACGCTCGTTTTACCGGAGGGGACGGTTACCGTTCCCGGTACGGTAACAACAGCCGAATTGCTTGCGAGCTTCACAACATAGCCGGCGCTTCCTGCGGAAGCAAGGGTGACCGAGGCGGTTGCCGCATTCCCTCCAACTATAACGCCCGCTGATGGATAAAATCCTGTAATCGCCGGAGTAGGCTTGGGAAGTACAGTAACCGTTGCCACTACTGAAGTTGAGCCCAAAGATGCAGTGACTTTTACGTTCGTTGCCGCTGGAACGGCGGCCGTGTTTAGAGTAAACGCCCCAAGCATGGATCCCTGATCAACGGTGGCTGTCGTTGACGCAACATATGCCGCGTTTCCGCTTGTGATTTTCACGATTGTAGCGACTGGCGCCGGATAATCCAGGCCCACCGTTCCCTGCGACGATGTCCCGCCAACAAAGCTGCTCTGGCTTATAGTAAGGGTAGAAACTGCCGGGCTGATAGTCGTTATAAAGTTCTGCGTAACGTTAGCAACTGTGCCGCTACCCAATATCACCGAGCCGTCGCTCGACATGGCCTGCGTCGCAACACTCTTTAAGGTCCAGCCAGTTGCACCGCCCTTGGCTGTAAGAAACTTGTTCAGATCCTGCTGGGTCCCGCCAAAGACAAGGGCGGCATTTCCCGCCGAAAAGTCATTTACGAACGGATTCCCGTACATGTCTTGGATGACATCCGGAAACATGGGACTGCCGGCAAGGATGGCGCCGTCGGCGCTACAGGAGTGAGGCTCGAAGTCCATAAGGCTCCCTAACGGCGTGCTGCCATTCGTTAAATCGTTGCTTACCGTCCAGAACCCGTCCGTCTCGGGGTTTGGATATAGAAACTCCGAACGCCGATTGTTTGAACCCAAATAAACCTGATAGTACACATCAAATGAGCCCCCGAATTGTGTGCTGCCGTCGGACGTAAGACAAAAGATATCTTCATAGCCGACGACATCGTTTTCAGGGTTGTTATGGTTTATAAAAAATGGGTTGACAGATGTGGAAGCAATATCCTGCCCGAGACCGGCCACCGAGATAACTCCAGGATGTTGATTTGTACCGACATTGGGCTCGCTTATGTTAGCGGCGTAGCCGCCCGTTAGATCGCAAACGATGGTAGATCCGTCGTCGCTGATGGAGTTCAAAACTGTTGCTGAAGAAGTGCCTGGAATGGCGAAGACGCTTCCAAAGGTCCAAACTACCGGAAGACCGCTACAGTAACCGGCAATGACTGTGCCATCTGCGCTTATAAGAGTTGCCATTCCCGCTGTGGTACCGCTCAACAGCGGGAGATTGACAAAGGCGTAAACGGAGGAATTGTTCTTCTCCCAAAGGCAAGGTAGATTTTGGTATTGCCCCACGATGACGGAGCCATCGATATTGCAGCTATTAGCTACCGCGCCTGGGTTATTGGCTAGGTCCAGGTCGGTAACTACTCCGTTGGACCAATAGGCCGCAACGTTGTTGGTGGTGTCTTGCCCCACCACGAGCTTCCCATTCCTGGAAAGGGCGGTGGCTGTGAAGTTAGCTCCCAAGCCGGTGATGGTGGCCGTTTGAGCGAGAGCGCTACCGATAGAGGCCAGAGACAGGAATGCAGCGCCAAGCGCCTTGGGCGATAAAAATCGACAACTCTTTGCGCTTAGACCAACTAATTTGTGAACGATTTCTAACAACGAAAACCTCCGAACCAAATCGCTGACCAGATGCGATTTAGCTTAAATGTTACAACAACGGGACCAATTTAGCAAAATCGGGGGCCGACAATCTAAGGATCAACCACCATCGTGGTTTCCACAGTGATGCTTCCGATTTGTGCCGACACCACAACCACGGTTGCGGCCGCAACTGCCGTAGTTGTCACCGTCGCATTCGCAGCGGTTGCCCCAGCAGGAACGGTAATCGTTGTGGGAACAGTGGCGGATTTGCTGCTGCTCGCCACCGTTACAGCAAACCCTCCGGTTGGGGCTTTTCCGTTCAGATACACGGCCACCTTGGTGCTAACGCCGCCCACTACAGGCGAGGGCGCCACTCTAACCACCGTAACCGAAGGTGGAACCACGGTAACGACTGTGGTCTCTGTAGATGATCCAAAGGTTGCCGTGAGCGTCACGTGGGTAACTGCTGTCACGGGCGTCGATGTCATAGCAAAAGAGACGCTCTTCTGGCCGCTCGCCACCGTTACCGTTGCGGGTAGCGTAAATCCAGCCGTGTTGGTCGCCAGCTTTACCACGTAGCCGCTGGTTCCAGCTGCGGAAGCTAAAGTTACTGAGGCCGTGGCTGCATTTCCTCCGACAATCACACCCGCCGATGGATAGAAGCCCGTGATCGCCGGGGTTGGCGGCGGATTCACTGTTACAGTCGCAGTCTTTGAAGTGGTACCCAGCGTTGCCGTGAGCTTCACGCTTGTAGCAACTGTTACGGCCTTCGAGGTTAATGTGAATGCCCCAAGCATCGTTCCTTGCGAAACGGCTGCAGATGTGGATGGAATCACTGCCGTATTGTTGCTCGTAACCGTCACCGTTGTGTTAGCCGGAGCTGGATAATCCACCCCAACCGTGGCCTGCACCGAGCTGCCGCCTACAAAACTGCTTTGGCTCGGGCTGAGACTCGAAACGGCAGGACTGATCGTGGCGGTAAAGGTTTCCGTAACGTTTACCGCGATGCCCGTTCCAAAAATCACAGAACCGTCGCCGGACATGGCCTGAGTTCCAACGGTGGAAAGCGTCCATCCGCCAGTAGCGGCGCCTTTTCCGGTCAGAAACTTATTCAGGTTTTCCGAAGTGCCTCCAAAAGCGATTTCAGAGGTCCCCAACGCAAACTGAGTGAGGTACGGCGCTCCCTCTTGCGTTACCGTACAACCAGCAAGGACGCTGCCATCCACGTTGCAGGAATGAACTTCAAAATCGGTAAAAATCGGCGACTGTGGAGCACCATTAGTAGAATACGCTACCGCCCAGAATCCATCGGTGTCAAGCACACTATAGGGCGCGCCAGACCCGGTCATCGGTTCAAGATAAACGTCGAATGAGCTGCCGTACTTCACGCTGCCATCTGCCGTTGTGCAAAAAAGATCCTCGTAACCAACCACATCATTCTCGGGGTCGTTCGTGTTGACAAAGTAGGGATTAATTGAAGTTGTTTCTTGGGTTAGACCGAGTCCGGAAAGCTGGATCACACCTGGCTTTTGCTTACCGTTTGTATTGGGGCTAGTAAGCTGGCCAGCGTAACCGCCGGTAAGATCCGAAACGATTGTTGAACCATCGTCGCTAATGGAGTTCAATATTGTGCTCGTGGATTCCGCTGAGAGTGCAAAAACGCCGGCTAAAGACCATACGACGGGAATGCCATCGCAATACCCTGCCACGGTCGTGCCATTCGCACTAATAAGGGTTGCCGTTCCAGAGGTTGTGCCTCCCAGAAGAGGAAGTCTCTCCAGAATGCTGCTTTCCCAAATGCACGGCAAGTTATTGTTTTGGCCAACCATTACGGTTCCGTCTTGGTTACAGCTATTCACGACAGATCCTGTTGCCACGCCCGCCAAATCGTGCATGGTTCCGCTGCTCCAGTAGGCGGCCTTATTCGAGCTTGTGTCTACTCCCACCACTACCGTCCCATCCCTTGAAAGCGCCTTCCCACTGAATTTCGTTCCTAATCCCTTGAGGGTCGCCGTTTGTGCCAAAGCCGTTGCCATGCAAGCGATAAGCAGAAATGCTGCCGCGACCTTGTAAGCCGATGTGAAGAGACGAAGTTGTGATTTAGAAATGGTTTTGGAAAGAGTGCATTCGAGCAAAGCGAGCCTCCGAGGCGAACGCATGACTCGCGCTCCCTAAAGATAGATGTTACAACAATAATTTAACTTAACCAAACTGGTTGCTTTGCCGAGTTTGATCGGCAACGCGATCGGCAATGGATTTACAATCATCGTTGTTTCAACAGTAGTTGAACCAGTTTGAGCCGTAACCACGACCGTTGTCGCCGCCGTTACCGCGCTAGTCGTCACTGTTGCATTTGCAGCGGTTGCCCCAGCAGGAACCGTAATCGTTGCGGGAACAGTTGCCGCCGAGCTATTACTGGAAACACTCACGGCAAACCCACCGGCAGGAGCCTTTCCATTCAGATACACGGCCACCTTTGTGCTTACTCCGCCAACCACGGGCGACGGAGCTACCCTCACCAGCGAAACCGATGGGGGAATCACGGTGACAATCGTGTTCTCCGTCTCCGTTCCAAGCGTCGCAGTTAAGGTCACCTGAGCGGCAGTAGTTACGGGCGTGGAGTTTAGAGAGAAAGAGGCGCTCGTTTTTCCGGCAGCGACGGGCACCGTTGCGGGAACGGAAACCCCTGCCGTGTTGCTGGCAAGGCCCACCGTATAGCCGCCCGTTGGCGCGGCAGACGCTAACGTAACGGTCGCAGTTGCCGCATTGCCTCCGACAATAACATCCGCAGATGGATAGAATCCGGTGATTGCAGGGTACACGACGGGATTGACGTCAAAACTGGTAGTTACCGTTACCGAGGCCGTCGTCGCACTTATAGTAACAGTGGTCGTGTTTGCCACTGCCGTTGTCGTCAAGGATGCGTTGGCCGAAGTTGCACCACTGAGAACGGTAATCGTGGAGGGAACTTGCGCATTTGGGTTACTGCTAACCATGTGGACTGCGGTATTGCTGCTGGGGGCCTCGCCGTTGAGGTACACGCCGACCTTTGTGCTCGTCCCGCCAACAACCGGGGCGGGCGCAACCCTCACCAATGAAACAGTTGGCAAGATCAAGTTAATGAGGGCGTATTGCGTCGAAGAGCCGATATTAGCTTGCAAAGTTGCGGTGGCCGGACTCACGACAGGATCGGATGTTATGGAGAACGATGCCGAGGTTTTTCCCGAAGGAATTTTTACCGTTGCCGGCAGCTGGACATTGCCATTTTGACTGGCAAGTATTACAGTGACGCCGGATGCTCCAGCCGCCGTCCCGATATCCACATAGCCAAGAATCATGTTCCCTCCAACTACAGTTGTTGTGGCGGGATAGAAGGCCGTGATGGGGGTGGGTACCGGATTCACCGTCACATTGGCTACTGCTGAAGTTGTGCCAAGTGTCGCTGTGAGTTGGACGACTGTTAGTGTGGTCACGGAGTTTGACGCAAGAGTAAATGCTCCCAACATAGTTCCCTCTGGAACAGCGACCGAGGTGGACGGTACAACACCGGGGTTTTTGCTCGTGATCGTGACGGTCGTATTTGCGGGAGCCGGATAATCGAGATCAACCGTAGCCTGAATAGAGTTGCCGCCGACAAAGCTGGCCTGATCGGGATTTAGACTCGCGACGCTGGGAGTGATCGTGGCAATAAAGTTTTCGTTCGTCGAGTTAAATGTGCCGCTTCCCAGCATTACGGAACCATCGGCGGACATTGCTCCTGTTCCAAGGCCGGAAAGAATCCAGTTTGCGGTGGCGGCCCCTTTTCTGGTCAGGTAAAGATTCAGATCTTGCACGCTGCCGCCAAAAGCGATTTGACAATCGCCCAAAAAGAATTCTGTGAGTTCGGGATGGCCGTCCGCATCTTCACCTATTTCAGGTGCTACGGAAATGCCGCCGAGAACGCTGCCATCTTCATTGCAGGAATGAGGTTCAAAGTTGGCGAAAGCTCCTAGCTGCGCGTTTCCGTTTGAATCGTTGGCGACGGTCCAAAACCCGTCGGATTCCGGGTATTGGACCTGACCCTGCGGTTCGTTAAATGTCTCGTTATAAAGATTGAACGAACTTCCATATTGGTTGCTGCCATCGGAAGTTACACAGAATAAGTCTTCCACGCCCTGTCCATTAGGGTCGTTATTATTGAAAGATGGTATCTCACTCGTGACCAAGGATTCTCCAAGAGCATCGATGTTTACTACTCCTGCAGCTTGGCTTCCAAATTGAAAAGCGAGGTTGCTGCGGTAATCGTTATAGAAGCCCGTTAGGTCGCACGCGATGGTAGAACCATCATCGCTAATACTATTCATAATCGTTTCAGAACTAGTGTCCGGAACTTCGAAAACTCCTCCAACGGTCCACACCGAAACATCCGGACCACAATAGCCGGCTATGGTTGTACTGTCCGCACTGATCAGGGTGGCAATCCCAGTTGACTGGCCAGGTAGTAGTGGAAGTGTCGCTAAATGCCCTGTCGCGCCGCTATTCTCCCAAATGAATGGAAGGGCATTGTTTTCGCCTACGATAACCGACCCATCTGCGTTACAGCAATTTGCGAGGGAGCCCGCGGTGACACCCGGTATGTCAGTCACAGTTCCGTTGACCCAGTAAGCTGCCATATTTGTCGTATTATCAATTCCCACGACAACCTTTCCATTCCTTGAAAGAGCCCTTGCCGAAAAGCTTGGAGTGAGACCCGTAAGGGTTGCAGTTTGAGCTACGGCCGAAGCCATGAAGGCCATCAGAAATAGCCCAAAGGCTAATCTTGAAACAAGTGAGAAAGAGTAATGATTTGGGCCGACTTTGGCTGCTTTAGGGATGCTTTCTAACAACTCGCGCCTCCGATTGAAATCGCTTAACCAGAGAAGCAGGATGCATGCAAGCACACTAAAAATGGATAAGAATTCCAACCTCAGTATACAAAATATGGTTAGCAGAGCAAATGGCCCTTTACGCCTCCTTGCCTGCAGTGTTTCTTTATAGGCTTGGAGCGGAATATGTTTGCCGCTCCAGTTGACCTACACTGCCAGTGTACGCACCGGCCGCACTTCGATTGAACCGTTCTTAGCAGGAGGGATCTCCGACGCGATTCGTATCGCTTCGTTTAGATCCTTGGCCTCGATCAGATAGAATCCGGCCAGCATCTCTTTTGTTTCCGCGAACGGGCCATCTGTAATGCTGACGGACCCGTTGCGAACACGCACCGTTGTTGCGGAACTCACCGGATGAAGGGGTTCGCCCGCCACCAGCCTGCCCCTTTGGTGAAGTTCTGCTCCGTAATCGGCGCAGGATGCGTCTGGACAAGCGCTCCAGTTCTCTTCATCCAGATAAACGAGGCAGAGATATTTCATCTTAGGTTGCCATTCACAAGCCACGAAACTCCGAACTTATCGTCGACCATGCCGAACTTCTCCGCCCAGAAAGTGTCGCACCAATCCATGGTGATCGTGCCGCCTTCGCAGAGAGCCCGGAACGCCTTCTCGCCTTCTTCGACGGTCGGGTAGTTAAGGGTAAGTGTGATGCCAGAGATATCCGTATACGGGATAAAGCTAGGCGTATCCATCACGTAAAATTGGCCACCGCCTGGCAGCTCAAGTTGGGCGTTAACGATCTTGTCTTTGTCCGCTTCGGAGATTCGATTTTGCTCGCTGTCGCCAGTTGGGATCTCGCCATAGGTGGCTTTCGAAACCAGTTTGGCTTGCAGTGCTTTGCCATAGAATTCGATGGTCT
Source organism: Fimbriimonadaceae bacterium (assembly GCA_036502005.1). Lineage (GTDB taxonomy): Bacteria > Armatimonadota > Fimbriimonadia > Fimbriimonadales > Fimbriimonadaceae > DASXZH01. The sequence goes on from DASXZH010000097.1 coordinate 99,547, forward strand.
CATTCGCATTCCCGTTAAAGTGGATATAGGCAATAGGTTGAACTATTGTTTGTGTGGTTGTCATTTTTACCTCTTCGTCTTTTTAGACTTACGCTAACTGGTCGCTTGGGGATTATCGAATTCTACATGGGCTGAAGTTTTTTGCCACAATTGATCTGGAACAATTTGGGATGGACGACATGATTCATATGAAGCCTATACACTCGGAACAGGATTACCGAGAGGTTCTGACCAGAATCGATTATTTGCTACCTTTCGAATACGATACGCCGGAATCGGAAGAGTTGTACGTGCTTTCCCTGATCGTGGCCGACTATGAAGATAAGCACCATTCAATTGAGCCTCCAGATTCGATCGAACTATCAAGTACTTGATCAGTGCGCTTCAGCATTGCCCAAAGGTTGTACAAGGTGTGAAAAACTAAGTTCACGCGAAAAGCGCGAAGATGCGGAGCACTCCCTCACCATTTTGCGCTCTCCGATTCTTCGCGTCCCCCGCGTGAAATTGCCGAAGCTAACCGGCAAGTTCGTCCAGCTGTTTTTGAAGGAACCTCTTTTCCGGTTCGTTCGAGGCTAGCCCTAAAGCTTTACTGTAATCCTCGATGGATTCCCTCGTCTTGCCGGCCCGTCGATAAAAATAGGCTCTTGCTGCGAAAGCAAGGTGATAGGTTCCTAATTGCCCATCAGCCAATAGTGCGTCGATAAGCGCGATGCCCGCTTCCGGCCCATCACGCATGGCTACCGCAACGGCACGATTTAGGCTGACAACCGGTGAGGGTTCGATTAAAAGAAGAGCGTCATAAAGGCCAACAACATCGTTCCAGTCCGTTTCTTCGTAGCTCGGCGCTTCGCAATGAACCGAGGAGATGGCAGCCTGCAAAATGTAGCTACCGAGCGCATTCTGATTTAGAGCTTCCGTGACTAGTCTCGCCCCTTGCGCGATGAGGTCCCGATCCCACAGTGACCTGTCCTGATCTTCAAGAACGACTATTTCGCCTTCTCGCGATAATCGACTTGACATTCGTGATTGACTTAACAGCATAAGAGCGAGGAGGCCAAGAACTTCAGGATCGGGCAATAGCTCGTTAAGCAACCGCGCCAGCCTTATCGCTTCGACCACCAAATCGCGCCTGATTGCCTCCTCGCCGGAACTTGCCGAGTAGCCCTCGTTAAAAACTAGATAAATCGTGCGAAGAACGGCCGCTAGCCTTAGGTTCTTGTCATCTCCTCCGGGTACCTCAAACGGAATCTTGGCCTCGCGGATCTTGTTCTTCGCTCTAACAATCCTCTGGGCGACGGTCGGCGCCGGGATCAAGAAAGCGCGCGCGATTTCTTCGGTTGTGAGTCCGCAAACCTCACGCAGGGTGAGGGCAATTTGCGCTTCCGGGCCGATGGAAGGGTGACAGCAGGTGAAGATGAGGCGAAGAACCTCATCGCCGATTTCTTCTAACTCTTCTTGCTTCGTTGTGGCAAGAGGTTCAAGGTCCTCTACTTGCTCCGTGCGGCCTTTCTTTCTTAGGGCATCGATTGCTTTGAATCTAGCCACACGGAAAAGCCAGGCGTGCGGTTTATCCGGGATGCCTTCCTTTGGCCACTGAACGAGGGCCGCTGCCATTGCGTCTTGGAGGGCGTCCTCCGCGATATCGAAATCGCCGAGGCTGTGCACCAACCGGGCGTAGACGCCTCTCCCTTCGGTTTGGAAGATGGCGTCTAGCGTCTGGACATTGGTTTCAGTCGGCACGAAAATGAGTTTAACTCACAGGAACCATGTCCCAAATTTTGCCGCACGGCATAACTCTTGGTCAAGTCACTTTTCGTGACGAACCCTACTGGTAATAGAGCTTATAAAGAACGTCGGTTGGATAGTACGCTTCTCCCTCAAGGATGGAAGTGTCGATGCAAATATACGTGTCTGAGGTGCTTGACATGCCTTGAGCGATCACGGTGGGGGTTGTCATCGCAACGGCAGCATAAGCGGCCTCAGCTGTGGTCTCAATCGGTGTAGATGCAAACTTCTTTAAGGCCGGAGTAGGACTTGCGCCGACCCCTAGCTGATCACCCTCCGGAATCGTCGCAGCAGAAGTGTACAGAAGATCGCCGGGATTAAGCGCATTCATACGACAGCACATGCAATCGCAACTCTCTATATATTCCTTGATCATGTACCCCCTTGTGCGAGCCAAATCTTCTTTCGGTACAGAAAGATCAAAGTGCGCTCTCCCAACAATGTAACCCTCTTGTGGATTGTAGACTGCTGAGCTACCCGGAAGCGGAGCGGTAGCAACAGTGGCTTTGGTGATTTCAACATTCGGAAAGACAGTCGCCTCAGGGCAGATGTCAGGCTGGATGTAGGACACCGTTACGGTATTTGTCTCAATAGCGAGCTCCGCTTGAAAATATCCGCACGGATATTCCTTCGAAATATTCTCGACAAATTTGGCATACCAAGCGACTGTCACTTCAATTGGACGGTCTCTAAAGTTACCGGGGGCGAACTCAAGATCGACTGAGCCCGGTTTAAGGAGATTTGCCAGTTGTGCCGCCCTAAAAACGCCCCCGTAGGTCCTCGATAGATGTTGTACGACAAGGGTAGCAGGCCTTCGCACCTCGAAGGGGGTCTGGTGCCATTTCGAGGCTATCTCTCTGAACCACCCGGCCGGATCGGTGAACAAAGAGCCTAGGTCTGCCCAATTCTTACTTTGAACCAGTAGCGAATACTCAGATCTATGGGCGACGTTGATGAAGGCCTGATTACCTGCTGGGGTGTAGTCAAGCGGCATAATGGCTGCCCACCTGCGGGGATGTAATATAGACAATAGTTCCTCCTACTGCAAAATGCAAATCGTGCAGTACCTAGCATTTTTACCGGAAAGTAACGTAAAATTGTTAGCTAGTATATAAAACCGCTCGACTAGTCCGCAGAATTTAACGTGAATTCTTTTGCCTTGGCGAGCCATTCGCTTTGCGAAATATGTTGCGCCCGCACGGGCCGCTTATGATCCCGTTCGATCAATGTCGCATATTTTTCGGCATCGTCAGCTAGCTTCAAAGAAACGCTCCGAGGCAAGCTTTTGACGAACGCAAGTGCGGTACAGCCCTCTTCTAACTTTCCTGATTCAACAAAGCAACGAGCCATTTCAAGCAACGCGAGACCTGCGAAAGCCTTCCTACCTTCTTCAACTGATTTTTTTACAATTTCGGCGCAAGGCCCTATGCCTCGACCGGGCTGCCCGCACTCGCGAAAAATCAACGCCGAAGTTTTCCAGACATAGAACTGATAAGGCCCAGGGGCCAAGGTAGCCATGAGTCGCTCCGCGCTTTCAACTTGGGAAAGAGCCCCACTCCTATTTCCCAACTGAAGGTCCAGCCGTGCATTTAGCATCAAATAGTTTAAAACCAACCCTTGATCTTTTATTTGAGATCTAATCTCTTCAATCCGATTCAAGGTTGCCCGCGCTTCTTCGAATCGTTCTGAAGCAACGTACAAATCGGTAAGGTCCAGCAGCGCATCCGCTTTAAGCTCGTAGACCTTCGCCTCTTCGCAAGCCTCCACGCGTATGCTCCAAAACTCAATCGCCATTTCGAAATTGGCCTGGCGTCGTCCGTGCGAACCTAACAAACCGGTTAGCTCGATAATCAAGTCCAAATCACGCGCCTCATTTGCCGAAGCCAGCGCCCCGAGAGCCAGATACTCGAAATCCAAACGAAGCCCCGTTTCGTAATACAGCCTTGCCAGACTTCCAGCAAACAGCCGGATTGCGCTCCCATCCGAAGCGGCACAGGCATGTTCGATCGCATTCTTCAGGTTTCCAGCTTCTAGCAACAATTTGGAATTGGCCACCCCCTGGTTTCCGCCATCGTGCTCCTCCCTAATCTCCTTGGCGACCGCCAAAAAGTGACGCATGTGTGCGCCTTTCAATTCGCCAGTAAGGCTCAAGAGATAGGTAAGTTCGACATACTCCCGAATCGTGTCCAGCATCCGGTAGCGGGTTTTGGAACCCAGTAGCGTTACGCTCAGTAAGCTGTTTTCCCGCAATCTAGCAACCCCATCGATCAAATCTAAATCTGTTACGACGGCTTCCGCCGCCTCCAAAAAGAACCCGCCCCGAAAGATAGACAGCTTAATGGCCAAGTCCCTTTCCCATTCGCTGAGCAGATTAAACGAATCGCCAACCACCATTTGCAGGCTAGAATGTCGGCCATCCGTGCGGCGGTTTCGTAAGACCTGGAGCCTGCGACGCTCAACCTGAGCCGTAAGATCCTCGATGCTCATGTAGCGCAGCTGCGCTGCGCCCAAGATGATGGCCAGCGGAACCCGCTCTAACAAGTCCACCAACGCTTGAACTTTGCGCTTCTTATTCTTGAGGGTGCCTTGGGGGACCAGACGCTCCGCGGTTTCCATAAAAAGGGCGGTCGCATCGGAACCCCTGCGACCGCCGCGAGGCGAAAATGGCCCTAGCGCATATTCGCGCTCAGATTCCAGCCCGAGGATGATCCGGCTTGTTACCAATACTTTCAGGTTTGGGCAGGCACCTATCAACTCCGAAATGGCCGGCGCGCTAAAGACCAGCTTTTCGAAACAGTCAAGCAGCAGCAAAATCCTCTTGCCGGAAAGGGCCGATGTTACGGCACTCAGACTGGAAAAGGACTCGGCCCCAATAGCTGATCCGATAGCGGCCATGAGTTCTTCGGGGCCAGAAATCGCTTCACAGTCGATAGCGAAGACGCCATCTTCAAAAAATGAAAGGCATTGCCGCGCAGTTTCCCTGGCCAAACGGGTCTTGCCGATTCCTCCAAACCCGGTAACCGTCACCAGCCTAGTCTTAGGTGAAGTCAAAAGAGACTTCAGCGCGCCAACTTCCGACACGCGGCCGATGAAAGCAAACGGATCATCGGGCAAATTATGCTGCGGCGCTGCCTCTTCTTCGTAGAACGCGTTTTCGCCAGAAACGATAAGCACGGGAGCAGACCAGTCCGCAAAGGTTCCCGATACAGCCGTTCTCCCCTGATAAACGGCTTCATCGATAAAAAACCTTTGAGCCAACGCAGCATAAAAAGCCCGGGAAAACAAGAATGCGCCACTATCCGAAACGGCGTGTCTCATTCCTAAAACGCATGGGACGCCTTCCCGAGCTAATGTCTCCCCAATCGAACCAACAGAGGCCGTATGGCAACCGCTAAGAACCAAAAGCTGAGTGCCCGCCGCTCGAAGCCATTCTGCCAGCTCATCGGCATAGATAATAGGGTGCTCGTTCTTACGGGCGCCCTCCAAAATAACGCACCCGCCCGACGGCTTTAGATCGCCATGGCAAATTAGGTGAAGCGCATAAGGCTTGCGTTCTTCGATCGCGCGTTGAAGCGAGATCGGCGTCGCCCCCGAGAGCAATTCCGATTGAAAACGCGAGCATTCCGGAGCAGCTAGCGCCTTGCAAACGGCAGAGGCTTCGTTATCGGCTTGGGCCAGAAAAGGATAGGCCGCAGAGGCAGGATTTGCGGCGGCTATGAGCACAGTTTGTGAACTATTAGTGTTCTCCCAACTCTTCCCCTCAACCCACCGTGAGGGATGAATCCCGGGGTGCAACGCTAATGGGCTTTCAGAATTAGCGCCAAGAAAGGCCAACTCGATTGGCAAGCTGGCCAACGCGGGTGATATTTCGAGGAGCAGCCTTACCTGGTTTCCAGCGATCGCCCGCTTTTGCAGGAAGCGCAAAACTACATCCGGGAAAAAGGTATTGCCAAGCTCGTTATAGACAGCGTTCGATCCGTCGGCGCAAAGCTGCCGCAGGCTTTCGATTTCGGAAAGCGTAAGCTCGCTAGCGCCGGCAATCTGCTCCTTGCCATCCCCGAGGGTGTAGCAAAGCAGCCCTCCATTCCACTCCAATTTCAGCCGGCATAGGGTTCTCCGCATCTGCCACCTAAGGTCTTGTTATTATAGGGCAAAAGGACTTTGGATGCCAGCCGATCCCTGGCTTACCAGGGAATAACGCCGTCTTCGTCTTGAAAAGAGCCGGTTGGGCCGTCGTCCGGAAGTGTCGCAAGCCGTACGACTATCGCGGCCGCTTGCTGAACCGTTCGCGTGCCTCTGTGTTGATTTAGGTCTGTTGCCGTAAATCCTGGATCCGCCGCATTTACCTTAATCCCTTCTTCCCTAAGCTCCTTCGCGTAGGCAACCGTTATGGCATTGAGAGCCGATTTTGAAGACTGATAAGGCATGAAGTTGCGGCTGCCGTACTGAGAATCCGGATCGTTGGCGAGCGTGATGGAGCCCAAACCGCTCGACATGTTGACAATGCGACCCGAGGGCGACTTCTTAAGCAATGGAAGCATCGCATTGGTCACAGCTACGACGCCAAACACATTCGTCGCGTAAACGTTTAGCATCGTTTCGGTCGTCACTTCGCTGGGAATAAAAGATCCGGTTCCGGTAATGCCGGCGTTGTTGACCAGGATGTCGAGACTTCCAAATTGCTTGGCAATAAAATTAGCCGCCGCGTCTATAGTCGCCTGTTCGGTCACATCAAGGTTCACATAGACCGCGGTCACGCCGTAACCAGATAGCTGGGAAACGGCTTCCTTTCCGCGGGCCTCATCGCGCGCCGCAACAAGCACCGTAATCCCAAGTTCGCCGAGTTCCTTTGCGATTTCGAATCCAATGCCCTTGTTCGCACCCGTGATTAGTGCGGTCTTCTGAGTCGTCATTCCCTTTACATACGTGTTAACCGTGAGATGCTCAAATAAATTGCAGTCGATTTGATGTGGCTATAATGTCCTCGATTCGCAACGGCACATCCGTTGGATAAGGAAACTTTGGGGTTTCCGCAACTACAAATCTCTCCCGGAAGGAGAGGTGGTGTCGAATCCATTCGGAGGGGGCTCAGAGGGAAACCTGACCGATGGAGTGTGCGGTCTGGTGCCCCTTTACGTGAGGTGAGTCCGCGAACCGGGAGAGGCGCGGGTAACAAGCCCTATGAAAATAGCCTACTGTTAACGCCCTGTCCCCTTCAACGGCCCACCCCATCCGGCGACTCATAAGTCTTTCCAATCACGTCCAGCAAGCTCAATATCCCCGCGTAGTTTTTGCCCCTGCAACTCGGATCGTGATGCCTTCGATGCAAGCTGGGACTTGCCACAACTTTGGAGAACCAGCCCCAATCTAGTCGCAAGTTGGAGTGCAGCAGTACCGTGTACAGCCGTTCCAAGATCACAAACAAGGCGATAGATCGAAGGTCGATCCCGAGGATCATGGCTGGCAGGTTAGCCCCCACAATAATAAGCAAGAAATCCACCGGGTGCTGCCTGGAGCTAGCGCTCCACGTCATGTCCACCACCGTATGGTGAACGCGGTGAAACTGCCACAAGAACTTCCACTTGTGAGCCAGGCGGTGAACCAAGTACACCCAAATCTCGGCCATCAGCAAAGCGGCCGTGACCTGCAGCCAAAAGGGCTGGCCCTTAACAAATAAAAGCAAAGACTGAGGCATGAGGCCCCGTAAAAGAAAGGCCAACTCAAAGACAATTCCTGCCCCGATCCATAGCCCATACGATTGGTAAAACCACAGATAGGCAAGGTCTTTCAGAGTCGGCCTTGCCGCCTTGTCCCCTTCCAGAAGCTCTTCTAAGGGCCAAAACAGCAAGGCGCTAACAGCGACAAAAATGAGGCCACTTGCGAAAACAACTCCCGCAAGCTGCAACAGATTTTGCGAAGGCATTAGTATCCGGCGAGAGCGCCGCCGCCCGCTTGGGCAACCATCGGGTACGCGACCGCCAATACTGCCGCCCCAATCAGGATCAAAGTGATAACGACGATAAGCTGCTTTCGCACGCTGGCTTTGGGTTTACGAGAGTTGTTCATGCCCTGTTGACGACCTTGGATGCGACCTTCGTTCTTACTTAGATCTTCGGCGGCGCGATCTTGGGCCAAAATCCCTATAAATGACGGGGATTTCGGAAGCCCATTCAAATGCCCCCACCGTCAAGTTTAGGCTCAAATCGTATACCGCAAGCGTTGCCCTTAGTCTGTTGTTAACAAAAGCGCTTATTTTATAACTGTCAATCCACTATGATTGCGTTACAATAACTTCTCAGGCCATCGGGCCACTAAGAAACGTTTCGGCCAATGCTCACCGCCGAGATGGGGGAGTTTCGCCGGTATGTCTAAGAGAATTTCTAGCCGATTTTGGATGCGTGGCGTCGCATGTTCCGTCGTTTTATCTGCCGCTTTGTCGTTCGCTGGCGACCACAAAACACAAAACTCCTTTACTATCCCGGGCTGGAATGTTACTGTAACTGCGCCTGTTTTGCAAGTGCATAAATCACCTAACTCGGCGGACATTTCCGACTTACGCGGACTCCTTGCATCCACAGAACCCTCTATTGCTTTCCGACAGGGTTCTGGCCCAACAGGACCTACCGGGCCGACGGGTCCTACTGGACCGACGGGGCCAACCGGACCGACCGGTCCCAAGGGCGCGACGGGAGCAACCGGGCCAACGGGCGCCACCGGGGCTAAAGGTGCAACTGGCGCAACTGGCGCAATAGGACCGATTGGACCAATGGGAGCCACAGGCCCGATGGGACCGACTGGCGCTGCAGGCGCAAAAGGCGCGACGGGCAATACAGGCGCAACGGGGCCCGCAGGAATTGCAGGCGCGAAAGGTGCAACAGGCAATACTGGTGCCACAGGCGCGACAGGTCCTGCAGGAGCAGCCGGTGCAAAAGGGGCAACTGGAGCGACTGGCACCACTGGAGCAATTGGGCCAATTGGTCCGATTGGTGCAACTGGCCCCATGGGACCGACAGGACCCACCGGCGCTACGGGAACTGCCGGAGCTAAGGGCGCAACCGGAAATACAGGCGCTACAGGAGCGACCGGTCCCGCAGGAGCATCCGGCGCGAAGGGAGCAACAGGCAATACAGGACCCGCCGGACCCACCGGCGCAGCCGGTGCTAAAGGGGCAACTGGAGCGACAGGCAATACAGGTGCCTCTGGACCTATCGGCCCCACTGGCGCAACGGGTGCCGCAGGTGCGAAAGGCGCAACAGGTAACACAGGTGCCTCTGGAGCAACAGGCCCCGCAGGCGCAACAGGCCCCGCAGGCGCAACAGGTGCCGCCGGTGCGAAAGGGGCAACAGGTAGCACGGGTTCAACTGGTCCTGCGGGAGCAACCGGCGCGACGGGAGCCGCAGGCGTTAAGGGAACAACCGGAGCCACAGGTTCTGTTGGCCCCGTCGGACCAATGGGGGCAACCGGACCACAAGGTCCCCAGGGAATAGCCGGTCCTGCCGGTGCAACCGGTGCGACGGGAGCCGCCGGCGCCAAAGGAGCTACAGGAGCGACCGGTTCCATCGGCCCGGTCGGACCAATGGGTGCAACTGGTCCCGCAGGTGCTACAGGGGCCGCAGGCCCAACGGGTGCAACAGGCGCCGCTGGGGCAAAGGGTGCGACAGGAGCTACCGGTGCAATCGGCGCAACAGGACCTCAGGGTCCTCAAGGAGTAGCAGGCCCAACGGGTGCAACAGGAGCCGCGGGCGCAAAGGGCGCCACTGGAGCTAATGGTGCCACGGGAGCAACTGGCGCAATCGGCCCAGTCGGACCGATGGGGGCAACGGGACCACAAGGCCCTCAAGGAGTAGCAGGTGCCACCGGTTCTACCGGATCGCAAGGTCCCGCTGGAGCCACAGGCGCAACCGGAGCAACAGGGGCCGCGGGTGCAAAAGGCGCCACCGGTGCTAACGGTTCTACAGGAGCAACTGGTTCAGTCGGACCGATGGGTGCAACCGGACCCCAAGGTCCCGCAGGAGCAACAGGTGCAACCGGGCCGCAAGGTCCCATTGGCGCCACTGGTGCAACCGGCTCGGTCGGGCCCGTCGGCCCGGTCGGAGCAACCGGTCCCAGCGGTGCCCAAGGCGTCGCCGGGCCTTCGGGTCCCGTAGGCCCTACGGGAGCAAGCGGAGCGGTTGGCCAGATAGGCCCAATGGGTGCCACCGGCCCAACGGGACCGATCGGTCCCACGGGAAATACTGGCTCAATCGGCCCAGTAGGCCCGATCGGAGCAACTGGCCCCGTAGGCGCCACAGGGCCCACAGGACCCACTGGACCAACTGGCGCAACCGGCCCACAAGGAGCCACCGGACCTAACGGGGTCACGGGGCCTGTAGGTCCCACCGGCCAAAACGGCTATCCAGGGCCAGAAGGCCCGACCGGCCCAGCAGGACCACAAGGCCCCACCGGCGATTCCGGAAGCACGTCAACGAACTGGGCCTTCAATCAAACGGATCAAATCTCGGGAGACCCAGAAGCGACTCCAAGCTTTAGCGTGGCGGCAGGCACCTTTTTCGTTGTCCGTATTCATCTGCATAACGCGTCCCTAGCTAACGATTATTTCCCAGGCCTCTACATTACCTACAGTCTTCCTAATAATGAACTCACCGTTATGAGCCCGATTGACCTTATCACTAACTCTGATAGTGCCGATTACGAATTTTTTGGCTATTCGACTACAGCCGGAACCGTAAACGTCCAAATCGAATTGGACGGCACGACTACGGAGCTAAGCGCAGACGAGGTCAACGTGCAAATATTGAAATGACCCGTTAGTTGGAAGACACTCTTTAGTTGCCACCCGAGGAGGGCTGAGACTGATCCTGCGGAGGGTTCTGTTGCTGGCCAGCTCCCGATTGAGCGTCGGAGTTCTGAATCTTGCTGGTTTGCATTCTGCTGCTGGTCTTGCTGAGGGGCTACAGGCGCGGGGTTCGGCTGCACGATGACGGGGGCAGGAACGGGGACTGGATTTGGCGCTTTCGGGGGCTCCGATTTCATCTTAATAACGGCCAGCGGGGTGGTTTTGGCATTGAGACGAGATGCAACAAGCTTGGCGAGGGCAATGCCCGCTTGCTTCAGGGTCGTTCCCTTACGCGCGAAAGGCGGATCGATGCAGAAGAGCACATCCCCCTTCTTCACATAGATCTTGTCCCCGTAGGTGGTAATTCCTTTTTGGAGACTGTTCTCGGCGACCCAGATAGCGGAGTCGCCGATGCCCGGCACCGGTTCTAGAATCGGCATCACCGTTTCCTTGTCATCCAGCACCCTTTCTTTCATCTCAGTGGCTTTATCGTAATCCTCTTGGGTCATGAAGCTCAGGTCAAAGCCGCCAAGCCCTCCGCTCACTCCTTCGGCAGTGTCTTCACTGCCGCTTACCGAGATATAGCAATCGGTTTGTGGGGCTCCATCATCTCCGAGAATGTGGGTTGCGGGGCTTTTGGAGTCGACCCCGTACCCTGTCGCATCCGCTATCTCTTTGTTGGTCAGGTAGGAGCAAACGTCAGCGGGGTTGAGCTTGAGGACATCATCTTGTTTGACCATTGGGACCGCGTGAGCTCGGAAGCATCCGCAGAGGGCCATCGCCGTTATGGCCGAAACGACCATCCGAATACCCCGCGTCAAGCGGGGCGATTTATCACTTTTTCGAGCCTCTAGTGCCATGTTACAAAGACAGCTAAAACATTGCGTTTGGCGTTTGAAATGGGACTATTGGCGTTCAGCCTTAATATTTGGATCATTCCTTCCCCCCATTCGACATTCGAGCATTCCCAGCCCTTCCCAATCGACAATCGAGAATCGAGAATCGAGAATCGAGAATCGAGAATCGAGAATCGAGAATCGAGAATCGAAAATCCCTCGGGGGTTACGATAGGCCGTCGCGACTAGCGACCCGATATCAAATTCTCCGATCGACATTCGAAAATCGAAAATAAGGTGGTGCCCCTATATGTGAGGGCGCAAAGTCGCGTCATCCAACCCAGATAACTCTCGTCGCGGCCCAAGACTGCGCACCGAACGGAGGGGGAACCAGCGAAGCTGGAGGGGGTGGTAATTGGGCCGTCGCGACTAGCGACTCGATATCAAATTCCCCATTCGAGAATCGAAAACTCTTTTCCTCCGAATTCGACATTCGACATTCGAAAATCGAAAATCCCCGGGCCAGCGAGACAGCCCCAACCATCCCCTCCCGCACTCCGAGAGGCGCAATGCCATCCAGTCTTTCAAGAGTCGACCTTGAACTGTCATCCCGAACTCCGTGTGAGGGATCTCGGGCTTTGTGATCTATTTCGCTGAGTGGTCTCGACCAGGGTCGATGGGATGCAGGCCCAAAGGGCTGACAAGACTTAGCGAAGGTCGAAGGGTGCCTGAATGCTCGATATTTTAACGCCCGTTGCTGGGTCCAAATCCCAACTTGTAATTTGTCATTGCGAGGAGTGGAAGCGCGCCGAAGGCGCGCTGAAGCGACGCGGCAATCTGTGTGGCAAACCACCAGTTTCGATGCTAATCACACATTAGGGGACGGGTCACCGTTCAAGCAAACCATCAAAGTGTATGCATCTTTACCAATGCCGGTGGCTCTTACAAATAGATTGCCGCGTCTCTTCAGCCGCGACTTCGTCGCACTGAAGCTCCTCGCAATGACAAATTAGAAGCTCGGGCCTTGGTCTTAACGTTTGTCCCTTTTTCTAAAAGCCCCAAAGGGGCGACACTGGAGTCTAGGTTCAACTTCAAAAAACCGGATGCTCCACCGCGAAGCGGTGACAGACATTAGCCCGGGGTCGCAGGCCCCGGGGACAGCCCCAACCCTCTCTCCCGAACCCTGAAAGGGTGCTACATCGCATCCAAAGACCCCAAGCCCCGAACCCTCCCTAGCGCTAAGCGGTTCTCCTAGCCGTGAGTTGACGAGCGTACTCCTCCAGGCGCAGCTCATCCATGTCCTTACAAACCCCGCCAATCATGCCCTCCAGGACATGATGATAGGGCCGAAGTGCCGCGTAATCCGGAGCCAGCCTCACAAATTCCGCTGCCTCGATTGCCTGCAACCTGGCTTCCGAAGCTTTCTGCAGCTCCTCGTAACGGAGCTTTATCTCCGCCGGTGCCCTCTCTTCGTTGGGTTCGCATCCACCCAATTCCGGATAGAGCTCTTCTAAGGGATTCTGTTCGCCCCATATGCGCCACAACTCGCAATCTATTTTCTGCAAAAAGTCTTCGGACCTCAGGACGGCCCAGTGGACCGCCAAATAGAGCCGACGGCCTTCAGATATAACCTCAGCGCGAACAGCTTCACATAGCACATCCCGCAATAAGGGGGCAGGCAACATAGTCGTGAATGCAGAGTCCAGGCCGACTCTTGCAAGCAGATTCTGACTTGGTTGCCGTGCCGGCCAATAATATTCTTCGCTTAGCATAGAAGATTCGAATGCATCAGTCGTAGTATCGATCCTTTTAGTGGCGATTTCTGTCTCCATTTTTGGGCCTCCAAGGCTGAATACGCTATACGGCAGTTCGGGCAATCAAATGTGGAAAAGTTAGCCGCAGTCTGAGCGGCAACTTCAACCCCATTTCAGCGGACTTTCCTCCTATTAGCGGTCTATACTTCAAAGAGTAGTCGCGGTAGCGGCTACCTACCGCAAGACAGCCCAGGTTATCAAATGAGCCTAATCAGATCAAAGGAGCGCGTCGCTAACCACGGAGAGGTATTCACCCCAGAGTGGATGGTCGAGGCAATGCTCGACCTGGTTAAAGAGGAAACCGAGCGTATAGATTCCCGTTTCCTAGAGCCGGCATGCGGAAGCGGAAATTTCCTCGTTCAGGTTCTAAAGCGCAAGCTAGCAGCGGTAGAGGCTAAATACGGTAGATCTGATTTCGAACGGCGTCACTTCGCCTTGCTCGGTTTAATGTGCATCTACGGCATAGAACTTCTAGAGGATAACGTGGCCGAATGCCGGGCTAATCTACTGGATATCTTTTCGGAATACCTGAATCTAAATGATCGCGACAATTTACATCACGCGGCCTCGTACGTGCTGGCATTAAACCTCGTCCATGGTGACGCGATGAAGATGATCGGCACTGACGGTCAACCAATCCTATTCTCAGAATGGGGCTACCTTGGCAAAGGCAAGTTCCAACGACGCGATTTTCGCCTTGCCTCCCTAACCCTTGCATCCGCGTACAGCAAGAACTCGGATTACTACGAAACCGGTTCACTGTGGGCCGAAAGCGGAAAGCACGAGATTTTCACCCCTGAGCGCACTTTCCCACCGATGACAGTCGCCGATATGGCCGCGTTTGAGACGGGCATCTCCACAGCGGAGGCTGTTTGAGCGGTCAGGCGAGCTTCACCCTGCGGGGCCGCAATCCAGACGTACTAACCTGTATCGCCAACCTCTCAAACGACGAGGTCTTTACGCCTCCCGAATTTGCGAACCGGCTGTTGGACACGCTCGCGGAGGCGTGGGCTGCAGAAAATGGGGGTGCGAACATCTGGGCAGACAAAACCGTTCGCTTTCTCGATCCATGCACAAAAGCCGGCGTTTTCCTTCGAGAAATCACCCGACGACTGGTCGTTGGACTCGCGAAAGAGATGCCCAACATCCAAGAACGGGTTGAACATATTCTTACGCAGCAGGTATTCGGGCTTGCTATAACCAATCTGACAGGTCTGCTGTCTCGCCGTAGCGTGTACTGCTCAAAACACGCCTCGGGCCCCCATTCAATCGTGCACTCATTTGCTAACGACGATGGAAACATCTGGTTTGAGCGGTCTGAGCACACGTGGGCAAACGGTAAATGTAGTTATTGCGGAGCAAGCCAAAACACTCTAGATCGTGGCGAAGACCATGAAACCCACGCCTATGCATTTATTCATCAGAGCGACATCAATTCTTGGATTACTGAAATTTTTGGAGGCGAAATGCAATTCGACGTAATCATTGGTAACCCGCCCTACCAGTTAAACGATGGGGGCGGGAGCGGCTCTAGCGCCTCTCCTATCTATCAAATCTTTGTAGAGCAAGCGAAAAGGCTTTCTCCCAGGTTTTTGACCATGATTATTCCCTCCCGTTGGTTTACCGGCGGAAAGGGCCTAGACGAATTTCGAGAGTCAATGCTGTCCGACGGAAGGATCAAATACCTTGACGATTATCCGATTTCTGCGGACGTGTTCGCCAAGAGCGGTCCAAAAGGGGGAGTATGTTTCTTTGCTTGGGACGACGCTCACGCCGGAGATTGCAGAGTTACCACACATTTCCAGGGCAACTCTTCGGAGACTGTCCGCCCCTTACTCGAAAAAGGAGCGGACGTGTTTATCCGCTTTAATGAGGGCATTAAGGTTCTTCAGAAGATCGCCGCCGTTGATGGCGCGTCTCCTCAGAGTCTGGCTTTACCGGCAGATCGTCGCTTCGATCGTCTGGTCAGCACTCGAAAACCGTTCGGGTTTGCATCTAACTACACGGGTCGCACTCGCTCGGAGGAGGACGATGTCCGTATTGTTCAAAAGGGAGGCGCAGGATACGTAAGCCGAAAGGAAGTCTTAACTGGCACTCGACTTATCGACTCATGGAAGATATTCGTCGGATTTGCCGCTCCCGGTACCGGCGACAAGGACACCTACCCTCACCGAATTATCAGCACGCCCTTCATAGGCGAGCCGGGGGAAGTGTCGACCGAAACATTTCTTTGCATTGGACCATTCGAGACTAGCGAAGAGGCTAAGAGCGCATTGTCGTACCTTTCCTGCCGATTAACTCGTTTCTTGATCCTTTTACACAAGCCGTCCCAGAACACCACGCGTCACGTTTACACCTTCGTTCCAACCCAGGACTGGGATAAGCAATGGACTGACCAGGAGCTTTATGCCAAATATGGCATCACTGCGGCGGAACAAGAGTTTATAGAAAAGGTGGTCCGTCCGATGGATCTTAATTTGTTTGGTGGTCCGGTTGAAGACTAAATCGATCGAAGAGATACTAGTGCCGAAGCCGGAGGCTCGACCGCACATCTACGCTTACTCAATTGCCGACGAAGCTCACAAAGGCCTGCTTAAGGTCGGCCAAACGACCCGTAATGTGAAGCAGCGTATCGCAGAACAGCTCAAGACTGCGTCGATAAAGAACTTCACTATCGAGTTGGACGAGTCTGGCGAACGCGACGACGGCACCATCATCACAGACCACCAGGTGCGAGCAGCACTCGAAAGAAAGGGGCTTCTTAAGCACGAGTTGGAATGGATGAAGTGTTCGGTCGCGGACGTTTTGACCGTACTCGCAGAAATTCGCTCCGGCCAGTCATTCACAGGAACCCACCACGAAACCTTCCGAATGCGGCCGGAACAGGCTGAAGCGGTAGATAAAACCTATTCCTACTTCCATTCGATTTGGCAAGAGAACGTCCAAGCCATGCCGCGGTTCCTCTGGAACGCCAAGATGCGTTTCGGCAAGACTTTCGCATCGTACCAACTCGCCAAAAAACTTGGAGCGAAGCGTGTGCTTGTGGTGACCTTCAAGCCTTTAGTTGAGGACGCCTGGCGATCAGACTTAGAGTCCCACGTCGATTTCAGCGGATGGCAATACCTTTCCCGAAACAGCGGCAGCGATCCAACGCAAATCGAAAGCAACAAACCAGTCGTCTATTTTGGATCCTTCCAGGACCTGCTCGGCCGAGACGCGGTAGGCAATATAAAGTCAAAAAACGAATGGCTGCACGCCATCAACTGGGACTTAGTCATTTTCGACGAATACCATTTCGGAGCATGGCGCGAGACCGCAAAAGAGCTTTTCGAAGGTGAGGAGGATGCGGTCGCAAAAATCGAATCAAAGATCGAATACGGGGAGGGCCTAGAAGATATCAACGAAGTCCTGGGAGAGCTTTCGGAGAAGGAGTCGGAGTTTCTCCCGATTACCACCAAGGCCTACCTATATCTTTCAGGAACGCCATTTCGTGCTCTCGCAACGGGCGAGTTTATTGAAGAGCAGATATTCAACTGGACCTATACCGATGAGCAACGATCAAAGGAGGAGTTTGGGGCGGCTTACCCAAAACAGAGGAATCCTTACGCTGCCTTGCCTCAGATGCGCCTGCTTACCTATCAAATGCCAAACGAATTGCTTGCCATTGCTAGCGCCGGACAATTCGACGAGTTCGACCTTAACGCATTCTTTGAAGCCTCTGGAACAGGTCCGAGAGCCGAATTCAGGCACAAAAGCGAAGTGCAAAAATGGCTGGACCTCATCCGTGGAGGATATTTGCCCAAAGAGGCCGAGCATCTTAAGACCGGGACGCGCCCGCCGTTCCCATATTCCGATGTGCGATTGCTACCCTACTTGCAACACTCTTTTTGGTTTCTCCCGAACGTCGCGACTTGCCATGCGATGGCTAATTTAATGAGGGAAAAGCATAACACCTATTGGCGTGATTACGACGTTATTGTTGCTGCCGGAAACGCCGTCGGCGATGGTCTGGCTGCGTTGCCGCCTGTACGGAGGGCGATGGGTAGCGGGTTCGAGACCAAGACGATCACACTTTCATGTGGGAAGCTGACAACAGGTGTAACCGTTGCTCAATGGTCATCGATCTTGATGCTGCGAAATCTTAAGTCGCCGGAAACTTATTTTCAGTCTGCTTTTCGAGTCCAATCACCATGGTCTATCAAAAATCCAAACGGCGACAATCCAAACGAAGAAGAGATTCTAAAGCCGATATGCTTCGTCTTCGACTTCGCTCCGACGCGTGCCCTGCGGCAGCTTTCCGATTATGCTCTGGGATTGTCCCCGAACGAAGCTAATCCTGAACAAGCCGTTAAAGACCTCGTGTCCTTTCTGCCGGTTCTGGCCTACGACGGCGCAAACATGACGCAAATCGATGCCGGCGGCATCCTGGACATTGCGATGGCGGGAACTTCGGCCGTGCTGTTAGCCCGCAAATGGGAGAGCGCGTTGCTTGTAAATGTCGACAACGACACTCTGCGCCGGGTGCTCCAAAACCCAGAAGCGATGGCTGCCGTCGAACGCATTGAAGGTTGGAGAGCCTTAGGCGACAACGTTCTCGAAACCATTATCAACAAAAGCGAGAAGGTTAAAGAGCTTAAGAACAAGGCCAAGAACGGCAAGTTAACGGAGAAAGAGAAAAAGCAACTTTCCGACGAGGAGAAGGACCTTAAATCAAAGAGAAAGATGGTTCAAGAGAAGCTGATTAAGTTCGCGACCCGAATTCCGGCCTTCATGTACCTCACCGATTTTCGAGAAAACACTCTCCAAGACGTAATCAATAAGCTCGAGCCCGAACTATTTGTCGCTGTCACGGGACTGAGCATCGAAGATTTTCATCTCTTGGTGCAACTCAAAATATTCAACACCGAGCAGATGAACCAGGCTGTGTTCGCTTTTCGTCGTTACGAGGACGCATCCTTGCGCTACACAGGCATTGAAAGCCATGAGGGACTCAGCCGTTACGGCCTGTACGACACTGTTGTGGCAAAAGAGTAGTAGTCTCCAGCAAAAGTACAACTGCCTCAAAAAAACGCTTTCACATTAACGAACCCTCCCCCGTCTCTCTTCACGTGACCCAAGAAGAAGTAGAAATCTTTACACCTGTTTGGACAAGCCAACTCCCGCCGCCGGCCAGAGCAGGCGCGAAGGGCGGCAAGCCGCTTGCCCTCAACCCAGAAAAAGCAGGCCACATCCTCGCCAGCGTTGCTCAAGGCGTTAAGCCCAAAGCCGCCTTCCTCCTCGCAGGACTATCGGCCGAAACCTACCAGCGATACGTAAACCTCGTCAACAAACACCAAAACGGCCAGCTAGAACAAAACCAAAACAACGCCTACATTGTCGCCTTCTTCAAACTTCAGCAACACGCCATAAACCAGGCCATCATGCAATACGCCAATGCCCAGGCTCGCGCGGTTAATGGAGAAGTCTTGAAATCAGGTTCCACCAAGACCATAACGACCACCAGACAAGCCGTTGTAAAAGGCGAAGTCATCGAGCTCGTCGACGTCATAACCACAGTCGTACAAAACGAAAAAGAACTCGTCCCACGCATCCCCCGCAGCACAAACTATATCGAGGAAGACTATTTTTGAACCTGTATTGACTGTCAATACCTGCCAATACCCCTACGCAAAGCACCTTGAAAACTTAATATCGCCGCCATGTTTCAATATGAATTCATCCAGCCGCTGAACACGTTGGATTTCTTAAGTGTCGTCTCGTAGGTCTTCTGTGCAGCCAACTCGTCACTAAAAACTTTGCTGTAATCAGCAGCCTCCGAAGCTACGGAACTCTTGGGATAACGCGAGGCCACAAGGTTCATGTGGCCAATCGCGTTAGCCAATAACCCCTCGTGGGCGCCCATCCAGCGCCACCAGGGGTTGAAGTTGCTAAGCCTTTCCTCAGCGCACGCCTCCCTATAGGCAGCCAAAGGCGCGGAATCCGTTTTCGGATACTTCTTCAGAATCAAAGAGCAGATATCCACCGTGTGCTGAAGGCATTCGTGCTCCAAATGGTGCCTCGTTAGCGCCATGTTGTCAGCCTTGGATGCCGTACCAGGGTTCCGATCGCAGTTGCTCGGCCGCCGCGCCAGAGGGGCGCGTTGTAAAGAAGAAGAGTTCGCCGCTTATAGTAGTAGCCCGCTAGCTCCAACAATCCCTTTGCCTTGGCGGATGGGCCACTCGCTGAGTTCGCCTGATAGGTCAGTTGAGCCAAATCCTTGGCCGTCTGCAATGGATCCTGGATGGGGCCTGTATCGAAGGGCGGGTCATCGAGTCCGGTATGGGCCATCAGTAGCCGAAGTTTCTTGGGTAAAGAACTCAAACTACGCTCTGCCAATGCATATTTGTTCTGGCGTAAATATCGTAAGCCGATCGTGTAACGCAGGAGGTTGCGGTGCCCATTAGAAGGGTGAGTGGCCAGATACCGCTCAATCTCTTGCGGCGTCATTTTGGCGTCCAACATGTAAGCGATATCAAAGGTGAACTCCGGATACCCCTTGGCCTTTTCGGACCAGTTGCTGAGCCAGTAAAGTTGGTCGAGAGCCTGGCCAAGTTGGCCTTCACGGTCGAACAGATAGGCAAGGGCTTCGCGAGCGCCGACCGCCAAGTAATCCTTTGGGCCGACGGACGCAACCAGCTTGTATTCTCGTTCCGCCGTTTTCAATTGGCTATCTCGCTGAGCCATGGTGCCGAGCAAGTAGTGGGCGATGCCCCATTCCTCAGTTCCATAACTTGCACCTTGCGCGGCACGCGTGGCAAAAGCTTTACAATCGGCCAATTCGTTGTCCGAATAGCAAATCTGCCCGAGCCTGGCGAGGAGTTTTGCAGATGCGTTAGGGCATGCCTTTGCAATCCTAGCGATCTCAGCCCGTTCCTTCCTAGTCGTTCGCGTCATCTCAAGGCGAAGCTGGACGTATTCAGCGAGAAGCGCCGGATCGAATTTTATGCCACCAGCGAACTTGCCCGACTCGGAAGGGGAAAGTCGCGACAGCGTTGCCCGAAACTTATTTGCCGCATAAACAGCGTCATCGAGAGTCTGCGCATTTCCGAAAACTCGAATCCAGGTTGCAGCCGTCAAGTCGGCTCTGTTGAGAGTGGTATAGCATCGGACGAGCGAAGTCAACGCGTTTAACCTCTGATCGTGGTTCAGATTGCAGCCCAGCTGAGCCTTATACAGGCTTGCCGCATCGCCATATTTCTGTTGCAAAAAGGCAATCCGTGCTCTCCAACCAAGGGCGCTTGGCTTAAACCGGCTATGCGGGTATTTAGTGATGAGCTCGTGCAGATCGTCGCCAGGCTGGCTCAGTCCATTGACTGTATCGGCCTGAAGAGAGCTGCGGGCCGCCATCATGAGTGCGGCATCGGCGAGCGAGGACTGTGGATACTCCTTAGCGCAAGCGCGGTAAAGGTCGGCCGCCGAGGCATATTGTTCGGCATCAAACGCGCGTGAAGCCCGCTCGTATGCGGCGTAGCAACGGAGGCTTGGCGGCAACGAGTTTGGCTCGGGGAGAGGCTGTTTGCTTCCTAGCGTAGTCGCGGTGAGCAGCGACTTTGTAGAGGCCGTGAGGGTGGTGCCTTCCAGCAACCGCAGAAGGGAGATTCTGCGGACAAGAAAGCCTCAGTTTCCCGCACCGGCTTTGTTCAGTTCCTGGTATTCGGAGATAGCCATTTGAAAGTGGCCTATTGACGCAAGCTCATCGGCTGAAGCCATCTTCTTGCCCCAGGCCTTCATCCTCGCCTGTTGAATATCAGAATCGCCATTTAGATCCTCGTGGTAGCGTAGGGAGCTTGCCCGCCAAGGCGATTTGTCGACGAACTCGTCATCGAAGGGCGGTTGGAACCTGGGTGGAGCCGCGCCAAAATCCACCGGCGAGGAATGGAAATGGATTCCTATCTCAATCACGCTTTCGCAGCTCTTGGCATAGCGATAGCCTAATACGAGAGTGCCTGTGGCGACGACGATAGAGGCGATGTATTTTGCTTTCATTTCGAGACGATTTCCTGGCCTGAGAGGGCCTCTTTCGTTAAAATTGATAAGGCGCGGCAGCCTGCTCTAAGTAAGATTTGGGCAGTAATCGTTTGGCCGGCAAGTAGCTGTGATCGCTTAAAGAGAACGGCATTTGCGTTGGATTTGCCTGTTTGCACAAATGAGCCGTTGTGGTAGGAGCCGGGGATCGCTTCATCAAAGCCTCCCAGGCTTGCGGATTCGAAACCCGCTTCATTAAGCTGAATAAGAACTTGGACGGCGCCAGGCGAAGTGCCGGTAGCGGCGTTTCCTTTGTTCATTAGTTCGATGTTGACGACATGGGTCGAATCACCGATTGAAGCGGTGCGCAATGTCTGTTCGCTCAACTTTGCCGAGATCTCCGGCTCTGTGGGCTGTCCGCGAAGTGCGGCGGCTACACTGCCGGCGGACAGTGCGAGAGGATCATCATCCGGTGGGAGCCGGTAGATAATCATGCCAAGGCAGTTGCCGGGCGCGTTCTCTTCAAGCACCTTGTTTTGGGCGCTTATCACCGCCGGTGTGGGCAGATCATAAACCAGGTGATAGCCGATGCCTTTTCCGCTTGCGGCGTTCCGGGTGGCGACGAGTGTCAGCCTGTCCTCACCTACGTAAGAGTCGGGCTGAGCGATATTGCCGCTTTCGTCCAACGGTTCGCTCGACTCGAACTTGAAGGCAGGGTGCCGCAAGGCATCTTCTGGGTTTAGTCCGTGGTAGATCGAGGCGAACCGGCCTTTTTCGTCGTAGAGGATCGCGTGTCCGTAAGAGGCTATTCCGGCGTAAAAGGGAATGCCGAGATTTGCAGATTGGTCAAGTCCGTGCCGAAGCCCGTGGAGATCGCTGATTGTGCTGGGGTCATTGAGGTTGAGAGCCACATCGCGCTCGTAAAACTGGGGGGCAAGGAAATCCACCTGCTTCGCGATGGAAGCGATTTTTGGGCTATAAAGCCAGCTTGTTAGAGCGGTGGCGGAGAAACTCCAGTCCTTATGGTTTAGAGCTGTTCTCACCCTGCCTAAAATGTCGCCGTATTTGGGCAGAAGCCTGGTTGGGCTGTCGATGTCCAGTTGAACCCCGCGTACTTGAACTCCTTGATTCGCGGCGTAGGCTGCTTGCTTTAAAATGCCGCTGGCCATATCGGCCGAAACGCGAGACGTGTCTAGCGATTCGAAATGGGTTAGGAGACCTAAATCGAAGTTGAAGACAAGAACGCAAGGGAAAGCCTTTTCGCCGCTCGGCCATTGCTGAGGAAGCATGGTCCTTACCCCGCTCTTGGTAGCCGCAAAGGTGGCGCACCGCACGAAAAGCTGCTTCACGCCCATGTTTTGCAGCTCCGCTGTTTGCGTCTGGTTCAAGTGGAACGGGATGTTCCAATACCAAAAAGAGACTTCTAGGGGGTGGGGTTTCCGGCCGCAAGAAACAGCAAAGAGAAGAGCCGAAATGAGACCGATTGCCCGTCGCATGGGGGGATGAGATAGGGACGTTTCCCCACGGGGGTTTAGAAGGGTTTTCCCTTGTTTATTTCACGCGGCGGGACGCGAAGGAGCAAAGGTCGCAAAGCAATTATCGCGTTCTTCGCATCTCCGCGTTCTTCGCGTGAGATTAAATACTTCACTTCAGGACCCGATAGCCATGAAATAAGCCCTCTGCCCAAGCCAACGCAGCCGTGCGTCGACCGGAACCTCTATCCCAGGCGCTTCTATCACTGCCTCCAGAAGACCTCTCCCCCTGCCCTCCCCCTGCCCCCTCCCCTCCGCACGCGGCTACAAGTTAGAGCGCAAGGGAGGTGGAGTTCTAGATCCAAGTGCTGGCGCGGCGAAAGATCTTCTCAGTAACAGGCCTTCGCAGATGCGCGAACACAAAATCCGGCCAACCGGTCATGAAATCAAGCTCATAGTCATCCGGCGCGCCGATCAGAACCAGTGGCGTCCCACAGGCGATCTCGCTCCCCATTTTCTTCATGGCGAAGTCTTCATAACCGGCGATCTTGTGCGGCTCAGAAAGGGTGGCTAACAGGTCCACAAACAACATATCAGCCCCATCGCAGTCGGTTAGGGCCTCATCCACGCTTTTGTGAACATTGACCACGTCGTCCGGTGGGAAGGCGGCGGGAGACTGCGCTGCCTCAGCTATTTCGGGGTCATTGGTCAGAACCACATATTTCATGCAAAAACTCTTCTAGAACAAATACGTGACAGGTGCGCCATTGGACCCATTTTCAGGTAAGAATCAAGAAAGGGCGAACCTTTCGAGCGCGGAATACGCTCTAATAGATAAGTGCCCTAAAACAATTTGGTATTTTTTCGTTCGACGCAAAGACGTTTCGAACCTGCCGAATGATCTGCAAAAACTACCTGGATTGAACGAGTCGTTGTTCCAAAAAAGTTGGAACTTATTAACTTTCATAGTGGTTTAAAAAAGTAAGTGCCCGGGGAGGCACACAAAAAAATGCAGACAGAACTGTTAGAAGAAGAAGTTCAGCGAGACGCACAAGATTTCAGACGCTTCGAGACCATGATGAACTCGACAGAGCGCCGTGCCTACAGCATGGCTCTGCAGCTCACCAGGAACGCCAGCGACGCGGAAGATCTGGTTCAGGATACGTACGTCAAAGCTTGGAAAGGCTTTGACAGCTACATCCCTGGCCGCCCCTTCTTGAACTGGCTGCTTCGAATCATGCAGCGAGCGTATTTGGACTCTCGGCGACGGGAGAATCCGATTCGCAAGGCAGAATCTCTAAACTCGATGATCAGCCCCTCCGATGGGGAAGTTCAGGAGCTTCCGATCCAAGATCAAGGTCCGGGACCGGACGAAGAGGTTATCCACACAGAATTCAGCGCCGAACTTAAAAAGGCTCTGAATGAGCTTCCGGACGTGTATCGAAACGCGATTGTGATGTGTGATCTAGAAGGTCTGAGCTATGCGGAAATCGCAGATGTTCAGAAGACTACGATCGGCACCGTCCGCTCGCGGATTCATCGCGGGCGTAAGTTCTTGAGAGAGATCGCCCAGCGAAATGGGATATTGCTCTCAAAAGTTCAGTAAAGAGTAAAAACGCAATCACCAATCAAGCCTCAGCCCACCTGGGTTGGGGCCTCTTTATTTTTGAGTTTCTATTTTTGATTTTTGATTGGGGGAATATTGGAGGATAGGGGCTAGCAGATAGAGAAGCAGGCATTTAAACATTTCCTAGTAACATCTGTCGAGTGAAAAGAAGTGTCCTTATTCTGGTTCCCTTACTACTAACCTGGGGCTGCGCAAAGCATGTGGGTGCTTCCGACAAGGTAGGTGGTGGCCTCGTCATCGGCTCCCGGGGCCTGCCGAGCGGTTGGACAAGAGAGGTCTCAAAGGACCGGGATGTGTCTATAGGTCTTCCGAAAGGATGGAAGTCCGTAGAGATTTCTGCGGGTTCATTATTGGACAGTAAAACGCATACCGCATCAAGGAGCCAAGCTGATCAAAAAATTCTGGATCAAGGTGGAGTAAAGATGATCTTTGCCGGACCGCCGCAAGTAGGTCAAAAGATAGGTCCGGGTGGTGCGATTATTGCAATACACACATCCTCCGATTTGGACACTGTCGTGGAAGAAAACAGAAGAGATATCGTCAGCAGCACGCAGGATATGGCCATCAGCGATGCCACGGTACATGGCGACCCTGCCAAGGTTATGACCTACAGAAAACCCGACAAGGCCGGCGTTGATCGCGACCACATTTCTTACTATCAAATGAAGGGTGATAAGTTCTACATTTGTTCATTCACGTTTCCCGAGGGGACGCCAAACGAAAAGGAAACGGCGGAGAAGATCGCGAATACGATGGATGCGAGATGAACGCGCAAATCCGAATTCCCACCCTGGCCCACGCTCTACTTTCGAAGGTCTAAGTTCTCGATTTCATCAAGCGTTAAAATCAGTAAGAGCCCAACCTCTATGACCACTTCCCCACCCCCATCTAACTACGAAGCCCCGAAGACATTCCCATGGGTGGAGATCGGTATCGGCTGCATCTTTCTCGTCCTTCTGTTGCTGGTACTTAGTCCAAGCTGCACACTGCGCACAACGCCCCAGCGCACGTCGTACGCCCTCAGCAACATCAAACAGATTGACTTAGGCGTCATGATGTTCGAAAATGACTTCAACGATAGCACGCCGGAGATGTCGAATATTGGGGTTTTTCAAGGCATGGTCATGCCCTATGTAAAAAATTCCTCGCTTTTCTACGATCCCGAGACTCAAGAAGCGTTTATCCCAAATCCCAAGCTGTCGCATGTAAATATGAGCAAACTGAAGTTGCCTGAGACCTTGGTGACGCTCTACGATGCTGACGTTAAAGATGGACTGAGGATTGTAGCGTTCGCTGATGGCCATGCCCGAAACATTCCCGAGGCAGACTTTGAAAAGGACATCGCAATCGATCCCCACGCGCCACAAGACCTTGGGTTGTACGAAGGAACATGGCGCACGCCTCTCGGCAAGATTAGGTTCGACATGACGGGAGGAGCAACCCTTCAGTCGTTAGTTGGCAAGGATAAGAACGGAAAGGCAACCCTGGATGATAAGGGGAAAATCAGCATCACCTTTGGAACTTCTGCCCCATCGATTGTGGGGATGGTGACCTGGCTTTCGATTAACGACGTTGAGGTTCAGCAGACCGGATCAAAGGTGGTGCACATGACGAGGCTGCCCTAGATGGGCCTTGGGTTTTCGGCATTCGGCCTTTGGCAGGGATCGCAATTTTTTCATTCGCCAGACTATTCCCCGCCTTGGAAGGCGGGGTTAGGGTGGATGGCGAAAAGACGCTCGATTGTAAGGAGCAACCTGCTTACTGTACAGATTCACTTGCCAATGCGGTGAATGACGATCCGATTGGCTTCGTATGGCGAGCGACAAGCGAAAAGTTTGCCATCGGCAGATATGGCGCAGTAAGCCTCTCGCCAAGGAAACTTAGATTCAAAAACTTGGCGGTGCTCGCCCGTCTTGGCGTTCAGCAACTGCACAACCAACCTCTGACTTTTAAGGCTTCTCTTGGTTGGCCGTTCTCCGGTCGCGATGTGCTGTATTCCGTAAACCAAGACGTAAGGCGTATCGTGCGAAGTCGATATTCCCGGGTCTCCTTCCTCATTTTTGCCATCTGGTAACGATGGAGTTAGCATGAGCTTTTGTTCTCGCCCGTCGCGCCACCGCGTAATTGAGTCAAACTTCGAACCCCCGCCTAGGTGAAGGTTGTCGCCGTTCCAAAGATAGTACAAGCCAAAACCGGTGAGGACCTTACTTGGCTGCTGGTTTTCCAAGTTTAAGGTGAAAACGGCATAGAGCAGTGATCTACTCGACAAAACTCTCAAGGCGTCCGAAATAACCCCATGACCATTTATTCGCATGGGCAATTCAAAAACAGCCGAGTAAGTGATGTTACTGGCAACAGCATCCTTGATGCCCATATTTGTGAGCGTCTGCGCCAGCTTAGAGGCTAGCGGCCGGCACCAAGTTGTATAGTTGGTCATTTTGCCGGTGGCAATCTCTAACTGTACCAAGGGGATTATCTTCTGTTCGTCCCCGGTTTCCAAGTTAAAAATAACGGATTTGCCGTTAGGGGTAAACGTCACGCCGGCGGGCGACAGATAGCGATTGTTAGCGGTCGGCTTTTGCCAGGTTCTTAGGGCCCGATGGCGAAATACATCCCAAATCTGTAGCCGCCCCTTCAGTTCGCTAACAAGCGCAAGCTTCGTTCCGTCGGGAGAAATATCGTCTAACTGTCCTCCGGGGCAACGGAAGGTTTTTCCGTCGCGCATGTCGTAAACATAGGTTCGGGTCCCGCACGCGATGGCAAGGCACCGTCTGTTCTGGCTGAACACCATTTGTGACGGGTCTTTGCCCACCCGGATTGACTGCCCGAGAACAAGTGAGGCAGCGAAAGTGCAAGATAAGGTTAGGGCCACCCTCATGATCCATTATAAGAGCTTTACGAATTGGTGGCTTACTTGAAGCGGGTCTCCCCAGGTCCAAGGGACCGAAGCAAGATAGCCCAGTCAAAGCGGCTCCGGTTGCGCAGGGCTGGGGTTGGGACAGTCATCGTTCCTCCGAAAGGTCTGAAGGACCGTGACAAAAAAATGCGCGTCTGTCAGCGAAAGCGAGTCCAAAGCGCCGTTTTATTCAAGACGGGGCCAAGGATTATGAAGAGCTTCAGACCTCCGGAACAAACTGGGAACGCCGACCCAGCCCTGCGCGGCCAGCGCCGCTTTGACTGGGCTATCTTGCTTCGGTCCGTTGGACCATTCGAAACAACGCCGAACAAAATCCCACGGTCCTACCCGTGCAACAAAAGATAACCCGTTCTGCCCTCTGCAGCTGCCGGTCGGCGCCCCTAACCTCTCGCCCAAACCTCTTCCCTCGCAAGGAGCAGGGGAGGGGGCTTTAGAAAGCCTCTCCAAAACCCGATAACAATACTGGATGAATATCGGCAGCACGCAGCCCCAAATCCAAACCGGCCAAACGCCGGCGCCCGCCAGCGTGGAAAACAAGAGCCAGCAACTGCAGATGCTGCTGCTCAAGAAATCCCTCGACGGCCAGCAGCAGCAAGCCGATGAGCTCACCCGCGAGATGGAAGGCAAAGGCCAACTCATCGATTTAAGAGTCTAAAGGTACACTTGCTCTCGTGAGCGAGACGCCCGCAGAAAAGAAAGCTGAGCAGAAGCTCAGCAAGCCGGCTTGGTATAAAAACACCTACTTTTGGATCGCCGGTGTTTTGTTCATTCTTGGAATCGTGGGTCTGCCGTTTTTAGGCGGAGACAACGCGATTCGAGATCCCGGGCAAAAACGGGAAGGTGGCCTCTATCTCCTCTATTTTCTGGGGGCGGTCATCATGCTGGTTAACGGATGGCTGAGTCATAGTCAAACCGTACAGTTCTATAGAGAGACTTTGGCAGGTAAGGAGCAGTAGAAAGAGTTCAATGGTAGTTTGCAGCAGCTGTGGTAAACCGATGGATAAGGTCCCCGATTGGATGGCCTCCATCAACGTGCAATATGCATGTAACAACTGTCCCAACAGACAGTTAAAGAACATCGCGTTCGTCAATCTGGACCCAACGATCCCCGCAACCGCGAAGATCGAAATGGATGAGGCGGAAATCGAAGAGATCGTCGACGAAGACGCAGAGCCCGAAATCGAAGCCGAAGTCGAAGCTTAAAACTTACGCCGCGCGCTTTTTCGCTCTAATAAGCGTTAAGTAGCCCGGCGTATATTTTTGCCCGAGCTCAACCTTACAGGCAACCTGGAGGGCGCGTGGGGAGAGGTCAATTTCGTCAAAAACGGTCACCTGGGCAATCAGTCGGCCATTCTCGATCCAGGCATAGGCTTCCACGACCTCCGGGAGAGATCTTAGGAAGTTTTCGGTCAGATGAGGGTCTATTTCTAGCATCCCATTATTACTTCGGCATATGTGCTGGATTCCTTGAGAGCCGATCCGTGCCAAAATGAATTTGAAAAGGAGCAGTTAATGAGTGTTTTACATGTACAGGAAAGGTCCGCCGAGGCCAAACCTAAGGCTTTAAGGAAGACGGGCTTGGTCCCAATGGCCCTTGTCGCAAAGGGCGGCCAAACAACCTTGGTGCAAGGCAAGCTCCTCGATGTTCGAAGAGCCCTGGCTAGCGCCCATGGTGCTGGCATGATCGATGTGGAGCTGGAAGGCAAGAAGAAAGTTGGCGCGGTGGTTAAGTCAGTCGACCGCGATATTCTCACCCGCGCGTTGATCCACGTCACCCTTCAACAGGTTAATAAGGACGACAAGATCAAGGTTGATATTCCCATCGTGGCCGTTGGAATGCCCCAGGCCGTTACCGATGGCGAAGCCATCTTGGTCCACCCAACCGACCACATCAAGGTTCGAGGCAAGGTTTCCGATATCCCCGATTCGATCGAGATCGATATCTCCGGACTCGCGATTCACGAGTCGATCTTCGCCCATCAGGCCAAGTTGCCGGAAGGTGTCGAGCTTTTGAGTTCGCCGGATTCCCAGTTGTTTAGCGTTACCATTGCTAAGGAGCCGGAGCTGGAAGTTGCCGAGGAGCCGACGTCTATGGAAGTTCCCACCGTTGGAGAGAGCGACACGGAAGCTACCACAGAGTAAGAACTATTTGTCATCGCGAGGAGGCTCTCCGTGGGCCGACGTGGCGATCTATTTTGCCAGCCGCTTAACCGGTGGTTCGCCAAGTAGATTGCCGCGTCGCTAATAGTAGGCGAGCAACGTGTGTGGAAAGCAACGCTCCTCGCAATGACAAATTACTAATTCGTTAAACCTCACCCACCACAATGGGCATCAAAGCTCGAACCCCATTTAATCTATTAAGAACTGCCGTTGCCGTGTTAGCAATGGGCCTTTCGGGTGCGCTGTTTGCCCAGACGCCATCTGCGCCAACCCCAGCTATAACCGATCCCCCACCGGCCATCACCTTCCCCGATTGGAGGGAGGTTCCCTCCGAAGAGGACACATCGGAGTTCGCGGTTACATTTCCGAGCGCGATCCAAACCCAATACCCGGAAAACAATGTGGTCCCGGTTCGGATCCTCATGCCCGCTCTACACGATCATCCGTTGCCGGTGGTGGTCGTTCTGCACTACTGGGGCGCGACGGACCAAAGGGAAGACCAAGAGCTAGCCCGCGAACTCAATGCAAGGGGGATTGCCGCCGCGCTCGTCACGCTCCCTTATCACTTAACAAGGTCTCCCAAGGGGCACCGTTCAGGCTCACTTGCCGTTCAGCCGGACACCGCGTCGTTGATCCAAATGATGACTCAGTCAGTGCTGGATGTCCGACGCGCCATCGACTTTCTTGAAACGAGAAAGGAGTTCGAGCATGATCAGATCGGAATCGCTGGCACCAGCCTGGGTTCGCTCGTTTCAATTCTTACCTACGCGCTTGATTCTAGAATCAAGTCCGCTGCCTTTTTGCTTGGCGGAGTCGACCTGGCCGACATTATTTGGCACAGCAGCCGCGTGGTTCAGGTTCGAGAAACCTTAAGGCACAAGGGCTACACCGAGGCCCGGCTCGAAACCGAACTGGCCTCGATCGAACCCCTGAAATATCTGAAGGACCGCAAGACCGGGGACACCTTCGTGATTGGCGGCAGATACGACACAGTGGTGCCGCCAAACGATACGAAAAAGCTCATTGATGCTTTGCCGAACGCGAAAGTTCTTATGCTGGATACCGGGCATTACGGGGGCATCTTCGTCGAAAAGAGGCTGCTTCGAACGGTCGCCGATTTCTTCGGCAAGGAGTTTCAAGGAAGCAAATATGCCCCGCCGATGCGGCTTTTTGCCCCCACACTAAGAATCGGCGCGATTCTGGATAGCGGCGACGGTTTTCAACTGGCGGCCGGAATTGACCTGTTTAAGTTTGGCAAGAAAGTGCCTTTCTTCTCTTCGATTCTGGCAACCCCGAAAGGGCTGAACCTGTTTGCCGGGTTCGGGATCGGGCAAGGATTTGCGATCGGGGGTTTTGCCACTACCCGCAAGGTCAGCGCGGGGATTTGGTGGAGCACAGTTTTGTGACCTCAAAGGAAGAGCACGCGCTTCTCGCTGATAACCTTGGCAAGACCTACTTGTCCATCGCGGGGGGCCTTCCTTCTACAGAATTTATCAAAAGCGAAGGTTGGGTTGCCGCTGTGAACCCCTTTGCCCACCCGATTTGTAATTTCGCCATTTGCGAGGACTGCGCCGACTTGGATATTAAGGAACTGAGGAGGCTGGCTTCCGGCCGTCCGTTTTTTAACGTTTACGTCAACCATTTTGCTGAAGAGGACGGGGCCCATGAAACGCTTGAAGAGAAAGGACTCGTACGGCTCTACAGACTGGACCAGATGGCCCGAACGCGAGAAGAGCCGGCAGGAAGACCCTGCGAACTCGCAGAGGCTTTTGGGGTGCAAGACCGGAAGCGGATCTCGGACTTTATGTGCTGGCAGTTTTTTTCCACCCAGACGCCGGCCATCCGCGATAAGATATCGGCCGCTACACTAAGTGCGCCTCAATTGAAACTATATGAGACGCAAGCCGTTGAAATAAGAAGCAGGCCAGCGGCAGCGGTTATGCTCCACAGAACCCCGGGCGTGCTCGGTCTTTACAACCTCTGCGTAGCGGTTCCTTTGCGCAAGAGAGGATACGGGTCGATGGTCGTACATGCCGTAGAAATACTTGGAATTCAAGAAAGTGTTATAGTGGGTTTACAGTGTGACCCTGGTTTATCTCACTGGTATGTGGGTCTGGGCCTGGAAAAAGTGGGCTCGGTCGATGTTTATGCTTTCAAAAAGTTATAAGATATAATTAAGGTTACTAACTTTGAATCGAAGCAAAACTGCATTTACGATGACTGAGTTAATGGTGGTTGTTGGCATCATTCTGATCCTTGCCGCCTTACTTTTCCCTGTCTTCGTGACCGCTAAAGCTGCCGCAGCGAAGTCAGTATGTGTAAGTAACCTCCATCAGGCATCGGTCGCGATGCAAGCCTATCTGAACGACTACGACGACCACTTCACGCCTGTAAACTACGAACCCGGCCAGCCGCCGGACCCGACCAGCGACCGAACCTGGGTTCAACTTCTGCTCCCGTACATTCGCTCCTTCGATATTTTCCGCGATCCCGCCGATACCGGCCGCGCTCCAGCAGGCAGCTCTTTTAACGAGGATTTGGTTCCGAGCGACACCTATGCCAGGTACTACATGGCGAGCCTAAAATCCGACATCGGTTACAACTACATTTACCTTTCTCCAATCTATTTGGAGAACAAGGAGTGGGTAGCGATGCCTGTTGACAGCTCTGACGTGACGGAACCCAGCCGAACCCTTATGTATATCGACAGCGTTTGGGCCCGAGATAGCAAGGGTTCACCTCAGGGCGGCGGAAACTGGCTCGTGGTTCCTCCGTGCAGATTGGAAGTGGAATCCGGCGCGGTTGTGGATACTTTCCAGGTTGCTCCCGCAGATGATTTCTTTGCGGCAGCCAATGGCTGGAGCGGCGACAGCTCATCGCCCGTTATTTATGGCCATGCCTGGCCTTGGCACTCCAACCGCTTTAACGTGGCACGTGTGGATGGCAGCATAAAATCGATTACGCCAAGCGACTTGTCCTCCGGCTGCCAGGTCCAACCGCAATGGCAGGGTTACATCGTGGATCCTTCGTCGTACATCTGGGCAAGATGAGGCTCTAAGATGCTGCCGTCCGGCCCCGAATCGACATCGAAAAGACGTTGTACGCGAAGGCATGGGCGGCTAGGTAGTCCGGCCTTGTCCACTCCACCGTGTAGCCATCCAGCCTTTCTATTCCTTCAAGGGTGACTACCATATCGACTTCTTCAACCTTGTGGAACTCAGCCCGCATGGTAACTGGAGTCGCCGGTTGAAAAGGCTTAATCGACTTGACTTTGTTGCACCCCTCTTTCGCGGCGGCTTCTATGCCGGGGCCGGTCTCGCTCGGGTGCTTTACGCGTCCCGTATACTTTCCCGAGGCCGATTTGGTGGCGTAAGTGGCACAGCCGAGGCTTTGCGCTTCGCTCGCGCCTGCTTCATCGCTGCTGACCATCACCACGGGAACCCCAAAATGCCCCGCAAGAGCCGCGTTCGCAGCGATCTCACCTGAAGTGACACCATTGATCCAAAAACGGTGCAAACCGCCAACGAGGGCGTGTTCCATGAGGGCTTCCGGCGTTCCCGCCATGGCGTGATAGCCGATAAGCATTGAGGCATCGAAGGTTTCGTCGATGCCATCCATCATTCCGTATTTGCCGCTTCCAGCTCCGGAGATGAGTTCGGTCCCGGGTTCAAGCTCATCAATGAGAAGATTTTTGCAATGGGCATGCCCGTCTTTAACGACCACCAGTTTGGCGCCGGCCGCTTTTGCGCCCCTAATCGCTGCGTTGACATCGTGGGTCATCATTCGCCGGGCAAAGGCGAAGTCGTAGTGGTCGCCGCTTGGGCCGCCGCATTGGGAGAATGAGACGATGCCGGTACACCCCTCGATGTCCGCGGAGATAAAGACTTTCATAAGGTCTATTATCCCTGCGGAAGCCAAAGAAGTAAGTTGTTCCTTGCACCCAGACTTCGTCGCCCTTTCGCTCCTCCTAATGACAACAGACGTCTAGACTACAAGCTGGGGTTGGGACCATCGGAGCCTTCGGAGCACGCAGCCCTCAGATGACCCAAGGGGTCTAAATATTAAAGCGAAGGGTTTTAACCCTGGCAACTGAAGGAATAAGTTAGCCTCCGGTCCTCATAGTCCGCCCTGAGGAGGGGCAAATCGAAAGAAGTCTTCCGGGTGTTGGGTTCCTTCCTTCCCGGCTGCTTACCTATTACAACTTCCTCTTCCTTTTTTTATTTGTCTCCGACCGCCACCGCTGGCGTGCCGGTCCATCGGAATGGACTTCCCTCGCTCACTTCGCGCTCCCTCCCGGGATCGGTAGTTTTATGGCTTGCCAACTTTGGGTTCTATTGCCCGCGTTCCGCCTGCTCGTTCGCTCGGCGGCCCACAGGCGGGGCTCACCGGAGACGGTTTAGTTCTAGCAGACTATGGATGGGCCTATGGACTGCTTAGCTGGTCCTGGAGCACCTAATTAACGAGAGCTTCAAATGTTGTCATTTCAGTCTTTCACAGAGCCTCCGGGACCAGTGCTACGCTCGCAATGACAAACAGGAATTGGGCTCGATGCAGCCGTCCTCCCGTCCGACTAGCTCGCGGACGCCGCAACCTCATCCAGCGCCAACTTGATTCGCCTCACAATCTCCCCAATCAGCGCCTCATCCGAACTCAGCGGCGGCGCAAACCTAAATGTGCGATGGCGCGTTTCCTTCGTCAAAATCCCAGTCTTCAAAAAAGCGTTTGTGGTTTGCTCATCGTAGCCGGGCTGGATCTCAAGCCCGATAAGTAGTCCTCTGCCCCGGACCTCGCGCACAACCTTGTGGTCCAAATCCTTTAAGCCTTGCAAGAAAAAAGCCCCGAGCTTTCGGCACCGAACATCGTAATCCGCGGCGGACATTTCAGCCAGCGTCTCCATGGCAACCGCGCAGGAAAGGGGATTTCCGCCAAACGTGCTGCCGTGGCTGCCCGGCGTAAACACCGCCATCACTTCTTCGCGCCCAACAACGGCGGCGACTGGGAATACGCCCCCGCCAAGGGCCTTGCCAAGGCACATCAGGTCTGGCTCGGCATCCTCATATTGCCAGGCAAACCTGTAGCCGGTTCGGCAAAACCCGGTCTGCACTTCATCCCAAATCAGAAACACATTGTTCTTGGTGCAGAGTTCGCGCAATCCGGCCATGTAGCCGTCCGGCGGAATCAAAATTCCACCCTCGGCCTGGATCGGCTCCATAAGAATAGCGGCCGTATTTGGCGTTATCGCCGCCTTCGCTGCATTGATATCGCCAAAGGGAACAGTGATGAAGCCCGCCGCAAACGGCCCAAACCCGGCCTTATAGTTCTCTTCGCTGCTGAAGCCGACGATGGTGGTCGAGCGCCCATGGAAGTTCTCGGCGGCGACGATGATCTCCGCTTTATCCGCCTCAACTCCCTTTACCGAGTACGACCAACGGCGAGCCAGCTTAATAGCCGTCTCCACCGCCTCAGTGCCAGTATTCATGGGGCACGCCATATCAGTGTCTGTAAACTCGCACAGTGCGCGAAGATACAGGGCCAATTCGCGCGTGTAAACGGCGCGGCTGGTAAGTATCAACCGCTTTGATTGAGCGGCCATAACGTCCAATATCTTTGTGGGAAGGTGCCCAAAACATAGGGCCGAATAGCAGCCAACGCAATCGATATAGGATTTGCCGTGGGCATCCGTCACGTAGGGGCCGTGGCCGGCCGTGATGGTCACATCGATGGGATGATAGTTATGGGTGCCATAGCGCAGGGTGGTCTCCACGCACTCCTCGTGCGTCATCTTTTCGATGACATGCTCGACCCCAAAATTGCGAAGTTGGGCAAGGAGATCGGTATCTTCGGGCAAATTGTTAGGCAGCGCCATAGTGTTGATTCTACTTAACCGCCCGTCTTTCGCTTTTCGAGCCTGACTCAGGCGGTATGATCGCGGAATGCTCCGCAGAGCTTCCTTATTCCTATTTTCGGTCTTATTGGCAGGCGTCGCCATCTCGCAGACCCCCGCAAAAGCACCTTATCAGAAGCTTTACGACAAGATTTGCAAGGCCTTTGAGTCCAAAAACGAGATGGAGTTTCTAAGCTATCTCACGCCCCAGTTCGAGCAAGTGCAAAACGGCAAGCCACCGGTTACGAGGGCACAGATCGCTAACTCTTTCCAGAAGGAACTTTCGACGTTTAAGAACGTAAAGTGGTCCCGCGAGGTGCTAAAAGTGACGCCCAACGGCCCTGCTTTTGATGTTTATGTTGGTTCCCACATGGTGGCCACCATTATCGAGAATAACAAGCCGCATGCTTATGTGATTGATAGCAAGAGCCTAGACACTTGGAATTCGGGCATGAAAATCGAGCAATCGCGGGTTTTAAAGCTTTCCATCATTAAGGATGGCAAGCACATCACCTTGCATTAGAGGCGCTTTCTGGGCCGATTGGATGATCTAGGGATGCCGTCCCTCCGGGACTCAGGAAATGATTGGCCTTATTCCAGGCCTTACGGCCTTCGCTAAACTCTTGCTGCCCTCCGGGCCTGCTCAGATTCTTTCGGGGACGCCGTCCAATATTTCCTTCAGCTTAAACGTTAACTCGCTGTTGCTTGCAAGCTTGTCACACGCGAGGGTTTTGCCAAGCTCCTGAAGCTGTTTTTCTTTATGCCCGGCGTGGGCGATGACGTAGATGCCTTTTTCCTTTAGGAGAGGAACCAAGGTCTGGGCGTCCATAGTGGTTGAGCCTAAGTTCACAATCGCGGCTTCGGCTTGGGGCAAGTCTTTGGGAATTGAGCCGAGCAGGTCCGCCTCGTGGCCGAGGGAGTTTACGGTCTTTTTGAGCCTCGCGCTCCACATGAGGTTGTCTTCGAAAATCAGAACGCGCATGAGTTCAAGATACCGGATGAGCTTATTTTCCACGCTACTCGCATTGTTGTTGCTAAACAAAAAATCTATCATGACCGTGCTCACGCATCATTTGTTGAGTTGCCTGTGCTAGGGTAATCATAGATGCTACGCTCCCGACCGCATTTAAGCCGAGTTTTCACGCAAATAACCGCACCCGAAGGCACGTTCGCGCGTCAATCCATAGAAGTGGTTTCACAAGGAAGTTGGACGCGGCGGAGCCCTGCGTCACGGAAGAAAGTTTTATTAGTTGTCTTTGGATCGTTAGCAGCAATATCCGCAGTTGCCCAGCAAGCTCCAATCCCTCCCGAAGACCCAACCCTGCCTCTGCGCAGATTCCCTTTTAGCATCGAAGTTAAGAGGCCAGGCTCCGGAGATGACGACATTTCCATCCTTCATGTGGCAGCGCTGCATCCGAAGGATGACGTTCTCGTAAAGGTTGATCCCGAAGCAAGCACCGATTACACGTTCGTGACCGCCTACGCGAGCGCAGGCCAGAAGATCAAGGTTCAAAGCTGGAACCTGTGGGATAAGGAATGGACAAACAAGAAGATCGACGTTGGCGTGATGCCCAACAGCGATGTGATCCCGCTATTCTTCCTGGTCCTCAATAAGAAGCACGAAAAGAACGTCTCCGATGCCGTAAAGCAGGGACTTGAAACCGCTAGCCAGAACATCATCTCAGCTTGCGCCACCTTCGAAACAACTTACCAGCAGCAGAACCGCCTCCTCAATTTCATGACGGCCTATGCCGCGTTAGGGCCAAAACAGGTTCTTGATCCGCACAATTTGCAGGAACGAATCGATGCCATTAACGCAGACCTAGGCATTAACTACGCTCCCCAAGGCCCCGCCACGCAACCGGCCGATCTTCAGACCGGTTTGGATGCGGGAGTTGGACTTCTAAATGCGATCCGAGCTTCGCCGGATAACCCAGCACCTCTCGCGCAAATGACGCAGTCAGCTCTTCCGGCTTTGGTTTCGGACTGGATTGGCCTGGTGGCCGACCTTGTCCACATTTTTGTCCGTCCCCCAAAGGAAGTTAAGCTGCTTTTTATTCCCGCTTCCGTTAGCAGGACCGATGATATGCAGGGTGACCAAACGGCAGATTCCATGGAACTCCTAACTCAGCGAGCCGCTGAAAGCACCGATGGCGCCCTTCCCACTTTGGTCTATCGCCCCACTTTCGAGCGAACGATTATTGTAAAGAACGTCCCTTGTGGCTTCGAGAAGCACGATGTGCTCGCAAGCGATAGCGACATTGAGATCCCCCTCGCCTCCGAAAGCCGCGACCTCTTTCTTCATCCATGGGCATGGGATTGGCAAATGAGCACCGACAACAAGACGTATTCGAAGGTGCCAAATCCCAAACTGATTCCGGGAACCGGCCTCGTCATCCCGATTAGCACAGTCTGGTGGGGTACGGCCACCGAGAAGACGATTTACATTAAGGCCAGAGTTGGATTCAAGAACACGGACCCAATCGCGGTGCACGTGGCTAGAGAATTTCCGCAAAAATGGGCGCCGCAGGATCCCAAGGGACCACCGCTGACGGCAGGCGAAGCAACCGAAGTGGAACTTGTTCGGACGGGAACTGCCCAGTCGTTCTATAGATTTGCAAGCGTGACCCTCATCGATTCGGCCAAGAAGATTTTTAGCGCCGAAGATGTTTCTTATAACGGGGTTTTAAGGGCCAGATTCAGCTTGGCGGGAGCTGAGCCCGGCTATGCCCAGGTTGTCGTGCGACAAGAGGGAGCAACAAATGCCGATCCTTCAATTCCTGTCTTCATCGCACCGAAGCATCCCGAAGTCGCCATCTATTGCGGATTAGGCGATCCCGTTTTAAGGATTGCAGGCGCGGATGCCGGTTGGGTCAAAGCGGTTAATATCCCCGATCTAAAGGTCTTAAGCGTGGACGACGCCCAGCCCAATAATCGGCTTTGGACACTTAGCGGGCCCGTTCCTAAAACGCCGACCATCGACGTCACTTTCCACGAGCCCACGAAAAACCTGGAATGGACGAGGCCCATGCCGCTGATCGTAGGTCTGGCCAGACCCCATATTGCGCCCGTTTTGTTCGGCACCTTGCCCGATCCGCTTATGGTTGGGGCCGGCAAGGATCCAACCTGGGCGGAAGCCACGCTTCCGGCGGGCTGGTTCAACACTAAAGAGCCGGTTCGCGTTCAGCTCAAAGCGGTTGCCCCGTTTGCGTGGACCCACAATATTGAACTTGAGTTAGGATTGGGCCCGGCAGGCGATGTGCAAAAGGTTGCCACGCTTCCGGAAGGTTCATCCTTTGCTTTGGACGAAAAGCAGCAAACGGCCATGATCACGATGACGATGGACGCGGGTCTGCCTGCTGACGCCAAGCGGAATACCGGGCTCGTATGGATCAAGCTAACACGTGACGATCTCATCAGCCCGTGGACGATTGCGACGCTGGAAGACGGCTCGGCTTTAAGGGCGGTCAAGGTGCCTATCGTTCAGTCTGTGGACACGAACGCTACTCGCACCAGAATCACGCTCAGCAACGTGGATCAGGTGCTGGGTGTCCGATTTACCGGCCAGAAAGATTGGGCATCGCCTCAACTCGCGGAGTCTGCTCCGCCTAACCTTATGGCCACGATCGACGGCCCGGTCGGAGCAACTGAGTTCGACCTTGAGATGCGCGACGCCAGCGAAGGCGTGATCCATATCAAGATCGTGCGCCAGCCGATGGCGGCGCCGGTGACGGTTCCTAAGAAGGACCCGAAGGGCGATGGCAACGAGCCAACTCCTTAGAGGGCCTGCATTCGGAAGAAAACGGTAGTGCGATAGTAGTGAATCATTGGCTGCTGCGTCCGAACCGTTTACCGTTTACCGTTTACCGTTTACGGGCCCCTTGTGCCTCCGGCTCAGTCGTGGGAACGACGGCCGCGGCCTCGTCGTGATCATTCTTATGCGCTCGCCAGTGGCGCGCAATTTCCATTAGCCCAGGGATGCCGGAAACCACAACTAGGCATAGCAAGATGATGGAAAAGTGGTCTTTCGCCCACGGTGCCTTGCTTACCGAGTAGCCGATCGTCACGCAGAGAAAAACCCAGAGGCTGGCCGCTAACAAGCTGTACAACATGAATGTGCGGTAGCGCATTTTTCCCATGCCCGCTACAAATGGCGCAAAGGTTCTAAACACCGGTAAGAACCGCGCGATGATAACGGTGCGGCCCCCATATTTCTCAAAAAAGGCATGCGTCTTATCCAGAGATTTCTTATTGAAGATCTTGGATTTCTCGTTATGGAACAGCCTTCGGCCAAGCTTGCTGCCAAGGAAATAGTTCACATTATCGCCAAGCAGTGCCGCAAAAATGAGCGTTCCACAGAGGAGAAGCGGATTAAACTTGCCTTCATTCGCCATAAGGCCGGCGGCGAAAAGCAGCGAATCACCGGGAAGAAAGGGGGTTACCACCAGGCCTGTTTCGCAGAAAACGATAGCGAACAGGATGCCGTAAGCCCACGCGCCGTAATGGTTGAGAAAATAGCTTAAATAGACTTCTGGATGCTTAAAGAACTCTATCAGTTGGAAATGGGCTGGCATGGTTTAGGGGCTTGCTAATTTTATACCGATATCGGGCTCTTCGCGTTGTTATGTGCCAAGCTTTGCGGAATACTTGTCCCTATCCCCTAACTTTTAGGCTCTAAACTAATACCCCAATTGACGAAAACGTCCGCCGATCTTATTTCAGACGCATTTGCCTCGCTTGAACGGTTCCCCGGATTTGTGGAACGGCCGGACCAGCGTCAGCTTGCCATGCTGATTTCCGACTGCATCGAGACCAAGAAGTCGGGTGCTTTCGAAGCACCGACTGGCCTTGGTAAATCATTGGCTGCCCTTATCCCGGCAATAGCCCACGCCATTGAATCCGGCAAAAGAACGGTGGTTGCCACTTACACGAACGTTTTAGCGGAGCAGTATTGGCGCAAAGATCTTCCGTTGGCATTGTCGGCTTTCGGTGAAGCCCCGATCAAAGCTCAGTTCCTGATCGGGCGTCAGCGTTACGCGTGTCTTGCCGCCATGGCGGAGTTGCCACGGGCATCGACGAGCGGATTTAAAGCCATGGCCGAATTAGGAATTGAGGCTGAACTACGTGATAGCTCGCGCAAGTTTGGCCGCGAATTGACTGAACTTTGGCAGAAAATGGCCGCCCCTCCCGTCTGCCCTGGCCGCCTTTGCTCTCACTATCACGATTGTTATTACTATTCAGCCCGACGAAAGGCTGAAAAAGCCCATATCGTGGTTACCAACCACAGTGTGGTCCTGCAGGACGCGTTGCTTAAAAAAGCAACTAGTGGCGATGTAACCATGCTGGGCGAATACGACTTTCTAGTCATCGATGAGGCACATGATTTCCCTTCCGCAGCAGTGAACTCGCTTGAGTTTGAACTGAGTGAATCGAAATTGGGCATGATTTCCACCATTGCGGCGCGCATGCAAGCCGCCATTCAGCCACTCTCATTTGAGGCGGGCCAGCCTTACCAGTGGAATGAGCTCTGCGATTCGTTTAGAGAGAAGCTCGCCGGTCTGCAGAAGAAGCTGGTCAATCAAAGCTCCAGCTTTGGGCAAGGGATTTTGACGGCTAGTCCGGTTGAGCTTTTTGAGCACCCGCAGGTGAAGGCGCGGGCTTCTAAAACGGCCCTTATTCCGGCTCAGCAGCTCGCTGGGGAGATCAGAGAACTGACCCTGGAGTTTGTTCGCCGGGTTGATGAAACTCTGCAAACGTGGCGAAAGGAGGGCGACATCTCCGGCCCTCAGGCCGAGGATGCGACCGACTCGATCCACAACTACGGCATGTACTTGCGGGAGTTTGCGGTGGGCTGCCACATGCTTTTTAATTCCGAGCCGGAGTACGCGGATATCGGCGTCACCTACGTGTCGGGCGGGGACTACCGGCCGACCGTTGTTCGTCACGATGTGATCGGTTTATCCGACCCTCTACGGGAGCTGGTTTGGAACCAGACGCCGAGCGTTTCCCTTTCTGCAACTTTGGCCGTGGATGGCAACTTCGATTTTTATCGCCGAATGACGGGCGCTGAGCCGGACTTTGAAGACATCTTGCCTTCACCCTTCGATTTCGATATTCAAACCGCTTTGTATATGCCAGCAGCCGGTGTGATCCCGGATCCAACCGCCGCGCGTCGAGATGGCACGGAGGAGCAGTATTATCAGGCCATCGCCCGGGAATTGGGTTCCATTATCGAGGCTGCGGGCGGCCGCACGCTGGCCCTGTTTCATAGCAAGAAGGAAATGGAGGCTGTGTTTGAGCGGATGCACATCTCTAGCGACTATCCAATCCTTATGCAGCGAGGGGCGAGCGTGGGCTGGGTTGGAGAGCGGTTTAAGAAAGAGACGCAGTCTTCTCTCTTGGCCTTGCGGTCCTTCTGGACCGGTTTCGATGCGCCGGGTCCAACTTTGAGTTGTGTGGCGATTGTAAGAGTGCCCTTTGAAGTGCCTGTCGATCCACCCGCCATTGCCCGTATGGCCTGGCTGCAAACGCAAGGGCATGACCCCTTTGCCACCTACTCTTTGCCCAACGCGAAGATGATGATCCGTCAAGGGGCGGGACGGTTGATAAGGCACGCGGATGACGTTGGGGTGGTTGCCTTGTTGGACCCGCGGGTTCGAACTAAGAACTACGGCGACGAGATTTTGCACAACCTTCCGAAGGGTATGAAGGCGTTTGCGACGATGGAAGAGGCGTTGACTTCGGTGGGTTTGGAACCGGTTGTGGCGGGTTAACGCCTTCTCGACCCCTTAAAACCGAATGCGACCAAAAAGAAGAATGTCGTCAGGATCGGTCCTGCCCAAAACCAATAAGAAGAAACATTGCCAAAATCGCTCACTCGCGACCATCCCCATTTACACAGGAAGCTGAATACTACCGAGGAGAATACAAACAGAATTGGATATCCAATGTATCTGCCGTCAACGTAAACCACCTTGGGTTTGGCATCAGTGCGGATAAACCGACGACGTTTTTTTCGCATTCGACGAAACATACGTTTGGCGGCAGGTTTGGGGTTCAAAGCTTGGGATCAGGCCGCATTTCGATTTGTCGCGACCTAGCTGTTGCACACCTCCGGCGTGCGGGAAAATTTTTGCGTGGCTATCCGGTGGTGTCGCTTCGCTTACCACCGGCTACCTCCGTATAACCCATTCGGGGTAGCGGAGGAGGCGTAAATTATTATCCGCGAGGTCAAGGAGGACAGGAATTAAGATTAGCTCTATAAGTTGGCGAGACGGTCGATTCGGTATCCGGTGGATCGCGTGGTTAGGTTGCCGCGTCGCTCCAGCGCGCCAACAGAGCGCTGGAACTCCTCTTAATGACAACAGGTTCAAATGTTGTCATTTCAGCCCTTCACAGAGCCTCCGGGATTGGTGAACCGCTCGCAATGACAAACTACTAAACGTTTTCGCAAATCAGAATCTCTTCCATGCCGGAGGCATAAAACCCCGGTAGCCGGTGGTTGAGCCCAAATGAGTGGCGAAGCCACGACATTGGCGCGATACCACCGGTGGTCGGCACTCCCAATTATTCCGGCACGCCGGAGGTGTGCAACAACCCAAATCGCGCACGCACTCCAAAATCGGACCGGAACCCCTCCCATCGCTCAAATCCTAAACAAGTAACATTAACGTCTCTTCGGTACAACCAAATGGCCCTAGCTCTCGACGTCGGCATCATCCTCCTTTATTTCGCTCTCATCAGCGGAATCGGCCTTTTCATGGGCCGCCGGGAGAAGAGCCTTCTCGATTTCGCCCTAGGCGGACGACAAATCCCCTGGTGGGCCATTATGGCGAGCATCATCGCCGCCGAAACAAGCGCTGCTACGTTTCTAGGCGCGCCGACAGAAGGATTTAGAAAACGCAGTCTCGCCTACGCTCTGCTCACTTTTGGTGTCATTCTTGGCCGCTATGTGGTCTCCCGGTGGTTTCTAAAGCCCTTTTATCTGTACAAGGTTTACACCGTTTACGATTACCTGGAGATCCGTTTTGGCACGGCCACAAAGAACTTTGTCTCCGCTTTGTTCTTGGTTATGCGCACGCTGGCATCTGGCACAAGGCTCTTCGTGCCGTCGATCGTGATGGTCTTGGCTTGGCAGGTTCTGATGAATGGCGGCAATCCGGTTGTTGTTAGCCAGAGCCCGACGACCAGCGTTTGGCCCTATATCATCGCCATCGTCTTGCTGTCGATCCTGACCGGTATTTACACCACGAAGGGCGGAATCAAGGCCGTTATCTGGACGGATGTAGTGCAAGCGACTCTTATGTTCGGGTCCGCACTGCTTGCCGTTGGTTTCCTATTGAACGGGATCGGGGGCTTCCATGGGCTAGTTCATGCCGTGCCCGAAATGGGAACCGTAAGTGGCTACTTTGCGTCCGGCTTCGATAAGGTCGGAATCCACGATTGGCAAGTCGCACAAAAGATGATTCCGGCGAGCACGCCATCGGTGCACATGGGGCTGA
This sequence comes from Fimbriimonadaceae bacterium, assembly GCA_036502005.1. GTDB lineage: Bacteria > Armatimonadota > Fimbriimonadia > Fimbriimonadales > Fimbriimonadaceae > DASXZH01. Next base: position 143,383 of record DASXZH010000097.1, read on the forward strand.
TGGACTGGCTGAAGGAGATTTTCACCAACGATTACACGTTGGTTTCCGCCGTCATCGCCACCACCGCCGCGAACGTGGCCGCCTTTGGAACAGACCAGGACATGGTTCAAAGGCTTCTCACTGCGAAGACCCGAAAGAGCGCCAGCCGGAGCTTAATGACGGCGGCCGTGATGGATATCCCCATCGCGGTGACGTTTACTTTTATCGGGATCCTGCTGGTGGCCTTCTATCAACAGCATCCGGCGCTCCAGCCTAAAGCCTCGGCTGACGTGTTCGGCGCCTACATCTTGAACGTAATGCCGCCGGGCGTTAGGGGCCTGGTGTTGGCCGGCGTATTTGCAACGGCTATGGGTTCGCTCTCGGCGGCATTGAATTCGCTCGCTTCTTCGGCCACGAACGATTTCTATGTTCCCTTCGTGGCGAAGCCACGCGGCTACGGCGAAGAGCGGATTCTGGGCGCGGCACGATTCTTTACAATCGTTTTCTCGGTTTTGATGATCATCGTGGCAGGGGCCTTTGCCTATCTGAAGGTTGTAAATCCTGATATCGGGATCATCCCCGTCGTCCTGGGCATCGCAGGCTACATTTTGGGGCCGATGCTAGGCGTGTTCCTGCTGGGCGTGTTTACCAAGAACCGCGGCTCGGATAGGGGAAACATGTATGGTTTGATCGCCGGTTTGCTGGCCACGACGGTCCTGGGTGATCTACCTGGCAAAATCAACAAGGCATGGAGCTTTCATAACCCTTCGGGTATTTCAATAAATGTTTTCTTCATTCACTTGCACGTCGGCTTCTATCTCCCGTGGGATGTTTCGTTCACATGGTTTGGGTTTATCGGCGCCGTGGCCGTGTTATCCGTCGGCCTTTGGTTCAGAACTCCGGATCAAGTTTTGGTGAAAGCGGAAGAAAGAGCGAAACAGGCTGAAGACGGGGTTGACGTGCCGTTGGCGATGAGAGCGTAGGTAGGCCTTCAGTATTCGGCGTTCGGCATTAGGCTGGGAAGGGGTCTGATAGGTCTAAGATTTGGGCACTCCGTTCCCAAATAAATCTAACTAAATTGAATATCGAATGCCAACACTCCTAAGGCCCGAGGCCGAAAGCCGAAGACCAAACTTCGAAACACTTCCCCCGCCTCCGCCGTATTTACTGACTAGAACGAAGAAATGGTCAGTCGTCACCATACCCATGAAACCTCCTGCCAAACCAAGGAGGCAATACTGAACTCCGCTGCGGATTTATTCGCCGAAGTCGGCTATCAGGGTATGACCATCGATGAAGTGGCCCGCCGCGCGGATGTGGGCAAAGGGACCGTCTACCTCTACTTCGAAAGCAAAAAGGAACTGGCTTTCTCCATCGTTGACCGAATGAACGACAACCTCCGCGAGCAGCATCGCCAAATCCTAAAATCCAAAGGCAACCCCGAGGAACGGCTTCAAAAAATGCTCATCAGCAGGGTTATGTTCCGATTCGATGCCGTTAAAGGATTCAAAGAAGGCGTGGATTATATGCTCGGATGCCTTAGACCGGCGCTGATGCAGCGTAAAAAGAGCTATGTCGACCAGGAGGCTGTTAACTTCGTTGAAATATTAGTGGAAGGAAGGACGCTTGGCGCGTTCCAGTGCGATAATCCGCTGGAAACGGCCCACGCGCTCATCACCGCGACGGCGGCCCTGTTGCCGTACAGTTTAAGCCCGGCCGAGTTAGGCTCGAGGCAAGCACTCGAGCATAGGGCAACGGTTTTAAGTTCACTGCTCGTAAAGGGGCTAAAAACGCAGTGACTAAAACCGAAGAATTGGTCAGAGGGAAGAAACAATAAGCATGGATAGTCCGGAAAGCAAACCCGAAGAGAAGAACACGCCGCCAAATGGTGGCAACGGCAATGGCACCAAGCGCAAGCCATGGCTTATGCCTCTTGGCATCATCGTTTTAATTGTCGCCGTCATCATGGGAGTTCGCTACTACCTGTACGCCAAAGTCCACACCGGAACGGATGATGCCTATGTGGCTTCGGATGTGATCCAGATTGCGCCCCAAGTGAGCGGCACCGTCACTCAGGTGTTGGTGAAGGAGAACGAGCACGTTCAGGCGGGCCAAGTTATTGCCAGAATTGATCCTTCCACCTATCAGCAGGCCGTAGATCAGGCCAAGGCCGCGCTGGATTTAGCTATTTCGCAAGAACAGGGCGCGGAAACGACAACAAACTTAACTCGCGCACAAGGCAATGCAGGGATCCAGGCTGCCGAAGGTGTTTTGCTCCAGTCTTCGGCTGGAAAGGGTTCAGCCCAGGCCGACGTAGCACGAGCAGCGGCTGCCGTTTCTTCCGCCAGGGCCTCCGCCCAGGGCGCCAAATCGGGTATTTCAAACGCTCAGTCAGCAGTTGCTTCTGCAAGGGCACAGGTATATAAAAGCCAGGCCGCTGTAGATTCCGCTGCTTCTACGCTACAGCAATCAAAAACCGGAATCGGCACGGCGCAAAGTGCGCTTGCCTCCGCTCAGGCTAACTACAATAAAGCGCATAACGACTATTTACGAAGCCAAGTTCTGTTCAGTGAAGGCGCGATAGCCGCTTCCCAAAACGATGCTTACCATGCCGCTTCGGATACAGCGGCCGCCCAGCTATCTTCCGCCCAAAGCGGATTGGCAAGTGCCCACGCGGCTGTGGACACGGCTACCAGCAACCTTGCCGGCGCCCGCGCAGCCCTTCAGTCTTCAAGAGCGGCGGTGGCGCAGACTCAAGCCCAACTGCAGACCTCGCGGTCCATGTACGCAAGCGCCAACGATCAAGTCAATCAGTTGATTTCGCAGCAGGTGGAGTCCGTTCAAAACGTTTCAAAAGCTTCCGGTTCGATCAACCAGGCTCAAGGCCAGCTTGAACAAGCCAAAACCGCGCCAACACAGCTTCAGGTGAGCATGAACCAGATTCTGCAAGCGAAGGCCAAAGTGGAGCAGGCAAGGGCAGCTTTGGACCAGGCCCGAATCAACCTTGGGTATTGCGTGATTAAAGCGCCGGTCACCGGGCAAGTAACTCACAAATCTGTTTTTGAAGGCTCTTTGGTGGCCAACGGCACGCCCCTTATGGCCCTCGTGCCCGATGAGTTGATGTGGGTTATGGCGAACTTTAAAGAGACCCAACTCGATGGCGTAAAGATTGGCGATAGGGCGGAAGTTGAAGTGGACTCGATCCCCGGATATACGTTCACTGGTTCGGTTCAGAGCATTTCGAAAGGGACTGGTTCTACCTTTGCTTTGTTGCCCCCCGACAACGCGACGGGCAACTTCACGAAGGTTGTTCAGCGGGTGCCGATCAAGATCGTTTTTGATAAGGGGCAGAAGGACCTAGATTTGTTACGGTCGGGGATGTCGGTCACGGCGACGATTGATTTGAAGGGCGACTAGGGCCTTAGGTTTTCGGCCTTGGGCCTTAGGGGCGGAATGATAGGCAACTCATTTAATTTTGCGAACCGTTTTAATCCCAGCTTGAATCCTCGCCGAATGCCGAATGCCGAATGCCTAAAACCGTCCCTCGTTTATAACCTCGTCAAAGGCTTGAATGAATCGGTCGATCTCGTCCTCGGTGCCGATCGTGATCCTAACGCAGTTCGGCGTCCCAAAGATCTCGCCTGACCTTATAATCACTCCCTTCTTAAGAAGAGCCTGAAAAACGGGCCCTGCAGGCCGGCCGAGGTCGGCAAAGACAAAGTTGGCGTAGCTCTCGCAAGCGTGTGCGCCGTGCGCGCGTAGGGCGCGATTGACCCGGCTCATGCCCTTTCGGTTGTTGGCAAGGGTCTCCTGAATATGCTCGCGGTCGTCTAGCGCGGCAATGGCCGCGACCTGGGCGAGGCTGTTCACGTTAAAAGGTTCGCGTGCTCGATCTAACCCATCGGCGATGGCTGGGGTGGTGAACGCATAGCCGATGCGAATGCCGGCCAAGCCGTAAGTCTTACTGAATGTTCGTAACCCGACCACGTTGCGGCCCTCCCGAACGTAATCCAGGCTGTTTGGAAAATCCGCCAAACCTTCAGCGAACTCAAAATAGGCCTCATCCAACACAACCACCGTGTTCTTGGGCAGATCGGAAAAGAAGTGATCCAACTCCTTTTTGAGCACCACCGTGCCCGTTGGGTTATTGGGATTGGCGATAAAAACGAGCTTGGTGTTGTCGTTCACGCGCTTTCGCATGGCCACCAAATCGTGCTTGTAATCGGAATCCAGGGGAACTTTGATGAGCTTGCTAGGGGCAAGTTGGGCAGCCGCATCATAACGCACAAAGGAGGGATCACCGACCACCACTTCGTCTTGTTCCGAACCTAAAAAGACCAAGCCAAGAAGATGAATAAGCTCATCGCTGCCGTTGCCAAGCACGATCTGTCCCGTCGGAAGTTGAAACCGTTTGGACAAAGCCTGCTTAAGCGCGTAGCCGCTGCCATCCGGATAGATATTCATGCTCCAGGCGGCATTTTCTACGGCAGCAATGGCTTTTGGCGAAGGGCCGAGGGGGTTTTCGTTGCTGGCCAGCTTGATAACGCTATCGATGCCAAGCTCACGCTTGACCTCGTCGATAGGCTTTCCCGGCGAGTAGGGCGTTAGCCCAAGAACGTTCGGCCGGATAGGTGCTGCCATTTCACTTGAGCGGTTCGAGGTCCGCGCTGCGAACAAGCATCACGTAGTTGGCGTTGAAGTTGAGCTCTTCGGGGGTGAGCGTCTTCTTCTGCTCTTCGCTCACGTTATCGAGGAATTTTTGGCGCATGCGCTCGGTGGAAACGCGGTGGACATCGGTGCTGACATTGCTCATGGAACTGGCGTCGACCTTGATCGCGATCTCGTCCTCGCCGTAGATGTTCTGGATGGTGCCGGTGAGGTTGGCCATATGGTCGTAATATCGGTTGGACTTGCGGTCCTCATCGGTCACTGGGCGCTCTTTAACCTTTACGCGCTCACCTTCTTTCCAGTTGGGCATGAGGGGATTTTACCTTGGCTCCTGGCGGAGCGTGAAAAGTGATAAGTGAGAGGTGAAAGGGGCAAAACAATTTCGAGTGCGTCGAACTTGTTCGCGCTTTGAATCAGGCGACTTGTCGCCGCTTATTCGCCCTCCATGGCGGGACGAATCGACTATCCTAAAAAACCTCTTGACGCCAACCGACATTATTGCTATACTAAACACATGTCTACTACTGCACCCGCAGCTCTGACAACTCGCTTCGGATTCGACTCCTTCCGACCGGGCCAAGAAAAGGTGATCGAGACCCTGCTACGTGGCCGCTCCGCTCTTGCCGTATTTCCGACCGGCGGGGGTAAATCGCTGTGCTATCAGCTTCCAGCGCTGGAGATTGAGGGGCTCACCCTCGTCGTTTCGCCGCTGATCGCCTTAATGAAAGATCAGATTGATTTTCTGACCAAACGAGGCATCCCCGCTGCCCGGCTCGATTCAACGATAGGCACTTCGGAATCCATTTCCGTGAATGAGTCAATCCAAAATGGCACGCTTAAGCTGCTTTATGTAGCGCCTGAGCGCTTCAACAACGAACGCTTTGTTGCCGAAATGAAAAGGGCGAAGATTGGGCTCTTCGCCATCGACGAGGCCCACTGCATTTCCGAGTGGGGCCACAATTTCCGACCGGATTATCTTAAGCTCGCCGAAACGGCGATAGAGATCGGCGCGGAGCGAGTTCTCGCCCTCACAGCGACGGCTACGCCGTCGGTCGTGGAGGATATCTGCCGAACCTTCAGCATTAAACCAGAAGACGCAGTGGTCACCGGTTTCTATCGAAAAAACCTTACTCTGTTGACTACGCCGACCACTAAAATCGAGCGGGACGGCTTGCTCCTCTCTCGCTTGCGAGAACGCGCACCTGGTCCAACCATCGTTTATGTGACCCTGCAGAAAACGGCCGAGGCAATCGCGGAAAAGCTCTCTCAGCGGGGCCTCCCGGCCCGCGCCTATCACGCGGGAATGGAGCCGGAACTCCGCACCGAAGTGCAGGATTGGTGGATGGCGGAGATGGCAGGAATCGTGGTCGCCACCATCGCCTTCGGAATGGGGATCGATAAGGCCAACGTGCGCTACGTTTACCACTACAACCTTCCTAAGAGCCTGGAAAGCTACTCACAGGAAATTGGCCGCGCGGGGCGAGACGACAATCCTTCTACTGTTGAAATGCTGGCGTGCCCGGACGATCTCCCCGCCCTGGAGAACTTTGCCTATGGCGACACACCGTCGTCAGATTCGATCCGCTCTCTTGTTTGCCAGGCACTCGCCTGGCCTTCCGAACCACCCACACTGATCTCAAACTATGAGTTATCGCAACGGCTGGACATGCGCTTGCTCGTGCTTCGGACGGCGCTAACCTACCTGGAGCTTATGGGTCTTATCCGGGCTGGGACGGCCATTTATACCGGCTATGATCTCAAACCTCTCTCGCCCATCCCCACCATCGCCAGGGCTTTCCCAGGATCCCACGGCGAGTTTGTACGAAATCTTTTCGAAGTAGCGAAACGGGGGCGGACTTGGTTCAGCCTGAATCCTGAAGATGCAGCTAAGGCGCTAGGAGTGGATCGGCGGCGGGTGGTTCGCGCCATCGAAGTCATGGAGCAAAAGGGGTTGGTGGAAGTAAAGGCAGGAGATGTGCGAATCCCTTACCGTTCACTTGCGCCGGAGCAAGATCCGAAACCGATCATCGCCGAACTCTCGCTCAGGTTTCAGAGGCGAGAACAGCAAGAAATCGAAAGGTTGAAGCGAGTATTAGATCTCGTTCAGTTTGAAGGCTGCCAGGTTAACGATTTGGTCGGCTATTTTGGCGAGGTCCGCAAGAAGCCTTGCGGGCATTGCAGTTGGTGCCTGGGCAAGGTTGGTCAAACTTTACCGGTGGCACTTATGCCAAGTATCGAAATCAATGAGGAGGCCGTTAAGGAGTTGGTTGAACGGCTGCCGCTCGAACTTCAGACTCCGCGGAACTTGGCGAAGGTCTTGTGCGGGCTTTCCAGCCCATCGTTCACGAAGTTGAAGCTGACTCGCGATCCGCTATTCGGTTCTTTGGAGCATCACCAGTTTGCCGATGTGGTCATATGGTGCCAAGGGGTGACGGGTAACGTGTGACGGGTTGCAGTCGAAAGTCGAAGGTCGAAGGTCGAAAGCCGGATCGATCCTCCTTTTCTTTGAGCGATTACCTTTCTGCACAAATTAAGGATAGCGAAATGCGGGCCGAGTAGACAGCCCCTCCCTTAACCTAGCTGCTTGCGGTCTCTACTTTTTGCGGCTTTCGACTTTCGACCTTCGACTTTCGACTGCAACGCGCAACCCCTCACCCTAAAAGGTACGATCAAGCCCATGCCTCGTCTCGCCATTTACCCAGGCTCGTTCGACCCCCCAACGTTGGGGCATATCGACGTCATCGAGCGTGCGGCCCACCTTTTCGATAACATCATCGTGGCAGTCGGCGTGAACAGTTCGAAAAAGCCAATGCTCTCCGATGAGCAGCGGCTGCAGGCCCTCCGCGAAAGCACAAGCCATCTTAAAAACGTAAAAGTGGACAGCTTTAAGGGCCTTTTAATCGAATTTGTAAGGAGCACGGGAGCCCAATCGATCGTGCGTGGACTTCGGGCGACAGCAGATTTCGAATATGAGTTCCAAATGGCCCTCGTCAACCGTCGTTTAGACAGCGAAGTTGAAACTGTGTTCTTGATGACCAAGTGGGAATACAGCTACCTCAGCAGTAGTATAGTAAGGGAAGTGGCGACACTGGGTGGAGACTACACGGGATTGGTGCCCGAACCGGTGGCTAATATCATAAAAACTGCGCTACCCTCGCAAAAAAACGGTGGATAAATTCGGAAGAATCCCCCTCAAAATTGGTCAAAATAAAGCCCTATCCGGCAGGAAGCCGGTTGCTCTGGAGGATCTGTGGACATCCTACGAATGTTAGACAACTTAACGGAACTGATTGAAAAGCCCAAGTCTGTTGGATCAGTCACTTGGGGTTTGAACCGGGACGAGATTGGCATGCAAATCGCCAAGATTCGCGCCTCGTTGCCAAACGAACTGAAACAGGCCGTTCAAACTGTGCGCGAATCGGAAAGGATTGTAGATTCCGCACGTGAAGACGCGACGATGACGCTGGAATCCAGCAAAAAGGAATCCGAGCGAATCCTTGCCGAAGCCCGAAAAGAGGCCGAGAAGATTGTGGAGCACGCTCGTGTTCAGCAAGAGCGAATGATCCACGAAAGCGAGATTTTGAAGCTGGCCAAAGCCCAAAGCGAAGAGATCCGCAACAGCGCCGACCGTGAAGCGGTGCAAATGCGCCGTGGCGCCGAAACCTACGCTTACGATGTTCTGACCCAGCTCGAGGGCGTTGTCACTAAGGTGATGAACTCAGTCGAGCGAGGCAAGAACGAGATTGATCGAAGCGGCGACCACGCGGTTGTTCAGCAGCCTCGTGAACGGGCCCGGGTCTAGGGAGCCTAAGACCATTTAGAGTGTTCGAGCTTTAATCAGGCGACTTGTCGCCGTGCATGCAATACAAATATAGGGGCTAAAGGCAACTTGACTGCCGATAGCCTATCCACGTGCGAACAGGTTCGCGCACTCTAAAATCGGAGGGATTGGAGTTTCGGCATCAGTCTGCCCTAACAATTCATGACTTGTAGATTCCCGAGATCTGCATTACACTATAGTTGTGACCATTGAGAGAGCCCGTAGATTTGCTAGAGCGTACATAGATGAATTCGGCCCGAAGGGCGTTTTCGAGATGTCGATGCCGAGCGAATTGGAGTTAGAAATGGTGGCTGCTGTTCTTGTGAAAGAACTCGAGTGCGACGTTACATTCACGGAACTTGAACTCACGATAAAAGTGCAAATGCCGTGGTTCAAGTTTGTGGACCCAAGCCTAACCGGCACTCCAGCGGCAGGATATATTTCCTAAGCTCGTTTGCACAACGTGGCTGATCTGGTCCATACTAAGTCGGGATGACGGAACAAGCAGCAGAACGGTTTGCCAGCGCGCTACTTCAGCAATTTGCTCGTGAGCGCGTTTTTCAGTTTGAGTTACCCGAAGGCCATAACTTAGAATATGTGACCAAGGCGCTGGAGAAAATGGGGTGCGAGGTTGTGCATACCGCGGGAACGAACACCGTAAGCGTAAAAGCCCCGGCTCCTACTGCTTAAGCCGCCTATGATCGAAACTTTTCCGAATCCCGCCCCTGCGCGCGACTATACAATTCTGCACGTTTGCCCCGAGTTCACCAGCGTCTGCCCAAAAACCGGCCAGCCCGATTTCGCGACGATTGAACTCGAATATATTCCCGACCAGCTTTGCATCGAGCTTAAGTCTTTAAAGCTTTACTATTACAGCTTTCGAAACGAAGGGATTTATTACGAGGCAGTGACGAACCGCCTTCTGGATGAGCTTGCTGCTGCTTGCAATCCGCGCTGGATGCGCGTCACCGGCAAGTTCGCAATTCGTGGCGGAATCAGCTCAGTGATTGTTGCGGAAAAGAAATAGACCGATTTGGGCGATATGTTTTTGCGCGCAGAGAGAATGAGATTTATTTATTCCTGCGATATGACATAGACTACATTGATCGTTGGTCACAGGTCATGAGGCTAGCAACACCCCTTCCCCGATCCCAGTCCCATCGCTATCAACTTAAGGATTTCTCTGCATGCCTAAACCCCAAATCTCTCCCGGATGGAGAGGTGGTGTCGAATCCATTCGGAGGGGGTTTAGGGGGAAACCTGACCGATGGAGTGTGCGGTCTGGTGCCCCTTTACGTGAGGTGAGTCCGCGAACCGGGAGAGGCGCGAGCCTACCGCTCGGAAAAAAACCTTAAATTGATGGCTATGGATCCCAATCCTCAGTGCCCCTCTGCGTCTCTGTGTGAAAGAAAAAGGCATCACCCTTTCTCCGATCCACCATCGACTATGGACTATCGATTATCGACTATTGGACTATCGACTATCGACTATCGACCTTCGTCTTATCCATAACCCATTCCGTTTACCCGCTTTTGGCCCAATTCTTGCCCCCGTGAACTATGCCGATGCTCGCAACCATCTTCGCCGCGCTCATTCTTGGAAACGCAAACTACCGGGCGCAATGCCCCTTGCCAACCGCAGTTATTCCGCAGGGCCTCGGCATCGACATCCATTTCGTAATTCCACCAAATGGTGAAATCGAAAAAATAGCATCCGCCGGCTACAAATGGGTGCGCATGGATATGTATTGGGCGGTCGTGGAAAAGCACTCACCTAACTTCAATTTCAAACCCTATGATGAGCTGATGGATGAGCTCGACAAGAACCATATCCGTCCCATTTTCATTCTGGATTCAATCAATCAAGCTTATGGCCAGGTGCCCAACGATCCAAACGTGGTGGCTGGATTCTGCCGGTTCGTCGGGGCAACCGTTCAGCATTTTCAGCACCGAGGCATCGTCTGGGAGTTTTGGAACGAGCCAAACCTGGACGACTACTGGAAGCCGCACGCCAATTACGAAGAATACATGGCGCTGGCCACGCAGGTTGGCCAAACTATTCGGGCAGTCGCCCCGGATGAGTGGTACATCGCCCCGGCCCTGTCCCATTGGGATTGGCCATACCTGGAAGGGTGCTTTCAAAAAGGTTTACTTGACGTTGTGGATGGGGTATCGGTCCACCCCTACCGCGACGAAGAGCCGGAAACAGTGGCTGCCGACTGGCAGAAACTGCGCGGAATGATCAAGCAATACGCGCCAGCCGGCAAGAGCATCGCCATGATCTCGGGCGAGTGGGGCTATTCGGATTATCTTACCGGCTTGGAAAAGCAGGCCCAATACGCCGCCCGCATGTATTTAATCAATATGGCAAGCGGCGCAAATTTAACCATTTGGTATGACTGGAGCGACGACACAGATGCAGGGGAACCGCGCCAAAGACACTTTGGCGCCGTGTATCCGGATCTTCGAGCTAAGCCCGTTGTTTCCTATATAAAGGCTTTGGAAAATGAGCTCAGCGGTTTTAAGTTTTTGCATCGAATGCCCTCGGATCCAGACCAGTATCTGTTTGTTTTCGAGAAAGATGGAGCGCGAAAGGTTGTGGCTTGGACGACCAGAGAAGCCGGCTCCGCCGTGGTACTTGGAGACAAAGTTAAGAATGTTGTCGCTCTAAACGGTGCTCGAAGCACGATCGCCGCCGACCACACCGTAGCTCTGGACGGCACTCCCAAAGTGATCTACTAGGCTGAGTCGATAGCCGATAGTCGATCGGGAGCAGAACTCCAGCCTGGGTTAGAAAGCCAAAATATCGCGTTATCAGCCATCCAGTCTAAAGCTATCGACTATCGGCTAGTCTGCGCTTCTCCTAAAGCGAAGCGTAAAAGGCTATAATTGCTTTCTGTTGCCGGATCGTCTAATGGCAGGACAGCGGTTTTTGGTGCCGCACGTCTAGGTTCGAATCCTAGTCCGGCAGCCATATTTTGAACCTAAGAAGGGCACAAATGGTCGAAATGGTACAAATATGGTACAGATATCAGCCCGTAAACTCTTCAATTTTTGCACAGGATATTTTCACGCGGAGGGAAGCCCCATGACGACACCGAATAAGGAGAAGCTACTTGACGTGCTTTCCATGTTCGGCGAAGAATGTTCGCTCAGGTTTTGCGAAATCCTAGATTTAGTCGAATCTGCTTAGCTTAACTATAACTCGGCGCGAAAACCTGTTGATTCTATTCGTGCCCCAGCAAGCACAGCGATATAAGGAAGGCAAGAAACCTGATTCGCTTCAGGTTGGTAGCATTCGTGTCTTGTGCCCAACAAGCGAACTGGTTGACGGATTGCTCGCCATCATCAAGTCAGAGCCGAACCTACTCGTACGTCTTAACGGGAACTGACATCGGTCTCATTCTTGTGCTTGCGATGGGCCGTATTTTTAATGTTTGCCAAAGGCTCGCTTATAATAAAATACTAATATCGTGCTAGCGTCAACCGCTCAGTCCGAACTGAATTACATGGAAGGAACCATAAGTTGCATCAAAGGCCGGTACCTTGGCAAGACTGCTCCCTTGCGACCAGGGACACTGACTATTGGTCGAGACGCAGTTAACAGTCTGAGTTTTCCGGAAGATACTTATTTGAGCCGCACCCATGCAGTTCTCGAATTTAGAGAAGGATCGTGGTATTGCTCTGACCTAGCATCCTCAAATGGGACGTTTGTTAACGGCCAGAGGATACTGGAGCAGTCCGTTCCCTTGCCTCATGATTCCCAAATCGCGATGGGGGAACAAGTATTTCGAATCCGCTACGGAGATGCCCGGGCTTCCAGTCCGATAAGTGCGCTTATAGCCTTTATCTCCCATGCAACTAAATCTGACCATACTCCCCCATTTGTTCGGTCCGAAACACCAGAGATCCAACAAGGCCCGCAATCTCGCGCCGCTCCCTCTCCAACGTCTAAAGAACGGGATAGCCGACCTACATCACAGCCCGGTGAGGCCGAATGGTTCGGCCCCAATCGGTCCGTTACTGTCCAAGGCGTCGTCATCCACAGCCCCTTCGCCTTCGTTGGAGAACGACTCCTCCATTCGAACCCAGGGAGATCGGGCAATGGTACGCAAAATGGGGTTCAGACTGGAGAGGAACCGGGCCTTATTAATCCCTGCCTCACAATAAGCTCCGGACAGGCCGAGCCACTTCCTTATTGGCCCAGTTACAGTTTTGCTACGCCAGCACAGAGATTCAGCTATCTCCAATGGCTCGCGGCGGGGCGAAGGCCGGGGGTCGATCAAGGGTATTTGTTTATATTTTTTTATGGCTTGGAGAGATACCTTCTTAGAGGACCAGGCGTCAAACCTGACGCGGAATTAGCCCTAATTGAAATAGAGCGTCTGGCTCTCGAGAATCCTACTTATCATAGCTACGCAGGTTACGCTTTCAGCCTAGTCTCCGCCTTTTGGCCAGCTTATCCTCGGCGCATCACTTCGCAGCCATATGACAGCCAAAGGCGGCTTTCCGAGGAAGAATTTATGTGGATGCTTGGTTGCCTTGCTACTTCGCGCCATCCATTTACTCTTGAACTTGCCCTTGGTTGGTTGCGGAGTACCGGCCGCAATCTTATCAAATGGCAGGTTGCTAAACGCTGCTGGGAAGAAATGGAAAGTAACTTCCGGGATCGTTTCCAACGAGCGTTCGGCGACGCTATTGACTTGACCGCGACTTCGACAAAACTTGACCGCCACTTAAACGCAGCCAACGCATCGTTTCGTTACACAATGCCCCACCAACCTGTTGCTTTTCGTGCAAAGGGCGATCGCAAGCTTCTCGAGGCACTTACCCATATGGCTGTCGAGTGCGGAGAGTCACTGGATGCCTATGCAAAGGCTATCGGTCCCACGCGCACGGCGGTCCTCAATTTGAAGGCGCTCGGATTAGTGCCCAAGTCCTATAGATCGCAAAACGAGCAGCTAGTCTCATTAGCGTTATTGTTGGAGTCGAAAGCAACCGACGATGGAGGTGAAATCCAACTGGCTACGATAGGAAAGGCTCTCGCATTTGACATCCTGCCAAGTAAGCCGAAGCTAACTGAGCTAGCCTTGGCGATTGAAGCCACAGGTTATATGATGGAGCCAGATCCACGGTTCGGAACCCCGTTTCCTAAGGACCTCCAATCTATCGTTACACGGCGATCTAATGGGGCCTTTTCAACTCCAACCCCCGATCACGTAGCTTTGATTCCAATAGTTTCGACCGCGGCTTGGGTCGCAACCAAGGGCCTAACCTCGCTTGAGCAGTCGCTGAATGCACTTCGCTACTTACGAGGGACTTTCGAACTCACTGATGCTCTCTATGCCCGCTTGGAGTTGCTCTACCGTTGGTTTTACATTCACCCCCAAAAACCTACATCAAGGACTGCTGAACAGATTCCTCACGAACTGCGAGAAAGTGTCATGGCGCTTCTAATCGGGGTGATTCGTGCCGATGGAAAGCTTGAGCGGATTGAAGTGGCTGAACTACTTCGAATTGGTGAGGGATTCGGCCTTAACCGAGAAATGGTGTTGACCGCCATTCATAATGATGAACCGGTTACCGTCAGCGCGGAAGATGCGTCCACTGGGTTTAGAATTCCTGCGCCTGTCAAGACTGAAGTAAAGATTGACCATTCATTGGTTCAAAGCAAGCTTCGAGAATCTAATGACGTATCTAGGATTTTGGCATTATGGGGTTTTTTGTGGGTTGAGATTGAGTCTCCCCAGGAAAAAGAGAATGGCCACTCTGAACCCTTGGAAGGTTCTGAAGCCTCTGGCTGCGAATTTCACTTCTTGGATCAAGGC
>DASXZH010000098.1:0-126714 GCA_036502005.1 Fimbriimonadaceae bacterium
CGTTAAAATAAGGAAACCTTGGCGTTTTTGCAGCCACAAATCTCTCCCGGATGGAGAGGTCGGTGAGTCCGCGAACCGGGAGAGGCGCGAGCGACAAACCTTTGAAAGTAGCCCTCTAAACCTTATTTTAACGCCTATGCGAGTGACGGGTGACGAGCGAACAGTCGACCTCCGGATCAGGTAGTAATAAACTGACGGAATACCCTTATCGCCCTTGAACTTCACCGCACGTTTCTAGATTCCTCACACGTCACACGTTACACGTCACCAGTTTTCCACATGCAGTGTCTTCTCATGCGTATATAGCGCCGTCCCGGCAGGCGCGCCGCGCGGCTTTCGCACGTGTTTCCTGAGGGTGTAATCCACAGGGACAAATCCGGAGTGCTTGCTCGGGCTATTCATAACCGCGATCTTAGCGGCGTATTGAAGCAACTCAGGGCCAACTTTCTCAGGGTGCTTATTCGTTCGTATCACCACATGGGCAGAAGCCGAACCGCGAACGTGAAGCCAATAATCCTCCGGACGAGCAACACGCAGAGTCAAATAATCATTCGAAGTTGAGTTCTCGCCGAATAAAATCGTGGCGCCGCCGGGCCCGATGAGCTCGCGGATCCGATGGCCCTCGTAGGGCCTATCTTCTTTCTTGGCTGCCGGAATATAGGTTTGGAATAGCCATTTTCGCCCGCGCGCTTCATCGCGGAGGTTTTCAAGTTCTGTTAACCTATCAGTTGCCTGAATGCGGCTTAAAATCAGCTCAATATCGATACGCTCCGTGTCTAACCTTTTAAGCTGATCCTCCACCAGGCTCTTGCCGGACTTCGCTTTCTTTGCCTTTTCAAAAAGCTTGTTGGCGTTTTCAAGGAAAGTAAGTTCAGGATCAAGCTTGATCGTTATTGGCTTGCCCTCGTAATCGTAGGCTTCGAGTTGCGTACTTCCCTGCTCTAAACCCACTCCATAAGCTAAAACTAGCTCAGCCTGCACCTGCAAGAATCCCGCTCGAGCGGCCGCATCCTTGGCCTGTCCTAAATCACTTATGGCGGCTTCGCGAGAAAGCAAGACTCTGTTGAGTTGAGCCAAGAGCGAACCCTTAAGCTGCTCCGCCTTATAATCCGGAACTGCTTGCGAGAAGTGTTGCTCCAGGGCGATGCTGATGGAGGGTCTTGAGAACTCTTCTAATCCAAGTGGGCCGACCGAAAGAGGATAAGCCCCATTTCCGGGAGAGATGACGGGGCTAAATCTTCTCTCTTTAGCGGCACTTTGAACAACCGAAAGGCCGTCGGTTTGAGCCTCAACCAACTTGATTAGAAACGGCGAAGCACCCTCAAACTCCTTCAAGTTGTCTCCGGGCTTCGCCTTCAACAGTGAAGGTCGTTGCTCAAAAGGAGGCGGCATGTAAGTACGGCCAGCCAGCAATGGCCGAATGCTCTTGCTCACCCCAACTGGCTTGGCAACCCCAATAATCTTGTTCTTGTCATCGACCAGAACCAAGTTGGCATGTTTGCTCATGAGTTCTGCAATCAACCAGTATTCCCCTTCAAATCCCTCGAACGTTAGAACCAAAATGCGGTCAAATCCAACCTGCTCAACGCGGGTTAGCCTTGCTCCATCAATCCTAGAACGCAGTGCTGAACAGAACTGAGGCGGCTGGTGCTGATTCACTGGCCGTTTTGTAACCAAATGCGCCCTAAAAAAGATGGGGTCGCACGAGAGAAGCAAATAGGCTTCCCCACCGTCCGCGTAGATTCCCAAAACTACAAGGTTATCTTCGGGCTGGCTAATGCGCTGCACCTTGGCTCCGATCAACTGCTGAAGATCGTAAACCACGGCCGCCAAGGTAAGGCTGTCAAAGGGAATTCGCATACTTTTCTAGCCTAAAGTGTACAATGCGCGCATGAAACGCATTGTACGTTCTCAGAATGCGTTTATGGCGTGCCCAGTGGGACTGCCGCAAAGGTGTGCAGCTTATCGATCTGAGTGCTTGTAAGGACGGCAGCCAACGCTTGATTCGCTTGGGCATTTAACTGCCCCGCACTTACCGCGCTGCTTTTGGCCCTTGCCGCCAGCAGATCATTGAAGATCACATCGACTTGTAATATCTGCGTCCCAGTCAAGCCGACTTCTTCCTGCATTTGGGTGGAATATAACGACTCGTAACCCAAATATTGAATCGTTAACTCTTTAAGCCGCTTATTTTGTTGGTCGCTTAGAATCGCCGAAACTTGTGCAGAAACGGCCGCCTCAAAGGTTCTCAACTGCGCCAAAGTCGTCACCAAGGTGTGGCTGTCCTGAACAGAAGCCAGTAGGGTTGCCAGAGACGCCGACTCCTGCGAAGTTAAGCCGATATCGTTTTGCACGTCCGCTCTCGCTAGAATCGTAAGAGTGACGCTTCTAGCATAGTTTTGGGTCGTGGTTGAAAAGGTCGATGGGTCAGCGGCAGATATTGGTGCGGATTGAGCGAATGCTCCGGCAGAGCAGCAGGTCGCTATCACTACGATTAAGATGTTTAGCTTTTTCATATTCTCTCCTTGCCCGATCTTCGGGCTAGTAGCGTGGGTTCGTGCATTAAGTTAAGAGTCTTCCGGTGCCACGAAATCCTCGCCCCTCCCGGGCGGAGGGGCCGGTGAGTCCGCGAACCGGGGGAGGTCCCGAAAACAGCCCTTTGGCAAATACGAGATTGCACTTAACTTGATGGCCATGAGCAAAAGAGCGTGCTGAGTTAGCCACCGAAAGCTTGGCCTTGACTCAGCTCCGGCAGGCCACCCGGGCCGCCTCCTCCAGGGCCTCCGCCTCCCGGACCACCGCCGCCAGGGCCGCCTCCTCCATCCGGAGGGCCGCCAGGACCTCCGCCAAAACCACCGGGTCCCCCAGGTCCACCATCTGGTGGTCCGTTGTCGGGGCCGTTATCGTCCTGAGATTGGCTATTGTTATTGCCGTTTTGCGGATTTGCCGTTCGGGCATAACCTCTTCCCCGCTGCCCGCCACCGAAGGAAGGCGGAGCCGAGTTCTGCCTGTAGCCAGGTCCAGAATCGGGCGCGGTTTCTGGCGCAGTTGGAGTTGAAGAAACGGTCGGCGATGTAACGATGTCTTGCGGAGGCTCAGAGATCTTTGCCTTTTGTTGCGGGTGATAAACCGGTGACTCCAAGAACTGCGGTTTTACTCCGTCCATCGATTTCCTCGCCGGCACAAAAGTCGGTCCGGAATGATGCAGCAGCTTCATGCCTTTGTATTCGTAGCTGCTGCCGGATTGGTACCAGGCAGCAGAGGCTAAAACTACGGCAACTGCTCCAACTCCCAATCCGATCTTAATAGGTGCGTTCATTTTTGGGCTTTCTCCTATCGCGACCCTGTCGCGCTTATAGATAAAGCTTAAGGTTCAAACATGAACTGAAAATGAAGATTGGCGGCGTTGCCGAATTAGTTTCCCGGCATAAGGATGTAGACCGTACTTCCCACCCCAAGCGCGCTTTCCATCCGAATGGATCCGCCGTGAGCTTCGATGATGGATTTCACGATTGCGAGCCCTAAACCCGTGCCGCCCGACGCGCGGTCGCGCGCAGTATCCACACGGTGAAATCGGTCGAAAATATGGTCAAGATGCTCTGGCGGAATTCCCTCGCCTCTATCATTTACTTGAATAAGAACCTTGCCCTGAGTGGGGTCAGCAGAGATCGTTACCACGCCTTCGCTATGCCTTAACGCGTTCACCAAAAGATTAGAAAGCGCCCGAGAAACCAATGCTTCGTCGGCATTTAGAGTCAGATCGCCGGCAATCCTTAACTCAATCCTGTCCTCCGGCGCGCCAGATTCCAAAACAGCCCGTCGAGCCAGGTCCACCACGGGAACAATCTCTTTGTGCAGAAGCGCCTTTCCTTCATCGTATTGGGCCAGCAGAAGCAGATCTTGGATAATAGCGTTCATGGAATCCGATGCTCGCCCGATGGACTTCAAGTGCTCTTCATAGCGCTCTGGCGTTTGCTTTTTTTGCAGGGCCAAACTAACACGGCCCTTTATGGTTGTTAGCGGTGTTTTCAGCTCATGAGAGGCATCGCCAATAAATCTGCGCTGAGCCTCTAACAAAGATTGTTGCTGCTCAAAAGCACTCTCCAGTCGATCAAGCATGGAGTTGAACGTGCCGGATAAAACGGCAAACTCGTCCGAACCTTTTACCGTCAATCGGTCGCTGAGATTTGAACCGCCAATACCCTCGGCCGTTTCGGCAATGGTCCGAACCGGTTGCAGCGCGCGCTTCACTAACCAGAAACCGATACCCACTGTGATCAACAACGAAAGCGGCAGAAGCGCCAACAAGATGTTGCCTAACGTTCCAATGGTCTTGTCAGGGGCGGTTAAGTCCGAAGCGAACTGAGCAGCGCCCGAAATCTTGCTGCCCTCCCTCAACGGTAGAGAGATGACCCTTATTCGGTGGCCGTTTAAGGTGTCCGTTATAAACAACGTGGAGCCCTTGAAGCTTTCCTGAAGAGCACCCGCATCGAAAGGAGAATCGGGCGGATGCCCGCCGTGATGGGGGCCGTTATCAAAAATGGCAGGCCTAGAAATTCTAAAGCTGAATTCTAGGCGTTGCGCCTGGATAGGGTCGTAACGCTGAGTGTTCTGGAAATCCTTGGGAGGGCCATCTTGCGGCCCGTCATCTCGTGGGCCGTCGTCATGTGGGCCGCCGTGGTGATCGGGTCCGTGCCCGTGGTCAAACGGGCCGCCCGGCGCGTGCCAATGCGTGCTTAGAAAGGAGGCCCGCGAAGCCAAATCTTTATCAACCGCGCCATAAAGGCTCCTTTCAGTGGCTACATAAACGACAACGCCGATCACCATGAGGGTGAGGGCGAAAACCACGGAGTTCCACAGGATCAGCCGGGTTCGAATCAACCGCTTGGGCCTTCTGTTCTTAGCGTATATCCCAAGCCGTGCACTGTATGGATCAGCTTCGTTTCGGCTCCATCGTCGATCTTCTTACGGAGGTTCTTTATAAACACGTCAACCGTGTTAGAGACGCTGTGCTCATCTAGCCAGACGCGCTCCTGAATCGCCTGCCTTGATAATATTTGGCCAGTATGGGTGATGAGGGCTTCTAAGAGCTTGTATTCGCGTCCCGTGAGGGCGATCTCTTTGTCATTTCGTTTGACGACCTTGCTCGACGTATCGACGACAAGGTCATCGACCTGAATGACGGATTGCTTTATCGTGTGGTCCCTGCGCAACAGAGCCCTAACCCGGGCAAGCAGTTCGTTGAAGTCGAACGGCTTTACCAAGTAATCGTCCGCCCCTGCTTCTAGGCCCCCAACCCGATCCGGGATGGCATCCTTGGCAGTCAGCATAAGAACTGGCACATTACGTGAGCGTTGCCGAAGCTCCCGGCAGATATCGAATCCGTTCATGCTTGGAAGCATCACGTCTAATATCACTAAGCTAAAAGTATCGCTTAGAGCGAGCTTTAGGCCCCTATCTCCATCCCGAGAAACCATGGTTGTGTAACCGGCCTCATCCAGCCCTTCCCTAACGAGGGCCGAGATTTCGGGGTCATCTTCAACGATTAGTATTTTCATATTCTTGTAAAGTAACGCGCCCCTAAGGGAGGGGCGCGTTTGGTGAGCCAGATTAGTTGCCGTTGCCACCTTCGGCTCGTGGGGGCCGAGCCTCTGCTTGGAAGGTTTTGCCTGCTAGGGTTTTCATCTTAGCTTTCTGATCGTCAGTTAGGACCTTGCCAAGGGCGTCGTTCATGGCCGTCCTATTCTTTTGCATAATCGTGCGAACCTGATCTTGCTCAATCTCGCCGCTTTGCACTTTCTCAAAGACGGATCGATTGGCCGCGCGCTGCTTGGTGTTCAAATCATCGATCTGAGCCTTCTGATCGCTGGTGATGCCAAGATCGCTCTGGACGGTTGAGTCCATGATCGAACCATTTCCCGCTACCTGGATGAAGATCCCTTCCAGACGCTTCTGCTGATCGGAAGTGAGGATTTTGTTGACCTTCTCCTTTAGCTCAGCTTGATTCTGGCCGAATCCACCGGGTCCACCGGGTCCGCCGCCGCCATCCATCGGGGGAGGGCCACCAGGACCACCCTGATCATTGGGAGGAGGTCCGCCAGGCCCGCCGGGACCGCCTTGATCCTGTGGACCACCTCCGCCGCCGGGGCCACCAGGCCCTCCAAATCCGCGTCCACGGCGATTAGGGAGGATTTTCGCTAGCTGGGCTTTTTGGTCGTCCGTAAGGGCGAGATCTCTTTGCACGTCCGGACGATTGACCAGCATGGCCATGTTCGCAGCGCCGCCAGGGCCACCCCCGGGGCCGCGCTGGCCAAATCCACCGCCGCCACCAGGGCCCCCGGGACCACCACCCGGAGGAGGGCCATCTTGCGCAAAGGCCGAAGCCGCGACTATCGATATAGCTGCCGTTATTAATAGGGTTCTAAGTTTCATGTTTCCTTTCCATCGCGAGCCAACCTCGCTTTCTTCGTTTACATGCTTATCTTCCGCCAAGGATGTGAGGAAAACGTGAAGACTGAACATCTCATCCGGAAAGTGCTAAGTCCTGAGTGTTGAGTCCTGCAGCCGGGAAGGCACTGTTTACAGCACTCAGAACTCAGGACTCGGTTCCTTAGCGTTTTTTAAGGTAACTGCCAAGTTCTCCGTAGGTCAAACAAATAGCACTCGTTTATGGAGCGACAAATGAAAAAGTTTATTATTCTTCTTGCAGTTGTGGGCGCGGTCGGAATGGCAGTCTCCGCATCGGCACAGCGTAATCACCGTGCGTACGCCGCGCATTACGGCTACGGACGGCATTATGGTTATGGCGTCCACGCCTATATCAGAGGCGGCTATTACCCTGGCTATGCTTACGGCTACCCCGCATACCCTTATTACGGCTACGCTTCTCCATACTATGGCGACGCTTATGCCTACCCCTATGATTACAGCGTAGGAATCGGAATTGGCTGGGGCGGCGACTACTACGGCGGCGGCTATGGCGGGCGCGGTTTTAGCGGACGATCCTTCGGCGGCCACTCCTACAGTAGAGGAGGGGGCTTCTCCAACCACGGCGGCGGAGGTTTCTCCAGCCACTCTGGTGGCGGCCACGCGAGCATCGGCCACCACGGTAGATTCTAAAACAAGCCCAGGCACGGGTTAATCAAGGCCCAGGCGAATGCCTGGGCCTTTTCATTTCTCCAGGATAGTAAACTTGCCGCCATGCGAAGTGATGGCCGTCAAGCCGATGAAATGAGACCTCTTACCCTTGAGCGCGGATTTGCGAAGTTTGCCGAGGGCTCCTGTTTAATAAAAATGGGCGATACCCATGTTTTGGCCACGGCCACCGTGGAAGACCGCGTTCCACCCTTCATGAAGAACAGCGGCAAAGGCTGGGTTACCGCCGAATATTCGATGCTTCCCCGCTCCGGCCGGCAGCGAAACAATAGAGATCTTATGAAGCCTAACGGCCGTTCCATGGAGATCCAGCGTTTGGTGGGGCGAGCTTTAAGATCAATCGTCGATTTAGAAGCCATGGGCGAGCGAACCATCACGATCGACTGCGATGCCATCCGGGCCGATGGAGGCACCCGCTGCGCCTCAATCACCGCCGGTTATATCGCACTTCACGACGCCATGAAGTACATGGTCAAGCAGCGAATGATCAAAAGCGTGTGCATTTTTGAACCTCTTGCCGCAATCAGTGTGGGAGTTTACAAAAATCAAGAGATTTTGGATTTAAACTACGAAGAGGACAGCGCTGCGCAGACAGACATGAACGTCGTCATGACGGAATCCGGTAAGTTTGTTGAAATACAAGGCACAGCAGAGGATAAGCCCTTCTCTGCGGAAACGCTTGGCAGGATGTTACGCATCGCCAAGAAAGGCATTGACGAGCTTATCAAAGCGCAGCACGCTATCCTTGAGGAGTGACATTGTGGTCATCGCAACATACAATAAGGCTAAGGCCGGGGAAATGGTTACCATTCTTCGCGAGCGGTTCCACTCTATTCCCATTACAACTTTGGAAGACTTTCCAGGCGCACCCGAGCCCGAAGAGGATGGCGCGACTTACAGGGACAACGCCATCATCAAAGCCGAATCTGCAGTCCATTTCACCCAGCAGTGGTGCATAGCTGACGATGCCGGCCTGGAAATTGACGCCCTCGATGGCGCGCCGGGCGTTCACTCGCGGAGATTTGAAGGCAAAGATACGCCCTTTCCAGAGAAAATGGCCATTATCCTCGACCGTATGAAAGATGTTCCGGAGGAGAATCGGGGCGCTCGTTTTGTCTGTTGCGTCGCTCTAGCCTGCCAAGACAAACCATCTCAGGTTTTTGAAGCGGCTTGCGAAGGCCGTATAGCACTTGAACCGCATGGTTCTGGCGGGTTTGGATACGATCCCATTTTCTTTTTGCCCGAATTGGGATGCACGATGGCCGAACTCACGCCCGCCCAGAAGCATGCCATAAGCCACCGGGGCAAGGTTCTTAAGCTTTTGGGCGACCATCTGGAAGCGTGTATGAAAAGTGAACGTAGTTAATAAGCTGCGCTACCAGGCACAACTCTAAGTCCACTGTTTGCCGGTGGGGTTATCCGATGCTTTTTTCATCAGTTCCACTAGCTCGTCGTTGGAGCTAATTGTCTCGTCCCAGCGCAGCACTCCATCCGTCGTCTTGACCCAGAATCTCCTACTTGACCGTGAGTATTTACCCGTGCCAAAACTTCCAAGTATTACATTCTCGAGGCTAGTCTTTACAATCGTTCTTCCCAAGAAATTCTGCTGAGTAACGGATGTTCCGTTGACCGTTATTCGTTCGAAAAGACCGCTTAAAAGCCCCCAAACGCCGCCACAACCGAAAACAAGTCCCGAAATGACCATGCCTGGCATAAATAAAGGGTCATCAACTGGCGGGAGGGAGCCAAGCAGGTGCCGCATAAAAATGGTGATCGGAATGCTCGCGAGCACAATGCAAAATGGCCCGCCTAACAGCTTCTGCCAACTCTTGTAGTCACAGACCATATTTCCTTCGCGATTCGAACTTCCGAGCAGTTCTCATTCTACAGCTAGAGTTTCCACTAAAACGACTCGGCACTATTGCCGGGTAACGTTAGGCCATATGGAATACACCAACCTTGGACGAACTGCCCTTCAGGTCAGTCGATTGTGCCTAGGCACGATGAACTTTGGCCCAGAAACGACTGAAGCGGACAGCTTCAAGATCATGGATACCGCCCACGCGGTGGGCATCAACTTTTTTGACACAGCAAACGTTTACGGCTGGAAGAAAGGCGAAGGAATCACCGAGCAAATTATCGGCAGATGGATTGCTCAAGGCGGCGACCGACGCGAAAAGACGGTTTTGGCCACAAAGGTTTATGGAGATATGGGCGACTGGCCCAACACTGGCAAGTTAAGCGCCCTTCATATCCGCCGCGCTTGCGAAGAAAGCCTGAAGCGGATGAAGACGGACTACATCGACCTATACCAAATGCACCACGTCTGGCGCGATGCCCCGTGGGACGAGATTTGGCAGGCTATGGAGATCCTCGTCCGCGATGGCAAAGTCCTCTATGTTGGTTCCTCCAACTTTGCAGGCTGGCACATCGTAAAGGCGAACGAAAGCGCTTCCAAACGGCATTTTCTTGGCCTTGTCTCCGAGCAGAGCCTTTACAACCTCAATGCCCGCACGATCGAGCTTGAAATGATTCCCGTTCTGTTGGATTACGGCCTGGGCCTGATTCCCTGGAGCCCGCTGGGTGGTGGCATTCTTGGCGGCGCCTTAAAGAAAGCAGCCGAGGGCAGAAGATCTGGTGAGTTGGCGACGAAACGGATAGAGGAAAACCGCCCCAAGCTAGAAAAGTGGGAAGCATTCTGCAAGGAGTTGGGCGAGAACCCGGCTGACGTAGCCCTCGCATGGCTGCTTCATCAGAAAGCAGTGACCGCGCCCATCATCGGCCCACGCACCATGGACCAGCTTAACGGCGCCCTCAAAGCTTTAGAAATCAAGCTCAATGAAGAAAGTCTGGCCAAGATCGATGAGATCTTCCCAGGCTTCAAAACCGCGCCCGAACACTATGCTTGGTAAACGTTCCAACCCGCGACGCAACTAGATGACGAAGGCACCGCTCCTCACCTCTCCCGGAAGGAGAGGTCGCTGAGGAACGAAGCGGGAGAGGCTCGAGCCGCTGAGCTGCCTCATAGGATCTATCGTCCGAAATCCAACACTAAGGGCCAGTCGAAACCGGCTGGTCCTGAGATCCATTGTTGTTGCCTTGCTTCCCAGGGCCGGTTTGTATGGGCTGGCTCGTGTCCTTCACATTTGGCTTGGTCGTCATTCCGTCCAGTCTCGAAGACTGGCTCAATATCGTGTCCTGTGTTTGCTTCCAGCCATTTGCGCCATTGATCCAAGTCTGCCGCTCTATCGAGGTGATTGTTACGTTCGAGAGCTGTTTTGTTTGGTCGCGCATGGCGCCCTTAAACTGATACATAACGACGGCGGTGGCAATCCTTCCCGCTCCCATCACGTTCTGAATATTGACGGTCCATTTTCCGCTCTGCATGTTGTCGAACTGCTCTTTAATGTCCTTTTTGGCATCACTCAGATTTAGGTTCTTGCCGTCCATCATTCGCCAGGAGTAGTCGGGGGTGAGATAGCTCATAACTCCGTTTATATCTTTCTTGTTGTACGCGGCCTCTATGCCGTCGTAAACATTGTGCATGGCGTCTTTAATAGTGGGGGTTTGGGCGTGGACTAGACCGGCTAGGGTGAGCGTTGTTCCGATTAACAGTAGCGACTTCATGTTGCCTCTCTTTTATGTGTATGACCGGAGCTTACGCGTATCTCGTTCGTCGTATTATCCTTTTACAAGAGATTTAACGATAAACCAGATATTTGCTGGCCTTTCTGCCAACCGGCGCGTGAAATAGGGATACCAACTCACTCCAAAAGGGACATAAACGCGAACGTTGTAGCCCTCTTTGAGAAGTGATTCTTGCAGATCACGACGGATTCCGAACAGCATTTGAAACTCGTATCTGCTCTTATCGATTTTTTCTTCTTGAGCAAATGCCTTTAGGGTGTTGATGATCTTCTCGTCGTGCGTGGCGAAGGCCGGGTAAAAAGCCTTCTGCATCAGTTCTTTTCCGCACTCGACGTAAGCCTCGTCGACTTTAGACTTGTCTTTATAAGCCACTTCTTCTGGCTCTAGGTAGGCACCCTTTACAAGCCTGGTCCTTGCTTGAAGTTTTATCATCGTTTGAACGTCTTGCGGCGTTCGATGGAGATAGGTTTGCAGAACTGTGCCGGTGTTTTTGTAATGCTGCCAGGCGCATTCGATTATTTCGATGGTGGTTTTTGTATAAGCCGATCCTTCCATGTCTACGCGGACAAAGTTGCCCAATTCCTGGGCCGCTTCCAGAACTTCAAAGTAGTTTTTCTTTGCAAACTCTTCGCCTTGGTCAAGCCCACACTGTGTGAGCTTAATCGAAATATTGGTAGCTTTGGCACACGGGCTTTTGGCAATCGTGTGAAGCATTTCGATATAGGTATTGCGCGCGGCAATGGCTTCGTCTTCGCTCTTGGTGTTTTCGCCTAGATAATCCAGCGAGGTCAGAAACCCTTTTGCTGTTAGGGCCTCGCAAACGGGCAACGCTTCGGCAAGTGTATCGCCGGCGATGAATCTGTGAACAATGCCTTTGAAGAGGAAGGATTTGCGGACCATCCTTTCCACCGGCCTCCATGCCGATGTCTTCAGAATAAGCGCGCGTCCTATCATTGACGTTTGGGAGTTTACTTTGAGGGGAGCCAGTTTGCGGTATTATTTTGTGGCTTCGGGCGATTAGCTCAGTTGGTAGAGCGCCTCGTTTACACCGAGGATGTCGGGGGTTCGAGCCCCTCATCGCCCACCAGGTTTTTCGGTTCAAACAGAACCATTGTGATTCAAAGTAAGGCCTCGCCCTCGTAAAATATAGAAAAGTTTAAGCAAAGTTTAAGCGGACGCTCAGGTATAATTAAGTACATAATGAGCGTTGCAGCAGTTTTGAGAATGCACCTTGAGCGCAAAGAATTGCCCGAGCGGCTGAGAAGAGAGCTTAAGAAAGGCGAAACGATTTTTCACTCTGTGAATCCCTGCCACGTTTCGGCAAAGTTCCCCGAGGGCAAATGGGTTGCCCAAGTGCGGCGAGAGGAACGCGGACGGCTGGTCAAATATCCCGTTAAAGCTTTTGGCACTCCGCAGTTAGCGCTTGC
Source organism: Fimbriimonadaceae bacterium (assembly GCA_036502005.1). Classification (GTDB taxonomy): domain Bacteria; phylum Armatimonadota; class Fimbriimonadia; order Fimbriimonadales; family Fimbriimonadaceae; genus DASXZH01. The sequence goes on from DASXZH010000098.1 coordinate 12,231, forward strand.
TTACACAAAGAGCCTGCGGCCAGACGAGAAAGGAAAGGTTTACGCAGCAGCTCAAGGCGAGGCGACGGTCAGCGAGTTATACGCCTACATCAAAAAGCACCTTTGGACCGGAATAGGCTCGAAGCGACAAGAGCTCAAGGATTCGCGGTGGCGGCTGCATCTAGAGCCCTATTGGGGTTCTTGCTGCATCTCTGAAGTCACCAAGCGCGCAGCCCAGGAATGGGTGAGCGAAGTTGAAGCCGCGATTGCATCAGGCAAAGCTGGCAAACTTGGTCTGCCCCAGTTCAACGAATGCCGGCTCGATCTGCATGGCATGTTTGAAGCACTCGACAGCTTTGACGAGCGCTTTGCCGACAAAAAAAATCCCTTTGCCGGGCTCGCATTCAGAGCACGCGAAGAGCGGGCGCATATCAGCATCGAATCCGGAGCCTTCCCCGCTGTTGAATATGCTTGCCTACGATTGGTTGAAGCGGGACTCGCGACCGATTGGGTAACGACGCAGTTCTTAATCAGTTTGTTGGCCGGTTTGCGACTAGGAGAAGTAATGGCGCTATGCCGCGACCAGATCGATTTTGAGCACGGCGTCATTCACGTGGACCGAGCCATGCGCGAGAAGGATCAAGAGATCCTCGATCCGCGTAAACGAGACGCCAAAGGTCGCATGATGCCAGAGGGAGAGGTTAGGCGCGTTGCTGTCAACTTGCCCAAAGGCGATAAGATCCGCCTAGTGCCAATGTCGGACCAGTTGGCCGCCATTATTCGGCCGTTTTACGACAGGCCCAAAGTGACCGGGGCTAAATGGGATTTTCTGTTTCCATCGGCAAAGGGTGACATGCGCGAGCAAACACGCCAGGCCCACGGCTTTGGCACGCTTTGCAAGCGTTTGGACGAAATCGCCAAGCAGGAATCGCGTGGCGGACGAGGTTGGGCGGCCAATGCCATCACCTACGAATTCGAGAAAGGCGAACTGCCAGACATTTGGGACGTTATCGTCTTCCGCGATACGCGCAATAGCTTTGCGTCCTATGCGGAGGAAGTCGGCATTCCGCAGGCAACCCGCGAAGCGATTTTAGGTCACGGTGCAAAAGGCGTTACTAATCGCTTCTATACGGACGTTACGAGCAAGCTCCTACAAGATGCTCGCTTGCGACTTTCGGACGGCTGGGCGCGCCGCTAAACCGCCTTTACGGCGCTTTTGTGCAATCCACTGATCCAGTGCGTCGCGCGGAATCAGAATCGACCGGCCATCGCGAATGGATTCTAATTCGCCGGTCGCACACATTTCGTAAATTCGCGCCCGACCACGATGCAGTAACCGCATGGCGTCTTTGACGGTAACGAGTAAAGGTTCGTTCTTGGAGTCCATAGCCGATTAGAACTTTTATCGCAGAAAATTCTAAATCTACTTTAAAGCAATATCAGGAGTTTTTGTCCTAGTGAACACACGAGGTTCTGCCGTTCTCTGCCCTGCCCAGGGTAGAGCCTTCGTTCAATGCGCAGTAGATCGAACCGTATGAGTCGCCGTTCCGCTTGATGCATCGGCTTTGTCCGCGACGACGGCCGGAACGTAGAAGTATACGATCACGAAAACCGCTAAGCCACCTCCGGCTTTGAGCCAGTTCTTAAACTCAACATCAAGAAATCCAGAAAATGTCCCAGCAAACCCGCCTGCCGACAACGCAAGCACTATACGAAAAACTGTGTATTGAAATCCCGTCGGGTTCGGCACGAACAGAGCAATCACCAGGATAATCGCTAAAAAGGCCACCCCGCAGGCTGTCGCCGTAATGCGTTCCCATAGGGGCTTTGCGCCGTGATTCTGTTTTCCCTCATTGTGCTGTGACACTATATGACTCCCTTGGTTTGCCTTGATGATCGTAGCATGATCACCCGTGATCTGATCGCCAATAACAAAGGTCTGTCGAACGCTCGGATTTTTCTTTTGTGGTGTTTTCGGCGGTAGCGGCCCAATCCAACGGTACCGTGTCTCACCGACAAACTCCTCCAAAGCTTCACCGCAACCTTCGCAGATTGTGGGTGCCTCTCGATCTGTAGTAGCTTGCCAATGCTCGCAGCCTGGCTCGTGCCGCACGCCTCGAACCTCAGCCACTAAACTATTTGACAGCAACTGCTCCAACAACTGTTTTGCCGGTTTGCCGATAATGGCTTCGGCTTGCTGATGCGCAAAAATCGAAAGACCCTGATCCGCAATACCCTGACGCAACGTTGTTGCGTCGTCGCAAGAGTCCGTATGTTGCTCACAAAAGGTTTCGAATATCATTAAGCACGTAGCGTGTGTCTGCTGCTGTCGCGTCCTGGCGCAAGTTGAGCCAGTTATCCCAGGCGTTGAGCCAGATCGTCACGTCGGTCGACAGGCTGGAATGAAGCGTTCGCACCCAGCAGCAGCGCGACTTCATGATCGCGTTAGGCTGAGACGTAATCGCCCGCACCTGCTGGAGTAACGGATCGCTGTTAAGAGAAGCATTCACATTGTCGGCCGTCGCAATGACAGACCCTTGCGACGTCTTAGTTTTCTCTTCCGACGTGTGAATGTTCGGATTGTTTGCCAAATTCCATGCCAGATGTTGCAGTGAACGTGGCGCAGGCCAGTTGAGTTCTGTCGTCGTGGTTAACTGCACTTGCATCGCGGCAACGATTGCGCCGTAGTCGCCTGCACGTTCCTGCTGTGCAATCGCGGCCACAGCTTGCCCATCATTGAGGTTCACATCTACATAAGTTAGGATCGCATGCGAAAAAATCCGCTCAGCCGAATACTCGACGCGGCTCCCATCCTCAAGCTCTAAGGGTGGCGGCACATGCGGGTAGGGCTGCCTTTCTTCACGCTCCTGTTCGAACTCAAAACGGACCACTGGTTCGTTCGTGTTCGGAATGAATTGCCGTGTCAGCGTCACAACCTGTGGAGCAAGGCTGGCGATCCGCGCGGTCCAATCAGCTTCCTTCTGGTAGTCGAGTTTACATCCGACGAAGAAATAAAAGTGCCGGCGGCCTCCGTCCGCGATTTCATTGAGAAAAAGCTGGAGCGGGTGCTCACCACTTTTGTTTATTAGCTCGTCGACCTGCACGCGCAACTCATCACGCGTCAGAGCGGGCCGCATCCCTTGACGTCGCACAAACAAGCGAATGATGTCGATGCGGCGTACAAACAAGAGGTCAATCGCGCTAGCTGCCATTCCTAAAAAATAGACGGATGAAGTCACAGGTTTGCCTGCCTTAAGTTTCTCGACACCAGCCTGTCTCAGTGCAAAGTCCTCGAAAGTCTGGGAGATGGAAGCATGCAAGGGCTAAACTAGCGTATGCGCGGTACGATCGTGGGCCTTCAGGGAATGCTCAAAGGGCGGACCGCGCCTCTGCGTCCTGGGATCATCACCATTGGGCGGCATTCCGACAACAGTTTGCCGTTTCATGACGATTCAACGGTCAGCCGCGAGCATTGCATTCTAGCCTTTCAAAACGGCGCATGGCTCTGCTGGGATGTCGGCTCAACCAACGGCACTTTTGTCAACGGCGTTCGCATAGGCCCCTCTCCAACGCCCGTCCCGAATGGCGCAGAGATCAGTTTTGGTGCTCAGACCCTGCGTGTTGACTATGCGAAGCCAGCCCTCAACGGTCTGATCGACGCCATCAATAGATTGGCCGCAAAGCCAGTGACCGTAGCCCCGCCGCCTGTCGTAAGTCAATCGAGAACCGCCGAGAGGCCGTCGACACCTACACCGCCGACAATCCCTAAAGGGTCACAAGCGACCTGGTATGGCCTCGACAGAGAGGTTCACGTCCACGGTTTTATATTGGTCTCACCGTTCTGTTTTGTCGGAACAAAACTCGCATTGCAGCCCAAGCGACAGTCTCAATACATCACGCAGCAATATCCCGATGAGCCGGGGCTCATCAACCCTTCTCTAAAAATCCGGCCGAGTATCCCCGACCCTTTGCCCTATTACCCGAATTATCAACAAGCTTCACCAGAGCAACGCTGGACGTTTCTCAACTGGCTGAGTGGCAACCGCGAAAGCGATGTCGAGCAAGGGTATCTGTTTTTGTTCTTCTACGGTCTAGAACGTTACTTGACCCAAGGCTCTCCATCGCCCCGCGAAGCCTTGGCAATCCTTCAGGAACTGATGCGGCTCGCTTTACAGCATGCAGACTGTAGCAGCTTTCGGCACTATGTCTTTCGGCTGCATGCCGCACATTGGACGTTCTATCCGCAGCTTATTAATGAAAAGTCATTGAGGCTCTTCAAGACGCTAGCGGACGACGAGTTTATTTGGATGTTAGCCTGTTTGGCTTCACATCAAATGCAACTCACTAGCACCATTGTAATGTGCTGGTTCGATTTGAACGCCTATCGGCTGGTCAAACGGTCGCTATGGCAACGCTGCCATCCTGAGCTAACCCAGCTCTTCGCCATTCGTTATATCAGCCAGTTTGGTGATCGAAGAGTCTTACACTGCAGCGGTGAGAAGGCGCATCGCACTTATTACCCGGCTAACTTCTCCGTACGTGACGCCATCAAACCGTTTTTCGCTTATCAAGCCCTTGATGACTCCGCTATCCTCAATTCGATGAAGGACATGCTCGCCTCTTGTGCGACTGACCTACAACTCTACGCTAAAGCCAAAGCAATTGGGCTCCAGACTTTGCGGTCCTTTGCCAACCTGCCAAGGGAACTTTTTTCTCGAGACCGCCAAATTGCGGCGCTGGCTTCATATCTTTCTGTACACGATAACGGCGGAGTATTCATTCTGGAATGGCTGGATGTGCTCCGCGAATTGAGCATTGCCGCTGATATGAACAAAGTTAATCTCACGGATTTGGCAATAACGCTGGACAAACTGGGCTATCACATGGAGCCGAATCCCGCATACGGCAGCAAGCCACTTAAGAGCTGTTCTAGCCTGGCTGTATGCAAGGCGGTGCAAGCGACCGGAATGGGAGAGGATCAGGTCGCGTCCATCATGACGGTGGCAAGAATCGCTGCCTGGGTGTTGTGTCTAGATTCTCCTACCCCGGAGACAGTCAGGCAACTGCCGGGGTTGATCGCGAAATCATTGAGTGCTGATCCTGGGTGCGAGGAGCGGCTTGACCTTGCTCTACGCCTGTTCGAGTTGGCTCCTTCCAAACCGACCGCTTCTGAGCTACAGACGATCTCTCCGGAACTCCGGCCTCACGTTATCCCGATCCTGATTCGTGCCGTCAAACACATTGGCACCTCGAAGCGTGCGACTCTTGGTGAACTTGAGAGAATCGCCGCACAATTCGGTTTGCCAACTTCCGAACTTCTGACCCAAATGTATCAGGAGCAGGACCCAATACCGATAGTGAGTGCCGGAACGTCAGCCAATGGCTTTGCAATTCCACCCCCGCCTAAGGAAAAGGCTACACAAGTCAATATTGACGAAACCAAGTTGCGACAGCGGCAAGAAGAGTCCGAGAGCGCACGCGCGTTCCTAGAAGACATCTTTAGGGAAGCAGAACCGGCGGAGCAAGTTTGCATGAAAAATTCCGAAACTCCAACTGCCCGGTACGCTAAAATACTGGAAGCGCTACCCGAGGGCAAACTCACAAACACACAATTTGAGAAAATATGCCGAGATTTTGGATTTCTGCCCGGGCAGATTCGTACCGAACTCAACGAAACTGCTCTCGAATTGTGCGGCTATGCGCTGATCGAAGGAGACGAAATCTTGGGCATTGACCTCGAATGTCTCAAACAACTACGCGATGAGTACAACCATCAGACCTAACGAACAAAATGCCATCATCCAGTCGCTTCGCGCCGGCGTTGTGCCGCGGGTCGGACTGCAGCACTTCCACGTTGGGCGCAAGCAGGAACTCGAACACCTGCATAAGGACTTGACACTGATTGCCGACGGTGGCTCAAGCCTACGTTTCATCATCGGCAGCTTTGGATCAGGCAAAACCTTCTTTCTGACCTTGATGCGAACCATTGCCCAGCGCGAGAAACTGGTGACCGTTCATGCCGATCTGACACCCGACCGCCGCCTTCAGGCCAGCGGCGGGCAGGCGCGAGCACTTTACGCCGAGCTAATGCGCAACGCCGCAGTCCAAACTCGACCTGACGGCAGTGCGCTAACGGACATTGTTGAACGCTTCGTAGGATCTGCTCGAGACCAGGCTGAGCAAGCTGGTATTAGTCCCGAAGCCATCATTGGCGAACGCCTCCAGTCACTCCGCGAACTGGTCAATGGCTTCGATTTTGCCAGCGTCATTCAAGCGTATTGGCGCGCCTATGAAGATGGTGATGAAAACCTCAAGAACTGCGCGATCCGCTGGCTTCGTGCCGAGTATGCCACCCGGACGGACGCGCGGTGCGACCTTGGTGTTAGAACGATCATCAACGACGAGAACATCTACGACAGCTTAAAGCTGTTCGCCCGCTTTGTCCGTTTAGCCGGATATCGCGGCTTATTGGTTTGTTTCGATGAACTCGTCAACATCTACAAAATGGGGCATGTACAGGCGCGCAACGCGAACTACGAACAGTTGCTGCGGATGCTCAACGACACGCTCCAGGGCACAGCTGAAGGAATTGGGTTTTTGTTGAGCGGCACGCCAGAATTTCTGCTTGATTCGAGGCGCGGCGCCTACAGCTATGAAGCCCTGGCCTCGCGATTACCGCGCAACGTGTTCGCGAAAGACGGTTTGGTCGATTACAGCGGCCCCGTTATCAACCTCCCCAGTCTGACCCCAGAAGACGTGCTCCTATTGCTCCAAGCTCTCCGACACGTGCAAGCTTTCGGCGATTCAAGCAAATACCTTCTGCCCGATGAAGGCATCAGGTCTTTCATCAACCACTGCTACAAGAACGTCGGCGAAGCCTACTTCCGCACGCCACGCACCACGATCACTGACTTTCTCAATTTGTTGGCCGTTCTTGAGGAGCACCCCACCGTTAACTGGGACCAACTCATTGAGAACACTCAAGTCACGTTCGGGCAGAATCCCGACCTTGATAATCTCGAAGACGACAATGACCTCAACACAATCCGACTCTAGCTCTTTCGGGCAGCTTGACGAGCGTATTCAACGCTGGATCTGGCAGCAAGGTTGGCATGAGCTCCGTTCCGGACAGGAACAACTCATTCCGCTTTTGCTTGAAGGCAAGTATGACGTAATCCTCGCCGCCCCGACAGCGGCAGGCAAGACCGAAGCCGCCTTCTTGCCCATATTAACAAAGCTCGGAGCCAACCCGTTTCCATCCTTAGGATCTCTCTATATCAGCCCGCTCAAGGCGCTCATAAATGATCAGTTCCAGAGGCTCGATTCCTTTTCCGAAATCCTCAACATCGACGTTCACCGTTGGCACGGTGATGTGAGCCAATCGGCCAAACAGCGGCTGCTGACGTCACCCAGCGGTATTCTGTTGATAACGCCAGAGTCGCTCGAAGCCTTGTTCGTTAATCAAGGTGCCAAACTGAACAACCTCTGTGCTCATTTGCAGTATGTCGTCATCGACGAACTCCATGCACTTTTAGACAACGAGAGAGGTGCTCAACTACGCTCATTGTTGCACCGCCTGGATAACCTTATTAATCGAAAACCCGTTCGCGTCGGGCTGAGTGCCACTTTGGCCGACATGCATCCTGCTGCCCAGTTTTTGCGCGGCGACGATCCCGCCAACGTAAAATGCGTGGTGACCAATGAACCGGGCGTAAAGAAGGCCGTCATCAAGGCTTTTGTTAATCCCGAAGCCCAAACGACCAAACCACCGCCAGCCCGCGATCAGGTCGTTTTTGATCTTTACACCCAGCTCAAGTCTGAGCATCACTTGGTGTTCGCGAATGCACGCAACCGCGTAGAAGAATACGCCGATGCCTTGCGAGAACGCGCCCGCCTAGAGCTTCTTTCCGATATCTTCCTCGCCCACCATGGCAACCTGTCTAAGGAACTGCGAGAGGAAGCAGAAATGCGCTTACGTGATGATCCGCGCCCCGCCGTCTGCGTTTGCACCAGCACACTCGAACTTGGCATCGACATCGGTGCCATGAAAAGTGTGGCCCAAATCGGGCCGCCACCCAGCGTCACATCACTTCGGCAGCGCGTGGGCCGATCAGGTCGTAGAGGCGAACCTTCCATCTTGAGAATGTATGCGCTCGAAAATCCCGGCCCGGAACTGATGGACCCTTCGGACCAGTTGCGACCCGAGCTCTTACGCGAAATAGCCGGTCTCGAACTTATGCTCGAAAACTGGTATGAGCCACCGCGCTTGAATGTTCCGCATTACTCCACGCTTGTGCAACAAGTTCTCTCATCCATCATTCAGCACGGCGGCGCCTCCATTGCTCAACTCTTTCGCACGCTATGCGGGCCCGCAGCTTTCTCGACGGTCACGAAAGATGATCTTGTGTTGCTCCTGCGCGCGCTCAGAGCTCGCAACCTCATTCTGCAGATGGACGACGGAACACTCTTGCTTGACAAAAAGGGCGAACGGATTACCTCTCACTACAGCTTTTACGCCGCGTTTGAAACACCCGAAGAGTATCGGCTTATTCACGGTTCCAAGACCTTGGGAACGATCCCTGTTGAGTCGCTTCTGCGTGTGAATGATCATGTGCTTTTCGCTGGCAAACGCTGGCGTGTTATCGATATCAGCGACGAAGATCACATTATTCTGGTCGAGCCCAGCAGAGGTGCCCGAGCACCTCAATTCATTGGCACCGTAGGCAAGATTCACGCGCGCGTCCGTCACCGCATGCGAGAGGTCCTTGAACGCGCCGATCAACCACATTTTCTTTCCGAAACCGCTCAGCAACTTCTGACCGAGGCCCGCGAAGCTTATGCCCGACTCAATCTCTCTCACCTAACGACACTTGAGTATGGCCAGGAAACTTTGTTGTTTCACTGGTCGGGTGATGCTGAAGCCCAGACCCTTTCGTTGATGCTCGCCGACCGAGGAATAGATGCTGGGCTTGGTGAACTTACCTTCACAGTTCAGGCCTCACTTAACCGAACGCTCGAAGCACTTGTCGACATCGTCGAAGCCTCGGATCATCCGGAATCGGATCTTTTGCAACACGTGAAACTCAAACGCCAGAACAAATATGACTGGGCCCTGCCACCCGATTTGCTGGACAAAGAATACGCGGCCCGCGAGTTCGATGTGCCCGGTGCTGTGCACTTAGCGCGCCAGCTCTTGGGAGCGGAACAGCGTGATCAGATCGCACCAACGGTCACAGTACCAACCCGCCGATCTGCAGGCGCTCCGTCACTCGAGGTGCTTGACGGTTACCAGTCGATTGGCGGCACTAAAATTCTACTTTCGCAGCGCGGCGAAGATATTCTTCTTGACTTCGGCCTCGACTTTAAGCGCTATGCCAATTTCTTCGAAGAGTTTCTTCGACCACGTAGTACCAGGGGACTCCTGGACCTCTGGCACTTTCAGCTCGTACCACACTTCAACGGTCTCTATCGCGACGACCTTAGGCCGCTTGGCGAACTGTTCCCCGCGGATCGTGAGGCTAACGTGGTAGGAATCTTGCTCAGTCACGCTCATGTCGACCACTACGGCATGATTGGTACGCTTCGCCCTGACATTCCCCTTCACGCCACTCCCGAAAGCCTGGCAATCATCAAATCGAGTCAAGACACGGGCCGCGTTGATTTTTGGGGAGAAGCCGTCTACGCGAAGCTCCGAGGGCCTGCGGACCGCGACAGCCGTGCCTTAAGAGTTCAAGATGGCAAGCTAGGGCGGCCAACGATTTCCATAGGCCCTGCTACAGAGGCCTTGTCCCATTTTTTGGCTTCGTTGCCGTCCGACGAGGGAACACGAAATCTTGTGCCTGGTGCCTTATCTGTTTCGACGGGTCAGGTCGGGAGTTTTTCCTACCAAGCTTGGCCGGTTGATCACTCACTACTTGGTTGCGTCGCGTTTCAAGTCGAATCCGACCTGGGACGCATCGTCTATACGGGAGACTTTCGGCGACATGGCGCTCTGGGTTCCTCAACCGAGGCGTTCGTCAACGAAGCCGCAAAGAACGCTCCCGATATTCTCATTTGCGAAGGCACGCAGGTGATGCGCGATAACCCCAATACCACTTCCGAGACACAGGTAAAAGATGCCGCCAACGACATCGTGCGAAATGCTACAGGCAAACTTGTCATCGCAGACTTTGGCCCCCGTCATATTGAGCGTCTCAACGCCTTCCACGATGTCGCTGCCGAAAACCAACGACGCTTGGTGATCACGACCAAGGACGCCTATTTGCTAAAAGCGCTGGCCTTTGTAAATCCAACGATTACGCTGCTTGACTCGCCACGGTTGGTAATCTACGATGAAATCCGAGCCAGCTGCAGCAAATGGGAGGCGGGCATCAAGGACGAGTTCTCGGACAAGCTTATTGACTCGCGAGAGATCCGTGACAACCAGGCCTGGTATATCCTGGCCTTTTCCTTCTTCGACTGTAATGAGCTTGTCGACGTGTTGCCTCAAGAAGCCGTTTACATTTACAGCAGCTCCGAGGCATACAGCGAAGACCAAGTTCTCGATATGCGTCGACTTTGGGCCTGGTGTAACGATGAGTTCAGAATGAAGGTGCACGGCTTGGCCATGGATGGCGATAAGCCGATATTCCCCGATCGGCTCAACGCCTCGGGTCACGCAACACGCCAGGACATCGAATGGCTCATTGAGAGTATTCGTCCGAAGGGGATATTGCCTGTGCATCGTTCCCCTGAATCCGACGCATGGTTCGCCGATTTAGCAAAGCGTCATTCTATCGATCTTGTACCTTCGAAGTGTTCGAGCTAAGGGGATCCAAGTTCGTGCAACTCCATTACGATTTTGGCTAGGGTGCGGTTATTGACCTCTCCAACCCTTCCTTGTTAAAGTTGTTGAAGTGAACCAATGCGTGCTACCGGTCGGATGGGTTAAGTCATTGATGTTTATTTCTTATCGAATTTGTGGCGAAATCCTCTGCAGATTTGGCATTCTGTAAGCTCTAAGAAACCTGAAGATTACAACGACGACTCCTAGCAACTTTGGTTAAACTTCGCGCAGAATTGCGCTATAAGTCTAGCGAAATGCCAACATTTTCCCAAAAATGGAAGCCTGAGCTTTGGCATCATCAAGCGCATTGTGGGTTTGAGGAGTGTCCGGACGATATTTGAGCGGAAGTTGACTTGAAGTTGTTTTTGACCACGGCAGTGAATGCTTTCCCATGAAATAGGATTTGATATCGATCCCGCCGAAGCCAAATGGATTGCTGCCGACAAACTTGATGAAATACCAATTCACAAACTGCCAATCGTAACAACCGTTAAAGCCGACAAAAACGGGCTTTGCATCACCCGAACTTGCCTCAATCCACTGTTTAAGCTTTAGCATGGCTACTAATGGATCTTCGCCAGTTTTCTCTAGCACAGCTAAGTCAAAACCCGACACTTCAATCGCGGCTGGATCGAAGCTTGTGCTAATCGGCTTTAACTCAGTATAAAAGGAGACATCGTGAGCTCCCACAATGCAAGCGCCTAATGAAAGCATGCTGTATTCCCCCGGAATAGGCCCACTGGCTTCAATATCAACGGAGATAAAACATTCCTTTGTCATCATGTTTTCCTAGGTTTTACGATGGCGGGCATAGCAATATTCCTTTGCCAGTGTGCAAGCAGCTTCTTTTTGCGAGATGCAATGCTGTCTGCTTCAGACCAAAGATATGCTTCGAGAGCAAAGGCGTCAAAGGGAAAGTTCGTGTCATCCCGAGCCGTCAGAATAACTCGTTGGCACCGCCCAAGCGCGTAGCCGAGTTCCATAAAACAATTTGGCCGCAAAGTCGTAAGGTCCACAATAGCGACTGCGCTGTGATGTAATGAATCGAAGATGGCCTCATTCATCCAAGCATATTCGTTGGGACCGACACCCATCTGCAACGGTTTGTAACCGAGTTCCGTCACTACCGAATCTACAATATTGCGAAAGAACGTCTCGACAGAAGAAAACTCCGGAAGGGACGTATTCAGTAGTCTCACATAAAACGCCTCAGGCGCGGTAAGCGCCAGAACGAACTTCAAGATCGCCTGTACTACCTTGCCGGCGGGCTCTGTGCCTTCTTTCGTTCGTGTTCGGTCAAGAAGCTCCTGGGCAGATGCTGAGTTCTCCACTCGAAAAAAATCGTTAGGGGCTGCTAGCGCACGTTCAAACAGCCGCGATGCCCCGCCGGAACCATCGCGCGAAGATGAACCTAAGTTGAGATCGAGCATAATAACGTGCTTTCCCATTGCAACAAACTCTTGCGCCAGGTGCTCAACACCCTCGCCGCCGCTGATGCCAATAAGAATGTCGCACAGCTGTGCCATGCGGTTGCGCCTCAAAGATCCGGCATACCAACCCGGCTCAATGAATTCCATTTGAACCGCCTCGCCCTGGCGCAGCTCATCATAGATTTTGCGACGATGAGTTGGAATCTGGCTATCGGTTTTGCTCGTTCCAATTGTGGCAATCAATCGACCATTGACGCCCGAAGCGGCCAGCTTTCCAGCTAAAAAACCCTCAGATACTGCAGCCAATCGAAGACGATAGATGGACCATCTACTCGATCTTGCAGTAGTGGTTCCTTACCAAAGGGGACCAGAAAAATCGCGCCACGTCCAGCAAGCTCAGCTGTCAATAACGCGACCAGTTCATGCGCATACAATAGCTTTCGCTCATCACACTGGAGATCCGCGCTACCCGCAATGAGGATACGTCTTCCGGTTATCTGCACTAGTGCATCCCATTTAAATCAATAGGCCTAGTGGGAACAACTTTCGACACCGCTGCCAGAAGATCATCACGGGTAATTTGGCGGGTCGGAAATGCCATAGCCAGAGCTTCCGGTAAGACGCGCGTCCTAATATCTGAATATGTATAACGAAGCTTATGCGGCCCCGTTTCGCCAGTCAATCGCACCAAGTCGTCAATTACAGCAGCAGGAAGGTTTAAACCTTTACAATCCAAAGATAATATCTCTCGCCGCTCGTTATCGTCTGGCCGGCGGAACTCTTCAACAAATGCGGCGCGACGCAAGATCGCAGGATCGAGTGCTGCAAAATGGTTCGTGCAAAGGATCACTAACACGCGTCCTGCAAAGCGGCGTACATCATCGATCTTTTGGATCAATGTATTGACGGCAACTTTGTCCTCGTGATGGCTCTGCACGCCCGTGCGATTGGCGGCTAAGGAGTCGGCCTCATCAATGATCAGGATCGCCAACCTGGACTTGCCAGCTTCTTTCCCAACGACATCGAACGCCTGGTTTATAAGCGTACTCATTTCCCCGACATTGCCACTTCCACGCACTCGGGTACTCAACTTGAACAGCATGGCATCCTTCTGCATTTCGACGGCAAGTAAATTGGCAATTGCTTCAGCAGTGGCGGTTTTTCCCGTTCCTACGTCGCCGTGAAAAACGACCAAAGGGTAGCGGTCCTCGAGCGCATCAATGATCCCAAGATTCTTGTCGCCATACAGCTTTACCGCCCATTGGGCCAAACCTTCTTGATCTACCAGTAGACGCAGCCCTTGCTTAATTCGATCATATCTTGGGCGAAAACCGACGAGGCGATCACCAAGCTTAGTTAACCGAGCATTTGGGATCGTTAGTTCAAGTTCAAAGAGTGCAGATGTTCCGTCAGCCATGGTTGCCTTGCTTTAGTTGTAGTTCGTTCTTTGCCAACCGTATCCGTTGCTGGCGTATTGCTGTGCCGTCGTTGCACTTAAGCCGGAAAGAGTGGTGTCTGTCGTTATGCCCCACGCTGAGTGGATACCGTGTCCAGATCGATACTCTACCCGTGCGGCCTCCGTCATGTCCCACCAATCTCTTGACAGCGTTGCAACCACTCTCAGTGATCCGCCTGGCGTTTGCGGCCATAAGGCATTGCCGGGTCGGTCTGAGTTCCATCCCGCAGCCGAATTAGAAACTACGTACTCTGCGCCACGAATGTCCTTGCCGCTGGAATCCCTTAGGATCAACGCAACATTCACAAGAAACCCGGCTTCAGCGAATATTTTGAGGTCAGATACGACAAGGGCGACGCTCTCGCGCGAACGCAAGCCGGTGGACTGCGCCATCATGGAAAAGTCTGCTGCGAAGTTGTCGACAACTTTGCGAATATCAGCAACCGTAAATGTTCTGGTAGAAGTTCCTGTTGTACTCATTTGCTTTTCTTAGTCCTTATCGATGGTAAATGACCGGCCCATAACTTCTTTCCAAAGATCGACCGTGTCACCCTTGTTGCTTTTCCAAGTAGCAGTCTCGATGGTCTCCCAAGCCGTTTGTGCTGCCTGAACAATCTCTTTGCGCTCTTCTTCGCTCAAACGCATCGCTACGTTATTCTCTTTATTCACAGGATCAAGGATCACTACGGGGTCGTCCGGGAAGCTCCTACATTTTCCATGCTCTGCGAAGGTGATCGGCTCACAAAGTCCGGTTTGCGCAACGAACAGAAAGAACCGCTGCAATCCTGATTCAAGTGAAGTAGCGGCCCCAGACGTGTCATACAGGTGCGCGACGATCAGTTCGATCGCAAAAGAACGAAGTTGATTCAACTCTTGCTCATTCCGCCATTTTTTGAGGAGGCGCACGAGAGACTTGAATTTTTTATCTGCGTCACGGCGCGTCTTGATAAAATCCAGCTGCCCCTGAATAGAGGTCTTAACTGGGTCGCCGTTACCAGACGATGGCTGCCATCCGTATCCGGGCTCACCTAAGATTGGTATCACGGGCACCAAATCGACATCGAGTCCAGAGTCGTGGAAGTGGATCCCAAGAGTCCGCGGCTGTACGGCAAAGTCTTCCGGTTTCTTTGTTGGATAGACCGCGATAAGTAAAGTTCGAATTATCTCGTGCAGCTTATCGACATGGTCCTTCTCAGCTTGAGAGACATCAAGGAAAACGCCAACATCTGCGTCAACGCCATAGTCGCCCCTTGGTCTCAGGACTGTTCCTTTCATTAAAGAGCCAGTCTTCTTGAAGCCCTTCACCTTGAATGAAGAATTCCCATCAATCTTTTTCTTTAGTCGCTCGATAAGGTAATCCGCTTGACCGATATATTCCTTGCGCTTACCTGCCCCAAGGTGAAGGACCTTGGAAATAAAGATGTCGAGCTGATCGTCTGTCAAAGTCATGGGTTTGTCCTGCCATATGGGCACTATAGGTGGACACTGCAAGTGCCCGAAAGCTTTAATTGTGACCAAACAGGAGTATACGTCATTCTACCTGTTTTTTCAGAGAGCCTTCTCAACACCCGCGCTTTGGCCAGTGAGATTAGTCGTAATTGGAAACAAAAACGGGTACCAACTCTAGCTGTTCAGACGGATTTCAAGGCATGAAAGCTTTCAGTTCGCCTCTCAAAGCCCATATCCAAATCTTGACGAGCGTGTCGGAATCGATTGATATTGAGCTCCTTCCCCCATTTATAAGCTTTTGTGGCACCATTTACACACTGGCTTACACACTCCCCCAACGGACCAGGAATAACCCATAGAGTCAATGAGTTACGTCAGCCAGCCAGTATCCGACTTAAAAGCGCACGGTGCTGGATCTAAGAATTTAGGCGTTTTTGACACACTTTCTGGCACACTCGAAATCCCGACATCAAAATAAACCAAGATTTGCAAGGGTTTCCGACTAGAGACATTGGGCTCATAACCTGAAGGTCGTCAGTTCAAATCTGGCCCCCGCAACCAAAAAATCCAACAAAATCAACATCAAATTAGACATATTGACAAGGCGACCCTCTCAAAATAAGCTGACACACAGGTGCCACACTTTGGCACAAGAAAGGCTCCCGTGGTCGCACACCGCATCCTTGGCGGCAAGGTCAAAGTCTATCGCCGAAACCGTAGCGGCTTTTGGCAATGCTCTGGCCACTTCAATAATCAACGTTACCGGATCAGCACCAAGGAGGATAACTTGGAGCTTGCGAAGGAATTCGCTGAAAGCTGGTACTTGGAGCTGCGCGGCAAGGCACGTGCGGGCCTGCTTAAGACAGAAAAAACATTCCGCGAGATCGCAGAGGAATTCAAATCGGAATACAGAATCATCACAGAAGGACAACGCAGCCCCCGGTGGGTCGAAGGCCATGAAATCCGCCTGCGGCTCCACCTCATTCCCTTCTTCGGCGACATGCCAATCTCAGAAATCACCCCCGGCAAGGTTCAGCAATACCGGGCTCATCGCATTTCGACGTCGCCGGCCGGGAAACCACCCGCAAGGAGTACCCTCCATGACGAGGTTGTAACCCTAAGGCAAACGATGAAGACAGCGATCCGGTATGGTTGGCTCGCCCATCTGCCAGACTTTTCCCCGCCTTACCGAACACAGGGCAAAATTGTTCACCGGCCCTGGTTTAGCCCCGAGGAATACAAGCAACTTTACAAAGCAACCGGCGACTATGCCCGCAGCCTGAAAACCGATCGCCATCGCTGGAACGCTGAGCAAGTCCACGATTTCGTTCTGTTCTTGGCGAACACCGGATTGCGTCCTGACGAGGCCAAGAATCTACAACATCGCGACATCGAGATCGTGAAAGATAAAGACACGGATGAGACCATTCTTGAGATTGAAGTTCGAGGCAAACGGGGCGTCGGCTACTGCAAGAGCATGCCGGGCGCCGTTTGGCCTTATGAACGTTTGCGCAGCCGATTAATGCCGACCAGTGTGCATAAGAGGCATGCTATTCAGGGCCTGGAGGAGCCGAACGGCGAAAACGAGGGGAGGGCCGGTCTACCCGGCCCAACGGATCCCGTGTTTCCCGGCAATCATATTAAACTGTTTAATGGAATTCTAAGACGCGCAAGGCTGAAGTTTGACCGGGACGGAAAGCCGCGCACAGCCTATAGCCTTAGGCACACCTACATCTGCCTAAGGCTGATGGAAGGTGCCGATATTTATCAACTTGCTAAGAACTGCAGAACCAGCGTTGAAATGATCGAAAAGTTCTACGCCGCTCATTTAAAGAACACCATCGATGCTTCATCGATCAATGTGCGTAAAAACAAACACTCCAAGCCCATGGCCACGGGTCCGGTAGGTGGAAACCGCAGCCAAAAGCCGAAGACGGCGGGTCGTCCAACTTCGCGAAAACGCTGGACTTCCGCGCCGGGAAAGGTTAGGGTGCGCGATCCGGCAAAAAAGGCGAAAACATGAGCTTCGACATCCAGCAATTGCACATCCCTGACAACTCACCTGAGGCGGATTTAATCGGGGGAATTGTCGCTAAAAACCATGTGTCACCCGGCGAGGCTGTTCTTGCAGCGCTTGGCGCTCTTGCCGTTTTGCAAAACCCAGATAAATATCCTTTAGCGCCCACGCGGGCGAAACCCGGTGAGTTGCTATTTGGTCTGTTTGCAGATGAGCCGCTCCTGATCAAGAGAATTTCCGACGAAGCCCTAGCCGCACGCAAGGGCGAGATCGTGAAACGCGTAAGTGTCTAAAGCAATTCTAGACACCGATATTCTTTCGGAAATTTTTCGCGGCAAAAACAAGAACGTTATGCGCAATGCGGCCGCCTATGTTGAAACCCATTCCCGTTTGACCTTTACCAGCATCACACTTTACGAAATCATAACTGGCCTAGAGCAGAACCAGGCAAATTCCAAACTGGCCCAGACCCATTTGTTGCTACTTGAAAACGAAGAGATCGTGCCCACTAGCGAGGACTATTTCCTGGCGGGCCGCATCCTGGGTAGCCTTAGAAGGACAGGCAAAGAAGTTGGATATTCCGACCCACTCATCGCCGCCTGTGCCATACATCGCAACTTGCAGCTTATAACAGGCAACCAAAAACATTTTCGGCTTATCGAAGCGGTAGGCTTTCCTATTCTGCTTGGCAATTGGCGCTCTGATTAAACAGGCTCCGTTGAGCGGAAGGCTTGGCTCATAACGGCTACAGGCCAAGGTTCGACGGTTGCATCTTCGGCACTCCCGGGGCCAGTTCTAACTGAGGCCAGCGTCGATGCAGATCCGCATCCTCTGATAAGAGGAACCGCCTCATTTGCTCCCATATGATGCCGCGCCTAAAGGGTGGACCCCTTCCACGGGAGCAGCGAATTCCGATGCGCTTTATAGGCTGGCAATTCCTCCCTTCCGGCGCAGCATACGCCCGCTTAACGCTCATCGCTGCTTATTCCGAAAGCCCCTTTGCAGGCTCCGGGGCACGCCATGCTTTTCTTCACAAGCAAATGATGCCCTTCGGGACGCTTGCGGGCGGCGCTGCGTCGGTGGTGCCCTCCAGCCTTATTCGCGTCGGAACTCGCTACTTCCCTGCCGGTCGTCGGCCAGAGCGTTAAAAAGCCTCTTCCCTTTCGGGAAGAGGCCGAGAGTTCTAGCGGTTCAGCGCCTTCGTTAGCGCCACGAGGGCGGTCAAGATCTGGGCGATAGTTCGCGCGAGTGAAAGCATGGATTTCATGCGCATGGCGTTTCCTTTCGTTCATTGGCCGGAATTGGCGCAATGTGGACGCCCAAAGGCAAATGCCGAATACGCCGTTCCACGGCCTTTAGCCGATACCATCGGTCGAAGCTGCACAAAGAATATGCGGAAGCGAGAAGCCTTGAACGGCTATTCGGCGTTTGACAGAGTCCATGTCATTGCACCCGGCCAACAACAAAGGCGCTGTGCATTCTTCAAATCTTGCTGTTGCGACCAGTGCCCAGTTTCGGCAGGAGCGGAAAAGCCATCGGCTTGATCGGCTGGAAATCCTCCCTTCCGGCGCAGCATACGCCCGCTTAACGCTCATCGACTGCACGAGCTGTAAATTCCTGCGCAAGCTACGGAACCGCTTCGCTTTTATGCTGTGCAAATGATGCCCTTCGGGACGCTTGCGGGCGGCGCCGCGCCCGGCGGTGCCCTCCACCCTCTGTCGCTCGCCTTTACCACTTCCTTGGCCTGACGTTTGCTTCCCGAAGCTTTCGCTTTTCCGGGTTCCTCGTCTTGATAGCAAAAAGCGCGAAGTTTGTTGCTCCGCGCCTTACTATGTTCAACCTCAATACTTCGCGAACTAGCCGTGCAGGCCAATCAGCAACTGCGCTGAAGTAAACGGCAATTGAGATCCAACCATCTGCCCCGGCATGGTTTGGCTCTTCGCTGGCGCGCTGGTCGTACCTCCGAAAACCAGTGAGCAGCTTGAATTAGCGTTACTGCATGCGATGCCTATGGTAAGTTGCGTGTTTGCCGTGCCCCCTCCGCTAAAGCTGATCGGCCCCGACAGGTTTACGCTTCCACTACCGGACGGAACATTGACCGACGTCGAGGCATACGTGACTACCACGTCCTTCGTGTTGTTGGTCATTTGAACGGTTGCCGGATCGACCAAAAGACCACTGGAAAAGCTCAATGCGCCCACTTTGGAGACCGGAACAATTATCTTCCCGGCAATGGCTATGTCCTGTGCGAGCGAACCGTCGCTGTTTAGAGGCACGGACGCTGTGACTCCGCTGACCGGATCGATGGCTTGAGCGGTCTTGCCCGAATAGGTTCCTTGAACAAATAATGAGCCCGCGCGAATAATGGTCGCGCCGCCCTCATTAATCGGCAAAGGCACCAACACATTCTTAAATGTCGTTGCATCGCCTAACGTGTCATAAAGCGTAAACGTGTCGGTTCCTGCCGGCAGCGTGCTGCCGTCATACCAAGAACCGCCATTCACGGTCGCTTTGCCTGAGAGCGTGAAACTCCCGCCGGAAGTCCCGGCGGTGCTTCCAGCCGTCGCTCCGGTCGTATTACCGGCAGTCGTGCCCGTGGTATTTCCAGCGGTTGAACCGCTGGTGCCCGACGTCCCGCCATTATTGCCGCCGCAGCCAAAAATCACTGCTGCCAATATAAGGACCCCAAAAGGGGCGAAGTACTTTTTCATATACATTTAAACCTCCGGAAAGGCAAGTCGAATTCTTCGAGTGCCCTTGAACGCCCCTAGCTTCTGCTTGCTGCCAAAATGCTCCCCGCAATAGCCAAGTGTCCAATTCCGGTATGGTACCAGATTGGTACCGCACTTCTGCGCAATTAGCAGTGTGCCATCAAAAAATCCGGTTGACCGCATCGAGCACGATGCCTTACGCACTCTCATAGCCCGCTGGCGCACGGAGGCTGGCATGACCCAAAGAGAACTCTCGGCAAAGCTAGGCAGATCTCACAACTTCATCGTTAAGATCGAAACCGGCGCAAGAGGCGTCTACGTCGTTGATTTGATCGATATTATCAGGGAGCTTGGAAAGCCAATCCGCCCGGCCTTGGACGAATACACTAGGCTTCTAGCAGAAACAAACCCATTAAGCCACTGGCCATGATATGCAGGTGCGGAATCAGTCGGCGCAAAGGTCGCGCCCTGGGCTGCAAGCCTAGGCCGGAATACCTTTGTTTGAGGCTGGAGACGTGGTAAAAGGCTATTTAACCTACCTGAATAGGTTTAAAAGAAGACGCTGTGACTGGTTCGTTATCCCAAGATCCTTATTCACCCGCTGCTGAAGTTGATTGATCGCCGCAGCATTTCCTTGTCGTACTTCTCGTTCTATCTGAAGGGTAAGAGGAAACAGTGAGTATTTCGGCAGAGCTATCTTCGCCCACATCTGGGCTTGGGGGGACTTGTTGTTCGCCAAAGTCTCTAGTACAAGTTTCAAATAGGCTAGGTTACGGTTTCTCTCGCTTTCCTCTAGGTCCAACGCATGCATTTTGGAACTTTCTCTAATGCGAGTAATTTCAATCAGATCATGCTCCTTGTCTGCCTCGATTTTCTGCTGAAAGGTGAATACTCCAAGAACGACTGGTACGACTATCAATCCGACAACTTTAACCCAAGTCGGCAGACTTTTCTGATCGACTGCCTCTGGCTCGCCACCTACCATTTCCGCTTCGTTGGTTTCTTCTATGGCCGTTCACAATCCGCGTTATACATTCGTCTTAACCCGAGGTTTGTTGGGTCGCCTTTGCAAGGAGCTTAATCTCTTGCAGCGATTTAATGGTCAGAGGAGACGCGGACTTATCCCTGCTCTCCAACAGTACATCAGCCCCGTCCAGAGCCTCCTGAATAAAAGCTTTCCTCTGCGCGGATGTCAAGTCGTTCTGCTTTGCCCCAACATACGCTCCTCGAGCAAGACGTAACTTCGCCCTTAAGCCAGGCATGAGTGCAAAACATTCTTCACTCCAGGACAGTTCGAACGTCGCGGAATGACCAGAGCTTTCTCCCATTTGTGAAGCAACGCGATTCAGGCAACTTATGGCTTTATTCGAATCGTCCCCAGCTTGGATCAGGTCAGTTAGGGTTGAAGAAGGTCTGTCGGAAAGGAAACCAGCTCTCAAAGCTAGAACATGGGCCAGCCCCCGCATCTCACTTCCATAACCTGCAATCGCGGCACCCACGCTACTTAGAAACTTTTGCGTCAGGGAAGATATTTCCTGTCGATCTGATGTGACGCCAATCTTTTTAAAGAGCTGCTCTGCTGTTGCGCCTTCTACGTCAGCTCTGACTACCTTGAGTTCGGCTTCGGCAGCAATGTGTAATACATCGTCAGGTTTTGCCGTGATGGAAACTGGTTGGCCGTTGAACACAAATGAAACGCTGCCAGGTGCCCCGGAGCGCTGCGGCGGAACAAAGGAACGAAACCAGATAAACAGGCTGTCTGCTGTTAGCCTTCTTGCATAAGATTGGGCTTGTCGTATTTCTACCTCGCTCTGATTAAGATCGCCGCCCAACTGCCACAACTCGGCACTTCTGATCTCTAACTCAGCGGCCGGCCAATAATCTTTGATTTGGTCGGCCGCCGCAATCCCCCGCTTCAACACACTATTAACCTCTTGAAACTGTTGCGAAGCCGGCGCGATTACCCCAACGCCTGAACCGTATTTCATATTGAGTTCAACGAGAAGGGCCTTTCCAAGCAACTTAGAAGCTTCAGCTTTTAAACACCATGAGCGAGCGGCATCACGATATTTTTGGGGGTCTCCTAGATCGCCGAGAACATCCGTAGCAATCCTCTCCGAATCCTTCGTATCAGTATCCGGATTGGCAGAGTAGATGGCTTTGAGCGCTGCAGGGTATTCACGATCAAGTTTGGGTTGTCGTTCGTTTTCCGGAGTTCCCTTTGGATAAATATCCATAGGGTCGGTTGACGGCGCGATCATTATTTTTTCTGCCTCAGTGGAAATCTCAACCTCACCAATTTTGATTTTAATGTCTTGCTTGTCCCGACAAGCACGAACCGCCACCACCGCTGCAACAGTAGCTATCACGATGCCCACCATCGCTTTGACAATATCTTGCAGGCTCTTAACTTGTTTATCCAGGCCCACATGCTTCTTGGGCTCCGTGGGGTCATCTCCGCTTCTACGGGGCGAATTCTTCCGCTTCTTTAGCTTCTCTCGTTCTTTTTCTTCAGGCTGGCCTTCGGGTTTTTCCATTTTTTGTTGACGACTAAAAGAGCCTTGACAACGGTACGATATTATCGTAATCAATGTTAGCATTATATATCGACAATCGGGGTTGCTTCTTGTCTCGGAATAATGGAAAAACGCCCACTTCACTGCTTTGCCTGCAACTTGCGTCGAGTTCGATACAAGTCTCGTTATCATTGATAGGTTTGCCAATCGCAATAGCCTGTGGGGAAGCCGGATGGGTCGTCTTTTGTTCGGTTCTAAGCATGCTAGGGGCGGGATGGATTAAGGGGTCTTACACTGAGATAGTCAGGAGAGCAGATACCGAAGCTACACGACGCGTGAGACGGCAGCCCTAGGACCGCAAGACTGAAGTTGCTGTCCGCATATTTCGCTCCTCCTGACCCACTCTTCGCCGGACACTGGGCTTCATCATTCGCGAGATGTCGGTCTATATGCGATCTGAACGCGGGGGTACCGCCATTGAACGGCGCCATGGTACCAGGCTTTATAACTCCATCGTTGAACTGGACAATGTTAATTCAGATCGCTAGAAGGGCCGATATGAATATCCCTGACACCGCCACCGAATTCGAAATCGCGCAGCATTGCGCCGAGCTAATTGATGCCTTGCGGCCAGAGAAGCGCAAGCAGGTCATGGCTTTGCTGAACACGCGCTATGAGATCGAACCGCCCCGGAAACGGATTTTTCCTGCAACCGGCAAACGTTATTCAATGAAGCGTAAACCGAGACAGTAGTTAAATCGTCCTCTTGTTATAATCCAATCCACGTTTTTTTAGAAGCTCT
The DNA here is from genome assembly GCA_036502005.1 of Fimbriimonadaceae bacterium. GTDB lineage: Bacteria > Armatimonadota > Fimbriimonadia > Fimbriimonadales > Fimbriimonadaceae > DASXZH01. Next base: position 35,416 of record DASXZH010000098.1, read on the forward strand.
CGCGCCGTTACTAATAATTTTTAGTAGCAAAATGTCTGCTATCCTTAAAAGGCACTGACAAAGGTATGATTTTCCCTTCGTATGGCTCCTACAAAGAAAATCGAAGTAACCAGCGTAGCGGAGTATTTGAAATTCATACGGCAAATGGGCACTAGCGACTCGTCCCTTTACTTGACCTCGAAAAAGGCCCCAAGCTCCACAACAGAACACACCAGACACTATTTTCGCGGCATGCCAGACATCAGCTATGGCTTAGTACCAAAAATATCTCGGGCAGTCTATGGCCCGAATTTAACAAGAATCCACGGCGCGAGAAGCACTAACGAACTCCAGCAACTGTTAATCTACCGGCTCATTCGATACGCGGAGCAATATAGACCAGACGCCTCTTATATGCCGAAGTCCGACGATTTTCTCTCTTGGCTTTGTCTTGCTCAACATCACAACTTGCCAACATATTTATTAGATTGGAGCCTGAATTCTCTCGTTGGACTATTCTTTGCTTGCTACAACACACAAGAGCAGGAAGAAACAAAAGACGGCATCATTTGGGTAATGAAACTCAAACACAAAAATGATAGGATTGGCGGAATAATCCATATGGAACGGGCACCGGTTGGGCACACGGATCGGCATGAAGCAAAACGGGCAAATAAGGAATCAAACTTAACGGAACTTATTTCAGGTGAGTGTCACGTCAACATACCCGTGATTATCGTGCCACGCATCCTGACGCGCAGGATTGAGGCCCAAGCCGCCAGGTTCATATTTAATTCTACTGAAAAGCCGGTCGACGACTTTACAGGGCAGGCGGAATGTGCATGGTCAGACTTGGTGCCCAGATTTACTGTTCCCTTTGACAAAAAGCTTGACATCTTAAGGGAACTGATCGATTTCAGAATTCATGAGGGTTCTATGTATGCGGACCTCGATGGTTATGCTAAATACCTGGCTCACGGAGGACTCTAACGTATGGCAGTTTCATCAGCTCATCAACACGAATCTTTTTACACTCAGCTTGTAAATTTGTATTCGTCGACAAATAGTCTAGATGTTCAAGATTTAATTCGCGTCTTAGATGAGGAAACTGTCGACTTGATCGACATTTCCGACTTTGTTTGTACTCGTGAAATTGAACCAGTAAGGATGACGATGAAGCGGGATGTTGCAAAACTGTTTGTTGATGGAGTGGATTTTTCTAAAATCTCTCCATTTGGTGTTTTTGCTAGTGCAGCAACACAAATTTTAGATGCTGCCTTGTCACGTAGAAGATCCTTTCACGTGCCTGTCCCAGACTTACTTGAACCCGGGAAACTGTCTGAACAAAAAATTGCCATAAGATCAAACTGGGCTGGCAGTCAATTCATTATTCAAGTTGGCTAACGCTTCGGCCAAGCTCCTTGGCAATGAGTTCCTAGGGGACTTTCCCATCGCATTGCAGCTGTGACGTAGGCTTTAATGGCCCGTTCTGAACGAGCGCTACGATACTGAACCACGTCCTAAGCGGCCATCCAGCGCTATTCGATGATGAGAAGCCGGAGGTTTTGATCGGGCTAGCCGGGGCGGTTCCGTACTAACCATTATGTTCATTGGTTCAAGGCCAGCGGAATTGTTTCAGTTCCTTTTCGAGTAGCGGATGAGTTCCGCCCGATTTGATGACCTCTACCGCACGCGGCCGCTTTCGCAATGGTAAAGGCTTTGCCCTCGCGCCGGTGTCCCCAAGCTTCGTTTGCATCGCTACGCTTGCTCCCTGCAGTCCGGGAGATACCCCTCCGGCGCTCGCCTTGCTCCACCGTCCTTGAACGCGCGGTTCTTTTCGGTCATCGGCGGAAATCACTCCGCCACAACAACCGAAAGGAAACACATCATGAAACAATATCTCGCAGCCTTCACAATCCACGAAGAAAACGGCCAGAACTACTGGACCCGCATCGGCGCAGCCTTCCCGACCAAGAACGGCGGCTTTTCCATCGTCCTGAACGCTTTGCCCGCTTCCCAGGAAGGGCAGTTCCGGATCGTGCTTCAAGTGCCAAAGGCACCTGAAGAGCAGGCCAAAGGCCAGCGCCGCCCAGCGCGCAACTAAGCACCGGGCGCGGCGCTTCGGCGCCGCGCCCACCTTTTCACCCTTCAGTTTCTTGAAAGGAAACGACATGACTACCTTTGACTTCAATTCGCGAGAGCTTGATCGTGATGCCCTGGAGCAGCACCTTGCCGTTCGTGGCTACATCGCCATTTTCTGGCACATCGTTGACGTAAAAGAGGTTCGCCCTGATCTAACAGACCTTCAGTGCTGGCTCGTCTTACAACGCTGTGAAAGCCATCACGATGCTGGCATTGGCCTTGACCTTGATATGATCGAACTCCATGCGGAAGAACTCTTCCCAAAGCGTGAGAGGGAGCAGCCATGACCTTACATCTTGGCGATTGCCTGCAAATACTACCGACCTACGCGGACGCGTGCTTTGACTTCGTCCTCACCGATCCGCCTTACCTGGTCAACTACCGCGACCGCCGCGGACGTTCGCTCATGAACGACGATAACGATGCTTGGCTCGTCCCGGCCTTTGCCGAACTCTACTGCGTTCTAAAGCCCAACAGCTACTGCGTTAGCTTTTACGGCTATCCGGCGGCCGACCGTTTTATCGGCGCCTGGCGCAGCGCCGGTTTCCGCATTGCGGGCCATATAGTGTTCTCGAAAGACTATGCCTCTAACGCATTCCACATGGAATATCGCCATGAATGCGCTTACCTGCTCACCAAGGGCTCCCCGCGCCCGCGTCAAATCCTGCCCGATGTCTTGCCATGGCACTACTCAGGCAATCGCCATCACCCCACGGAAAAATCCGTAGCAACGCTGAAACCCCTCGTTGAGGCATTTTCCGATCCAGGTGATTTTGTCTTGGATCCTTTCGCCGGTTCCGGCTCAACTCTGATAGCCGCCCGCGAATGCGGGCGTTACCCAACGGGTATAGAACTTTCCCCCGGACATCATGCGAAAGCGCAGCAGCGCCTATCGCACCATCCGGCCTTCACAAAATCTTCATTGGACAAATCGCGCATAGGCACCTTAGCATCCACCCTTAAAGAAAGGATCTGACCATGAGCACGGATGTCAAGTTTCATTCTCAGCGCAGACGCGAAGGCGTCTTGGCGCGTTGCCGCACCCACGGCATTCCGTTTGAAAAGGTCGAAGCCTACGTCTTGGCCGATTACATTCTCGTCGAGCCCGGCAGCCGCGATTTGTCCGAAATCGATATCGGCCGCAAGCGCGTACTTGAAAACCCTTCTGAACTCTTGGACGAGGTCATTGCCGGCGTCGTCTCCGGAAAGGCCCGAGCAATCGGCAAACCATTGCTTGAGGACATCGGCGCAATCCTACCGGATGACCTATTCAAGTAGAATAGTCCTATGGCGGAAGAGGCCGAGGGTTGGCGCGGAGATTTGCGGCGCGACCTCACAAAGGTAGCGGAGCATTACACGCCCGAACGTTATCCCCAAACGGTCGAGACGCAGCGCGACTACGAGCAGAAGCTAAATACCCTGCAGGACCGTTACACTGAGAAGCTCGATTATTTCTTTCGCGGCGAGCGCAGTGGTTACGACCGCTCCTACCGCGAAAATCTCCAGGGTCAACTTGCCGCACGTGAGCAAGAAGCGCAAAGCCACGCCCGAATGGCAAAGGACCAACTTGCCCTGCGCGAGGGCCTGCGGGGCGACCGGGCAGCGATCGAACGCGGCGAGTATCGCGAGAGCCAACCCTACAAAGATGGCATGCAGAATTTGGTGCATTCGCAGGCCGATGCGCAGGGGCAGATGAGCCGCGCCTTTGAACAGGTTGAGCGCGGCCTCAATGAGCGCTTCGGCTTTTGTGAGCGCGACCAAGATCGCGAAAATGAACGCCCTCGCTAAGTGCCCAAGATTTCATCCAAGGATTGATCGATTTTCTGCTTTCCTGTTCCCTTCGCTTTCAGAAAATCATCAACGGTCCGGATTGCCTTGCCCGTCGGTAGCATCGGCGCATTCAGATTTGCGTTTGGCAAGGCAGGACGGCGCATCGGGTTTTCATCCAGAAAGCCTGATATTCTTGGATCCTCATAACTTACGACCTGATCGCACATCAGGGGCGGCTTGTGCTGTAAGAACACCACCGCCTTCCTTTGATCGCCGAGCTCTTTTATCTTTTGCGGCGATAGCAGTGGCCTGCGGCCCACGCGGGCGTGGCGGCTGACAACGTCGCTGCCGGTGAAGAATGCAGCGCCGGGATGCATAACGTATTCCTCTTCGCCCAGGCGCTTGGAGACATGTTCGGCATTCTCGTTTTCTGCGCCCATGTAAACGACAGCGCCGCAAGAACTTTCAAAGAGTTTCCAGGTCTCCGGATAAAGACGCTGCAACTGTGAGAGGTCCTGGAATATAAAAGCAAAGCGCGCGCCGTAGCCGCGCATATCGCCCGCAGCGGCATCGACAATCGGCAAGGTGCCGATGGTTGTATAGAACTCATCGCACATGAACTGCACCGGAACTTCGCTGATGCCCTTGGTGCGGTACATGCCGAGCAGGGCAAGCGTAATCAGGCAGCGCACGTAAGGGCGGTAGAGTTCTCTGCTTTCGCCGGGGATGCAGAGGTAAACCGTCATAGGCGAACCCTTGAGTTGTTTCAGATCGAAATCCGACGTCTTAACGACGGGCGGCAGAGCGAGGCCAGCCAGCCATTGCAGGTTTTTTTGCACCGTGCTGCGGTGCGTATCCTGCGCTTTGCTATCCAGTCCCAAATACCAGTTGCCGCTGCTGCGGATATTGCGGCGGATGCCTTCATGTTCGCATTCGCTCTCGCTCATCAGTTCAAAGACAGCGAACCAATAGCGCTGATCGCCGAAGGCGAGATCGTAAAGGCGGTTGAGATTTAGATTGTGCTGTTCATGCGCGAAGAGATAAAGGATCAGAGCGCGCATGAGATTAACCGCTTCATCGTGAAAATGCACATATTGCAGCGCTTCGCTCGCGACCAACGCTCTGGCCAGCAAATCGCAATCCTCAAAGAAATACTTCTGCTCTGTCGTCCTTAGCCAGTCGAGCGGATTAAAGCGGGCCGAAGGCCGCTCGCTTAAGCCGAAGGGGTCGATGACATGAACGCGCTGCTTAAGGCCCGCTTCGCGGTGCCGGGCCGTCATGGCGGCGTTTTCGCCCTTAGGGTCGATGACCACCATGGAGCCTTGATAGAAGACGCAGTTCGGCAAAACAAAGCCTTGCCCCTTGCCTGAGCCGGGCGGCGCGATAATCATCGTATGGCCGTCGCCGCGGTAGCCGTTATAGCGGTCCTGTTTGATGCTCCGCCCAATCATCATGGCGTCCACGACGCCCTTCGCATTCTTGAAATCGTAAATAGAGAACTGCTCGGCTTGTTCAGCCGTCATCCAGCCTGGGCTCATTATTCCGGCTCCGCTTTGCTGCCATCGTCCGTGAAAGAAATCAATCCGAACAAAGCTCTATCCCGTGGCCGCGTGAGTCTTTCAGCAAGAAGGTTCTTAACCCATTCCTTGAACTCCAGGCGCTTTTCCATTTCTTGCAGAACCACGGCTCCAATGAGGATTTTGCGCCGCGTATCGGCCTTGTGCTTTCCGGCCCGGTTGATGGCCTCCAGGCGCTGAACTTCGGCGTCGATTTGTGACCGGCGCCTCCTTAAGTTTTCCAGCCTTTGCTCCGAGGGGACCCGCATACTTCTAATTCTACAATAAGTTGAGTTAACTTTATGTTAATCTATCATTGGTACCCTGACCGAACGCAGTAAGGGCGCACTTATGCATTGCAAGCAATGCGTGCGGCAGGAAATCCTGCACCTTTACCGGGACAGAGCCGATAGAGAACCCGCATGGAAGGCTTTTATCACCTCACCGTCAAGATGATCGGGCGCTCTAGCGGCCAGGCTATTGTCGCCAGCGCCGCCTACCGCGCCGGTGAGATTTTGCGCGACGAGCGCTACGGCAAGACCTACGACTATTCGCCGCGCCGGGGCATCCATCACAAAGGCATCCTTGCCCCTGAAAATGCGCCCGATTGGGCGCTAAGCAGGGAGCTGCTATGGAACCGCGTGGAAGCAAGGGAGAACCGCAAGGACGCGCAACTAGCCAGAGAATTTGAGCTGGCGCTGCCGCACCAGATTAGCCTCAAAGAGCGCAGCATGATGGTAGAGACTTTTATTAGGGAGCAATTGATTCCCCACGGCATGGTCGTCGACTATGCCATTCATGCCCCTAACCGCCGGGGCGATCAGCGCAACTGGCATGCGCACCTTTTGACTACGTTGCGGCCCCTCGAGGGCGGCGATCTTTCTGCGCTGAAAGACCGCGACGCATGCAAACCCGAAATGATCCACCAATGGCGCGAAGCCTGGGCGGAAATCCAAAACCGCACTTTCGAGCGGCTTGATTTGCGGGACGAAACAGGCAATCCTTTGCGCGTCGATCACCGGAGCTTTCTAGCGAGAGGCATAGACCGTGAGCCCACACAGCACATGGGCGTGCATGCGACGGCCATGGAAAGAAAGGGCGAGATCACAGACCGAGGCGATCAAAACCGCGCGATTACCGCGCTGAATGAAAACCGTATTCATCGGCGAGTTTCACAGTTCGTAACGCGCGATGAAATCAGCGACGCTTTTGAAAGACCCGGCAAATACCGGCCCGAGAGATCCTCTCGGGTTGATAAGGATGGACCAGGCGACCGCGATCTGTCTTAACAGTCATTACAAGGAAGGATCCAAAGCTGGACTTGCGTTCGAAGCGAAACTATTCGCGTTGCTCGTAATCCAATCCGCAATCCGTTTTGACGTGACCCCGCGGTAGTTCGTCGGATTGAGCACGCGGTATTGCGCCGATTTGAGAAAGTTCGCATACAGCCCCATCGGCAGCAGCGCAATGCCGATGCAGGTGCAGAGCAGCGGCACGGCGATCATGGTGAGGTTATGACTGTCCCTAATCGACATGTTGCAAAGCGGACGCTTATCTGCAGCGTGCGGGTAATAATCCGTGCCGAACCATTTGCGGCGCGTGAAGTTATAGGCCATCACCATGGCCATTTTCTGGCCGCGATAGGCCATCACGATTCCAACCGTATCCCCTGCATTTTCCCAGCGCGCCAGTTCCTGAGCAGGCGCCTCTAGCGTTGTGTAGCGTAGCACGAATTCTGTCGGATCGAGCGGATCGTGCATTTCAAAAGAGAACTCGCTGAAGTTCTGATTCGTTGCCATCGGCTGCAAACGCCCGGTCATGCGGCCGACATAGAGGTTGCAATCGTAGCCTAGCGGAAAATCGCTTTGCCAAAGTTCGCTCGGAACATGGATGATATTGCGGCTCATAGACCGTCACCCACTTGGGGATTCTCTTCAACGCTATATGACCTTCCGGCACCGCGCCCGTGGACGTGCCGTTCATCGCAGCCAGCATCGAACATCGTCAGGAGTGCTGGGATCAGGATAATGCCAAGGCACGGCCCCGTGAGTAGACCGATGATCGCACCAAACAGAACCGAGCCCCTGCGCCGCTGCGCGAGGTAGTAACCGAGTGCCGGCCCAGCTGAAAGCCAAAATAAATAGAAGAGGATAGCCATGACTATCACCTACTGTAAATGAATTCATGTGGCTTATGAGTTGTTATATGTACTGGTTTTTATAGTGGTTTAGGCTTGCTGTCCGGTTTCTGACTTTGGCGGTCGAACCTGGTAGTAAGTTCCTGAGAAGGTTCTGCCGTGCTTTCAAATCGTGATTTTTTCTCCTGTTCATCCGGCTTGCCCGCGGGCCTAGCGCCTTATAGCCCGGCCCGTCACGCTCGCAAGGGGCACCCCATCTTCCGCGCTGCGCTTGTGCAGACGGGGATAGTTTCCCCGCCCCATTGCATTCGCGACTTTAAGTCGGGCTTCCGAAATCAGGCGCCCCGCAGGCAATCAAGCCGGCGGGAATGAACCAGGAGAAGAAAATGAATCACATTGAAAATAATCTCGACAACGCCATCCGGAACGTATTTACGAGCAAGTTCCCTCTGGGCCAAACGGTCATGACACCAGGAGCACGCGACACTCTCAATCAAAGCGACATGCTAACAGCCCTAGGCAGGCATGCCCAAGGTGATTGGGGCGATTGCTGCCAGGACGACCGCAATGAGAACGAGCTCTCCCTGGAGTTTGGGCTCAAGCTCTTCTCGGTCTACTCAGATCGAAGGAACAGACGCTTCTGGATCATCACTGAAGCCGACCGCTCCGTAACGACCATCCTACTGCCGAGCGAATACTAAGCAGCGGCGGGCACAGGCCCGCCCTTTTTAAAGTCTGGCCCCGCTACTCTCTAGTGGCGAAAAATCGCATTCAAGGCGGCGTAATAGCGCTAACTTGCCGGGTTGCATCAACGGTCATGGCGAACTGCCCGTAAACCAGTGATCAACCTTTGCAGCATTTGTGCTGCCCTGCGACTTTCCTTGAAGCTGATCCATTAAGGCTGCAACACCTATTTGTTCAACCTCAGGGTCAAAACACGCCACCACGGCGGACCCTTGAGGCCCATTTCGGATAACTGTAACAGCCGGATAAGCGCTCACTTCGCTGTCAAAAGCATCGGCATGATGCATTTGTACAACAGCTTCAACGCTAAACTTAGAAGTCACAAGCCTGCGAAGTTCGGCGCCGTACTGATTAAACATCCAACGATCCGCGCAAATGAAACCGCACACACCGTTTGGCTTTAGTTGCCGCAAGGCGCTTAAAAAAACGCTACGTATATCCGCCTTGCCACCATTTTGGAATAGAGAGAGCGATACAAAGCACCGCCGCCTTCAAGATCTTCAAGCCGGATATAAGGGGGATTCCCGACAACAGAGTCCGCTTTTCCGTTCAACCGAGATTCGGTCAAATAATCGCCTGTCCTAATCCAGCTATCGACCAAGACTTCCGCGTCTCCTGGCCCCGTGCCAGCCGATCTCAGCACAGAAGCAACTGCCATTCGCGCCCTTTGGGCACTAGCCTCATCAACTTCATAGGCGATTAATGAGGATCGTGCTTCGATTATAGGTAAGCCAAATCTCTTACAACTGAGGGCCAAACGCTCTACCGCGCGAACAAGGAACGACCCGTCACCAGCTGATAGCTCGACAAACACCATTTGCGCAAGTGGTTTCTTGCTCGTATATCCGACCATATCTAGAATCAAATCTACGACCCAGTTCCTCGTGTAGACGACGCCGTTTTTCTCGCGGACGAAGTCTGATTCCGTGGGTTGTCTTTCGTAAGTTAGAACGGCAGCTTTGAATGTTTGATCCGGCCAGTTAAGTAGACATTATCATACGCATGTTGGCGGTGGCAGCTCAAGACCCGCTATAAGAGGACGAGCTTCATTTGGCAAAAGACCTCCTACTATTTCGCATCAACAAAGCGGCACCTTAGCATTTCAAGAGTAGAAAATAAATGCGGGAAGGGCGAAGATCGGAAAGCGCTCGGGCGGCTGGAAATCCTCCCTTCATGGGCAGCAAACGCCCGTTACGCTTCATCGATGCACGTCCGCCAAATTCCTCAGAATGGAAACGCTACGCTTTTGCTCCCGTGCAAATGATGCCCTGCTTCGCTGCGGGACAGCTACGGGCGACGCTGCCCAGGCGGTGCCCTCGGTCCTTTTCGCGCCGGTCTTCGCCACTTCCGTGCTAGTGTCGCGCACCATATCCTGGATTCCCGAAACAAAGCTACCTCGAAGCATGCTCGATGCTGTTGGCCTATAAAGGAAAAACAACGCCCCTGATTTTGCTCGTAGTTCTCCGGAATCCAGGCACTAACTATTCTTTTATCCCTAATGCCTCGGAACGTCTCACGCCCGCATTTATCCGGGGGGTTGCTCGCAGTAATATCAAAGTTTAGGTCTTTCCTCTTCCAGGTGCACCTATGAGAAGAGAGTTGGTTGTCGGATATGCCGACCAGCGTTACTGAGGAATCTTTGCAAAGAGATTCCTGAATGCCTTCCTGGAGCCATTTACGAGTTATTGGGCAAATTCGCTACTCACTTCTTGTGCCTTTGCGAAAGTAGACATTATTCTACAGCCGCTACATCTTTTGTATCGATATATCGCCGTAGAGTTGTTGCGCTTACAAGATTTAGTGTCGAACTTTGAAGTTTATTAGGAGATTGTTACTTCTCCCCGAAACACTCGAAGTCCCTCTTGAGTTCCGGCTTAGCTAGGCGCTCCTGACTCCGTTGTAAGACTTGGATATCTCGACGTGGGGTGAGGAGGCCAGCACATTAATTTAAGACTTCTCTTATCCTTGTAACGCCTATGAAATTTTTTTAAGAGACATGTATGCGCTCCCCATTTCACTGGGAATCTACTGTGGCTTAGGACAGTATGATGTTAATGATTTATGTCGCTATCTATTCCTGTTCTTTACTGTGTTCATGATGATCATTGGTTTCTTCGCGAATCTATCAGATCATTTTCTTCGGCCGGCCCTGTAGTCGTTTTCGTAAGCCGCATTGGTTGGGACGGAACAAGTGGGGATTGGAACAAATGCGTAAGGATCGCGCGCGATGCGGGTGCTGAAATTGTGGTTGGCGACTGGCACGATGAGTCAGATCATCGGCGGAGTGCCCAAGCCGAACTAAAATCTCGCGGCTACGATCGGCTTTTCATACCCGATAGTGATGAGATTATAGAACCGGGGCTTCTAAAGGTCATACTTTCCATCGCGGAAGGCGACATCGCAGAAATAGTGCATGTCCACATGGACACCTATTTCAAGTCGCCTGCTTTTGTAATTCGACCAAGAGAAAAGCTCACGCCTGCACTATTTATCGACTTGAGGGTGGCCGAGCACGTCTGGATCAGGGAGTACCAGGGCGGCCGCAGATTGATCCTTACTCCGGATCATGGTGTGTTACATCATCTTAGCTATGCGGGACCGGACGAACGAATTCGCCGCAAGGTTGAAACCTCTAGCCATCGACCGGAGTGGATCGACCAATGGTACGCCAAGATTTGGAAAGGTTTCGACTCCGACAAGCTCCTGCGCGATCTTCATCCTACTCATCCAGCCTCTTATCACATGGCTGAGCGAATTGATGTGCCCCCGCTTATCAAGCGCTGTTGGAACAAATATCCAGTAGCCGAAGAGCCTACCGTTCTTAGCGGATGGCCAATGATCTCCATTGTCATTCCGCTATACCGAGGGGCTGAATGGATCATTAAATGTCTGGAGAGCCTAAAAGTCTCTAGCGACCTGATCCACGAAGTCATTGTCGTGGATGATTGTTCGCCAGATGATGCCTGGAAACCGGTTGAGAACTTCATCTCGGCCTCGTCAAGAAAAGGCAAGCGCCGGTCGTCCGCATCGGGAAAATCTCTGAACCTGAAGCTAATTCGAAATGAAGCGAACCTCGGCTTTGCCGGTGCCTGCAATGTGGGCTACCGGGCTAGCGAAGGATCTGTAATTGTGTTCCTTAACTCTGATACGCAAGTGCCCAGGTCAGGTCTGATCCGTTTAATCGAAACCCTAATGAGTTCGGGATCGATCGGCGCCGCGGGGCCGATGAGCAACAACGCCGGATATCACCAGCATGTGAACCCCACTTATACAGATATTTCCCGGATGTCGTTGTTTGCGCTGGAATTCGCTACGAGGGAGTTACCGGACGAGGAAGTAGCAATGCTCGTCGGCTTCTGCCTTGCTGTGAAAAGGCAGGCACTGGAGGAAGCTGGCGGAGGATTTGACGAAAGATTTGAAATTGGCTTTTTCGAAGATAACGATATCTGCATGAGAATCGCAATGGCTGGTTTCAAGTTGAAAGTCTCGTCGAGGGCTTTCGTCCACCATGAAGGAACCAAGAGCATCTCTGGTATCGGCATTCACCCCGAGGTGCTACTTGCCAGAAATATGGCTGTCTATGAGCAAAAGTGGACGGAACTTCTTGGTAGCGGTTATGCTTCACATCTGCCAGGCCAAGTTGCCGGACCGATTCTTTTCCGGCCAGAAAGGCACCCCGATGAAATTAGAAGGCGGCTGAAACGATTAGGGAAGAAGGCCAATATCAGCCTCACCATGATCGTTAAGGACGAAGAACGCTGTCTTGGAGATTGCCTGCGCAGTGTCCGGGACATTTTCACGCAAGTTGTCGTTGTCGACACGGGTTCTTCGGACCGAACGAAAGAAATTGCAAAGGAATACGGAGCCGAAGTTCATGAGTTCGCCTGGACGGATAGCTTTGCCGACGCAAGGAACGAAGCCTTAAGACATGCGAAAGGCGATTGGGTGATGTTCATGGATGCGGACGACGTACTGCCTCTAAAATCCGCAGAAGAGTTTCTGCACGCCGTGATTGAGGCTCCGAAGTCCGTCGACGGATTTGTTATTGGTGTGCAGTTCATTTCGGCGGGAGATCGCACGCGGGTGGATCACCTAAAGCTCTTTCGGCGTTACCCTGATTTAGAGTGGGAAGGAGCGATCCACGAACAGATTCTGCCGAGTTTAAATCGGCATAAAGGAATTCATCCCTTTTTGAAAGAGCCTGTAGTTCATGCCAACTATGATGTGTCTGTCGAGGGCCAAGCGCGAAAGCGACAACGCGACGAGCCTTTACTCCTGAAGGATCATGCCGAGCGACCGGACCATCCTTATCCGATGTTCAATTTGGGCATGACCAGGCATTTTGAACGGCGCTTTGAGGAAGCGATCAAGTGGTTGGAAATGTCGATCAACGCCTCGGATCCCGCTGCCTCACACTTGCGTAAAGCATTCGTATTGTTGGGAAACTCGTGGTTCGAGTTAGGCAATGTGGACCGTGCGCTGGAAGAATATCGAAGGGGAATAGCTCTGGTAGGAGAAGACCCTGAACTTCGATATCGCATTGGCATCGTACTCTCAGATCAGGGCAAACATGAGGCAGCCTTGCATGAATTCTTGGCAATTTCGGACGACCTGGCCGGAAGATTCTCTAGTGTCGATGTCTCCATTCTTGACGCTAGGCGATCTCATAATATCGCGAACTGCTATCTTGCTTTGGATAAATATGCTGAATCCCGCGAGTGGTTTATCAAGGCTGTTGAGGCCGGGTTCGCCCCGAGCGCCCAGGAGTTATTCGAAGCAGCGCTAAATCGGATGGACATCCGAACGGCTTTTGAAGCAGCTGAGCGTCTGGCGGCGATCGCGGGTCCAATAGAGCCATGGGCGATCATGAGAGTTCGCATCTCGGAATCCAGGATGGAGCCGGCTGAACCATTCTTAGAGGAGATGTGTAAGGTTCATCCGCATCAGACTGGACCTAGAATAGTTTTGGCAAGAAGACTCTGCGAGCAGAATAGATTTTTTGAGGCAGTTCCACACCTGCAAATGCTGGAACAAATGGGAATTGGCGAGGCAGCATATCTTCTCAGTATCGGAGCTTTGCATTCAGGAAATATAGACGAGGCGTTGCGCTACGCTCGTCGAGCCGTGGAATGTGACCCCTTAAGCGAAGCTGCCAAGCAACAGTTGGAAGCGATTGAACAGGTAGCAAAGAGCTAAGTAAATTCCTAATAAGAAAATCCGAATAAAAATGTGCAAAAGATTGTAATGCCTAGGGAAAAATCGGATGTATAGTATTGTTGTTCATGATAAGCGAGCTAGCATCCAGATGTGTTCAAAGCGACGAGTTTTGGGGTCCATTTGATGCTGCTAGCCACTACAGTTCATCGGGCACGCGCGGCTGTGGGCCGTATTTAGAGATATGGCTGATCGTAGAAAACGGCATGGTCTTAAAAGCAACATGCAGAACTCCAGGTTGCCCGTCGAGCCGCGCTGTTGGTGCTACGGCTTGCGCTTTGGTGAAGGGCAGAGAAGTTAAGGCTGTTTTGTCACTCACGGCGAATGATTTATCGAACGCAGTTGGCGTGCTGCCCGAAGGAAAAGAGGACTATTTGAAAATGGCAGTTGAGGCGCTCCACTTAGCGATAGTGAGTGATATGAGGAAGGAGGAACCGTCTTGTGAGTTGGTCTGATTTTTCTGGACTGCCAATTATAAGTTCGAATTCCCAGGGGAGTGCCCCGGCAATTACGTTAGTGATCTCAACCCCCTGTTTTAATGGTGGGTCCACAGCACCAGCCTATGCTGCAAGTTGCTCTGGTTGGGGGAGCGGTGGGCCTGCAGGTCGACAGCACCTATGCGTAAATCAGAATTATAGCCCGCTACCTTCCATTTGGAGCCCAAGCTACGTCGCAAGGGAGTCCAATAGCGGGACAATTATTCCATGTCCGGATATTGCTAGCCATGGGGGTGGAGGCGGCATGCCTCCTCTCATGGATAACTATATGCCCGACCCGGGCAAGCTGTCCGCATCTCGTCATGGCTGCTTAGCTGACGCCACGCTAGCCCATCCTCACTATCCCCAACCTGATCCTATCACAGGTGGACTGGTGGTGGATCCGGAGATCATGCTTTCCGCGAAGGGCTTCGGAGCTCAAATCGACTTTTTTTATAACTCTTTTTCGGGAGTCAACGGGCCATTTGGCCGCAATCGCTCAGCAAGCATAAACGCAAGTATCAACGGCGCCCTGCTTTCAACAGGCGTTTACCTCGCTAGGGGCGACGGCCGCCAATATGTCTATGATGCGTCCGGCAGCGCTGGATCTATTACTACATATCAGGCCCAAGGAGGAGCTTATAGTCCTACCACTATTTCCTACAATAGTTCTTCAAATCGCTTTTCAGAGTCTTTTCCCGATGGAACGCAGCTTCTTTACGGAGCACAAACTTCTGGAACAACTATCTATCAAGTTTCTAATGCGATTTCGGCCGTGGGAATGATCCACACCTATTCGTATGGGACCGGCGCTCAAGCTGGCCTAATGACCTCAATGGAGGTGCCAGGCGGACGACTAATCACTTTGTCTTATTCGCCGGGGAGTCCGACTTCTTTGTTAACAGGTGTCCAGGATTGGAGCGGGCGCCGCTGGACACTAGCTTATGACAGCAACAACGACCTAACCACTTTAACCAGCCCTTTGGGCTGTTCAACTCAGTACGGTTACGCCTCGGCGGGCGTCTTGCAAACCATCGAGGATCCTCAAGGTTTTATTACGACCTACACGATGACGGGTAGTCAGGTCTCCACGATGGAAGCCGGATCTGGCGTATGGACTTGGGTTTACGGTTCTAAAAAAACTTTTTCTGGTGCGCAGATGACTGCGCCGTCAGGGGGCATTACGACATGGGTTCTTACCGGCGGCCAGATCTCCAATATCATGAAGCCGGAGGGATATACAGTTACCCTTGGCTACGATTCGAATGGATTCCAAAATTTGGAGCAAATGCCCTATGGCAATACCTGCAGCATCACTTACAACGCCTATGGGCTCCCACTTCAGAAGGACGATATTCTTGGTAACCGCACCACCATGCAATATGACAGTTCCCTTAACCCGACAACGCTGGTTGATGCGTCGGGAAGCACTTGGGTGCAATCCTTTGGCTCGAACCGAGATCTGCTTTCTCACACTGATCCGCTCGGCCGGATCACTTCTTATACTTGGAATGCGGATGGTACCTTAAATTCTAAGCAAGATCCTCGGGGCCTGCTGACCTCAATGCTTTACGATGCGTGGGGCAATGTGACGACGCAGATTAACAGCGATGGAGGCGTCATTAGCATGGGCTACGATGTTCTTAACAGGCTCATTTCGAGCACGGACCCGCTTGGCCGAACTACTACCTTCGCCTACGACGCGGGCGACAACCGCATATCAGTTCAAGCCCCTGATGGAACAATAACAACTTCAATCTACAACTCTTGCCTCCTACAGGCTCTTGTTGATCCGCTGGGGAACCGGACAACCTATAGCTATGATCGATATCAAAACAGAGTTTCGGAACAAAATGCGCTTGGGTTTATAACCACTTGGGGATATGACTCGATAGGTTACCAAGTTTCTGTAACAGACCCTCTTGGGAACATTTCGACTACGGTTTACAACGCCGCGAAGCAGAAGATTGCGGATTTAGACTCTATCGGGAATCGCACCACCTATATCTGGAATGCTGCCGGCAGGGTCATTGCAACGCAGAATGCCTTAGGATTTATTACGACCACCATTTATAATGCTCGGGACGCCATAGCACGTCAGGATGCGCTAGGAAATCGCACGACTTACGGATATGATAGCTTAGATCGCCAGATATCAGTGACACGCCCCCTAGGCGATATTGTTACAACGCTTTACGATTTGGCTGGCCAAGTCTCTGCCTCGGTGGATCAACTTGGTTTTCGCACGACATACAACTATTCGATTGACGGATCGTTGCTTTCGGCTCAAAGCCCATTGGGATTTATTATAACAAACGTCTTCGCTTCAAACTATGCGAGGCAAGTTGCAACAATCGACCCGATTGGACGAATAGCTACCCAAATCTTCGATATTGCGGGCCAACTAACGGCGTCCCAGGATGCATTGGGGAATCTAACTTCCTTCACATATGACTCTGCTGGACGACGAGTAGCTTGCACAAACTCCGTCGGCGGCGTAACTACGAGTTTGTACGACGCGGCAAGTCGGCAAATAGCAACCATCGACCAGTTAGGAAGAGTGACATCTTCGACATACGACGCGGCTTCTCAGCAGGTTGCTCAGACGACTGCGCTCGGAAACATATTTACTAGTCTGTTTAACGGTGCTGGAGGACTGACTGCTCGCAAGAACCCGTTGGGGCAGATAACAACCACTTCCTTTGACGGTAACGGTCGGACATTGTCGGTACGAAATCCTTTGGGATTCGCCACCACATTCCTTTATGACGCTGCGAGTCAGTTCATAGGCACTGAGGATGCCCTTGGAAATATTAAGACAACCACCTACGATGCCGCTGGGCGAAAATTGGCTGAAATCGACGCGCTGGGCTTTCGCCTAACTAATATCTACGATGCCAACAGTCGCTGTGTACAGCAAGTCGACTTCAGTTCTGTACGAGCTTCATTTGCTTACAGTGCTCGCGACGACAAGGTTAGCGAGTGGAATGCTGCTGGTTACGGCACAACCTGGTCATACGATTCGAATGCGCGAAAAGCTAGTCGGCAACTTCCAACCGGCGATCTAACGACCTATTTATATGATCAGACCAGTCGCCTGACGACAACCCTATACACCGACGGCACCATCGTCTCTCTGGGTTATGATCCTGTGGGCAACATGACAACCATGAGTGACTCGACCGGAACGACTACCTACGCATACGATGCACTTCGACGGTTGGTGGGAAAAACCGATCCGGGATTTTTGGTACAGGCCTCAACTTATGATGCAGCTTCGCAAAGACTGAGCTTGCAAGATCCCTCTCTAGGTGTTCGTACAATGGCGTACAGTCTGGAGGGCAGGCTGACGACTTACGTGAACTACCTAGGTGGAATTACTTCGCAATCCTTTGATGCCGCCGGGAAAAAGGTCGCGAAAGTCGCCCCCTCGGGAAGGATCACGAACTTCGGATACGATGTAAACGACCACTTAACGTCGATTGTCGATACGGGCCCAACAGGTTCTGTGCTCCAGTTCTTCACGTTTTCATACGATCCAGTTGGGAACCGGATCGGAATACAAGATTTGCTCGGCAATATTACGACATATTTACAAGACGCAAAGTACAGGCTCACTAGCGACCAAACTTTTGGTTCGAACGCTCACGCTTACACTTACAGCTACAACGGGCGTGACGACGTAATAACAAGCAGCGAATCGGGCTCTGTTGTTACTTTCTTTTATGGCCTTGCCAACAGGATAACCACGGTTTCGGCAACGGCGGGAATCTCCACATATAGTTGGGACAACAACGGAAATATGATTCTGGTTCAGGACCCGACTTCTACAACGACCATGCAATACGACAAGGAGAACAGGTTGGCCGTCCATCAGTCTGGTAGCTCGATTGCCACGTATTCCTATTCGGCGGATAACTTAAAACGCACGGAGTTCGTCGACGGCGTTTTGACGACCCTCATTTGGGACGGACAGGACTATTTAGGGCAAATACCATGACAAGTTTTAACACCATAGACGGCCAGATTGTTGACCAAATCGATTCCCTCGGAAATGTGACGGAATACATGTTTGATGGCCTCGGTTCTATAACAGGCACTACCGATAGCTTTGGTAATGGCCAAAACGTTTACAGGTGGGCGCCGTATGGGACAGAGATTGTAAAAGCTGGAACTGCATCAGATCCGCAATTTCAGTGGGTTGGCACACTGGGCTATCGGTACACCGGACGAGCTCACGCTTCTTGGTACGTTAGAGCGCGACATTACGGCCAGGAGCAGGCAAGCTGGACGACCATAGATGCGTATTGGCCAAGTCTCCGGGCGTACGGTTATTCGAAAAGTAGACCGGTTCTTCTTGCCGATCCCTCTGGGATGCAGCCTACCTTGAATGCTACTAGCTCTTATCAATTTCTGAATAAACAAGCTTCGGCTCAAGATTGTGGGGCTGGAGGAGTGCTGACATGGTTATTTACTATGACTGGAGTCCCGTCAGGAGGGGGGTGGATCATACAACAAGTTAAAATCTCATTGTCCGGTTCATGCTGCTCAAATCCTCAAGCTACTCTTTTACCGACCCTCAGTTGTAAAATACCTTGCCAGCCTCAGAAAAATGGTGATATCGTATACTACGAGGCATTCAAGGTAACGGGCGACGGAGAGGTCGGGATTCCCGAGGACGGATGCAACAAAGGTTGGGGACCGCCAGGCTCGACGCCTAATGGCAAAGGCTATAGTGACATTTGGCCGTTCAACAAGCAGTCCTGCATAAGGAATGGCTCCGCGACCATCTCGGCAACCCAATATTGGTTTGACGGCAAAACTGCTCCGTTTACCGCATGCGATGTCTGTGGATCAGGAAATTTACCATCTACGTGTACCTATGCGCCATCTGGGACAGCGCTTGGTACAACAACTGCAAGTTACACAAGCACTTGCTGCTCGTTAGGTAATGGAACTTGCCCAGGCAATTGCGGCCTTGTGCCGAAGAGTGACTCGGTCACATGCAATAGCGGAAAATTATGCTGGTCGTCAGGCGGAGCAAAAACGCAACAATGCATAGGTGATACGGGGAAAACGTCATGATCTTGTGGGCCGCTCTCCTATCTCTTACGGTTAGCTCTAATCATGTGGATGCGGAGCAGGTTGTTCGTTTGCTTTGTGATTTGCCGGGGCCTTCACAACTGATAGGGGGAAATCCTGAAGTGTTCTTACAGCTTAACAGCGACCTGAGAGCTATTTCTTGCTTCCCGCTATCCTCGCAAAGAGAAGGAGTTGCCTGGTTCTTGGATCGGTGTAGAGCGCACGAAAACTCGGGCTACACAGTTCTAACCTTAGACGCAGGAAAGCTTGACTATCTGGCTATTCTTAAGGGAAAGAAAGCGATCGTCCATGACTTTGCTCTGTTCTCTGGATGGATTCGAGTAAACCCTAATACGCGCGAACTTGAAATTGCTCCAACATTTTCCCCTTCATTTAACAGCCCTAGAATTATTGGACTTACCGATTGGAATTCGGGCCCTGCAATAGAGCGTGCCGCAACCGCGGCGGCCCAAGGTTATTTCGATCTTCAGTCCGGCCAAGTGCCGGATTGGCCCGAACTAGAGCTCCTGCGGCAGATGCCAGCGCCTTGCGATATTTGGGATTCCATGACGGGCCGAAAACAGGAAATGTTACGCCAAGTTGCAGCAACAACCATAACTATCTCTCAGTTCGCTCAGGCTCCTGTAAAGGAACAGCGACGAGCTCTAACAGCTTTCCTATCAGAGTGCAAGAGCTTCTTGGAATCCGACATGGGCGACCCAATGCGTCTGGACGCTGCACACGACTGCTCCAAAGTAGATCTGCTTTGTGCTGCTGCTGGCCGTCAACCCCTAGTTGGCCGTCAGATCGGCTCACTAGCCGAAGGCTCAAACGGCAAGGGGCGGCCTCTTCGGGGGGACGCCGATGGATTGAGCCTTGCTCGTCTCCTAATCTCCAGAGGGTATTTTGACCTCCATCCCCAACCTGTTGGTAGGATTAAACGGCTTGTTTCGTCAGCTCTTGGCGTAAGGACTTCTCCGGTCCGGTAGCAGGGCTAGATCCCCAGTGAAGCGGTGAAAACTATCCGGTAAAGTTCCCAAGATCCGCACTGGTTGGGTTTTTCGGGAATCAAGCAAAAAACTACCGATTCTGCTTAGGCACCCCATGGGGTATCCAGGTCTCAAGGAGCAAAGACTCCGCAATTATTCAACTTCCTATATGTTTCCTGCGGGCCTAGCGTACACTTTTTTGACTGTCCAAAGCTTGACTTTATTGCGCTTGCCAAGCATCAAGGGCCCGGTCTGTGAGGGTAGGCTATGGTGATCGATCTCAAAGTGGCACTCAGTGGCCCAGCATTACGTTTTCGAAGTCATTTCATCCTTGGCCATTTTGTTTTTCAGGAGTTCAGCCGTTGGACTTATCCAACGGAGGGATGAGTTGGCGTTTGGCGAAAAAGCTAATTTCGGCGGGTTATCATGACTTGCCCCAGTAAACGCATCAAGCATTAGCTAATCAGTAAGGATTGCAGCGGGCGGCAGGCGCTAGTCCCTGCCCGGGGGCGACCAATACGTAACTAAAGTAAAAACTAGCAATCCTGGCAGGGTCAATCAATAGCTCCGAATATTTCATTAAGTACAAAGTTGTCATTGGGCGCGTGAGGGGAATTGAATCTGTCTAAAGATATCGAAGATAGGGACGCGATGACCTTTCTTACAGTCGCTGCCAAGTTGGAATGCTCCGTTTCCACAGTAGAACGGCTAATCCGGAGCGTAACCGGCAAACCTCAAGAACTCGGCTCGATCAACCTGATTTTTAGCCAAAAGGGTTGCCGCCGCGTTACTCGTAGCCAGCTTGCTATGTTTCTGCCAAAGCTGGAAATGGAGGCCCTAACCTCAAAGCAAAAGATCAGTTTCAAATGGCATTGATAGCGTTTCTCTCGTCTGCAAACGAGGAGGCGGGATAGTAACCATAAGTGGTCTCGATATCAGAGTGGCCCAATAATCCCTTCAATGTTCGTAGCGCACAAACAGTCCGGAGTTTGCTACGCGCGTCGCAAAGGTGTGGCGCAGGTCGTGCCAGCCTGGATCCGGAACAGGCGTTCCGCGCTCGTCGGTTTTTGTTTGTAAGTCCGCCAATATGCGTAAGTCGTTTATGGCTTCGTCCGCATCTTAGGGAGATATCCAGTTTCCATTGAGATTCGCAAATATCTTTCTTAGATGGCGATTGGCGCCACAAACTCATCGCGCAAAAAGCACATCATTGTGGAATGAATGGGGACATATCGTTCAGAGCCGTCCGTCTTCAGATCTTCAACAACGAGCTTTCCGGTAGACCTTGAGCGGCGCACTTGTTCTTCCACAAAACGTTGCTCTCGTTCCCAATCAACGTGAGCCCAGGTCATTGCCGTAATCTCGCCCTTTGTAAGGCCCATCTTAAGGCCGGCGAGCACCATGCCATGCGCCCAATGATTCTCCGCCTATCGGAGTAACTCACTTTCTTCGCTCTCTGTTAAAACCCGCTTATGGGCCATCTTGTGACCTGTCTGGCCACTCGTTTGGATTTGGACCCATTAATTTTTCCAGGCCTTAAACGGATTAATACCGGTACTGCGGCGTCTGAGCAATCGCCGTCAAATAGGGTTTGAGCTAGTGTTACGACTGTTAGCCTGCGGATGCTCGTCGCGGCCCAACTCGATGAGCTTTTCCTTTAGGACGGCAACTTGCCCAGAACCCACGCTGTCGAGCCATATATCGCACATAACGGGCAAGATGTGTTATTCAGAAAGAACGGAGAGAAGCGACCGTATCGGCCCGCCGTCCTCGACGTCGTGCTGCCAAAGCCCCCCACGCAATAACGTCTATTTTGGCTGAAAACAAAATCAGAAAACATACTTCTGGCAAGAATCCGGAGGACCTCATCAGTAGCGATTCCCATCGTAAAGAAGTTCTCGCGCACATTGAAGCCGAAATTGTCGCCCAGCTTATCAAAACCGGAGCTTTCACAACATTTTTGAGTGCGATAGAACATCATTGCTCTGGCTTTTTGCAGAAGAATATTCCGAAGCTGATATAAAAGGGGTGGTTCTCTTTACCCTTGAAAGAATTGGGAGAGTTCTTGTTATTACCATCCCACGATCTTGCGTCTCCACGTCCCGAATCCGGACCACTCCACCTCCAAACACCAGGTGGCCTATGGGGCTGAGTACCTATTCAGAAAGGGGCGAGCCATTTCCAAGAACTCGAAGAGTTGAGCGATGAACGAAAAAAATCTTCACCAGCACTAACCTTACTGTTGCACGCTAATGGAAAACCTAGAGATCACGGGAACGCCAGAGAAGCTCTTTATGCCATCTCGCCCGTCTGGAGGTAAGGTTGCTACTTTGCCATTGGAACCACCCGGTTTTCGAGTTTTCTCAATAGGTTTCTTGCTTAAAGTTTAAGCAGACTTCAAAGGACTCCTGCGGACGCAGCGACACACATGGATCAGTTGCTAGGTTCACAAAACGAAAAACAACCCCGTTATAGAGCCGCTGTGTTCGTTTACACCGAGGATGTCGGGGGTTCGAGCCCCTCATCGCCCACCAGAACACGGCTAGGTGTGATATGCAGATCGGTCTGGGCGCGGCAACAGATACTTCCGGACGCAATATTTGCAGGGTTCGCCAGAAGGCAACGAAAGACCTAGTCTTTTTCCCATAAGTTGTCCACCAGCGAGACTTCATACATGGGCACAATGCGACCAACTTATTGCCTCGGACCAAGTTTCAACAAGATCCAACGCCAAATTGAGGCACTCTAATTACGAGTATTAATGCTGGATTTCGGCATAGAATCGTGAGTCGGCACCGAGTAATAGTTGTATTCTGCCCTTACCTTGATTCCGCGCAAAACTAACTGTGAGCGCAGTCTGAATCAGGCTAGGAAACCTGAATGCATAGATTGTTTTACCTTGGATATTCCTTATGCTTGGGCTTGGCTTTTTCTTCCAGTTCTGCCCAGACTAAGCTCCATCAGAGTCCTTCTTCCGACCCCAGTGGGCTTGTCTTAGGGAAACGGGCGGGCTCAAAGACCAGCGGAGGTAAGACTGGTGTCACGCCTAGTACGCCGCAGCCCCCGACTAACGCAAACCAGACTCTGCTGTCTGTTAAGCTTCTAGCTGCCGGCACAAAACTAGGCACCAGTACCGTCCCTGTACTATCTTTGCAAATAAATGCACAGGGTGTTCCGGCTTCAGCCGTCGCTCAAGCTATTTTTGACCAGCTGTGGCCCTACAGCGTCCGGGTCTATTACGGGGAACAGTTGTCGTCTAAGCAAGTTAGCTATCAGGAGATCATACCAATTGCGTCTAGCCCTGCTTTAGAAAGACCAGACAGCTACGGCTATCTTTTAGCTAAAATGCGCGGCGTCCTTGGAGTAGTGGTAGCAAGCGTCCGCAAGGCCCCATGGCCGGACGGTAGCAAACAGCATTGGTTTGTTTCAACCGATGGCTCCGCATCTTCAGGTGGACAAGGCGGACAGGGTCAGAACTCTCCGGGGTCTACAACGGTGACCGTAGTGGCGACGCCACCGGCGAGCGTATCACCCCAAGGTCAGGCCACTGCCGGAGGCGGCGGTGCAGGCTCTTCGACCGCTGGAGACGCAACCGCAGCTGGAGGTGGGAACCCCTCTGCCGCAACGCAGCAGGCTGGCGCAAAGGGTTCACAAGGCCAGCAAGGCGAAAGTGCCCAGCCTGCCGAATACATTAGGCTCTATCAAGAGGGGAGCGGCTATGCTCTTACCGCTGGCAATACCAGTTCGGAACGCATCATCGAAGCATTCCAATTTCTTGGCGTCGATCGCATAGGCGGACTCAAACAGTATCTAACGCCGTTGGGAAGAATCGCGGGCTCTTCATTTATCGGACCGGCAGTCAATTTCCCCTATCCGGTTTACGATAACTGCTTAGACGCTTTGGCGAAAGATGTATCGGCGCAGTTGGCAACAACCATTTCTAACAAATCAGTTGTCGCAACTTGGCCTGTGACTTTTCTTGGATCCGACACCCCGAACCCGACCGTCGCTGCAGTTCCTCCCGATCCCTCGCAGCCTACGCCTGAACAGGCGTCAATGACAAAGATGGCAACGGCGCTTCAGGCACTTGATACAACGGGCGCCACACAGGTGCAGGCTGTTGGGAGCAGACTGGTTATTAACGGTCCCCACAACACGGTCGAGCAAATGCGCCGCATACTTGCTCAATGGATTGACATTCCATATTCCCAGGTCAGGCTAGACTTTTACGTCTTACAAGGCACATCGAGGCTCGGTGGACACGGCGAGCGGAAGGATGTCAACTCGAATATCGAAACCATCCGACAAGCGGCAGCAATTTCCCGAGCCGTCCAACACTATCTGAAGGATGGGGTCGATTCACAGATTCACAGATTCACAGAATCGACGAACGCCTGCTGACAAGAAAAGACTCCTTTAAGGAAGTTTGCGCGGCAGTTGGAATTACAAACGCAGGTAGCTTAACGGATCTCGCTGGCTTCGATCCCAATCCGAATCGACCCACAAGCTGGGCGGAAAACTACGTCTTTCTGGCCTTTCTTGAGGATAATGAACGACAAAAGTTGTTCCGAGACGCGACAACCATAGCTCTCGTTAAGCTAAAAAACCTCGAAAAGAACCTTAAAGGGGCAACCCCGGATAAAGAATGGGACAAAAGCCAGTTAGGCAATATATTTAAACAATATTTGAACTTGTTGACCGCCGGGACATCTAATCCCAAAGTTGGCAGCAACGACCCAATCCTAACCCTTTTTCCCCGAACCCTTGAGGAATACGGTCTGAAGACGCCCGAGGATCCTTCCGTCGATCCTACAAATGTTTACTCCGGCGAATTTCCCAAGAATCAAATGGGCACAAGGCTTCTTGTGCTTGAGTTTTTGAAATACTGGGCTCTCGGCCTACGTTACGACGAGGTCATGTCCGGATATACGGGAAATCTGGACGCTAACCACATGGGCAACGCTGCATCCGATTTTTTGAAGGTAGTTAGCCACGACGAACTTAACCATATCCTCTATAAAGAAGATTTGCCCGCGTTATTGGCCCGAACTAGTGCTGCAGCGGACGCCGGACTGAAGAACGTTGCTGACGCCTTCGCCACTGACCTCCAGGATATCTGCATGCCTCCACTAATGAAGTTGGCTAGTTGTATGAGTGAAAAAAACAAAGACAACGACCGTTACGGAATCCAGTTGATTGGAAAAACAACAGTAGTGGTAACGGCCGGTCAGGCTTCCACTGTGGGAACTACGGTGCAAACGGCATTGCCCACGCGGCCTTCACTCGATTTGGGCCAGGCAATAACGAACGCAACTCCCGTCGTCGAGGCAATAGCGGGAAGCGATGAAGTGACAAAGAGTGGGTTTTTCACTCCTGGTACAGCTGCAATTCTCGCTCTTGGCCTTGATACTCCTGCCACAACATATAGTGCTTTAACACCTTCGGTTTCGGTGGGCGTGAGACCCTCCGTATTTAAGAGCGGGGATTCTGCCCGTCTGCAAATGAATTTTCAGGTGAACGTAAATGCCGTGCTGGCCGCTAACAACGCTGCACCTGGAGGATCGAATCTTCAGCCATACAATATGGTTCAAAATCAAACCGTTACTTCAGATGTCGCAGTGGACGCACTCGACCTTTTCACCCTGTCTTCAACGAATCTTGAGGTCACTGGACCTGGCGGCTACAGTTGGTCTCTTGGGCCACTACAGTACGTGCCGGGTTTAGGAAACCTCTTTCACGGGCCCGAAAGGAGCAAAACTGAAAACTACGATACTTTGCTCCTTACGGTGGTGACCATCTTGCCGAGATCACTCGACGTCGCTGGTAACTTCCTTCACTAGCTGGTTACGAGTATCGGTTTAAAGGGGGCAGCCGTCGTTCCGGTACAGACAAAGATTGTCAATAAAGTGAGCGCTGTTTCATCGCCCGTTCTATTAATAACCGGGAACTAGTCTATGTTAGTTTTTATAAGCGATCTCCATATGAGCGACGGCACTGCCGGTCCTCCCAATATTCCGGCCGAAGCCTTCATAGGTACGTTCCAAGAAATTGGTGCGAGAGCTAAGTCAGCAGAAGCAGAAGAAGTCACTTTCATTTTTCTTGGAGACATCTATGATTTGATCCGAACGACAGCCTGGTTCGACGGCTGCGTTCCTAAAGAATCGAGTCCTTGGGGTACAGGTCCCACCGAGGAGTCCGCGCTTAAAGTAATCCACGACGTGTTAGAAAAGAATAGGGAGGTTTTTGAAGATATCCTGCCGAACAGCTACGTCCGATTTGGATTTAAAACTGACCCGCGGCGCGTTTTTGTGCCCGGAAATCACGATCGGCCATGCAATCTCTATCCTGAATTAAGGAAACTGACTGCAAAGACCCTGGGATTAACTCATTTTTCGCACAAGCAACCGCTTACTGAAGAGGCACTGGACGAAAGAGGCTTCGCCCATTACTACGCGAACATTGCTCATCGCACGTTTGCCAGACATGGTCACGAGTTCGACAGTTTCAATTTTGAAGGGTCCTCCGCACTCCGCTCAGAGGTCTGGACCGATATTCCAGAATACTTTTTTCGCGCAACTCCGATCGGTGACGTAATAGCTTGCGAAATCGCATCCAAACTGCCCAGGGCTGTTTTATGCAATCTTTCTACTGACCATGCGTTACGTGATGCGGTCACGAGAAATTTGAAGGACCTATTTGATGTTCGGCCACTGGGGGGCATCGTCGGTTGGCTTGCTAGCCTAGTGGAGCGCTTCCATGATCCTGAGGTGACAAATGCGATCAATGTTGGCACTAGACAGGTAGTTTCAGAATTTGCGGAAATTCCTTTTGTTCGGCAGTGGATCAAGAGAAATCGAAGTTGGATTCGACCACTGGCGATCGGTAACGAAGTCGAAGTGCTAATTAAATGCCTAAGCGATTTTAACCTCAGCACTTTGGAAAAGGCACTGCCCATTGCCCAGCGCGCAACTGCTCTTTTTAGTGGCGATGACTATGCCACTCAGGCTTCACAAGAGTTTGCCCGCTTAGATAATAACCCAAGTGAGCCGCACTGGAAAAATGCTTTCTCGTACGTTCTTTATGGCCATACACACCAGCCCACACAACAGGCAATCTCGGCGCTCGATAACGGGGACGATCACATGGAGAGAATCTATTTGAACACCGGTATGTGGCGTCCCTCCATCAATATGGGCATTACCAGCGGCTTCGCATCCTGGAAGAGCCTTACCTATTCAATAATTTATCAACCGGGCGAAATCGCTGGAGACCATAAAGGGACACAATCGTCTTCATTCGAAACCTGGAGCGGGACATTAAGGATATCTTGATAAACCCTCGCAGGGAATTAGTCCATCATCGCCGCTAAATATTCAGGTCTTCAACTTGAGATCGTACGCCACTCGGCTGGCTCGCCGTCGATGCTCCACACCTTTTGGGAAACCGGCAGTATCTCAACCACCTTTATAATCTCTGGCTCATAGATCTCAAAATCCGTAACGGGTTTGTTGTTCGCCAGAAGTCTGCGCATCAAAAAACATGCCGTCGCTCTAATACGACTTTGCCCGATCGTTGGTCTCGAAGAAGTTTGCGAGCCGTGAGAGCCCCACCTATAAAACCGTAATCCGTTAGAACCGTGAGCACTACGAGGAACCCAAACATGAACTTATCGTGGGAATCCTGGTCCCCATGGATTCCCACTAGAATCAATCCGATTAGGAATGAAACATAAGCGGTTAATCCAATAGCAAAAGGGAGTATCGGAATCCAGCAGGTTCTGGCGTAAGAAACTATTTCCTTTCTTTCAGCGGACGTGAGTTCTCGTTCCAGCTCTTTATCTACTTCGGCATCCAAATTGGCGCGCAGTTTTTCTTTTAAGTCGATGGATGATTTCGGCAACGATGAGACCCATGTTGATTTGGTTATGACCCAATCATTTACTTTCAAACCTCCGGTTCTCCATAGCCTGCCAGAACCTGAGAGCACCTCGAAATCTCCTGGCGTTCCCGGAGGTATCGGCGTCATTTTGAAGCCTAACCCCCCGGCGTCCAGCTTGGGTCCGGAGAACTTCTTAACATTGCCTGCTTTCAGCTCCAGTTTAAGCACGGTCAATTCTTTTGAACAATCACGCGCAATTAGGCCCATGAAAATCGCGGGAATCAAGGCAACGGCAAGCATTGTAAAAAGTGCGCTAGCACTCAACAGAGAGTTCAAGCTAATCACCCCCGTCGTCACAAGCAGGGCTAAGTAACCGCCAAAACAAAGCATGCGCGTCTGTGCACGCCTTGCGAAATGTGCCCGAAGTTCAGATTCTTCCGAAACTGATAACGGCCGCTCGCTTGTCAGCGGTAATCCACGGCACCATTCTGTCGTTCGCTCAGATTCAGAAGTCAACTCTCTTAAATCATAGGCATGATTTCTGAGAAAAACCTAGGGAGCGAGCCTAGAATCCCAAGATCCTAGTCTGCTTAGTCGCTAGACCAATCTGTTCCAACCCTCCGCGACGACCGTTATACCAAAGATTCCAGCGCCGGGTTCGCTCATCATAGAGGGCGAAAGGCTTATAACACGCGTCCGCGTCCCAACTATCGATAGTGGGGCTCAGAATCGGATTCATCTTTAAACGCTCCCAATTTGAGATACCATCCTTGGACCGGGCGATACCGATCTGGGCATGGTCGATATCGCGAAATCCTACATAAAACATGTAGTGCCAACCTTGGGAAACCAGTACTTGGCATGCGGTTACCTTGAACTTCTCCCACCAACTATTCGCATCGGCTTTGAAGATGGGCGCTGGACGTTTCGTCCAGTGAACGCCATCTGCACTTACGGCGTAACCGATTGCATCCGGCTCATACTGATCCCCGCCGGAATACCACATCCGGAACTGGTGTTCGGACTCATCCCATAAAACGCTGGGGCACATTACGGCCACTTTTTCCCATGTCTGATCCGGTTTAAGAACCGGAGTGGACTTGCGCTGCCAATGGATTCCATCTTTGCTGGTTGCATAACCAATCGCCGACGTCCGGCCCTGGAACTGGCCCGTGTACCACATGTAATAGACGTCGTCTTTCTTGAGCACGCTTGGGCGATTGACCTCATCTTCCCAGCCGGTCTCGGCCGGTCCCAGCACGATCTTAGGCTCGCTCCAGTGAATCCCATCCTTGCTCTCGGCGGCGGCGATGCTACGCTCTGGGCGCCAAGAGAAGAACATCTTGTAAAGACCGCCGTCGTTGAGGACGCTCAGATCAAAACAAGTCCCTAGCTTTCCTCCTAGCACCGGGTTTTCTGCATATTTGTCCCAATGCGAACCTTTTATCGGCAGGGCGGTGTTTGCCTGCAAACTTGCGTTCAGTTCGCCGAGATCCGCCCGGTGTGCCACCTTAACGTTGTCCAAGTATAAAGTGAAGCCGCTTCCCTTGCCGTAGTGGCTACCGTCCGCGTCCCACATCACTGAAAGAGTGTGCCCGTGATAGGGAACATCGTCCAAACAGAACCAGGGCCATTCTCCCGCGGGGACCAAAGGCTTAACAACAACTCGATTATCTAGCCTTGGCCTTATACCAACGAGGCCGGAAATCACCAGATCGTCAAAACCCGAATGGTTGTAAGCAACGCTCCGAGGCAAATCGACTATCCACTTTCCGGAATCGGAATCCAAATCTTCAGCGATCCAGGGGCGGCCGTTCTTCTCCTGCGACCGCGCGTATTGGAGGAGCAAATCAAAGTAGTTCTTCTTTGTAATCACGCTCTGCGAATAGTTGTCCAATAGATTGGCGCAGGCCACCAGCGTCTGCGTAGTCGCATAGGGCCAGGAGGGGCCGTTCCACAAGCAATCGTGATTTTGCGCTCCCATAAAGCCGGCAGCACGTCGTTCTGCCGTCGTCGGCCCAAACGGTGCTGCGAAGCCAGACGGATCGACCAACTGCTTCCAAGCTGCTTCATATCCATTGCTGGGAAGATTGAAATACCAAGGAATGTAACCAATCTCCTCTTGCACTCCGCAACTTTTGACGCCCGACGCTGCCCGCATGCACGTTTCGAAGAACTGGCTACTCGGGTTCCACAAGTTGGACTCCACCAGCTTCTTGATCCTTGTCGCCTTAGTTTGGAATTCCTGCGCCAGTTTTGTTTGGCCCATTGCGGATGCCAAGGCAGCTATCGCTTGCGCATCGCCGAAAATATAACTGTTTATCGTGGGCCGATATCCGCTGCCTCCCAGTGAATACTCCATCCCGTCGCGGTCATCGATCTGCTTAAACAGGCCGCTGGCATCTTGGTTGGTTCTCTCCCACGCTTTGTAGTTGGCGACAAGGTTCGGTAAGAGCTCTTGTGCTAGGCTAAGGTTCCCGGTTACAGATGTCAGGGCAAGCACGGAATCTGCAAACCAGAAACTGTAAGATCGTGGGGCTGCCTCCGGAAATGTCCAGAATCGGGCGTAGTCAGCCATGTATTGCGGATCGCGAAGCCAGCGGCCCTCGTAAATATGGTGCCCTGCCGCGCAAGGGATTGTGTTGTAAATTCCGGCCCACGGAACCGAAGGAAGAAACTCGGTAACAATCCATCCGTCAGGCGTTAGTTTGAGATGCTTTTGGAAGGTCCACCAGCGATAGTAATACGTCTTTTCGAGCTGTTTGTCGGGGCAGTCAAACCAAGGAATGTTCGCTTGAAAGAAAGCCCACTCATTTACTCCTGACGCCGTTTCGATCGTTGGATTCTCTTGCGCGAACTCCGCGAAGTAGTGCTTGTATCGGGATAGGTCGAGCAACGGCGATTTCGTTAAACTTGCGGTTGCTGGCCCATTCGCGAACGCATTTGAAACCCTAAGAAAGAACACAAAAGTTGCGATTCTACAGCAATGGAAAAAGAATTTGAAGGTGGGGGTCATGCCGATAAAGACAGATCAAAGTTCGTTTTACCTGCGGCAAGGCTGAAGTGAATAATTTCAGTTCTTCGAAGTCGCGATCAAGTTCTGGCCAGTGTGGGTTTACGCGGGGAACCGCTTATTAATCTGCAATCTTGAAGATAAATCCATCTGAGCTGCCTGGCCCGGTCGTAGAAGGAACAGATCCGAATACAACAGGCAACCCATCCGACCCTTCAACAACTCCTCCCAGATAATCCAATGGCGAGGCCATCCCGCCTGAATAATTCCAACTGTACTGCGGTGCGCCCGTGGCAAATTTAAGCTTTCGGATGATGATGTCACTTGGAGAATTCGTCGTCGTTGACGAAAGGCCCGCGAGGACGACATTGCCCGATTTGTCCAAATCCCACAACATAAGCGTTGGGCCAAGGCTAGGATTGTAGATGACGGTTCCTCGCTGAAAGGTATCCGTCCATATGGAAGCCCCAGTCGTCGGATTTGCCCGGATAGTGTAGGTTGTGTAGTTGCCAGAGCCATCTTGCTGGGTCGCCATTATATAGAGTGCACTCAAGGATTGGCTGAACAGGACTTCGCAATCAACTTGATAGCCGACCGGGAATGTGTAGCTCTTAAGCAAGCCACCTGTTCCAGTTGGACCGTATTTGTAAAGATTTAGTTGGCCCCTATCGAAGCAGGCTTCGTAAGCGTTTCCGGTCGCGTCTATCGCCAAAGCGTTGTACCCAGAGGTATTGGCAGAAGTAGCGGTGTGCAAATACACCTGAGCACCGGCCGAGTTATATTTGCGGACCTCATACTCGCCTGCCGATGTTTGCGTTTCAGCACCGGTCACCAAAACGTTATTCCCACTGTCGATTGCCATTCCGGAGAAATAGCTCACGGTTGGGTCCGTAGATTGCCACAGCGCACTGCCGTCAGCCTCGGCAAACTCTGTTATGACGCCCTCCTGGTAGATCGTCAAGGTGGAAGCTTCTCCAGCGACATAGACGTTGCCTAGCGAATCCTCTTTAACATACACAGGGTAGAAAGATGTGTCGGCCACCACGTGGTCGACCGACCAGATGATCGCTCCAGTAGACGCGTTGAGTTTTGCAACACCCAGGTTCGTACTAGAAGAGTAGTTTGCCGAGATTTCCGCGGCCAAAACTATCTCGCCCCGAGATGACCAGGAGATTGCGGCCGGAAAGCCCTGCCAGCCAACCGATGCAAGATTGATCTGTTCCGACCAAAGCGTTGCACCGCTGGCCGAATATTTAGTGACCCCACAAAACAAACCTGAAACGCCAGCCACGTAGATGTTGCCTTGGTCATCGGCTGTCGCTTGCTCGAAATCGCTGTAGATAATTCCTTTAGGTGTAGTGATTGAGTCGACTTTCGTGGTTCCGTTTCCGCCATTGATGGTAACCAGCCGGTTTGCGGAATTATTTATCGCGTCAAGGGAGGTACCCACCACGCTCGGATCGCCGTTCGTGTCAACGTACATCCCAACCGGCACTCCGTAGGTCAGGAATGGGTATTCGAACGTGCGCGAATAAACGGGATGTCCCATTGCGTTGAGGGCGGTAATGTCTAACTGGCCGTTTAGGGTTGTGGCGAAGAAAGACTCTCCGTCCTTGCCCGGCACCGAGGCGCCGACGTTGCCCGCCGGTAATGGAAGCTTGAGCAGGTACTGCTGGCCACCAGATGGCGAGAGTTTGCCGGCAACCGGATTTGAAGCCTCCGTCGAGCCATTTCGATAGAAACCTGACCAATAAATATTTCCGTGCGAATCGAAAGTGGGTGCGTTCAAGGGTGTGTAGCTGTCACTGCCTGACATCGGCCCTCCAGCGGACCGAAAAACAAAGGCTCCATCCGAAGATCGAAAAAGATCGAAAGTGGTTACGGTCCAATATGCCCCGCTTGTGAGGCCGCTCCCTTGTCCTGTGACGAGGAAATCTCCCGACGGCGTCACGTTGTAGTCTCTGGGTGTCATCGAGGTAATCGTCGAATAGAGGCCCTCGGGCTTTGTCCAAAGGGTCTTACCGGTAGATTCATCGTAGGAGATTGCGTCCTCAATCCCGGCTTGCTCCCTATAGACAGCGGCGTAAAGATGGCTGCCTGAGCTGGCTATTCCGCTGCAGGATGTGTCTACCGTGTCTAGGGACTGCAACTGGTTCCAAACGACGGCACCTGTTGACGCGTTATATTTGATCAGATCGAAGTTGCGAATGCCCCCATCCGAATACTTCTCCCTAACTAAGGCGACGATGGGATTTCCGTCGGCTCCAACAGTTAGACCGTTTACATCAAAATGGGCCGTATCCTCGATCGTCCACACCGTGTCGCCTTCAGGTGTGATGCCGTAAAGCATGATTCCGGCCTGACCTGTTAACGCGTTCGAGAGCGAACCGGCTACAAAGACTTCCCCGGCGCTATTTGCCGCAATGAACTCAGGAGTTGCCGTTGTAAGAGGAGGGTCAGAAAAGATGTGTTCGTATATCACACTCCCGCCGCGGGATTTCTTCTCCGTAAACACCTGTCCCTCCGCCGTTCCTGTTATGTAAAAGTTGCCCTCGGCGTCCCGTAATGTCGCACTGGTGGTGCATTGGAAAGGCCCTGTCACACTTTGGCGATTCGCATATTCGACAGTTTGCCCGAAGCTGAAGATGGGCACCATACATAGGGCAAAGGCGAGCAGAAAGAAAAGTTTCGACATGATTGCTTGTACTTTATTATAGGGCAAAGCCTTCGCTGTGAGCCTGTGGCTATAGGCCGAACTTTACCGGGCTGCAGGGAGAGCATTGCCTTTGCGGGCTTGAAAACATTGGGAGGCAGTTATAATCTTGCTGCGCTGGATCCAAATCCCTATTTGTAATTTGTCTTTGCGAGGAGCGGAAGTGCGCCGAAGGCGCGCTGGAGCGACGCGGCAATCTGCTTGGCGAACCACCGGTTTCGATGCTGATCGCACATAGGCCCGGGTTTTCCGTTTTAACGACGCTATCAAAGTGTCTGCCTCCTCCTAGTGCCGGTGGCTCTTACGAGTAGATTGCCGCGTCACTTCAGCGCGACTTCGTCGCACTGAAGCTCCTCGCAATGACAAATTATAAGTTGAGATTTTTGGACTTAACGTTTGCCCCTTTTCTAAGGTTTGCCGATTGGCTCTTGATGGAGAACTCCTCTTACGTCAACCGTTCTGTATCTCCATTCTAACTTCTCCGTTCTAAGTTCTCAACAAGGCTACTTCCCTTTCGCCTTTGGTTTTTCTTCCACGAAGCTGTGGGCGAGCGCCTCTAACTCCCGCGTCAGACCGGTTAAGGTTCGCAATTCCGGCAGGTTCTTTTCCGTAAGCCGAGCGATAATTTCTTCCCCCTTCGGGGTCAGGGACACTTGGACGATGCGTCGATCCATCGGAGAGTTGGACCGTTTTACTAAACAAGCTAACTCGCAGCGATCAATCAAACCCACAATCGCATGATGTTTAATTTGTAAAGAATCCGCAAGTTCCCCGACCGTTGCCCAATCCTTACCACGGGAGCCTTTTATGGCGAGCAAGACTTGATGCTGTTGAGGGGTAACGCCCCCTTCCCTTGCCCCATCTTCCACGAAGCGCAGGTATTGCCGCAGAGACTTTCTGAAATCCGCGAGTGTTTCAAAGTCGTCCTTTTGCAACATGTTAAGATTCTTCGCCTTGATTAAAGTATATCGCAATGCGATATAATATAGAAGAACATTTATGTTATTTCCACTTTCGCTTCTATCGCCGCATACCTTCAACGCTCCTCAAAGGACTTCGGATTGAGCCATACCGAATCTAAACTAGGCGACTTCACCACAGATTCCCGGGTTCTACTGCTCTCCCTTATGGCGATCGGAATCGGGTGCCTGAGCGCATTTGTTGCGTATATCTTGCTTTGGCTGATCGCGGTCATCACCAACATCTCGTTCTTTGGCAGATTTTCCGCCGACCCCGTTATCCCCGCTCAAACTCACCTAGGCTGGTGGATCATTCTCATTCCAGCCGCAGGCGGCCTTATTATTGGTCTAATGGCGCGCTATGGGTCCGACAAGATACGCGGCCACGGAATCCCCGAAGCGCTGGAGGCAATTCTCCTCGGCCAAAGCCGGATCGAGGCTAAAGTTGCCATCCTAAAGCCTTTATCCTCAGCCATTTCGATTGGAACGGGCGGCCCGTTCGGTGCTGAAGGCCCAATTATCATGACGGGTGGCGCGTGCGGTTCTCTTATCGCACAGATGTTCCATATGTCTTCCGCAGAGCGCAAGACGCTTCTTGCCGCCGGTGCCGCCGGTGGAATGGCAGCGGTATTTGGAACTCCGGTTGCAGCTGTCCTTCTTGCCGTCGAGCTTCTGCTCTTCGAGTGGAAACCTCGAAGTCTGATCCCTGTCGCCTTCGCTAGCATGGCCGCAGCTATTATGCGCGTGCCTTTGCTTGGGCCGGGGCCAATATTTCCCGTTATCCCGCACGGTTCACTAAACGCGGTAGGTCTTTGCTTTGCCGGTCTTGTTGGGCTTATCGCCGGCTTTGGTGCCGGAATCGTAACCAAGATGGTTTACGGCTTCGAAGATCTGTTCCCCAGGCTGAAAGTACACTGGATGTGGTGGCCACTCATTGGCGGCGTCTTTGTGGGTATTGGCGGCGTGATTGATCCACGAGTTCTTGGAGTTGGTTACGGCACGATCCACATGCTCTTGAACGGCCAAATTCTCGGCACCGCCGCGCTAAGCCTGCTCCTTGCAAAATCCGTTGTTTGGAGCTTGTCGCTTGGTTCCGGGACATCGGGTGGCGTATTGGCCCCCTTGCTCATGATCGGCGGAACGATAGGTGCGTTTGCCGGCCAGTACATTCCAGTCGGAAGCCCAGGTCTTTGGGCGATGGTTGGAATGGCGGCGATGATGGGCGGAACGATGCGGGCTCCCTTTACGGCCATCATCTTTTCTTTGGAACTGACCTACGATATTCGAATACTTCCCGCGCTGCTAATTGCATGCATCGCTTCAGAACTGGTGTCCATTCTTTGGCTCAAGCGCTCCATCCTTACTGAGAAAGTTGCGCGACGGGGCCATCATTTAAGCTGTGAATACTCGGTTGACCCCTTTGAGATTCACCGCGTCGGCGAAATCATGATAACAAGATATTGCTTTATGAGCCCAACTTCGCCTGTGCGCCACCTGGAAGACCCATCCTTTCCCGCATCGCAATGGTTTACAGAGCGCAGAACAATACCAGTTGTCGATGCTGACAAACACATCATTGGGGTTATTACTCAGGCCGACTTCATGCGGGCGGCCGAGTCGGAAGAAGGGCTATCTATGACTGCCGCAGATGTTGCTTCCCACGATTTTGCGACGATATCGGAAGACGAAGTCGTTAGGGAAGCGGTCGCAAAGCTGTTAAGTACAAACATAGAGAGTTTACTAGTCACCAGCGAGGAAGAGCCCGACAAAATGGTAGGATACGTTGACCGTTCGACCACAATCGAGGCTCACCAGCGTTGGTATGCGGAAGAACATGTTAGAGAAAGCCGTTGGAGCTTTTCGGCTCAATAAGCCGCCGCCAGCATGAAGAATGAAGTTGTACTCGTCACTCTTCTTATCCAGCTAATCGTGATCGTCCTGATCGCGCGTATCGCTGGATTAGTTGGCCGCCGCCTTGGGCACCCAATCGTCGTGGGCGAGATTCTTGCTGGACTCTTTCTGGGTCCCTCCTTTTTAGGCAAGGCTTTTCCAGGACTGTTCCACGCCCTCTTTCCACCTGCCGGCCCCGGTTCCACGAATCAGATCATTTACATGATGAGCCAGATCGGGTTGATTTTCTTGATGTTCATGATCGGCATGGAGTTTGACTTTGCGAATATAAAGTCGCATGGGAAAAGTGCCGGGCTTGTTTCGGTCTCAGGTATTGCGTTGCCCTTTGCGCTCGGGGTGGGTTTTGGCTACTGGCTTCATCCCCAGTTTCCACAAACCAACGAGACGGCTTTTTGCCTGTTTATTGGCACCGCCGTTTCGATTACCGCGATCCCGATTCTCGGAAGGATTCTCATTGAATTCAACCTAACAAGGACGGATGTGGGAGTGCTCACCATAACCGCTGCCGCTATCGATGACGCCCTAGGTTGGATGTGCCTGGCCATTGTCAGTGCGATCGTGAGTTCACACTTGAACGCCGTCGCAACAACTCAGATGGTTGCTCTTACGGTGCTCTTTGCGATATTCCTGGTGAAAATATTCCGGCCCCTGGCGATTAAGATGCTAAACAAGGAGCTTGCCAGAAAGGGCGGGACGCTAGGCCTTGATGGGCTCGCCGTTTTGATTGTCGTAATCCTCGGTTGTGCGACGATTACAAATAAGATCGGAATCTCGTCTCTCTTTGGGCCGTTTATGTTGGGTGCCTGCCTCTACGATCAAGTTGAGTTTCGCGAGTCGGTTTTCCATAGCATGAAGAACTTCATAACAGCGTTCTTTCTGCCTATTTTCTTTTCTTTCACCGGACTCAATACCGACATGGGGACTCTCGGCAGCGGCCTTATGTGGATCGCCCTTGGGCTGCTTCTTTTCGTGTCGTTCTTCGGGAAATTCGTTGGTTGTTTCTTCGCCGCCAAGTTAAGCGGTTTTCCCAACCGCCAGTCGGCCGCCATCGGAATCATGATGAACACGAGGGCTCTTATGGGGCTGATTGCTGCGAATATTGGATTGGAAATGGGTGCGATTCCCAAATCGGTTTATTGCATGCTTGTTCTCATGTGCGTCATTAGCACCATCTTGGCATCGCCGGTGTTAAGGCGTTTGATTCGGGGAACGGAGTTGGAAAAGCCCTACAGCGAGTCGGAGTATGTGGTCAGCCGCCGCGAAATGGGCCTTCGCGTTAAGGAATTGGAAGAACTGATCGCGTAGTCTTAGATCGCGGCTCGAGTCCCCGCCAACTTACCCTGCCTCAACACAATTCTAGGCGAATCCCGGGGGGCGGGCCCATTATCTACGCCTTCAGCAAAAACGTAAGGCCAGCAATCAAAGCGATTATATTGGCCCCAATACAGCAGCCCTCTAGCCATTTCAACAGCCTTTCGTACTGAACGCTACGTGTAACCGTCTCGCCCCACGCCTTAATATCTCCCTCCGGATCTGTCTGATGTTCAAAGTACGCAACCGGGTCTGAGTAGGCTTTTGCTGAGAGACAAATGGTGACAATAGCAATCAGGCCCGCTAGCGCCGTCAAAGCAATCCTTGCGAATCGTATTAGAGGTGCTACAACATCATCGGCTGCAAGAAGCTTCGCAAGAAGCGCACTACTACCGATTAACGTGACAACCCCCAGTTGCCAGGTCTGTCTATTCTGCAGACGTAGTAGCGCGTTTCCAACATTGT
Organism: Fimbriimonadaceae bacterium; assembly: GCA_036502005.1. Taxonomy (GTDB): domain Bacteria; phylum Armatimonadota; class Fimbriimonadia; order Fimbriimonadales; family Fimbriimonadaceae; genus DASXZH01. The sequence continues at coordinate 73,755 of DASXZH010000098.1, forward strand.
AATTTGTCCATCCAATGATATAGTCTGTTTTCAGTTCATCTTTAATCGGAAGATATTGATCGTGCTTGAACTTCTCCAGAACGAGCTTGACGTCTTTGACGCGGTGGCCCGCAAACCACGAGGCGACAAATATAAGACCTAATGGCGCTACGACCACATCTGTTCCTGACCAGTCAGCGGTCATGTCCACAAAATCTCCAAAGTGATTCCTTGCATTTCGACGGTTTCACGTGTGCCAGGCACATCCTCACTCACTTGGCGAATACAAATGTGTCTGGCGTGAAGACCTTGCGCAAGCAGACACATCCCATGGGTCCATTCCCGCCCCGCGTCCAACTCGATCCCGTTGCTGAATACCCAACTCCTTTGCGTTAAAGGACACGAGTATCCATTTCCAGCTTCTATTTCGCACGAGTGACAGTGGGTTGAGTCAAGACCAAATAGAACGAGATAGGGTCTGCATGTCACTGGAATGTCGTGTTCAAAACCCACCCAGATATCGGCCTTTCGGCACATGGCTCCCGTGTCGGCACGTGAGGGACCATCAACAAGGGTAGGGTTAGAGTCTGCGGAAATGTAAGGTTCCAGGCGAAATGGACTGTCCATGTTGGCGGTGACTGCCATACCGGCAATTTACCTGCTTACTGCCAATGGTCCCATACCCCGGTAACGAACGGAGGCCAAATTATGCCTCAGCTTGTTTTCCAATGCCCTGACGCTTCCCCGCGGCCCTTATCTCTTGGATGAACGTGGCTATGCACGACGATCCGAGTTTGATGGGTCCGACGAACTCTTCCAAAAGCGGTATCCATGCTTCAAGTTTCCAAGTATGGTCCTCGACACCCATAACGACCCATTCGCCACTTCGGAGACCTTCAAGAATTTCCGACGAATACAAATACCCATCTGGGAGAAAGTTTGGGTTATTTACTTGACTCGGCAGTAACTGATCTGCCCGAAGCAAAATGCCTTTCGAAGCAATGGACACCATTTGCCCTTTACTTCGTACCGAGAGATGGCCCCAATTCTGGCACATTCCCTCCGCACGCTCTATGATGTCCGTCAGTTTAACCTTCGCTGGCCAATAAAAAACAACGTAGCTTTCCAGCACTCGCGCGCCGAGGTTGCCAAGTGCCTCGCAATAGAACTCCTCTATATTGGCCCCCTTTACGGAAAGCGGAATGCTTCTCCTAATCAATTTCAGGTTTGCTTTTTTCATCCTTTGCACGGCAACAGCATAGTTCTAACGACACTTTCCGTTTGTATCGACTCCATTTCAGGCAATCGTTGCCCGGGTTCGAGTTTTTGGACGTAACTTAACGATTCAGGTTCCGTAGCCTCCGGGCTGCTTTCCCAGGTATTTTTTATAGGTGTCACTAACTCATTCGAATTAGACGAAGCTTGAACCGGTAAGGGTGCACCTGCCAGTGCAAGTTCCAGCTTCTTATTCAAAGTCGTTTCAATTAGAGACAACAAGTTCTGAACCTCAACACGTTCCGCTTCGAACCAGTGGTCGAATTCACGGCCCGAGGGCAACCCCTCTCTGAGGGCGTTGAAGTAGGCACGCTCGGCAATCCTGGATCTGAGCATTTCTAGCGTTATGCCGATTTTGAATTCTGAGAGCCTACGATTCTCCGCCGCCAACCAGTAAGAAACGTCGCTCCCATGGGGAAATCCTTCAGATTCCGAAAGGTAGTACGCGATCTGGGCTACCTGACCCCTAAAACCTTCAATCGACTTATCCAAAACAACGGGGGCTTGTTCGATAGTGCGCATATTACTTAACATTATCACAAAAATTACCAACGCGTCGAGACATGGGAGGACCAACCGGGGCTGACTTCGGCATGGCACGGGATTGGAGCTTGCACGAACGAATGCGAGACCTGATAGACACGTAACTTCAAGAGATCTTCTATGCAAACCAGGAAGGCTCTCTGACATTTTTGAGTGTTGTCGGATATGGCTACTGCGATTTTGGTTTTGCGCCTGCCATCCTTTCGGATGTCGTCCTTGCTTGGCCCGTCTATACCGTTTCGCCCATCCCCGATTCGCAGAAGTTTTTTCTCATTTGATATTTAAATTGGCATGATTGTTGCCATTCATCCTCCTTGTATTAATCCGCTTAAGGCTACTTAAGCAAATGGAAAACATCGTGGCTAACAAAACAGTTTCAAGAATAGCTCTCTTTGGCATCGCCGCACCGATCTTCATCGTCGGCGCCATCACCATGTCGGCAAAGCCGGCTACGGCCCAAGGCCCGCTTAACCAGTCACTGGTTATCCAGGTGGGCAAGGACTTGTTTTACGAAACCGATCTTTCAAATCCAACAGGTGTTGCATGCGCCACCTGCCACGATCCCAGCGCAGGATTCAGCTCACCAAATTCTTCCGCAAATAAAAATCTCGGCACCATGCCCGGCGCTGTCGCCGGCCGGTTCGGAAACCGAAAGGCTCCAACCGTTTCGTACAGCAGTTTCATTCCCGTTGGACCTCCCAAGCTCGATAATACGATTGGCGCCTTCGTGGGCGGCATGTTTTACGATGGCCGGGCGAATACCTTGGCAATCCAGGCCCAGGGCCCGTTCCAAAACCCCAACGAGATGAACAATGTCGTCCACAATCTCGGCAGCCCCCAAATGGTTGTTGAGGCCCTTGAGCGAGGACCCAACGCCGCGCAGTTCAAACAGTGCTACGGCGCAAATGTTTTCAACCAGCCCGTTGCGCCCGTTTTCCAACTAATGGTTCAGAGCTTGGCAGCTTACGAGAGCTCAACCCAGGTTTCACCGTTCAATTCCAAATACGACATGTTCCTTGAAGGCAAAGCCCGGTTTACAGCCCAAGAGATCGTCGGATTGCAGATTTTTACCGGGTCGCTTACGGGCCGCGCCGGTGGTCCCGCTTCGCCCATCAACGCCCAATGTTCGTTGTGTCATGCGTTAGCCAGCAGCCCTGGAGCCGGCCCCGACCTCTTTACAGATTCGCACTATGTGAACGTTGGCATTCCAAAGAACCTTGCCAATCCCTACTACGCGATGACCAACGCAGTGGCTGATCCTGCCGGTTACAACTCCCTTGGGTCCAGCTATATTGACTTTGGGTTGGCCAAGACCCTTTACACGACTACCGCACAACTGAACGCAGATGCCCTCCAGGTAAAAGGCTGCTTCAAAATTCCTACTTTGCGGAACGTGGATTCTAGACCCTACGCGACCTTTGTGAAGGCCTATGGCCACAACGGGTTTTTCAAGAGCCTTCAGCAGGTGGTGCATTTCTACAACACCCGCAACCTGACAACTAAGGCCGGCGAGGTAATCGACTTCACCAAAGCAAACCCCTATGCAGGCCTAAAGGGTCAGCCTCTGTGGCCTGCACCGGAATGCGTCAACAACATGCTGAACCCATCGGGTCTAAAAACAGGCGATGGCTTGCACATCGGCAACATCGGGCTCACAGCGGCCCAAGAAGCCGATCTCGTGGCCTTCCTCCAAACGTTAACCGATGGATTCCAAGCAACACCTTCGACACCCTAGTTCCTGCGCTTCTTAGGTGCGGGTGTCGGAACGGTTTGGAATCCACCTAGGCCGTAAACATATAACCCGGCTTGGGTAGGAACATAAACCTTGCCGTTAGCAACCATGGGTACGCCAAACTTCATATACTTGCCCGCTAGATCCGTCCCGTCGGCGCGATAAAGTGGGGCCAAGTTTGAGGCGTTATAGGCGCAAAGGACGCCATTGCCGCCATCGCCGACAATCCATACGATCCCCGTGCTCGGCACGTCGGCTGCGTTATACGAAATACTCGGCGTCGCGTGCCAGAACGATTCGGGCGAAGTTCCGAACAAGGACGAAAACCCAGTGCTGCCCAACCTATAGCCATACAGATGGCCGTGCTCGGTGGCAAAATACACGCCGCCATTGGCATAAGCGGCTGAGCCCCAAAAAGTTGCAACTGGGGTGCCGCCAGTGGACCCGGAGGAACCACCTGATCCGCTGGATCCCGGTGATCCAGTCGAACTAACAAATCCAGTTGAACTGGAAGACCCAAAACTACCGCTTGAACCGGTTGACCCTGTCGACCCTGTCGACCCTGTCGACCCTGTCGAAGTAGAGCTTGAAGTGGTTGAGCTAGTAGTCGATCCGGTCGAAGTAGTCGTGCCTTGCGGCCGCGCATGAGCAGCTTCCGAACTGTTCAGATTGAACTCTTGGAAGATCTTATTCGCCGTCGGATTGAAGCCCCCCAAGGAGTTCCGGTTAAGAACGTAAATGTCTCCCGCCTTACAGGGCTGGATCAGAAGCGGAGTGGAAGAACCCGATGGCGGGATTAACATCGATCCAGCAGATCCTAAATCCAAGTCCCTGCTATCGTAGACGGATTCATTAAAAGGCGCAAAATAATCGGCAACTTTAAGTGTGTTGCCAACCGGCTGAAGCTTCAGCACGGAGTCGCCATAATCTCTACCTCCGCTTCCGGCATTGAAATCACCGTTGCCTGTCGCGCAATAAATATAGGTTCCATCCGAAGATAAGCCCGCCCCGCTCATCCATATTCCATCTCCAGCAAAGGCAGTTTGGCTGCCCACACCCGCATCCGGTGCCGTCGTGAATACAGCGGTTTGCTGTAGCGAGGACGCGCTGTAGCCCAGAACCCATCCTCGGCACGGAGGCGTGTCGCCGTTCAATCCGCCGATCCCAATGTAGACCACCCCGTTCAGCAGAAGCAGTCCGCACCGCTGATACTGCTCCGGCGCTTCCAGAGTGACCGTTCCGCCGAGGCCACCTTTTGCGCCACTAACCGAAGCTGATATCGTCGCAGGGCCGCCGAATTTCTCGTGCCCGCTAGTGATATCTAGGGCGTGGAGTGTAAAGTGCGCCGCCGAACCCGAGCCATTCTTGCTAACCACGTACATAGTGTTCGTGTTGGGGTCGATAACCGGAGTTGAAGCTATTCCCTGCTCGAACTGGTCTCCTCCTCCACCGGTTCCCACCGGAGCGGCCGGGCCCAGATTGGCCGTCCACAAAGGCTGCGCATTCGCCCCCGCCGCGTTATCGGCATCAAAAGCGTAAACATAGGCGTTTAGGGTTGCCACCAACACCACGTTATGGGTTCCTTTTCCAGCTATTGCGACCGCAGGTATGTAGAGCGGCTCTGCCATTATCTGGCCAATTGTGGCTTGCGAGAAGAGCTCGCCAAAGCTCCCGGCCTTCACGTTTGTCTGGTTTAAGATCGTTTCGTTTGGGTTGGCGCCCGTTCGATAAGCATCGTTATGCCACATGAGAACAGGCTGGACCTTCGCCGGTGTGCCTGGCGTAATCGTAATATCGATCGGAACGGCGAGTGTCCAGTTTGAACTGGCAATGTTGGCGTCTATTTCATACTTGCCGGGCAGCAGGCTTGTCCAGGTGAAATTAATCGGGATTGATACAGGCGCCGACCCAGTTATCGCCAAATTGGTTGTGGTTGAGCTAACAGTCGCGGTTGTGGGCAGCTTCTGAAAGCCAGGCTCAGTCACGCCGTTTGCAAAAGAGATCGAAACCGTTCCGTGAAATGAGTTCTGGGAGCGGATTACAAGAACGCCGCTATCTTTCAAATCGGACTTATTAAAAGATTGAGCCGTAAAGTAGCTGTGGAGATAGCTTATGGCTGCCGGTGGCGTGACAACTGTGCTTCCGCCCCCTCCGCCACCGCCTCCGCATGCGTACAGCACTAATGCTGCCGCCATTGCCGTAACCGCCAGTAACCAAGGCCACTTCCTCTTTGCATTCCCCATCGATGACATATGGTAAGAGTACACGCGTGATATGCCTCGAAAAGCTTGAAAAGCTTTAAGCTAATCGGTTCAGAAATGAAAGTAGCGCCAACGAAACCATGAGTTAAGCACGTCTTTTCGGCGTTGATAGCCTCTGATCAAATGAACCTAACTAAATCAGCGTTCTTCGTTTTTGCAGTAGCCGCGCTATTTGGCGGATTCGGCGGATTTATAGGTTGGGCGCTCGGCACCTTCATGCCGGACTACTACCGAGGCGTGTTTTCTCTTAAGGGGGAAAATACGGTCGCCGTCGGCTTTGGACTAGGCTTAACACAAGGTCTTATTCTAGGTTCGATAGTGGCGCTTGGCATCCTTGTCCTGTACTTGTGGTCAAAAAAGCAAAACTAAAAACGAATGTTTCAGTTTGCGTGGGCGGCTTGCCTATTAAGAAACTCTTCTGTCGTGTTGGACAGCGGAAAAGGCTCGTCGGGAATGGGCAAATTCAATGCAGAACAGATAGGCTCCCAGCCATCTGAAGCTTCCCAAACAAGAAGCCTTTCTTTGGGGGCAGTCTCCAACACAGTCTGATTGTGCTTATTGAATTCTGCGATGCAGGCATCCTTATTCTGAAGATCCATCGTGAAGCGGTTGGTAAACACGGCCGTAATCATATCGGCCCACTCTTTCATATGAGGAGGCGCTTCGCCCCGGTCCCTAAAGATAGTGCTGTGAGCGCTCTTCCACCAAGCCTCTGGGTATCGTTTGGATAGGATGATGAGAGCCTCCGGGTATGCCGCAGCGAGTTCTGGCCAGAATGCGGATGCAGGCCAATCGACAGCAGCCGCGTATCCGTTCAGCAAATCATCCCAAATGACTGGCTTATTTTCTGCAGCGGCTTGCCACAGCGGAACGTCTTCCGGACGGTTGAACACTTCCGCCATGTGGTAGCAGGGCTCGCCGAGTAGCTTCTCAAGGGCGAGCTTAAGGGAGTGGGTGCCGGTTCGCCCAACTCCGGCTCCAATGACTTTTAGTTTCACCGCGTCGTTTTACCTAATCCTCCTTACTTCCACACGCGAGGGGACGACTCCATCCCGAGATCCCTCACACGGAGTTCGGGATGACAGCACAGGGCGAAGCCCAAGCCAACCACATGCGGACCGATCAACTAGGCTCTTTCACATAGGCTCTTCGCACAAAGGAGTATGTGGTCTTTCTTCCCGGCTGTAACGTGAAATCCCAGTACAAATAACCATACGAGTTAAGCTCAACTGTGGGGGTCGGCTTCGCGTTTATTTTTGGTTCTGCCGAAACAAACTGACCCTGAAAGTTCCTCGAGGCTTCCACATACACGGCTTTGTTTTTGTGGTTCTGGACCGTGAAGGTGTACTTATAAGTAACCAAATCATACACGTCCGTCGTTTTTTCATCTCTCTTGATGGTTAGGCTATTCTTTGCTCGGCTAACTTCTTCATCAGTTGTTTGAACTGGAATGTCCAAAGTTTGGGCAACCTGCAGCCGAACATTTGAGTTTAAGGCGGTGTATTTGAGAGTGTCTTGCCCTACGATCTGCCCATCTTTAAACACGGAAGCGGGCCCAGTGGTAAGCGGCTGTTTGTTGGAGTTCTTAAACTGGATATAGTGCCACACATCGTTGTTGCCATAGGCGCCCAAAGAGAGCGTGTAAACATCCGTATACGGCGCATCCATCTTGAAGAGAATGTAAATAGCCCTTGTCGCCTTTGGTCAATGAAACATGGGGGTGCTCGTAAAAGAAAAGATCTTCCCCTTCTTTCCCCTCACCGGTGAACGTTAGGCCTTGGGCCAACTTGAGGTTTTGACCGAAGTCCTCCACCTTGCCCGCCGTTGAGCCAGTGTTCTGAAACCGATTGATATTCTGAGTGCCTGTGTTCCCATAGTTGCTAAGTGTGCTGCTGGTGGTGGGATTACTAGCAAAAAACGGATCTTCCATGTTGATCCAAGGCACGTTGGGCACCCCTGCAACAAACTGTGTGTCAATGTCATTCAACTCGGCCAGGTCATCGCTAACAGTTGCCTTGGCGACAAGCTTGGCGGTTTTCCCGTCACTGATATCGATCCCGAAGGCCGGGGTCCAGTTCAGGCCAGATTCCAGCCCCGTGAGGTAAATGCTTCCGGGCTTGGCCGCCTTTACGTGAAAGGTCACCACATCCGCTGAGATACCGTACGTATCGGTGTAGTTCATCTTAGAGTTCGGAGCGGTGATATTAGTGATCTCGATGCGCGGTACGGCGACCGTACCCTGGGCAGTGTCAAGAATCACGGCTTCTCCACTCGAAAGCAACTTTCCTTCTACGGTGTATTGTTTGGTTGGATCATTTACGCTAAGGCGCAGCGTCTTGCCAACATTGTCTGCGAGTATTTCGGAGAAGCTGTCAACCGTACGGGTCATGGTTTTGGAACGACTGCCATGAACGATATCCTCGATCTCAATTCCAGGACTGGCCGATATCCAAAACGTTCCCATCGCCGGATGAGGCAGATCGGTGAGGGTGATTTCACCCGATCCCTTCACCGGCACTTCCCTAACAAGCAAAGCATAGTTGTTCTTAAAAATCGAAGCAGCAATTACGTGCTCCTGCGGTTCGGTGTTCTGCATCAATGCGAGGGCTAAAAGACTAATCATGGGGGCGCTCCCTTCCTAAGTAATCGCTAGATTAGTTCTAGCAACTGAGAAGACGCTTATATTTGAATGAGAGGTTGCTTAAATCATTTCAGTTTGGCCTGACATACAGCTTGTAGGTATAGGTCAGAGTTGCCTTTTCCTTGGGATTGAGCGTGATCGTCCATTGAAGCCTCCCATGAGGGTTTGCCTCTTGAAGGTTCTTGGCAACTTTGGTGGAAGTTGGTTCATGGTCGGCGCTTACAAGTTCTCCCGTAAACAACTTCGTAACCTGGAGCTTTACGGCCCCCGACTTATAGCTCTCTAGCTGAACGCTTCCTTTAACGGTCACTAAATCTAGCTGGATACCGTTCCAGAGCTTTAAAGCGCCACGTTCTCTGGAGACCTCGATTTCATCCTGATCTGCGTGTACGTCGAGGGCCTTCGCCATCTTCACATCGGCGGTGGCGCCGATGGAGGTGTAGGTTAGAGTGTCTTGTCCAAGGACTTGGCCATCCTGGAAGACGGTGGCCGTTCCGGTCGTTAGCGGTTCCTTTGTTTGGTCTTTAAATCGAATGGTGTGCCAGACGTCAGGGACGCCGGAAGCGAGCTGATAATTGGTGTTATCCGAGACAGTATTCGGGAGGTCAACTGTATACAGATCGTTGTAAGGCGCAGTGAAATCAAAGAGGATGTAGTAGCCACGTTCACCGGATTTTAGCGTCATGTGGGGATGCTTGTAAAAGTAGAGATCTTCGTTTTGGGTTCCTTCTTCGCCGGTCGCGAATGAGGATGCCGTATTGGATTCGTCTCTTGCCGTTGGTGCCGCTGCTGGTGCGTTCTGTAACGCGAAACCAGCCCTACCACCTCCCCCAAAGTTTTCCTGCGCGTAAACCTGTGAACTTAAAAATGGCTCAATTTGGCCCAAGAAAGGCACATTCGGAAAGCCGCTGACGAACTGGGCGTCGATATCCTTCAGTTCGGCCAGATCGTTAACCACTGTGGCCTTGGCCGTTAAGTGAACGTTTTTCTTGTCGCTGATATCGAGCGAATAGCCTGGCGTCCAGATCATTCCTGATTCGATGCCGACGAGGTAGATCTTGCCGCTACCTTTGGAGTTGAACTTTATATCAACCACATCTGTGAAGGGCGGCGGATCGGGAACTTGATAAGCGAGATTCCCTCCCGGAGCGGATATATCGGTGATTTTTGACTTCAGTAGCGCGAGCGTTTCGTCCGTTGTCCTAACGAGAACGATATCACCCTGATTCGTGAGGAGCTTTCCTTCCACCGTTTTATTCGAGCCATTTTCTATGATCGTCAAACGAACGACCTTTCCGAGGTTCGCGTCCAGGATATCGGTGAAGACGCCGGCATTTCGCATGCGCTTTTCTTTGCTGATATCCTGTCTGCGAATCACATCCTCAATCTGAATGCCATCCGAAGCGCTGATCCAGAACGTTCCTAGCGAAGGATGCGGCAAATCCGTTAGGGTGATCTCGCCCGACCCCTGAACGGGCACCTCGCGCACCAGGAGCGTGTAACCGTTCTTAAAAATCGAAGCCGCGATCACTTGCGGTTTCGGCGTGGAAGCCTGCATACAGGCGAATGCAATGATGCCGATCATGGATATCTACCTCTCTCTTAACTTAAGTTAGAGTTAGGACGGATGAGCCGACACCTGGGCAGCTATTCTAAATCGATCTCAACCAGCGTCATCGGCCTGCCTTCCATCACATGCCACTTGGAGCGCGGCCTTAGATCCGGTCCGTAAACGGTAGCCAGATACCCATTTCCAAACTTCTCGGTCTTGGCGAAATCGCCTTTGAAGAGTTTGTTCCTTTTGCTGAGTTCAAGCTCAACTGCTTCATCCATGGGAGATTTCATTTGGGTTCCCGTTACGAGATCTTCCGAACCGCCGCAATTACGTCCTTCTCGTTCGGAATGCACTCAAGCTCAAGGATCCTGGTGTAAGGCATGGGGACGTTGAGTCCGCCAACCCGTCCAACCGGGGCATCCAGGTCATCGAAGCAATCCTCGCCGATGCGTGCCGCGATCTCCGCGCCGAAACCGCCGCTCTTCCAGTCTTCGTAAACAACCACAGCGCGGTGGGTTTTAGCAACGGAGCCATAGATCGTTTCCGTATCCATCGGAAGCAGGGACCGAACGTCGACCACTTCAACATCGATGCCATCTTTCGCCAACTCTTCCGCAGCAGCAAGGCACACATGCACCATTCGGCTATACGCAACGAGAGATAGATCCTTCCCTTCGCGGGCGATTCGCGCCTTGCCGAAAGGAATCGTGAAATCGAGATCATCGGGTACTTCGCCCTTTACGCCGTAAAGACCGGGATTCTCAGTGAAGATGACCGGATTGTTATCGCGGATAGCCGTCTTCAAGAGGCCCTTGGCACAAGCGGGCGTGCTTGGAGCAACCACTTTAAGGCCTGGGCAGTGAGCGAACCAGCCCTCCATAGAGTGGCTGTGCTGAGCACTTAACTGGTTAGCCGCGCCGCTGGGGCCGCGAATAACCATCGGCACCGTGGATTGGCCGCCCGTCATGTAATGCACCTTGGCCGCGTGGTTGATAATCTGGTCCAGGGCCAAAATCGAGAAAGACATGGTCATCATCTCGACGACCGGCCTTAATCCCGTCATGGCCGCGCCGGTGGCGATGCCGACAATTCCCGGCTCCGTAATCGGCGTATCCACCACGCGCTTTGCGCCGTATTTGTCGAACAAGCCGGCAGTGACCTTAAAGGTGCCCTGATAACGGCCGATATCCTCACCGATCAGGAATACATCTTGGTCGCGGTCCATCTCCTCGATCAGAGTTTGACGAACCGTGTCTCGGTAACTCGCAACTGCAAAGGCCATTAGTGTCCCTCCTCCACGCTCATATCGGAATACACGTTGTCGTAAACCTCGGGAAGATCGGGGAACGGAGAAGCGTCCGCCTCATCGTAAATGCGATCCACTTCCTTTAGGATCTCCTCTTCAATCGCTTCCATCTTCTCGTGGTTCATCACGTTGTGCTGGATCAGATACTTCTCAAGAAGCTTGATCGGATCACGGAGCATGGCGTGCTCTTCTTCTTCCTTGGTTCGGTAAAGCTGACGGTCGTTATCGGCTGCGCCGTGGCCCGCGAAACGATAGGTCATCACTTCTACTAGGTAAGGCTTCTGCTCTTTTCGAACGTAATCGATGATGCGCTGGGCGTCCACTTTCTGCTGAAGAACATCCATTCCGTCGATCCGCTCACTTTTGATGTCGAAAGGTAAGCCGCGTTTCCAGAGTTCGGTATCGGCGGCGTGGTATTCCAGCCTCGTTCCCATTGCGAACTCGTTGTTCTCGATGATGAAAACGATGGGGAGATCCCACAATCCGCACATGTTCAGTGTTTCAAACCATACGCCCGCATTGCTTGCGCCGTCGCCGAGGTAGCAGAGTACAACTCGGTCTTCCTCGCGGTATTTGGCGGAAAAAGCCAGGCCCGCGCCCATAGCAACGTGGCCGCCAACGATTCCCCAGCCTCCGTAAAATCCTTTGTCGATGTCGTAAAGGTGCATCGAACCACCCTTGCCCCGGCTGAGCCCGCCGCTTCGGCCCATGATTTCGGCCATAACGGCAACCGGGTCGGAGCCGAGAAGCAATGCATGTCCGTGGTCGCGGTAAGCGGTGATCACATGGTCATAGCCCTTACGAATACTGTTCAGCCATCCAACCGCGAGCGGTTCCATACCGATGTAAACGTGAAGGTAGCCTCCGGCCTTTCCTTGTCGGTAGGCGAAGTTGCACTTCTCTTCGAAGTGACGGATGTAGAGCATCTCCCTGTAGTAGGTTTCGAGTTCAGCAGGAGACGCGGCGAGGTGTTTTTCCGCTTGTTTGGCCACTAAATGGTTCCTTAAAAATGAGCTGTAGAACTAAGATAGGCAGACCTGACTGCGCCATTGAAGCGGGTGATGCCGTGACGTAGTTTACCTTTCTCGCCCCTCAGGGCGAGATGTCATAGGTGAAAAGTGAAAGGTGATATGGGATATGGAGAGTGATAGGTGATATGTGACGGGTGAAAGGTGATACGTGAAAAGCGATAAGTTCAGAAAAAACGGTGATCCCTTCGGATCGGAAGCGGAAGCGCGAGATTTGATCTGGAATTCCATGGTCCAAAGGACCCAAGCAAGATAGCCAGTCTAAGCGACTCCGGTCGTGCAGGGCTGGGTAGGTTTTGGTTTGGGTAGGTCTGAAGGACCGCATCAAGCGCCCGCTCGTTTCCCTTACTCCGCTACTGAAACTCAACCACCATGGGCTCGCTTTCTAACTTGTGCATTAATCCACCAACAAACTTGGTGCTGTAGAACTTGGCGTCGGCACGTGCCACAGAGATAGTGCCCCAAAGGTTAAACGAGGTTACATGTCTCTTCGTAAAAGCCTGGTCATACTTGAAAATCAGACTTGTCTCGGCCGAGTTGTAAGGCGGGACGATGACGCATTGGTCCTTCGTCAACCTCATCGGCTTATCTTTGAAGCCACCATCTGAGACGTCTAAATGGCCAGCTACCCCATCTATTGAAGCGTGGAGACCGCACTCATACTTCCGAAAACTTACGGCCATGGGGTGGTCCGTATCGTTGTCGAACCTCAACTTGTAGGTTGGGCTATCCTGACGGCGAATTTCACTTGGTCCCAATAACCTAAGAATGCCGCCTGCCTTCGAAACGGGTGTCGAACTAACTCTGTCGATTCCATCTTTGGAGGTTGTAACTACCTCGACGTAATCCCCTCTCTGCCTATGCACTATGACAAAGACAGGCGGGGGCGTGCTTGAAAGGCCAGAGGTAAAACCCTTCACGGAGGAAGACAAAACATTGCCCTCACTCCTTTCGATATACGATAGCTCAGCATCCGCCTCTGCGCTCCCCGAGGGGCCAACCGTTCTAAATTTTAGCGAGTTATAAAGAGACTCCACAGCCTTTAAATCTGGAGTCCGTGCGCCGGGAGCCGCCTTAAAACCGGCCCGTTTTGGGCTCCTGGCTTGCCGACTTTTCTGCATGATGCCAGTCACCGTTCCGCCCACGACGGCGGCGATGACAAAGAGAGCTAGCTGGCCTTTTGTGAGCTTATACATTTTGAAGCTGCCTAACTCTCAGGCGCGAAGCGCTTAAGCGTAAGCCAGTTCCACAATCTTGTTTGCCGCTTCTTGCATCGTTTCCGCCGCGATGACGCGGCTGCCTTGCAGAATTCGCCTTCCCTCTTCCGCGGCGGTTCCCTCAATTCTGGCCACGACGGGAATTTGGACATTCAGCTCATCTAAGGCCTGAAGCACGCCTTTCGCGACTTCGTCGCAGCGGGTGATTCCGCCAAAAATGTTGAGCAGAAGACCCTTCACTTCGGCGTCCATCATGATCAACTCAACGCAACTCTTTACTCGCTCGGCCTGCGCGCCGCCACCTACATCCAGAAAGTCAGCAGGACGCCCGCCGGCGGAACTCACTTCATCCAGGGAGGACATGACCAAGCCGGCGCCGTTTCCAATAATGCCGATATCCCCGCCCAACCGAACATAGGCAATTCCCCTTCTGGAAGCCTCGGCTTCGATGGGGTCTTCGGCGCTATCTTCCTTCGTCGCCACGTAATCGGCGTGGCGATAAACCGCGTTGTCATCAATGCTAACCTTCGCATCGGCAGCGATGATCTTTCCTTGCGGGGTCATGGCGAGGGGGTTAATCTCCACCATATCGGCGTCGGAATCCTCGTAAGCCTTGACGAGATTCTTGATAATGCCGACCATCTGGCCGCGTGCCTCTTTCGGGATCTCGGCGTCTTTCAAAGCCCGGCGAATCTCGAAATCGCAAAGGCCGTAAGCGGGATCGATCTGGATTTGGACGATGGCTTTGGGGTCGGAAACGGCGACCTCCTCGATCTCCATTCCGCCTTTGGCGGAGAGCATCACCATATCGCGCTGGGTCGCCCGATCTAGAAGAACGGCCACATAGAACTCTTTCGCTATATCAACCTGCTCGGCAACAAGCACCTTCTCAACTATCATGCCGGCCGGGTTTTGAATGCTCACCAGCTTTTTGCCGATCAGCTCGCCTGCGAACTTGCCCGCATCTTCCGCATTATCAAAAAGCTTTACGCCGCCTGCTTTGCCCCTTCCGCCCATAAGGACCTGGGCCTTGACTACAACCTTGCCGCCAAGAGACTTGGCGATTTCGGTTGCGTGTTTGCCGTCGGTAGCTATATCGCCTTTCGCGACGGGCACATTGAATCGAGTTAAGAGTTCTTTTGATTGATATTCGTGAAGCTTCATGCGGAGGAAAAAGGTTACCATTAAAACGCTAAAATGTCTGCGTGTCGGACTTTAGCAAATTGCCGCGCGTGGATAAGTTAAGCGAGTCCGATTCGTTGCGCGATTTCCCAAGAAAGCTCCGCGTTGAAGCAGCTCGCCACGCCATTGATCGCTTAAGAAAGGAAGACCAAACGGACACAAAGTTGGCAGAGCAATATGCACGCCAAGAAGCCGAGCAAAGAAGCCAGTTCAGCTTCAATAGCGTTATTAACGCCTCGGGTGTGATTCTCCATACCGGCCTGGGGCGAGCCAGACTGGCTCCGTCCGTCGCCGAGCACGTAAGCCGAATAGCGGGAGGCCACGCAAATCTAGAACTTGATTTAGAATCAGGCAAACGCGGTGACCGCCAAACCCATGTTCGCCGAATGCTGTGCGAACTAACCGGCGCGGAAGACGCATTCATCGTCAACAACTGCGCCAGCGCCGTCTTCTTAACGCTCCATGCTTTGGCGAAAAGGAAAGAAGTGATCCTATCCAGGGGACAAATGGTGGAAATCGGCGGCTCGTTCAGGATGTCGGAAATCGTAAAGCAAAGCGGCTGCAAGCTGGTTGAAGTTGGCACTACAAACAAGACAAGAATGAGCGACTACGAAGAGGCCTTAACCCCAAAAACGGCAGCAATCCTAAGGTGCCATCCAAGCAACTTCAAAATCGTTGGCTTTACCGAGGAAGTCGCGCCGAACCAACTCGCCGAACTTGCCCTTAAACACCAAACAATCCTTGTCGACGACGTCGGCTCTGGATGCCTTTTCGATACAACCCAATACGGATTGCCCAAAGAGCCAACGCTTCAGGAAGCGATAAAAGCGGGAGCGGATATCGTAACCGCCAGTGGCGATAAACTGCTCGGCGGCCCACAGTCGGGCCTGATCTTAGGCAAAAAAGAGCTCATAGACAAAATCAAGAAAGACCCTCTGGCGAGGATAACCCGGATCGACAAACTATCCCTCGCGGCGTTAGAGGCAACCCTTAAGCTTTACCAAAATGGCCAGGAACAAGAGATCCCCACCCTAGCCAATTTGGCTCGCAGGTTAAATGACCTGCAAGCAATTGCAGAAGAGTTACAGCAGGCTTACGGGGGCGAAGCGGTGGTTGAGCAAGGCATAACAGAGGTGGGAAGCGGTTCTCTTCCCGGCGCAGGCGTTACAACCATCCGCGTCGGGTTGAAATCCTCTAATCCCGCTCGGCTGGCGCGATTACTTCGCAAATCGAAGCCGCCAGTCCTGAGCAGAATCGAGGACTCTTTGGTATGGCTAGACCCCAGAACATTGGAACAGCAAGAAGTAAAGGCGCTGAAAAAGACCCTTCGAGGGCTGCCCTGATAGACAGACCCCTTATTAGCCCCGAACACAACGACTTAATCCGCGAGCTACTTCAAAAGATGGAAGAGCATGCGGCGGGAGAAGCTCACCACGCGGAGCGAGTGGCCGTTTACGCAGTCGCCACCGGCGAGCGGCTGGGCATGAGCTTTGAGGACCTGATATACCTTCGGCAGGCCGCCTCGCTTCACGATGTTGGCAAAATCCACGTCGACCGCAACTTGCTGGCCAAGTTGGGTGACCTTACAGACGAAGAATTAAGGCAACTGAGATCGCATGCCCAGGAGTCGAAGCGGGCGGTTGAATCCCTTACTTGGTTGGCACCATGCTTGCCAATGATCGTCCACCACCACGAAAGGTGGGATGGCCTGGGCTATCCCGATGGCTTAGCGGGTGAAGCAATTCCTTTGGGCGCGCGGATTATCGCTGTCGCGGAGGCTTATGATGTCCTCACCAACGGAGTTGGCTGGAAAAAGCCGATTCCCGAAGAGGAAGCGGCAGCCGAAATCGCGCGCTGCGCCGGGCATCAGTACGACGCTGTGGTTGCCGAGGCTTTTTTACAAGGTAAGCTACTTGTGCAACCGATCTTGTCAAGCTAGCGGGTGACGTGGATTCGGTCTACTTCATTGCCCCACTGGTCAACCTGGTGAACTTTAAGGCTTGATGCATCCATATCGATGACTGTTAGCGAATGCCTATCCGAGATCAACTGCGCGACATAGTCGGCGTTTTGATCTTCCTCATGGAGCCAGTTCTTTGGGTTCTGGTTCATATCTGCGTCGTATAGGTGCTTGCCTCCGGCACCGCTCGTAATATAGATAACCCCTTCGGGCTTGGTCGCTTTATCCCCATCAAAGTTGCGATCTATCGTGAACGTGCCCGGCACCAATCGATGTCCGCTGTTAATGTCCTTGGCGCCCGTTAAGTCTCCTGGCACAAAGCGTATGGGTCGATTCCTTTGATAAATGTGCTCATGACCGCTGAATACCATCACTACGCCATGCTTTTCGAATATTGGCGAAAGGACCCGCATTTGCTGCTCGTGATAGTGCTCCGCACCGACATTAAACGCCGGGTGATGATAGGTCACAAACTTCCAGGGGGCGTCTGACTCTGCAAGGTCACTTTCAATCCAAGCCTGCATTTGTGGATCGGTTGGATCGACGTAAACATTGGAGTCCAAGCAGAGAAAATGGCCATCCCCGTAATCGAATGAATAGTTGCCCATTTTAGGGAAACGATCGCCTGCTGCTACCTTAAAGCTGTCGATCGCAACCGGATTTCCGACGGTCGGAGTGGGTTGGTTCACGGCCGGACCGTTCAAAGGCAAATACATGTTCGTGTAGTAGCCCAACGAATCCGGATTCTTTGTAAAGTCTGCCACCGGGTGCTTATCTGGTCCTTTGACAGCAACGTCGTGGTTGGCAAGGACTGTGTAGAAGGGGACGGCGCGCAATAAGGGAGCTCCAGATCTTATTCCGGCCAAATCAGCATTATAAACGGGGAAAAAATAGCGGGCATATTCATTATCCAAGCCGCTCTCGTATACGTTGTCGCCAGCATTCATTACGAAGTCAGGCATCGCCTTGAAGGCTTGGAAGGCGATAGCTCTATCCGAAATATCGCCATAGGAATTGTCTCCGAAAGCAACAAACCTTGTCTTAGCGCCACGGGGCTTTCGAGTGGTAAAGAAGCCTTCGAGGAGCGTCTCGCCGTTTAACGAAACGCGATAACGATACTTGGTGTTGAGGTTCAAACCCTCCAGCGCAGCCGCATAGTTGATCTTGGTCTCAGAGTCGCCCTTTCCATGGGGGCGCTTGGCCGTACTAATCGAAGCCTTGCGATCAAAGCCTCTTTCTCCAAAGGTGACGTCGAACTGTGCCGGACAATCGTCGGTTTGCCACGCGATGACAATACCTTCGCTATGCTCCACCAGCTGCGATGATTTTGCGCCCGGCTGCAGGTATGGCAGAGCCGTAAAAATGGGCGGGCGTCCGCTTCCGCTTGCCCCAAAGTTGGGCACTTCGTAGACAGTGTTTGGCGAGGTTGCACTTGCCAAGCGAGGCACGAGGGCCAATAACGTTACGCCACCAGCGGCCTGTAAAAGATCACGTCGAGAGAGAGTTTCGGTTCGGTCACCCATGTTCAGGGCCGAGTATATCTATGCCCTCTTAGCCTGAACCTTTGGTTGCCGATTTCTTAACACAACTTAAATAAATATAGAGCTGGTCGACAAAGGAGAAGTAAATGCCTAAAGGCGTGCGACAGGAACCGTCAGGACGTGCGGATTTTCCGCCGGACAAACTCAGCTGGTGGTCGCAAGTAATCAACCAATTGAGAGCCATGTGGCGCTCTCTTGTTATAAACTTTTCAAATGACTAGAGATCAATTGATAACCTTGGCTGACAATGCTAGTGCCATTGAAAACCTCGCAATGAAAATGTCTTCGAAAAACATCTTGATACAAAACTGGAGAGCCGATTTAACTGACCTTGCAGCCTGCGTGGGGCAACTCAGCTCAATGGTATCGCAGCTTGCCCAACATGAAGCAATTCATGCTGATTCAAAATGATTGAACCAGAATGGATTGCTCTTAGGCTAATAGCTAACGACTTTCTGAGCCGCAGCAACGATCTTCTCGACGCTTGGCAGAACGAACGATTCCAAAGACTTGGCCCACGGCACCGGCGTATCCAGACGCGTAACGCGAACAGGAGGCGCATCCAAATGCTCGAAGCCGATCTCGGCGATCCGCGCGACCAACTCACCTGCAAATCCGCAGGTTCGGGGCGCTTCGTTCACCACAACAACCCGGTTGGTTTTACCAATCGAGTTTAAAATCGTTTCTTCATCCAAAGGAACCAAGGACCGGATATCGATCACTTCGGCGTTCACGCCGGACTCGGCCAACTGATCGGCAGCAGTTAGAGCGTGATACACGTTCTGGCCGTAGGTCACGATGGTGACGTCCTTCCCTTCTCTTCGAATCGAAGCCTTCCCAATAGGAACAAGATAGTCACCTGCCGGTAACTCTTCGGCAATCTTGTTCTGGCGATAGAGCTCTTTCACTTCATAGAAGAGGACCGGATTTCGGTCACGCAGAGCTGACTTCATCAAGCCTTTCGCGTCGGATGGGGTCGAAGGGCAAATAACCTTTAACCCAGGTGAATGGCAGAACCAAGCCTCATTCATTTGGCTGTGATAGAGCGCGCCACCACCGTAAGCACCGGCTGGGCCACGGATGACCAATGGCATTTCTACTTCACCGGCGGTGCGGTAATGGTACGTCGCCAGCATGTTCACGATCTGATCGAAGCCGCAGGAAATAAAATCGATGAACTGCATTTCGCACATCACGGTTTTGCCGTGAAGGGCAGCGCCAACACCGGCGCCGATGATACAGGCTTCGCTGATCGGCATGTCCACCACGCGGTGAGCGCCGTACTTGGACTGCAAGCCCTCGGTAACGCCGAAAGCGCCGCCAAGAATGCCGATATCTTCACCCAGGCAGATCATGTCTGGGTTGCGGCCCAGTTCTTCGTCCAGGGCCTCTTTAAGGGCCGCAAGATAGTTTTTCTTGAGGTTCACGGCCGGTTCGGCGGTTTTCTCTTGAGTTAAAGCCATAAATTTCTACTCTTGATTCTTAGCCGCGTCGCTAAAGACCCACATTCCGCCTTCCTCGGCGGGTGGGAGTGACGATTTGATTGCGAAGTCCACTCCTTCGCTCATGTATTCAACAACCGATGGCGGGAAATCTTCGTTCTTGGCTTCTGCGGCGCCTTTGCCCTCAGCCATGTAAGTTTTCGCGTCCTCTGCCGTGATCATCCCTTTGCTCAGCAAATATTTCTTGCAGACCGCGATCGGATCGCGACTGCGGCCTTCGTTGACTTCTTCCGCCGGCCGGTACCGCGCCGCGCGATCGTCATCATGGTCGCCATGCCCGTAGGCGCGGAACGTTTTGCATTCCACGATGCTGGGACCGTTCCCATCACGGGCGTATTTCACGGCGGTCATAACTTTGTCGTAGACATCGAAAACATCTTGGCCATCTGCGATAAGACCTGGAATGCCATAACCTTTGGCGCGGTCTGCCACATCGGCGGTCGGAACTTCAAGTTCGACAGGGGTTCCGTAAGCCCATTGGTTGTTCTCCACAATGGTGATCACCGGAAGCTTGTGAACGGCGGCAAAGTTGATCGCTTCGTGAAAAACGCCTTGCGCGGTCGAGCCCTCGCCATTATAGGTGAGCACCACAGCATCGCCGCCATCCAATCGGTCGGCATAGGCCACGCCAGCGGCGACCGGAATCGTGCCGGCAAGCATGGAAGTCGAGTGAATGATATGCTTTGCCTTACTGCCAAGGTGGGACCAGTTGTCCCGTGCGCGGCCCGGAGAATCTACTTTCCCCCAAACCTGTGCACAGACGGATTCGATGCTAAAGCCCATCCGATCTGGATTGTTCAACCCATTTCGTGCATCCTTCAAAAAGAACGCGGGCATGTCGCGGTGGATGGGGCTAATCCAATCGGTTGGCTTAAGCCCATAAAGCGACCCAACAAGGATGGCCTCTTGGTTGTGGGAGGAATAAAGAGTGCCATAAAGCCGGCCCCTTTTCTTCTCTTTGATCAGGCGGATGTCGAAATATCTCGCCAAATAAAGTTGCTCAAGGATTGCTAGGCAATCCTCTTTACTAAGATGCTCACGAGGGAGCGCGGTTTGTTTTGCGGGAACAGACTCTTTTTTGACCGCGGTTGCGGCACCAGAATTAGGGGTCAAAATGAAATCTCCATGCCTTCCATAAAGGTTCGGCAGAAGTCAAAGTCTACCTCAGGCCTTCGGCGCTAGGATGGCTGATTTGCAGTCGCGACCGTCTGCATTAGCGTTAGAAATTGCGTCTTTGCCATAAATCCGAGAACGGAGTTGACCTGTTGGCCGCTGGAATTGAGGAACCGCATGTCCGGCGTTCCTTTTACCTTGTACTTTGTTTCGAGGTCCTTATTGTTGGTCACATTCAAGCGGCAGAACACATAACTCTTGCTCATGGCGAGGAATTCGGGCTGGCTAAAAACCTCGTCCTGCATCTGCCGACAATAGGTCGAACCATCGGAAACGAACTCCAGCAGAACGAGCCTGTGAGTAGCGGAGGCGATACTCATAGCGTCCCCATAAGAGGTGAAAAAGTGGCCGGCGTCGGCATCGGCCAATGAGACTTCTTTCGCCCCACCGGGGGCGCTAAATGCAAATGCATCCGACGAACCCGGGTCGGTTTTCAAATCCAACTTGGAAACTAAGAGTAACGTCGTCGTGTCCGGATTTTCGAGCTTGATCTCGGCTTGGCGTGCGATATTGCCTTTGTCAAAATAGAGAGTCTCTTTTTTCTGACCGAACCAATCGACCACTGTGTCGACTTCGGTAAGTTCCGCGCCACCTTTCAATTTGGGGCCGATGAGGTCCGCTTCGGGCAGTTTCGCCATCGCGTCGGTATCAAAGAAGCCTTGCCAAAGGTTCAATTCTGGTTTCTTGAACACTTCGACCAGCGAATCCTGAGTCTCAGGCTTCTTAAAATACGTTTTCCACTTCTTGTCAAAAGTGTAAATATCCGATCCATCGGCTACGATCGATTCCTTATCGGTATCGATTTTTGCAAGATTCGGCTTGGAAAGCTGCACGTGATAAGTGTAGGGCACGCCGCCCAAATCCTGAACTGTATAAACCGCATCAAGGGACTTGGCATTGTGAAGCAGCTTAATGTAGCCACCTACCAATGCTCTGCCCGACTGGGCCGAAGAAATCGAAGCTAAAGCGACGAGAGAAAGAAGTGGAAGCAATTTTCGCATAATCGAACCTGTAGACTTGTATTAAATGATACTGCAGTTGCCACTGAAACCGAACCTGGTAACTCAAGTTTAAGTTCTCTTTCGGATACAATGCGTCACTAAAGAGAATGAATGTCCAGTCGAACCGCTTCGCCCTTGCTGTGCTCGTCCTTTTGCACTTTGTGCTGGCGATGGCTTATGCGTTCGACACTCCCTACCGAGCGTCCGGCCGCTACTATGGCACGGTTATCAAAGACTTCGGCGCCCCGGACGAGCGCCAACATGCAAACTATATTCAGTGGCTGGCGGATGGAAAGGGCTTCCCCGTTCTGGATCCAAAGGATCCAACAAACTACGAACATTACCAGTCGCATCAGCCGCCGCTGTTTTACATTGTTAGCGTGCCGATCCTCAAAATAGCTGGGGGCGACGTCAACAATAAGGCGGTCGGATTGGCTCTCCGCAGCTTAAATGCTGTCATCGGTTCCTTTACGGTTCTTGCCGTTTTCTTTTTGGGATATTGGGGATTTAAGAGAAAGGAGGTGGGTTTAGCGGCGGCCGCCTTTGCAGCTTTGCTTCCTATGAATTTGGCCCTTAGCGGCGCTATCAGCAACGATCCTCTATTGTTCTGTTTGTGTACATGGTGCCTAGCCATAACGGCCCACGCCCTGCAAAACGGATGGACGATGAAAAAGGGCGTGATCCTTGGCATGCTTATGGGTCTTGCCTTTCTCACGAAAACGACCGCGATTGCCTTAGCGCCAGCCATTTTAATAGCCGCGTATTTATCGGGCGCGCCGAGACCATCTGGGAAGATCTTTTTGGCCACGGCCGGAATCGCCCTAGTTTTGGCCCTGCCCTGGTGGGTACGCAATCAATCCCTTTATGGCGATCCGTTTGCCATGAAGGCGTTTAATCAGGCATTCTTGGGATCTCCAACTAAAACCAGCCTTGGCTGGGATTGGGGCACTTACATTCTAAAGGATTTCGATTTTACTTGGCGAAGTTTCATCGGAACGTTCGGCTATATGGACATTCCGCTGCCCGATAAACTCGCCCGAATCGCGATGGCCGTGCTTGCCCTACTTGCCTTGGGAGGGATGATTGCTCTTACCAAACCAGAGAATAAAGAATCGAGACCGGTAACCGTCCTGAACAGCGTTTTTCTTCTCCTCGTGATTCTCTCCTTTGTCGCGTTTAACGTTAAGTACTTCCAAGGGCAGTCCCGCTATCTGTTCCCGGCTTTAGGGCCCATCTCCATAGGATTTGGACTGGGTTTGGTCTACTTTAGCAAGGAAAAGTGGAAAACATCGTTCATCGCGTATACAATAGTTCTAGTGGCATTGAACCTCTGGATCGTCCAGCAGTTCCTGCCAGAACAATTTGCAATGCGTATCGTTTCGAATCGGTAGTTTCTCTTTAGGCGATGGGGCGTTGAACTTTTAGGGTTGTTTCAAACGCCCTGTTACTAGCGGAAAACTATGAGCGTCCAAAAAGAAGTGGTTCCAACTCTGGTGCAGAAATCTCAAAATATGGCCTACGACGAAGACGCAATTTTCGTCGAGAGGATATGTTCAGGAGACCGGCTCGCGTTTGAACACATTTATGGCAAATATTACGAAAAGGTCTTTGCAATCGCCAAGGGAGTCTTGCTCAATACCGAGGAAGCAGCAGACGCGGTTCAAGAGATTTTCACGCTCGTGTACAAGAACATTTCCCGATTTGATCGCCGCGCACGTTTTAGCACTTGGCTGTTTCGCATCTCTGTAAACCGCAGTATTCAAGAGGCCCGCAAGAATCGGAACAAATATCGTCTTGTGGAGCTTAATGAGGCCCTTGCGAAGGCCGTGCAAGAGGGGGACGACAGCGTCGATCCCAAAATCCATCGGTCTATGGCTCGTCTGCAACCTGCCGATAGAGCGGCCTTGGTTCTGTACTACTGGGAAGAGCTTTCGCTCGAAGAGCTAGCTCAGAGCCTGGGTTGTACTCCAAATGCCGCTAAAACCCGGCTGTATAGGGCTAGAGAGAGATTTCGATCCCTGTACGAGGAGGTGAGCAAGTGAGTATCGCTCCCGACCTCGATAAATTGATGTGGAACATTGCCGATTCAGGAGAAATCGCGGCTGCTGAAAGCTTCCAAAAGCGGTTTCCCGAACTCAAGCATGAGTTGGCCAAACGCATGAACCTTGTTGCCGACATTAAGAAGGCGAAGGCGCTTCATATGGCTGTACCGGTGCGGCCTGAATTTCGGCTAAAGCAACGTGCTCAGAGCAATGGCTTTAAGCCTAGCGGGCGGCTTGTTGCGAGTACGGCCTTTGTCCTTGGTGCAGCATTGGTTTTCGCCGTGTCTTACACGATCATGAAGGTCCGGAACGCGCCTGCACCTCAACAGACAAGCCCCGGTTTACCAAGCTGTCTTACCCCGAAGGCCCCCGCGCATCCACCCACTTACAACAGCCAAATCAACAGTAAAGAAAGGCTAGTTCCCTATTCTACAGACACGCAGATGACTAAGCCACTTCCGCCAAGTATCAAGGATCACGCATCAGAGCAACTGGATGAAAATGGTAACGGGCCGGTTCCAGTCGAATCTACGCCGGAAGAGATAGGACCGAAGCCTCAGCGGATGATTATGAAGCAAGTTCATTTGAGCGATGCGCTTCATGCCATTTCTTCCCAATATGGGTTGAAAATACAAACCGCTCCCGGATTCCCAGACCCTACCATTGATTTGGATACTCAGGAGAAAGACGCACTTGGCATTCTGCGCGACATCGGCACAAAGTATGGCTTTGGTGTTGTGGAAGAAGGTGATAAGTCGGTGCTTCTCGTCCAGCAAACGAAAACACAGTAAGGCGTTCGGTATTCGGCCTTGGGCATTCGGCTTTAGGTGAGTTGGAATTGCTGCAACGGACTTTGGCTCGCAATTCGACTTCTCGTCTCGATACCCAAGGCCGTGGGCCGAATGCCGAGGGCTCTCTTTCCACAATTGCCCGAACTTGCTATACCTACGCGGTGCTTTGTTATACTTAAAATGCGTCTCCACTTAAGAATTGCATTAAGCACATTCTTTTCATTACGCACAACATGCCGCAAAGAAGATCCGACGTTCTTGAGATAATCGCTGAAAAGGCGCTTGTATTTGGCTTGGGAGGGCTAATTTCCATGGCCCTAGCCGGCTTGCTCTATGCCTTTAAGGGGGATGGGTACACGATGGGCCTCATTGTTATCCTCGGGGTAGCTGGGCTTGTGTCGTTCCTTCTGGCGATCGTATCAGGATTCGGTGTGCGCAAAGTCAAAAGTTATAACGTTGCCTGCCCGTACTGTGAACAAATCAATGTCCTCACCGAGAAGCCCAATGCCGCCTTTGCTTGTATTCATTGTGCCAGGGTGATTCCGGTTGATGAAAACGGGACGGTCATGCCCGTCTTTCAAGTTCGCTGCGGCTATTGCAACTCGCTGAATTATTACAATGAGAAGAGCGAGGCTCTAATCTGCGAAGTTTGCGACCGTGAAATACCGATCTCTACCAACGCCGAGACCACCCGCAACCTGCCCAGAAGTTTTACAATCCACGACGACGAGAATCTTTATGAGCTCGTCCTGGTTGAACCGGGCAACAAGACTGAAGAAGTCATCAAAGTGCTTCAGCAAATGCTGGCCCTGAACCGCTCACAGGTGAAGCTGGTCATTGCGGATGCACCGGTTACCCTGCTCACTGGCATAACGCGGAAGAAGGCAGAAATGCTTCAGATCCAGCTTGGTGTACACGATGCATTGGCCGAGTTTAAGCCGATCGAGACCACCCAGCCGAAAGCCTAGCCCGTAAAGGGGGCTTGATCCAACGTTGCGCCACACCAGAGGCATTTGTTATGGTTATGAGTCAGCATTTTATGGCCACATTTTGGGCATACTGCAACCTTGTCGGCGGCGGGCGTTAAAGTTGGCTGGGAAGGCTGTGGATTCTGGCCGCTGATATGGGCCATCAGTTCTTGGTCTGTGTATCCGTTCTTCTCCTTTAGCAGTTGCCACAGGCCGGCGCAGGCGGTTTCCAGGGCATGAAGGCGGGACTCGATCATAGGATCTCGTTCCGATGGTTCTCGAATCACAGGCGGTGAGTATCCGCCGCCATAGCCGGGTGTCATAAAGAGCCAATTAAGCATCGATCAAGTTTACGTGTTCAACATAGTCGCGGGTTGCGATCAGAGAGACAACCAAATCGAAGTTTCTTTACGGTCTCGTCCGTCTTACTAAGGAAAACGTGGTAGACAGATAACGCCGATGAGAATTCTGATAACAAACGACGATGGCATCCGGGCTACCGGCATCCACGCCCTGGTTAACGTCGCTCGAGATTTCGGCGAAGTGAAAGTGATCGCTCCCGATAAAGAGCGAAGCGCGTGCGGCCATTCCATGACCATGCATGATCCACTCCGTATAAAGCCGGTGCCGATGGAGGGAGTGGAAGCCTACGAAGTCAATGGCACGCCGGTGGACTGCGTAAATGTTGGACTCACTCTCGCTTGGCCCGACGGCTGCGACCTCGTTCTCAGCGGATTCAACAGTGGTCCCAATCTTGGATTCGACGTCACTTATTCGGGTACGGTTGGCGGAGCGATGGAAGGCTCAATCAATGGTATTCGCTCGGTCGCCTTATCCATGGCCTGCTTCGTTTCAGGCGCACCCTCTCACTTTAAAACGGGAGAACGTTGGCTTACCGAAAACTGGGCGATGCTTACGCAGGCTCCCAGCAAGCCGCTCACCTTCTTAAATGTGAACATCCCTGCCTTGGCCTATCCAGAAATTCAGGGCCACAAGGTAGTCGCAATGGGAAAACGTGTTTATGAAGATAGAGTTGAGTTGCGACATGATCCCTGGAATCGTCCGTATTATTGGCAAGGAGGAGTGGTGGTAATGGATCCGGATCAACCAGGAACGGACGTCGCCGCAGTTAACATGGGTTATGTGGCAATCACGCCGGTTACGATCGACTGGACAGATTACGCTCAAGCGGAGGAGCTTCGCGAGTTTATGCATCGCTCACACCAGAACACGTGAGTCGCTGGGCAACCATTCTGACTTTTGGAGTCGGGTTTATCTTTGCCTTTGGGGGCACGGCCGTGTTCTCCTATTTGGGCCAAAACCCAGCCTGGATGTGGGGGCTGTTTGTTTTGGTCGGCCTCTGGTTTTGGCAGTTGCCGAACCTGAGCAACCTAGATGTTAAGATAACCCTTCTCTGCTTTTACGCCTTCCCATTCTTAACCCTTTGGCTCGCTTCCGATGTGGTTCCACCGGGCGACATCAAGACGTTTGTGTTTCAAATGCTGATGGGCGCTCTGCTTATCGCAAGTGCCGTCTCCGTCGGCTTTGTTATCTCTTTTTACAGCAAGAAAGGCAATATGCGGCCGATTATTGGGGGGCTTTCCGCATTGTTTGTCTGCGCCTGGCTGGTCGCCTATTTCAGCAGCTCAACGGGAGCCAGCAGCCGGATGCTCGATTTTGCCATGCATAGGCTGCATATGAGCCGTGACCTGGCCTGGGCGCTGATTGGGATACTGCGGAAGAGTTTGCACTTCATTTTCTACGGCACCATTGGAGCCCTTGCATTGCGCGCTGTTCGCCGTGGAGGGGTGTCTTCAAAGGCTGTGATTCTGGCGCTAGCCTTTGTATTGATGCATGCCTCGTTTGACGAAATTAGGCAGTCGTCCTATTCCAGCCGAAGCGGCTCTTTTTGGGATGTGTGCCTGGATATGGCAGGCGCGTGCTGCTTTGTACTCGGCGCAAACGCGATCAAGCGAAAACCTGTTACCCGCAAGGCCGAAACTCAGCCCTTGGCTTGATCTTCCGGCCAGTTATAAGAAATCGTAACCGGGGTTCCGATCTCGACCCAGCTATAGAAATAGCGCGCAGGGTTCTTACCCGTCAAAGGTACACGTACACACCCGTGCGAGGCCGGCCTTCTGGGAACGCTTGTAAATCCGTGGATAAAAATATTTCCGTGCACCTGCACCGCATAGGGCATCGGTGAATCATCGTAGATGCTGGAGTAGTGGATGCGCTCTTTGCGGGCGGCCGCGAAATCACCGGAAGGCGTTCCATGCCCCCTCCTGCCCGTGCTTACGTGCGTTTGCAGAACAAGCAGGCCCCCTTGATACGCCCGCAAAGTTTGCGACCTGATGCTCACTTCGGCCTTTTTGTCGCCTCGGTGAACTTGATACGTATTGCCCTTATACTGGATGCCCGCCGTCAAAGTGGCTTGGTCCCACGTCGACTTAGCCCCAAATTGATCCAAGTCGTGAATAGGTATCAGTTTCGTACCGTCAAAAAGCGTTCTTACGTGAGCAACTGGAACGTAATTGATCTTCACGTTCCGTTTGGTTTCCAAGTAATCGAAACCAATTTCTTGCGATATTGCTTTTGCAGAGACGTAAAGGGTGCCCCGATCATCGGAAAAATCGATACCGGGCAATGGGGGCTTCAGGTCCGGATTTTGTCCGGAAATCGCGCCTAGAATAAGCGTGGAAATAGCGAATAAAGCCATAGGTTTGAAATGAACGCGGAAAGTCTCAGAATGAAGACGCGAAAAAAGTCCAAAGATTATCGCGTTTTGCTAGATGGTAAGCAGTAAGCGGTAAACACTGATCAGTAAACAGACGAAATGTGGATCGAGGTCCTGGCTTTCCAGCGCCGAAGGAAGCCTCCTTCCGTTTACCGTTTACCGTTTACCATTTACCGTTCACCGTTTACCGTTTATGGCTTACCGACCTACAGCCTTGTCTCCTTGATGTTTTCAGCACTCTTAGAGCCGGGCTTAAGATCATGGGCAAGATCACGGGCCGCTTTAGCAGTTTTTGCCTCCATAAACACGCCGCCCACGATGAGGAGGACGCCGATGCCCATAGCCCAAGGCAAGAACCATCCAACATGGGTAGTCAGCCACTGCGCTCCAAGCAACAACGCGGTGGCTGCGACGATCAGAATCCCTATATAGATCAGGCGATTTTTAGGCATACATTCACTCCGCTATGAGGATAGACGAATCTGACGGTTTCGTTAAGCCCTATGACTGGCGATCCACGTCAACGCTCAAGTCAGTCGTTCCCAACGGTCCCAAGTCTGCGTTTTTAAGCTTGGCACTCATTTTAACCATGCTTCCGGAATCTGCCGCGACCCATACCGTGCCAGAACCAGAAATCGGTGCAGTGGTGTTTAGTTCTTTGAAGCTAACAGTGATTTTATAGGCGTCCACGCCATCGGCCGTTTCCTTCCCCTGGTATGTGTAATCGATCTGATAATCATTCGTGCCGGCAGCTTTATCCGCGGCACCCTTGAACGTCCATGTGTCGCCCACATTCACCGCGTGGTCCGGGTAAATGAACTGGCTGATCGCGTTGATTCGAGGGCTATCGCCCTGTTGCTGATCAGAAACACGCTTTAGGACGTGCCCGTTCGGAGCTTCCGTAATCGTCTCCGTCACTTCCTGGGGAATCTGTGGGTTATTTGAAAGGTCGTTCCCCCCTAACACTAAAGAGAGATGGGTCTGCTTGTCCTCAACAACAACGCTGCCATCGGCATTGATTGCTTTAACGGTCTCCGTCATATCGGATCCGAGTTTCATATCTGAACCCTGGACGTTATCCGCAACGGACTTCCACTTATACGTATGTGCGTCTCCTACCTTGGGTTTCCATGAGATCTTAACCGGATCCCTTAACGAGGCGTACGAGGCAAGTGCGACGAGCACCAAACTGGATGAAAGCACAACTTTCTTGTTCATAAAAAACTTATATCTCCTAATCAACGAGCTTACACAAAATACGAATAGTTACGACCTGGGTTGCGCGGATTCTAGCTAGGTTTTGGTTTAGCCATCATCGCCTATCCTCTCAGTCCTCAGATGCAGCTTAAAAGTTCTGGCACCATTCCCGACCGTAAGGTTCTCGCCCTGCACGTCCCTATTTACAAGCTCTCCGTCCGCGCAAGAAAGCCAAATGAACCCCTTTGCCTTTATTGCCACCAAGATGCCCTTTTCTTGATAGTTCACCGATATTTTGTAACACAAAATACCGGAAACCGTTTCCCGTCCCACGTAGGTGTAGGTGGATTGGTTGTCGTGGGTTCCCTTCGCCATGTCGGCTTGTTCGGAATAACTCCAAGAAGTGCCAACGTTGACCGGATGATCCGGATAGATCACGCGCTCCATCGCCTCGATTCTTGGGTCAGAAACATCATTCGCGGAGTCGGATTTTTTAGACACCACAAGACCATCTTTCCGTTGAACGACAGTCTCAGTGATGCTAACTCCACTGTTCGCCGGCTTCAAAGTTTTATCGCCCATCGAAGCAGTCACTCCCGAAATCGCGAGTTGAGTTACGATGTTTCCATTCGGAGAGAGTTCTTTTATGGTGTCGGTATCGGTCTCCTCCTGCCTAATGATCGTGGCGCCAGTCGGGCCAGGATAGTCTTCGCTTGTTGCAACCCATTTAAATCGATACTCTGCGCCCCGAGCAGGCTTCCACAAGATTGATGTGGACGCTAAAGCCAATGACTGAACGATCAACGTGAAGGCCAATGCTACCCAGAGCTTTTCTTTGCGCGTGTGCATGTGGTGAAGAAAGAGACGCATGAATAGCCGCTGAGAAAACGAGAAAGTTCTAATACGCAGGCGGACTATAGAAATTAAGTGTACGCAGAGGCACGGTTCCCTCGCACCCGATTTGGTGCTCTTCACCTGCTTCGATCAAGATTAAATCTCCTGCTCCGATTTGGGTTTTCTCGCTTTCAGTCAACGCAAATCCATTGCCGTCCATCACAAAAAGGATCTGGTCGGACTGCGGATGCTCTGTGCCATATTCTCCCGAAACTTGGCCGGGCTTCAAAATCATGGACGCGATTTGGCATTTTCCGGTCCCGCCAAGAACTCGGAAAAACTGCTTATCGGCTTGTTCCTCATCGACTCGGAAGAATTTCACTCGCTTTCCTACTCCATAAATTCAATGACATTGCCTACCGATCAATTGAGGCGCTTTCTAAGTCATAGCGAGTAGATCCAAGAAGGAGTGCAACAAAATGAAAGCAGCAGCTTTATATGCGGGGATTGCCGTTCTAGCCACGTTGGCGGGCGCGCAGACTCAAACCGGAGTTCAAAAAATGGGTGGCTGGAGTTCCAGTTCGTCCTACAACCAGCTTTATAACCCAAAACAAGAAACGACTTTTTCGGGAAAGATAGTGGGCATTTCGGATGTCACGCCATCTAAAACAATGTCCGCTGCGGCGACCATATTAGTCAAATCGAAAAATGGCGGAACAAGCGCGGTCGATTTAGGGCCAGCTTGGTTTATAGATAACCAGCGAACTAAGCTCCATGTGAACGATGAAGTGAAGGTGACCGGCGTAAAGACTTCGCTGAATAACCGCTCGTTCTATATCGCTCGAAAAGTGATAAGAGGCAACCACGCTCTGTACGTTCGCGAGGTAAGCGGTTTTCCTATCTGGGTTGCATTAAGAGACCATCCGGACGAAGTCGGCCCTGGTGCTGTCGCCTTTAATTTGGGTATTGGCGCGAATGAGGCAGTTTCTACTGCTGGACCTGTCGCGTTAGCAGTTCCGCCGCCTCCTCCGACGGTAGAAACGACCCCAAAACCAACCGACACCGCTGATGTAAAAACGCCCATTAACGGCACAGTGTCGCAGGTGTTTACGGCGCAAAATCCGCAAACCGGCCAGATGGAGCAATATGTTATGGTCAGCACTCCAAACGGGCCAGTAAATGTGGACCTAGGGCCGCAATGGTACATGCAGCAACAGCCGATCTCCTTTAGCGCCGGCAACAATATTAGCGTACAAGGAGTGCCCTACAATTCAACGTATGTTCTCCCAAATAACGGACATCCGATCTATTTGGCAAATGGCCTGAACTACGGAAATCAGTTTATGATCTTCCGGAATGGCCAGATCACGGCCTTTAACGCCTGGTACTAAACAAAAAGGCCCCCCTAACGGGAGGCCTAAAATAAAAAAGGGCAGAAACTAAGTTAGCTGCCCTTTTTCATTTTCATTGGGCTCGTCTTCATCTTGCCCATCTTGCCCATTTTGTGGGCCTTCATTTTTGGCTTCATTTTGTGCGTCTTGGACATCTTGCCCATTTTGCCCATTTTATCGGCCTTGGCTTTTGACTTCATCTTGGTTGTCTTAGCCATTTTGGTTGTCTTGGCCATCTTGGTCATCTTGGAAGGCTTCTGTCCAGCCGATGCGGATGACGTGGCCACGAGACATGTAGCCATCACGACTGCAAGTGCGATACCTGCTAATTTCTTCATATAAAACACCTCTACCTTTAACTGCATGCGCGACAAATTTGCCGCCAAGTAATTATGACGGGTTACGTTAACCCGCTGCATGTATGAATTTAAACCATCTCATCGATCAATTCGATCCGATGTTGGTGCCTTCCTCCGTCAAAAGCCTCATTTAGCCAAATATTAATCATCTTTAGCGCGAGTTCTTGGCCCACCATCCCGGCTCCGATGGCTATGCAATTGGCGTTGTTGTGATGACGGCCTAAGAAAGCTGATTCCTCGTTCCAGCACACTGGGCAACGTACGCCCTTGACCCTGTTGGCGACAATCGCTTCCCCATTCCCGGATTTACCGAGCACGATTCCTCGCTCTACCTCGCCCGCGCTAATGGCAGCGGCGACGGGATGGATATAGATCGGGTAGTCAACAGAGTCTTCAGAGTTGGTGCCGAAATCGATGATTTCATGCCCAGCTTTGAGGAGCATTTCTTTTATGGCTTCTTTGTATAAGTAGCCGGCGTGATCGGATCCGATCGCTATTTTCATGCGGAGATGTTACCGATTCGGGGCGGAACGCCGTTGTGAAATAGAAAGTCCGCCTGATGGCGGACTTAGTCTTTGAATCTTAACTGCGAGTAGCTTTTTCAGCTTTCGGCCTGGAAGTCGATGCGGCCCTAGCGGGAGCCTTCGCCTCTGTAGCCTTCTTTCGCGTGCTGGCCGCTTTCGTATTCCTCGGCCGAGACTTCATTTCCGCCGTTTCGCGTTTTACCAACTTGTTAAAGTTGCTGCGCTCACCGGAAGCGGTCTGCTCCTGATAAACCATGGCCAAGCCATTGTGGTCAAACTTTTCGAAGAACTCTTCCCAAGGAATCGTTTCCAACGACTTGTCGCTGCTGTAGCCAGGAAAGTTAATTCTTAAAACGCCGGCGTCGGTCGCGCTGCCGGTTCTTCTTACACAAGCGGGCTTTCCGCCCCGGGCCTCGGCCCACTTCTGAATTTCTTGATGATCTGTAGTTGTTTTGCTTAAAGGCATTTTCTCTCTTACCCCTTAAGCTTTTCGACGCCTCCCAGGATGGTTGCCGTTCCGTTTTATAAGGGCAATTTGAAAGCTTTTAAGATTCGATTCCGGCCGCTACCAAAGTGTGGCTTACATTCCGTAGATGGTGTTTTAAGCTGAAAAGATCAGCCACTTCCTGCGAGGTCATGTTGGCTTTCACGTCCGGGTCGTTTTCCACGCTGGTCTTAAAATCGTGCCCTTCCCACGTTAGGGCGGCATTTCTTTGGGCTACTTTGTAAGCTTGCTCACGCGAGAGACCTTTATCGATGAGGGCGATCATCAGGTGCTCGCTAAAAACGAGATCCCCCATCTTTCGCATGTTGGATTGCATCGTCTCGGGAAACACTTGCAGGCCGGCTAGAATCGTCGTCAACCGATTCAGCATGAAGTCGATAAGCTGGAAGGAATCGGGAAACACGATTCGCTCAAGCGAAGAATTTGTAAGATCCCGCTCGTGCCAGGTTGCTACGCTTTCCAACATAGCGGTTGCGTTGCCGCGAAGAATGCGGGCAAGCCCGCACACGGTTTCGCTATTCCAGGGGTTACGCTTGTGAGGCATGGAGCTGGAACCGGTTTGACCGGCCGCAAAAGATTCTTGAACCTCCAAGATCTCCGTCCTTTGAAGGTTCCTGAGCTCCGTTGCGATTCTTTCTAGTCCCGCTCCTAGCAGTGCAACGGTATTGAGCAGGTTGGCGTGCCGGTCTCGGTTGATGATCTGCGTGCTCGCCTGATCCGGCTTTAGACCCAAGAGTTCGCATACACGCTTTTCCAACTCGGGAGGGGTGTGGGCGTGGATGCCAACGGCGCCACTAACCTTCCCTACCGCGACATCCTCGCGGCAGGCCTTTATCCGTGCGGTATTGCGAAGCAATTCCGCATGCCAGTTGGCTGCTTTGAAGCCAAAGGTGATCGGCTCGGCGTGAATGCCGTGGGTTCGCCCAATCATTGGCGTGTGCTCGTGCTCTTTGGCTAGCCTCGCGATTTCTTTTCTCAACCTCTCACAAGAGTTTAAAATGACATCGCAGGTGTCCCGAAGCATGATGCCAAGGGCTGTATCGATGACGTCGTAGCTGGTGACCCCGAAGTGAATATAGCGGCCTGCTTCGCCAACTGTTTCCGCCATATTGCGGACGAAGGCCATTAGATCGTGGCGGGTTTCTTTTTCTATTTCGTCAGAACGCTCTAAGGTGAAAGTGGCGCGCTCCTTAATGTTCTTCAGTTCGGCTTGGGGAACGTTGCCGAACTCTGCGTGGGCTTCTGCAATTGCAATTTCCACGTCCAGCCACCGCTGATACTTTGCCTGTCGGCTCCAAATCGCGTTCATAGCGGGGGTCGTATACCGGTCAATCATCGGAATCAGCGTACCTCTCACGAACTCAGATAGACTTGCCGCATGCCGTATGCTCACAAAGTTTCATCAGATGAGAAAGTGCATCTTAAGGACGTCGACTCATCTAAACACGACAAGCTGACCAAAGATATCGCCGACGCCACAACCGAGAAACTTGGCGAAGAGCTTTCCGACCTTCAGGATCTTTTGTTTGAAGCGGGCACCCATTCCCTTCTGATCGTTCTTCAAGGAATGGACACTGGCGGAAAGGACGGCACCATCCGCTGCCTGGCCCGCTATCTGAACATGCAAGGTTGCCGCGTTGCTTCATTTAAGCAGCCGAGTGAAGAAGAATCGAAGCACGATTTTCTTTGGCGCATTCAC
This sequence comes from Fimbriimonadaceae bacterium, assembly GCA_036502005.1. Taxonomy (GTDB): domain Bacteria; phylum Armatimonadota; class Fimbriimonadia; order Fimbriimonadales; family Fimbriimonadaceae; genus DASXZH01. Next base: position 108,698 of record DASXZH010000098.1, read on the forward strand.
CAGCAAACCCCCGCCACAGGCCAATGCACGATCTTTAACCGGTCCCAATACGAGGACGTTCTAGTTGTAAGGGTTCACAACTTGCTTCCAAAGAGCGTTTGGAAGAAGCGATATGACGACATAAATCACTTCGAGAACAACCTTTACGACGCCAACACGATCATCGTGAAGTTCTATCTGCACATCAGTAAGGGTGAACAAGAGCAACGCTTGCTAGACCGTGAGAAGGATGTGGACAAGAGCTGGAAGCTTTCGGTTGGGGATTGGAAAGAACGCGAGCTTTGGTCCGATTACACCGAGGCTTACGAAGACGCTCTGCGCAAGTGCAGCACGGACTGCGCTCCTTGGTATATCGTGCCCGCCGACCACAAGTGGTTTAGAAACTTGGCCGTTGTGGAGACCTTGGTGGAGACGCTAAAGCCGTTTAAAAAGGGATGGCACGAGAAGCTGGTTGAGCTCGGGAAGGAACAGAAGAAAGAGCTTGCCGCGTTTCGGGCGAAAAAGGCTTAAACGGCGAGCATGGGAACCTGGGGGACGGCGATTTTCTCGGATGATTTGGCCGCCGATCTTCGTGGCGAGCTTAAGGATCTCATCGGAAATGGAAAAACCCCTGAGGAGGCTACAGAGCAACTTAAAAAGGACTACAGCAGGGCTTTGCGTGATATTGGAGAAGGGCCAGTTTTTTGGCTGGCGTTAGCTGCTTCTCAATGGAAGCTTGGAAGGTTAACGCCTGAGGTTAAAGAGAACGCCCTACGAGTTATCGATTCTGGTCAGGACTTAAAGCGGTGGGAAGCCACTCCTGCGTTACATACAAAAAGGTCGAAAGTTCTAGCAAATCTTAGGGAAACTCTCAACTCCGAACAGCCGCTAGCAAAGAAGATTAACCCGCCTTACATTGACTCTACAGACTGGCGCATTGGGCAGATCATAGCCTACAAACTTATGGCAGGAGATTATTGCTTGTTGCGGGTCATCGGGTACCACAAAGATGCCGGCGGCACGAGACCGGTGGTAGAACCGCTCGACTGGCGGGGAGAATCGATCCCAGACCGTCGCTTTATCAAGAAACTGGGAATCAGAGCCTGCAAGAAAAAGGGTCGCTCTAGTCGATTCATGATCGGCGCACTCTCAAAACGAGAATTTCCAGCAAATCGGGTGGAAGTCACGGAAATCAGGACGAGGCCCAAACAGAAATCTAAAGACTACACGGTTACCTTGTGGAGACTTCTCGATAAAGATCTTGACGAATTCTATGGGTTTTAACCATCAACGGGCAAAAACCTCATACAAAGGATTGCTTCATATTTGCCATCCCCTAGCCGCACTTGACGGCCGCAACTCTCTTTAAGAAGGGGCCTATCGGCCGACATTTTTTCCATTGCCCCGGAGGGGCTGAAAGAGCTTGGCCGGCTGTGAGCCCGGAGCGAGTGCGCAAGCATGAGGTCGGGCGACACTGCCGGTAGCTTACGCCAAGAACACTCTCGCACGCCGGAGGAGTGCCAGACCCTTTGTTCCCATCAACTTAACACGCTCTGATTCTGTTAAGCTAAATACAATCGATTGGCTTTAACTTGTAGCACACCTCCGGCGTGCCGGAGTATTTTCTGGGCTCCGTTGAACTTTTTACGACAGGTGAGAAGGGAGGGCTCGCCAAGCTGTGGAGTGCGTGGAGCTTGCTCCCGCTCGAACCCAGGAAGCTTGCTTCCGTCAATCGTCGATCATTTATGGATCGATAACTCCCTCTTCGCCTTTCGCTTCGACGTCCCCGGCAGTAAGCTGCCTGATTTTGAGCGGGAGCAAGCTCCACGCACTCCACAGCTTCGCGCGATCTAGGTGGTTTTTCTCGTAATTTTCAACGCTTTTGCTAGCTGCTCTTTCACCGCATCCGGCCCCGTGCCGCCGGTCAGATTCCTTGCCTTCAACGACTCCTGGATCCCCGCTGGACCGGTGGGCGCGTCTCGCAACGAGGGAGAGAATGCTGCCAACTCATCGGGCGTCAAACTTTCCAAATCACGCCCCGAATCGATGCAGTGTTTCACCAGCCGGCCAATAACTTCGTGGGCTTCTCTAAACGGCATCCCGGCGCGGACCAGATAGTCCGCCAGATCGGTAGTCGTTGAAAAATCACCATGAAGAGCCTTAGCCATTCGATCCTTGCTGAACTTGGCCGTCGACAGCATCTTATCAAAGGCGGGAAGCATAACGAACAAGGTATCAACCGTATCGAATAAACCTTCCTTGTCCTCTTGCAAATCCTTGTTATAGGCCAGCGGCAGGCCCTTTAGAACGAGCAACAAACCCATTAAATGGCCAACGACGCGGCCCGGCTTGCCACGGGCGAGTTCCGCCACGTCCGGGTTTTTCTTCTGGGGCATGATGCTGCTGCCAGTCGTCACCGAATCGTCCAAATCGATGTAGCCGAACTCGGGGGAGTTCCACAGAATAATCTCCTCTGCAAACCGCGAAAGATGGACGAGCAACAAAGAGGAGGCCGACAGAAACTCAACCATATAATCGCGATCGGAAACCGCGTCCATGCTGTTGGAACTCACCGAAGCAAAGCCTAGTTGCTCAGCCAGTTTTTCGCGGTTCAGCTTGACGGTAGACCCGGCCAATGCCGCCGAGCCTAGCGGCATCACGTTTACACGCTTAAGGCAATCTTCAAAACGTTCTTTGTCCCTTTGCAGCATCCAAAAAAAGGCGAGCAGGTGATGCGAAAGCAAAACCGGCTGAGCGTGTTGCAAATGGGTGAAGCCGGGCAGCACTGTCTCCATTTCCCGTTCTGCCAACACAGCAAGCGTTTTCTGCAGGTTTAGGATTAATGAATGGACTTTACTGATGCTTTCGCGAATATATAAACGGGTATCGGTTGCAACTTGATCGTTTCGGCTGCGACCCGTGTGCAGCTTCCCCGCTACCGGCCCGATCCGCTCCCGTAAGAGCGATTCCACTGCGCTGTGGACGTCCTCAGATTGGGGATCGAAGATATCGCCTTCCAAGGCATCTTTTTCGATGCTTACCAAGCCCTGTGTGATCTCCGCGCATTCGGAAGCGGTTAAAATCCCAGCTTCTTGGAGGGCGGCCGCGTAGGCAATGCTTCCTTGGATATCGTGACGCCAAAGGCGCCAGTCAAAGCTGAACGAGTCGTTCAGCCTCTTCGCCGATTCATCCATGGAATCCCCAAACCTGCCACCCCAAAGGTTCTTCATCTAGGGACGCCGTTCTGCCGCAAAGCCCAATACATCTTGCCTTGCATGCCGTGGGTCTTTACGATGCCAAGGCTCTCCGATTGATCAAAGGTTTTGCTATCAAAGCTGGCCAGATCCTCATTGTAGAGAGACCAGTCGCTTTGCCGACCCTGCACCACGCAGCTTCCCTTGAATAGCTTGAGCTCCACCGTACCCGAAACCCGCTCCTGGATCTTGTCGATAAACGCTTCGAGATCTTCCTTCAGCGGATCGAACCAGAGGCCCTTGTAAGCCAGTTCGCCCCATTCCTGGTCAATCAACGCCTTGAACTTGCGCTCGCCCTGGGTGGTGACCAGACTCTCAAGCGCTTTATGAGCCATAACAAGCACCACGGCGGCCGGGCACTCATAGTTCTCGCGGACCTTGAGGCCGAGCATTCGGTCTTCCATAATGTCCACCCGTCCAACGCCGTTTTCGCCCGCGATTTTGTTTAGCTCCAGCACTAGGGCAAGCGGGTTGTATTTTTTGCCATCAATCGAAACTGGCGCACCGTTCTCGAAACCGATCTTAACGATCTGTGGTTGGTTACGAGCTTCGTTGATCCCCTTGGTCCACTGGAAAATCTCTTCCGGCGGAGCGTAATCCGGCTCTTCCAGCCGACCGCCTTCGATGCTGCGCCCCCACAGGTTTTCGTCGATGCTGTAAATATTCGCCTTGGATTGAAGGATCTTTAGGCCATGCTCGTTGGCGTAATCAATCTCCTCCGTCCTCGTCCACGGTTCGGTCTTGCCGCCGACGGTTGGGCGGCCTTCACGCATAGGTGCGATGACTTCCAAGTCTGGGGTTAGCGTCCGCATCACGTATTCGATCCGGAACTGATCGTTCCCTTTTCCGGTGCAGCCATGGGCATAAGCCTGCGCACCCTTGGCCTTTGCTACTTCTACTGCCTTAAGGGCTATTAAGGGCCTGGCAATCGAGGTAGAGATGGGATAACCCTGATAGTCGCCGTTAGCCTTTACGCTGGGCCAGCAATATAGCTCCACAAACTCCGCTTTGGCATCGACGGTTGTGTGGTCCGTGCCAAGCGTTTTCGCCCGCTCTTCGGCTTGATCAATGTCTGCCTGCGGCTGACCGACGTCAACGGTGACGGTCACGATGTTATCGAAACCGTACTGCTCTTTCATAAGGGGGATGCACACCGAGGTGTCAAGCCCGCCCGAATAAACTAAAACTACTGTTTTCAAATATGTCTCCTAAAAATTGACGAGTGATGGGTGACGAGTGACGATTTCTGAGTCTTGTTTCTTGGCAATCGGAAAACGCTTGGACGCCGCAACAAAAGTGACTTTGTCATCGCGAGTTGGCTCTCCGTGGACCGACGTGGCGATCTACTCGGATAGTCACCTGATTTACAAACCGGTGGTACTCCAAATAGATTGCCGCGTCGCTAACACGCCTGCGGCGCGCTTTCGCTCCTCGCAATGACAAATTTACAATTTTTGGCCCTAGAGCACTCAAAGGCTTAAGTCCCTCCGGTCCCCAATCGACATTCCACATTTCCCTCAAGGTCCCACCAACAAAGCCAAAACGGCTTTCTGGGCGTGCAGCCGGTTCTCAGCCTGGTCGTAAACAACGGATTGCGGCCCATCCAAAACCTCATCCGTCACTTCCTCGCCGCGGTGGGCGGGAAGGCAGTGCATAAAGATCGCGTCCCGTTTCGCCTCCGAAAGCAGTTTTTTGTTCACCTGATAGGGCATAAAAACCTGCATTCGCGTTTTGGCCTCGGCCTCTTGGCCCATGCTCGTCCAGGCATCAGTGTAAACAATATCCGCGTGAGCAACCGCCTCGCGGGGGTCTTCAATAACAGAGACCTTTTCGCCAGAATGAGCGAGTTCGTTCGCCAGCCGCACAACTTCCTCGTTTGGCTGATACTCAGTTGGACAAGCCGCGACCATGCTTCCCCCAGCAATCGCGATCCCAAGCATGAGGGAGTGAAGGACGTTGTTGCCGTCGCCCACATAGGCAATCTTTAGCCCCTTCACCGTTCCCCGATATTGAAGGATGGTGTAGAGGTCGGCCAAAGTTTGGCAGGGGTGCTCGTAGTCGCTGAGTGCGTTTATAACGGGCACGCTGCCGTGGTCGCGCAATCCGGTGAGTTTGTCGTGCTCAAAGACCCGAGCCATGATCGCGTCCACCCATCGCTCCAGGTTCTTGGCAACGTCCGGGACCGATTCCCTCTTGCCCATGCCAATTTCATGCGGCCCAAGCAGAACTGTCAGCCCACCGAGCTGGCGCATGCCAAGATCAAAGGTCACGCGGGTTCGCAAAGAGGGCTTTTCAAAAATCATCGCCAGGGATTTTTGATAGGGAAACCTGAAGAGCGACACGCCCGCCCGATGGGCAGAATCCATCGCGGCCGCGACCTGCAGCACGCCGTAAAGCTGTTTCTTATCCAAGTCCGCCATGGAGACCAAACTCTTTCCACGCAGACTAAACTTGTCGCTTTCGATAAGCATACGGGCCGCCGATATCTCTATCTTGGCCACATCGGTCAGGCCCGATTTCGAATCGCTAAAATCTGGCAGAACGGCAACGTTTGAATCTAACGGCGAAATCATTCGAACCCTCCAGGCAAGTGCGCGGACATTCCGGGCCTTCCCTTTCTTGTGGGCAGAATCATGGTGCCCAGGCCAGCGTCGGTGAATATCTCGATCAAGATCGAGTGCGGATGGCGGCCATCGATTAGATGCGCCCGATCCACGCCGCTTTGAACCGCCGCCGTACAGGCCTCGATCTTCGGAATCATTCCCTTTGCCGCCTTGCCGGAAGAAACCAATTCGGCGGCGGCCGAAGCTGAGATTTGGTTTACCAGGGTCGACTTATCGCTGAAATCGGTGTAGAGCCCCTCCACGTCGGTTAGCACGACCAACTTGGTTGCTTTCATGGCGGCGGCAATGGCACCCGCCGCATGGTCGGCGTTCACGTTGTAGGTTTCGCCATTTAAGCCAGTTGCCACCGAACAGATGACGGGAACGTGGCCCTGATCGGCAAGCATGGCCAGGAACGATGCGTTAACCTGAACAACATCCCCCACCAGCCCTAAATCCGCCCCGGATTCACTCTCCATCTTCTTGGCAATCAGCAGATTCGCATCTTTGCCGCTTAGCCCAACTGCGCTTGCACCTGATTTATTTAGCAGAGATACCAGCCCTTTGTTGGTCTTGTTGAGGGCCATTTCGACGATCTCCATTCCTTGCTCGTCGGTCACTCTTAGGCCATCCACAAACTCGGACTTGCAGCCCATCTTGTCCATGAGTGTGTTGATCTCTGGGCCGCCGCCGTGAACCAGAATCGGCCGAATCCCAACGTAGTGCAGAAGAGCAACGTCCTTCATAACCTTGTCTTTCAGGCTCACGTCGGTCATGGCGTTGCCGCCATATTTGATCACGATCGTTTTGCCGAAGAACTGCCGCAGATAGGGCAGCGCTTCGATTAAGACGTTGGCGCGCTGTTCCGGCGAAATCGTGTCCATCGCTTCGATGAGAGCCTGGCTCATGTGTGGTACTCCGCGTTAATTTTAATGTAATCGTAAGAGTAGTCGCAGGTCCAGTAGGTGCATTCGCCGGTTCCCTTACCCACCGTCACCAACAGAGCGATCTCGTTCGACTTGAGATACGTGTGAGCGCCATCGTTATCGAACTTCGTCCCTTTTCCGTTTGCGAAGACTTGGTGCTCACCCAACCAAACGCTGGACTCACCCGGGTTGAATGGAACGCCCGCTCTGCCCGCCGCCGCCATGATCCGGCCCCAGTTGGGATCGGAACCAAACAGAGCAGTTTTCACCAGAGGCGACTCGGCGATCGTTTTGGCGATTCGTTGTGCACCTTGTTCAGATTCCGCTCCTTTAACGGTCACTGAAACGAGCTTTGTGGCACCCTCTCCGTCTCGGGCGATTTCCTTCGCCAGGTAAAGCAGAACATGCTCAAGACCGGCATAAAACTCATCGTAGCCCTCGCCGGAAGTCACCACATTATCCGAAGCGCCATTGGCTAAAACAAGAACCATATCGTTCGTGCTCGTGTCGCCATCAACGGTGATTCGGTTGTAGGTCTTTTCGATCGCCTCCCAAAGGGCGAGCTGCAAGAGTTGCGGCTCGATCTTCGCATCAGTGGTGATGAACCCAAGGGTCGTGGCCATGTTCGGGGCGATCATGCCGGAACCTTTTGTGATTCCACCGATTCGGATCGGGCTTGCCCACCCCGGCGCGGTTACTTCCACCGCGATCATTTTAGACCGGGTATCGGTTGTGAGAATGGCCTTGGAAGCCCGGGCATCTGTTTCGGCGGAAGAATCCAAAGACTCCGCAACTCGCGGCACGCTCGCTTCGATCTTCTCCATCGGCATTAGCCTGCCAATGACGCCGGTAGATGCGACCAGAACCTGTTCGGTTCCCAACCCTAAAGCGGCCGCGCTAAGCTGAGCGCAGTGCAGGTTGTCCTTATCGCCTTGTTCGCCGTTGCAAGCATTGGCATTGCCGGCATTGCAGAAAATGGCCTGAGCCACGCCATTTGAAATGACCTTTCGGGAATAGCTCACGCAAGAAGCCTGCAGCAGATTGGTGGTAAAAACCCCTGCCGCGGAAGCGGGCCTATCACTTACAATCAGCTCAAGATCTTCGGTTTTCGATTTCAGGCCCGCCCAAACGGAACCAGCCTTGAAACCTTTCGGGAAGGTGACGCCGCGACCCTCGACCACCTGGAAACATTCGGGTTTGAGTTCAGATTTCAAGGCCATAGTGCCACCGCCTGCAAGCCCGTCGTTTCGGGAAGCCCAAACATCAGGTTCATATTTTGTATCGCCTGGCCAGCCATACCTTTGCCAAGATTATCGATTGCGGAAACCACGATTAGCCTGTTCGTTCTCTCGTCAACCGCCAAACCGATGTGGCAATGGTTAGAGCCAACCGTATGTTTTGTGATAGGCAAACCGTCAAGAACTTGCACAAAAGGCTCGGCCTTGTAAAAGCTCTTGTAAATCTCTTTAACCTCTTCTGCAGCGCAAGCCGATTTCAAGGAACCGTAGCAAGTGGCAAGCACCCCACGGGTCATAGGAACAATGTGGGGAGTAAACGTCAGCTTAAACTCCTCTCCCGCCAACGCTTTAAGCTCTTGCTCGATTTCGCCCGTGTGCCGATGGGTTCCACCCACCTTATAGGCCCAGGCGCTTTCGTTCATTTCAGAGAAATGGTAGTCCAAGCAGAACTTGCTTCGACCCGCGCCGGAAACCCCGGAAATGCCATTGATGATGATCGAGTTCAAATCCAGCAATCCAGCCTTCGCGGCGGGGGCCAAAGCAAGAATAGAAGCCGTAACGTAACAACCAGGATTTCCGATCAGATTTGCGGACTTGATCTCTTCCCGGTGCAACTCTGGCAGACCATAGATTGCTTCCGCATTCAACGTGGCCGCCTTGTGCTCCGACTTGTACCAGCGAGCATATTCGTCGCACTCTCTAAAGCGAAAAGAGGCGCTAAGGTCGATAACCTTAGCGCCTGCTTTCAAGAGTGGTCCCGCCATACACATGGCGGCATCGTCGCTGGCCCCCAAGAACACCACGTCACATCCTGCCACGCTTGATAAGTCATCGTCGCTCAAGGTGAGATCGCTATGGGCCAGGCTGCCAAACGCTTTACCAATGGGTTCACCGGCATACGTTTTGGAGGTTGCGGCAACAACCTTCGCTTCAGGATGGTTGGCAAACCACCTTAGAAGTTCCCCGCCCCCGTAGCCGGAGGCTCCAACTATTCCAACTTTAATCATTTCTTTCCCGAATATTTCCTATAATGTCCGCCAAGTTTTCTTACTCGCTTGCGGCTGGAACGTTCGGCTAAAAACACAACGGCCGCAGGCGATGTCTGTGTCGCCTGCGGCCGAATGGTCTATTTTCTCGTTAAACCGGCATGCCGTCGACAACACGTAAAATACGCGGGCGACGCAGGCGGATGGAACGAGCGATGTTTAACATTTCTGTTGGCAAATAATATACCACCATTTTTATCGGAGAAATCGGGGGTACACACTACCAGTGCAACTTCTTAGGCAAGTTCAGGAGACTATCGCTGCTGCCGAATATCCTAATCGGGAGATTATCGAGCAGCCTCCTTTTCGGGTTTTCCTGAACCGCAAGCTGAACGTTCTCTATGTAAATTACGCGATTCCCCTGGCCGTTTCCGTGGAGCCGCTAGCGGACTTAAAAGCTTTAGCTGCAACCTTTAAAACCAATGACCGTGTGCCGCGCCTGGAGTTTGCGCGGGAGCTTTCACCCGAACTGCAAAAGCCTTTGCAGGAGATGAGATTTACGAAAGAACAGTCACTTCCGATGATGACCTGCACGCGCGCCATGTTTCGTCCGCGATCTTCGGATCTCCAAATAAGGGAGATTGGCCCCGAAGAAGACGTTCGAATTTATTATCAAACCGCAAATAAAGCCTTCGATATGCAATGGCCGATTTCGGAGACCTTCATTGCCAAAGAAGAAGCAGATAGGGACACGGGCGAGTTGCATATCGCCATTGCCTATGTGGATGGCGAGCCTGCTGGCTGCGCATGCCTAGGCCCCAGCGCTGAGCTTTCCGGAGTTGCCACTGTGCCTGAGTTTCGTAGGCGCGGCATCGCGGCTGCCGTGAGCAGCTTTTTACTTGAGAATCATTTTAAGAAGAATGAATTAGCCTGGCTGGCCGCCGATGACGCCGCTGCAGAGGCTCTTTATCGAAGTATTGGATTTGAGTTGGTAGGGACGCACGAATCCTGGTCGTTGAATGGGTGAGCCGCAGCACCTTTCGAGTGCGGCGAGTTCTCGCCCCACTCGAAAAGGTTTTACAACCCAGTCAACCGCTTCGAAAGCGCTTCATTAAACCTACTGCTGTCCCAGGCTTCTCCAATTGGTGAGTGGGGTTCGGCAAAAACAATTGCAGGATCGACCAACGGCCGCCCGTTTGGGATACTCGCCTGAAGCAGCACCGCGCTAGACGTCAGCCGCAAAGCACATCCGCATGCCTTTAAACCCGAGGAGCGATAAACGATGTCATTCGGCGAAACCTTGGCAAAGCAGTCCGCACTCTTCACCCCCGTACCAGCAAACCCCGAGTTCTCGCCCAAGCAAACATCCAGGCCACACTCATGCAGTGCCGCAACCAAAGGCGCGGCCAAAAATCGATAAACCCTCCGAACCGACCGCGATAAATCCTCCATGGAACTGATCGAAGACAGCGGCAGCGCCAACCCAACCGTAACGTCGTGGCCATGCAAAACCGCAAGCCCTCCCGTCGGCCGCATCACCCAGGGGACCAAATCGGGGTTCAGCAAATCCCGAGAAGCGACCTGCTGCTTGCCCAGGCTGATCCACGGCCCATCCCAGCCATACACTCGCCAGCCCGGAACGCCGCGCTCCGCTGATTCCAGAAGGGCAACATCCATGGCCATATTCGTGTGGCCCCCGAATAGCTGGAGATTGCCCGTCTTATGAACTCCGTCGCGAAGCTCTGGACTGCGAAAGCTTGCTTTCGCTCATTTCCCAGGAAGCTTGCTTCCGGCAGCTAGTGCGTGGCCTCGGCAGCAAGCTGCCTGATTCTGAGCAGGAGCAAGCTCCCGCACTCCAGAGCTTCGCATTAAATTCACGCGCCAACTCTTCGCTCCACTATGCCCTCAAAATCCTTAATCTGTTCCCGAATCAAATCAAAGCTCGACCGCCAGAATCCAACCTCCCTAACGTTGAACCCAAAGTTAGCGCCCAAAGTCGCTGCGTCGGCCAACCCAGTTGAAGAAAGCAAGTCGTCGTACTTCGCCTTAAAGGTCTCGGCATCCTGCTGATACTGCGCGTACAGTCCCAAACCAAAGAGCATGCCGTACATGTATGGGAAGTTGTAAAACGATCGGCCAGAATAGTAATGCGGCTTTACCGCCCACATGTAGGGGTGCATCAAATCCGCGTCAAGTCCATCGCCATAGGTTTCCGTTTGCGCTTTTAGCATAAGGGCCTTAAATTCGCTCGGCGAAATCTCCCTCTTGCTGCGCTCCTCAAAAACGGAACTCTCAAAAAGAAAACGGCTGCTGATATCCACCACGACCTGGCATTCGCCTTCCAAGGCCCCTTCCAAAATCAGCAACTTCTCGTCGTCCGTGGCCTCTTTCAAGGCTGCGTTCTGGACTACCGTCTCGCAGAAAATACTGGCCGTTTCCGCCAGTGTCATTGGCGTTCGCCGCTGCATCATCGTGCGATCAGCGAGGCATAGGTTATGGTAGGCATGCCCGAGTTCGTGGGCCAGGGTTTTAACGCTGCCAAACGAATTCTTGTAGTTCATAAAAACGCGGGACTCATCTGCAATCAACCACATACAAAAAGCACCGTCTCGTTTGCCTCCTCTTGGGCCCGCGTCGATCCATTGCTCGCGATAAGAGCGGTCGGCAAAGTCGCCTAAGCGAGGCGAAAAGCTATGGAACTGCTCGGAAACAAACTTGGCGCCCTCTTCATAATTCCAACTCTTTTCCGATCCGCCCACAGGAGCAAACAAATCGTAAAATGGCAACCTCTTCTTGCCAAGCAACTTGGCCTTGGCCTGCATGTAGCGGCGAAAATCGGGATAGGCTTCCCGCGCCGCAGCCATCATCGCGTCTAGCGTTTGGCGGTCTATATTTGCTCCGAACAAGGCTTCGTCTAGGACCGAATCCCATCCACGGCGCTGATTTAGCGTCTGAACCGTCCCCTTAATTCCGTTCATGCTCGCCGCGATGGGGACCTCATTCGCTTGCCAGGCAAGGAGCTCAGCCTCGTAAGCGATCTTCCGAACATCGGGATCAGGATCGTAGGCGAGGCTTCGAACCACGCTCATCGGCAGTGTCTTATCCTCGCCTTTTAGCTCAAACTCGACTTCAATTTGAGAAGTTAAAGTTCCGTGCAGTTTGGACCAACCGCCAAGGGCCGTCGGCGCTAGATCTGCCGCCAACGCCTCTTCAGCGGGCGTCATGAGGTGCCTTGCCGAAACTTGGGCTACTTCCAGAGCATATTTGTGATCTCTCGCGATCGAACTAGTTGCCAGGAACTTCCCTAAATCAACCGTGCCAAGTAAAGCGGTAAAGCGGTTGGCCAACTTGGCGAAAGGAATGAGGGCGATATCAAACTCGCTGTCCTTTGCTTGGGCCAACTCGTCACGAGAATTGGTAGAAACGTAGCCGCCAATAAATGACCCTATCGTGCGAATATCTCTTTGAAGCTGATTAAATGCATTAATCAACTCTTCTAGCTTTGCAACTTTGTTGGGGTCACTAGCCCGGTCGAGCAGATCGGAAAACTCTGAAATCTTCTTCTTTACGCCAACAACGGCGGTTTCAAATTCGGGCGATTCAAGTGACGGAAAGGCGGAACTCAGGTCCCAAGTCGGCATTGGCGAGGGTGCGATGGCGCTCATGAGTTCATTTTGACAGAGTGCGGCCGATAAGTTTGGGACTGCAAGAATTAGCAGTTTCCGCAAAATGCATTAAAGAAGTAATGCCCTGGCGCTGACAATTAAAATCAGGCAATGAGTTGGTTCTCCCAGGATGGCAATGTTTCCGTTTGGTTGGGCGGTTGCGTCTTCGCCCTCGCATGCCTTTTTCTCGTCTGGAGATTTCTCCTGCGGGGCGAATCGGTTGAAGCACTGAGGCTGCGGTGCGTGCGTTCTCCAAGAAACTTCACCTACCGGCAGGACTACGCACACGCCCTTTATTGTGCGGGCCGTTTGCCGCACGCCGAGCTAGAATTTGGAAGAGCGCTAAGACTCGATCCGGAAAACGCCCAATGCCGCTTTTACCTAGGAAGTTTGCTCCTTATGAAAGGCGATAAGGACGCGGCAATCCTGGAGCTCGAACAGGCCATTAGCCTATCTCCCATGTACGCCGAAGCCCACAACACTTTGGGAACGGCGAGAGAAAAACGTGGTGACCTTGTTGGGGCGCAGCGCTCCTATATCCGCGCGGTTCAACTTGATAAAAACTTAGCCAATGCCCATTTTAATCTCGCGCGAATCTATGCGATGTGCTCGGATTCGGCGAACGCGGTGAAGCACTTGGCTCGGGCGATCACCCTTGCCGATGTGTACAAATATGAGGCTAAGACCTGCACGGATTTTGACAACGTGTGCCGAAGGCCGGAGTTCAACGAAGTCGTATTCGAAGCTGCTTAGAAGGCAGTTGGCCCGCACAGATCGGTTGCGGGACCGGTTTCCGCCGGCCAGAGAAGCAAACCTATCTCCTGCGCGATAGAGGTCGATAAGCGAGCCCGTGAGCAAGCCTCTCTTTCTGTCGCAAATCTTTACAGCGCAAGCAATTTCCTAAGCAGAGCCAGGGGCCTCATTGCACATCGTAGAATAAGGCGTGCGCAGGGAAAGGTATTTCGATAACGCGGCAACCACCCCGCTAGATCCGAGGGTCCTGGAAGCGATGCTTCCCTACCTAACGGAAAACTTCGGCAACGCGCACTCGCTGCACAGCGCGGGCGGCGCGGCAATCGCTGCTGTTGAACGAGCCAGAGAGCAAGTGGCCGAATTCATCGGCGCGGACGCGCCCGATGAAATACTATTCACCTCGGGCGCAACCGAATCCAACAACTGGATACTTCAAGCTTTTCCGGAGATGGCAATTAGCCCCGTCGAGCACAGTTCGCTCTACGAGCCGGCGAAAGCGCGGAACCATCGCATCTTGGAGAACAACCATCTCCAAATCATAGTGCCAGAGCAACTATCTCAGGTCAGTGTAATGAAGGTGAACAACGAACTGGGCACCATCTTCCAACCAGAAAAGCTCGCAAAACCGGGTCGAATCGTGCATAGCGATATCACTCAAGCGCTTGGAAAAGTACCAGTTTCCGTTAAGAGCTTAGACTTTGCCTCGTTCAGCGCTCACAAGTTTTACGGCCCAAAAGGGGTTGGCGCGCTCTACGCCAAAGGGGCCAGGTTCCCAGAACCGCTCCTAGAGGGCGGCGACCAAGAATTCGGCGCACGGGCCGGAACGCTGAACGTTGCGGGCATTGTCGGCATGGGTGCGGCAGCAGCCATCGCGCAAGAGGAAATGGAGCAAGATGCCCAAAATGCAACAGATATGCGCAACATTGTCCTGGAGAGCCTGAACAAAAAACTAGATTTTCAGATAAATGGCGGAGAACTGGTCTCTCCGTACGTTTTGTGCGTTAGCTTCTATGGAATCGAAGGAGAGTCGATGGTGATAGAGCTAGACCGCCAAGGTTTTGCTATTTCCAGCGGCGCTGCTTGCAGTTCCCGCTCGGTTGAACCAAGCCATGTGCTGACCGCACTTGGCATGGAAACGGAGTGGCTGAGGGGCACGATAAGGATAAGTTTGGGCCGATTTAACACTAAAGAAGCCGCAAGCCAACTTTCTCGGGCATTGAGCCTCACAGCAGAAACTATAAATAGTTTAAAAGTGTAGAGATATTGTGCAACGTGTAGCACATCTAACCACGTCATTACCCTAGTTGGCACAAGGAGTGCTCAGATAGCGTAGACCAAGTGGTGAGAGACTATGTAGCGTGGCTACTATCTAGGATTTATTCTTGACAAAGTTTAACATTCATGTTACTGTAAAGAGACCCATCGCAAATGCGGCAAAGAATGCCGCTTTATTTTTGGGCTCGGCGAACGGCATCTCAACGGCGATGAAGCTGATTCGTAATAATCGGGGAAATATTTCCCCCATGACCTTCGGAGGACATTAAGCAGGATGCCAGCAGAGAACGGACTAGCAACCCAACCAAGACGCGGTCGCGCGATTACAGTTAGAACACCCGGCCGTCATACGTTTGCGGATGCCGGAAACCGTGCACCCGTACTGGATGACGTCGCAGCAGAGCCGGCTGAAGACGATCTACTAGATCTTGAGGCGGTTGATGAAGAGGATGAGACAGAGGCGCCACCAGCGCATGACGAGTCTGAAGAGCTCGAAATGTGGATGCGGCAGACTCGCCGCGCGCACCTGCTAACCCCTGGCCAAGAAGAGGAACTCGCGAAGAGAGTTCAGGCCAAGGATCTTGTCGAGAGCGGCAAGAAGGTAGATGCCCTCAAGCTTCTGAATCGCGAATACAAGAACTTCACCGATTTTGACGTTGAGCTGGTTATTCGAGATGGGCGCGCTGCAAAGCAGCACCTCATCGAGTCCAACCTGCGACTCGTGGTCAGCATCGCCAAGAAGTACAACGCACGCGGTATTCCGCTTGCCGACCTTATTCAGGAAGGCAACCTCGGTCTTATCCGCGCCGTTGAGAAGTTCGACTGGAGAAAGGGCTTCCGCTTCAGCACGTACGCCACTTGGTGGATCCGCCGCGCTATCGCTCGTGCGATCATCAACCAGGGCCGAACCATTCGAATCCCGGTTTACGTAGCGGAACTGATCAACAAGGTCGTTAAAACGGCTTCGAGACTGCAGCAAGAGCTTCAGCGCGAAGCGACGGAAGAGGAGATCTCGCGAGAGGTCGGTCTTTCGGTTGACCGCGTTCGAGAAATGATGCGCGTTGCCGTTGAGCCGATTTCGCTGGAAACGCCGGTTGGCGAGAAAGATAACAGCTCCATTGGAGACTTTATCCACTCAACCAACATGCCGAACCCGGGCGACGTCACTTGGACGCTGATTCGACGTGAAGAGATCGACGGAATCCTTGGCCGGCTTACAAGCCGCGAGCGCGACGTAGTTCGCCTTCGATTCGGCCTGGATGATGGCCGGTCGCGAACGCTTGAGGAAGTCGGCGCTGAGCTGAACGTCACTCGAGAGCGAGTTCGCCAGATTGAACTCCGCGCGATGAAGAAGCTTCGCCACATCGGCCAAGAGCTAACCGCTCAGGGCTTTACGATTACGCCGAATCCGGCGTAATCGCTACGAGTTAGGATTAGGGCTCGACCGTTAGGTCGGGCCCTTTTTTCAATTTAAGGCTTTAGGTCTTTTGCTGTAAGAGTCGGATTCGCGACCGGGTTGTGCTTATCCGTCTCGTGTCCCAGATTAGAAAAGGCTTGCCGTACTAAGCCGGTTTTTGCATCGATCCATAAGGTCAAAGTGTAATCAGACTTCGAGGTCAGAACCAGGACTGCGCACTCATGTCCTGCAATGGCTTCCGTCCCCTTGAAGTTTGCCCTCTTGTAGAGATCTTCGATTGATCCGCTTACGCCCGGCATTAGAAGTTGTACTATGAATGTGTAGCATTCCCCCGGCTCAACCGGAGTGAACAGTGCATTTCCGAGGGAATGATTTTCAAACGCATTGCTGTAGCCGTCTCCCTGGTCTTCCATCTCCAAAGCACCTTTGCCTGACGTCCAAATCTTGTTGCCACCAAAACGTCCTCCAGTGTTGTCAAAGTAATCTGCTTGAACGAACAGCTTGCCTGGCCGGACAAAACGGATTTTGAACGGGCATCGGTTCGCCATGAACCCTTCCCCAGACGAAGTCATTTGTCCATCGTCCGAATAGCTCGAAAGAGCTGCGTACCTTCTCTCAAGAGCCTCAAGCAAAGCATGACCGTTGGAGTTTGATGGCTTTAGCCTGATGGCGATCGTGGCCGGCCGCACTCCTTCCTTGTAGAGCTTAAGGGACATTCCGCCTTCATCATTAATGAAGACGCCATTCTGATAGTGCATCGTAAGATTGAAGGGGCCCGTTTTAGAATCCTTCTTGTAGCCGTCGTCGAATTTGAACTTGGCCGTGCCAGTAAACATATAGTCTTGGCCCTTCTTCTTGTAGGTGCCGGTTCCGTCTACCAGCGTGTTCGACATTATGTGGTTCTCCATATAAAAATGGAGTTTTCCGTCCGTCCACAACTGAAGATACATGTTAAGGTAAGGCTTATTCATTTCCGTAGGCTTCTGGCCCTTTTCAACAGACCAGCCTATCCACTTGCCCGATAAATGCGCTTCCTGACTGTGCGTCGCAGGTAAGGGTGGCAGACGCAGGAGGCACGTGAGCAAGACAACGCTGTAGAACACAAGGCTATAGTACACAATCGACCCTCCGTTTCGACCGCGCAACCTTTGAGTTCCGTGGCCCGTTTTCAATTCAATGAAGCCGTGGCTCATCATCCTGCTCTGCGTGGTCGGTGGCTTCTTTCTCCTTATCTTTCTCAAAAACCTTCTTTTCAGAAATCCAGACATGCGAAACGACGACAGTGTGCTGGATACCGGACAGGTTGACGGTTGGTTCGGAGTGGTTCTCGACTTCTTATGGTATTGGTTCTGGTGGTGATAAGCGAGGTCAAGCCGACCCCGGCAACACTGGCTTCCTCGACCGGATATACCAATAACCACCGCCGATCATGGCCACACCAAGACCCATCAAAATCATTACCCTTATCCCGGCATCCAGGTTCGACAAATCATATAGGAAGACTTTGCCCAACGTAACCCCAAATAACGTTAGGGCCAGATATCTCAGTAACTGGGCTTTCTTTACGAATCCTGCGGAAATGAGGGCGACCGCGTAAAGCGTCCATGTCAGGGTTGTCGCCGCGGTTTCCTTCATGCCCACCATAGGAGAAGTGAAGATCAGGAAACCGGCCCGCCAAGCGAGACCAAAGAAAACTGCCGATCCAACTCCCAAAATAGGATCTCTCTCGCCGAACCTAAGAGAAGTAGGAATCAAGTAGGTGAAGGTTGCCATAAGCACGAGCACGCTTACAAGGTCTTCGTTCACCCGCATCGGACCTGTTACTGCCAGACCAATGTAAGATAACGCAGAATAAGTTGCAGAACAGCAGGCCAGGACGGTCAAGGCGCGCGAATTATAAGTCCGACCCAATAGAGCGCAA